>CAYOML010000020.1:0-4722 GCA_964405095.1 uncultured Candidatus Saccharibacteria bacterium | reverse complement strand
CTCGCCATTAACAGATGAATTATACTCTACTAACTTCTCAAACTCAACCGAGTAGACCAGCCATTTGGAGTAACCAGAATAAACCGCCCGCGACTAGCGGCACGGCCAGGTTGTCAAAACCTTTACTGCAGGCTGCTTCAATGACGGTTAGAATCGCGGCAGCAATGATGCTTATAAAACCCGCGGCTATAAACGGAATTGTAGTCAACGTCATAAGTAGTAGTAACCCAATTAGTACGGCTGAAACAAAAAACGCGCCGCTGCCAGCGTAACTTTTATGTGAACCTAGCAAGTGGAATTCGCGCTTGCCGTACTGTTGCCCAACCAAGCTGGCTAGTGCGTCGCTAATACCAACTGCCAGCATGGCGTAGGTGTAAAGCAACACATCAGGGAATAGTAGTGCACACAAAACAATACCGAGCGGGAAATAGAGCTCGCCGTAGGTGGTACGGTCAACACCGTGGACCGATGTGAAGATTTGCCTTTTCATCGAAACAGCCATACCAATAATCAGTAGGACCCCGGCCAGTCCGATCTCTGGATATGTCAAGAAAGCCGGCAGCAATGCCGCACCAAGTCCAGCTAATATATGCGCCAGTTTCCGCGCCCGTTCAGCCGAGGGTTTATAGCGGGTTGCTAGTACCTCGAGCCCAACAAAAACCAGGCCATAAAGCCCGATTACAATTAACAACTTAATTGCGAGTTCGGTCATTGGGTTTTGGGAATGAGCGCCTGTACCCCGCCCATGGCCCAAAAGGCTGTCGCACCCCACACCAGACCAACGACGTCCAGCACAATGTACGTCGCGTTGAATGGCTGGTTCAGAAGTGTGAGCACAGACCACACGACCGGTACCAACAACACGCAAGCAGCACTACATAATCTGGCAAGCGGACTCAAATGCAAGCGCAGCAAAAAAGGCAGCGCGAAGATCTCGGTTACAACCAGCAGCAGTGCGAATGTCAGGGTCATGTTAGTAATTTGGCCGCCAAGGTACGATGCAACGTACACGATAAAACTGTTAATCGAAATTAGCTGCCATAGCACCAAAAAAACTAGCCCCACAATAGATAAATATGAAACCAATATTAACGGTCTGCTGACAATTGCCGGCGGTGGGGTTGGTTTAGGCAGTCTCAACATTGCGTCGCCCACCTATTACAACCGCCAGGATCGAATGTGACGGTAACCATCCATAATGGCGGCTATCGGTGCTTTCTTGGGGGTTATCTCCTAACAAAAAGACTTTGTCGTCTTCAAGTTGGTGGATGCGTTTGATGAGTTCGAGGCGGTGATGACGCACAATGACTACATCACCAACTTTCGGCCGTCGCCAGCGCCAAGCCAGCACCAACCTGCCATGCGGATATGTCGGTGCCATACTAACCCCCTCGACGCGGCGTAAAACAAACATTTAGACTTTTGACTCCTCGAACATCTTAGATATGCCAGCCACCATATCAAGCAGTTTTTGAGCCCCGTCCCGGCCAATAGACTGCTTAACCTTGCCACATTGCTTAGCCGCCTGCCACATTTTGTCGTGCAGATCAGGAAATTTTTGCAGATGCTCTGGCTTAAAATAATCGCTCCACAAGATATAAATCTGGTCTTTGCACAATTGTGCATGTTTTTCTTTGGTCACAACCATGCGAATAAAATTATTGTGGGTGTCGGATTTTTCTTCGCTAGCCGGAAGAGTCTCGATTTTGTCGATCATCTTGAGGCACGTCTCGGCGGCATGCCGCATTGTGTCAGTTTCATAGATACCACACGGCACATCGCAGTGGGCGTAGACCGGCTTAATAAGTTTATTTAGTAAAGCCATATCTGATCCTCATTATACATACTTAGTATAACGTGTCACCTGCGACATTTCTTACAAGGTATGTTGTAATTTTGGTATAAAGTGCTTGCGCTTTCAGAAGCCTACTTGTAGTATTAATCTTAAGCGATAAAGGCAAACAAACACCTCGTAAAACAAAAAGCCTAGTCCTCGCTTGTAATCACCACAACAACTCTTTATCCATTTGCCACGGTAAACGGTTTGGAGAGAGGTTTTAGGCATCCGTCTCCGCCTAAAAACATCTGCCACCGTTTACCTTGGCCCTTGACGGCTCGCCTAACTCGGCGAGCTTGTTTAGTTAGGCTGGTTTTTGTGGAGAGTTCTTCTTACGCCAGGCAGCGATTTCGGCGTGATTTCCATTTAGGAGCACATCGGGGACTTTCATGCCCCTGAAATCGGCAGGTCGGGTGTATTGGGGATATTCGAGTGTTTCACCATCGCTAAAACTCTCAAGTGCAGCACTGTTCTCACCACCCAAAACGCCTGGGATAAGCCGCGTGATACTGTCTACGAGGATCATTGCCGGGATTTCTCCGCCAGTTAGTACGTAATCACCCACCGAGATCTGACGATTGACGACAGTTGTAACACGTTCGTCGTAGCCCTCATAGCGACCACAGATGATGATAAGCCCGACTCCGACATCAGCCAGCTGCTGAGCTTTAGTCTGTTCCCAACGCTCACCTCGTGGGGTCATAAGTACTACAAGTGCCTTTGGGTCATTCTTTTTGGCTGCCTCAACAGCCGCAAAGAGAGGTTCGGGTTTTAGCAACATGCCATCACCGCCACCATATGGAGTATCGTCTACCTGACGGCGCTGGCCTAGGCCGAATTCGCGCAGATTAATCGTGCTCAGATGCACTAGTTGACGATCCTGTGCTTTCCACAGCATAGAGTTACCAAATACACCCGTGAACATCTCTGGGAAAAGTGTAATAACCTGGATTTTGCGCGTTGTCATAAACTTAGTATACCCTGCGCCACCCTCATCTTATTACTTCAATGGCACATTCCGCACGCACTCGGCATCCAGACCGTTGAAGTAATAATGTTAGGGGTGGCGCAGATGGGAGTGGTTGCTGTTTTACCCAATTTGTGTTTGGATTAAAGTATATGACAGAGGTAACACGACGTGGCTCTCCAAACAGTTCACCAGAGTTTGACTCCTCACCGCTCACGCTTCGTGCCCGCTGGGCTGCCGAACTTGGTGAGACAATCTATTATGCATTTGTCGATTCTTCTGCGATTACCCACCGTAACCATGGAGTTTTAATCGTACCAGAGGATGACGATACTGTTTGGCTTTATTCAAACCGACAAGGTCTTCAATCAACACGTAAAGCTGGTTCTTTTATATCAAGAGTGGTTATTAGTTCACGCTATAAAATGGGGGCTCTCAATCGCGTATCGGTTCAGTTTTTTCGAGCGGGTAAGACCAGCCAAGCCCCCGAGACTACAACCACCTGTGAGTCTGACAACCCTGCCTTCTTTGCGGCTCAACTTAGCCGTTTATCCCACGAGGAACAGGGTGATGTTATTAAGACGCTACTGACCCTGGGTGAAAACATGCTCATTGACCCTGAAAGACTTGAACCATCCGATCACCTTAGGCGACTGCAAGCAGCAAGAAACGCGGCTCTCAGCACGATCGACGACTTACCTGAGTCGCTCGAGTAAACAAAAAGACCCCTTGGTATAGGGGTCATTTTGCCACATAAAGCTCTCAACTTTACTGCTGCTCGCACGAGCTTTTTTGATTTTTGTTTTTCGTTCGCATTTCGAACCTAAAGCTATTATATGTCTAGATCATCGAGGTCCGCAAGCTCTTTTCTCGTACGCGTTGCCATCGACTCTTTTTCTTCCACAGGCTTATCTGTTGTTTGTTCCACAGGCTTTTCAATCTCGGATTCTGATGGTTTAACTTCCTCTTCGTCTTGGTTGGTTGGAGTGGAATTATCATCGCTAGCGACTGCGTCGTCGGCCGGTGCTGGTGCGCCACCGCCTGGGCGATCAACGTCTACAATTTTAAGATTATAGCGGGCGTCGTTCTTGGTGCCCAAGGCCCTTAGTAATGTGCGGACGCTCTGAGCCGTCGCACCACGCTTGCCAATGACACGGCCAAGGTCCTCTGGGTCAACGGTCAATTCCAACAGCACACCCTTTTCGTCGATGCGACGTTCAATCGATACGGCCTCAGGCTTGCTGACGAGCGACTTGATAATAAATTCGACAAATTGCTGGTCAATACTGGTCATACAGCCTCCGCTTAGCTTACCTAGTAACGTAATTGTAGCGTAGAGCTAACTGTCGCGCAAACTGCTTGAGATAAAACCCCGCTTGTTAGGGCAGGGTTTATTATTTATTCTTCGGCTTTTTCTTCGGGTGAAGTTTCGGGCTCGGCTTCAACTTCCGCTTCGGTAGTCGGGGTCTCTGCGGGTTCGGCCTCGGCTACTGGCTCCTCTGTTGGGGCTTCGACTTTTGGCTCTACCTTGGGTTGGTTCTTACGAAGTTTCTGTGGTTTGCGAGTAGTAGCTTCTTTGTCGGTGCGGGCTTTCTTGACCCAATCTGGCAAGGTAACTTTTTGCTCAGTCAAGATTTTCACAACCCGCGGGCTCGGTTGAGCACCGTTTTTCAGGTAAAATTCAATTTTTTCTTTATTAACTTTGGTTTCTTTGGTATGCGGATTGTAGGCACCTACATAGGCGACAACACGGCCACTACTTGGATGGCGCTGAGATTCCTGAACGGCCAGTCTGTAAACTGGGGCGGCTTTGCGGCCAAGGCGTTGCAAACGGATTGCGAGCATGAACAATAAATCCTCTTAAAATGTAGCTTTAGACTGCTGGCTATTTTACAGGGTAGCGCCTCTGTTGTCAATG
>CAYOML010000019.1:1353-6338 GCA_964405095.1 uncultured Candidatus Saccharibacteria bacterium | reverse complement strand
AGCCCCATTAAAATCGCCACATACCAAACGGCAAGGCGTAGAGAGGCCTTAGTAAACATCATGCACTTAGTTTATAACCAAAACCGCGCAAAGTATGGACAAGCGGCGCGGATTTGGGGAATGCACGGTCGATTTTTGCACGTAGATAACTTATGTAAACTTCGACTGTGTTAGGCAAAATATCGGCATCGTAATCCCAGACATGGCCAATAATCGTGTCTTTGCTGACGATTCTACCTTGGTTGCGCAGCAAATATTCTAGTAATGCAAACTCTTTGCTGGTGATGCCAACTGGCTTGCCAGAACGTTCAACTTCATAAGTTTGAGTATTTAGACTAAGATCACCGCAAGTTAAGACTTCAGGTATGGCGTTGGCTGGACGACGCAGCAAGCTACGGATACGAGCCAACAATTCCTCGAACGCAAACGGCTTAACTAAATAATCGTCGGCACCGTTGTTAAGGCCGGCTACTCTATCAGATACTGCGTCCTTGGCGGTCAGCATAAGGATTGGTACATGTTTGTTGGCGTCTCGGATTTGACGACAGACGTCCATACCATCTAGTCCAGGCAACATCCTATCCAATACAATCACGTCGTATGGTTCGTCTAGCGCCATAGCCAAACCCTCATCACCGGCAAATACTGCGTCAACAGCAAAGGACTCTTGCTCTAAACCTCTTTTAAGGGCTAGTGCAATTTTGCGTTCGTCTTCGACAATTAGTGCCCGCATAACTTTATTTTAACTCCGCACTGCTTAAAGCTAGCTGAATGTGAAAGGCACACAGGCGAAATTCAGCGGACACTATTGCTGCGCTTTGATTTCGGCAATCGCCTGAGCGACTGTCACAACCGCAACCCCACTCTGCTTCACCACATTTAGCTGTGCGTCGAAGGCAGCTAACGGTGTATTGTAAATGTCGCCGCCAATGTTGGCACCAATCTCGTGATATACCAGAACCAACCAAGTCTTGCTCTGTTGTGCCTGTGCAACCCAGGATTGCAGTTCGGATAGAGTTGTATTACTGGTAATGTTCTGAACCTTGATGTCGTAAAAATCTACATCGCTTTTGCTATTAAAGCCCGATTCTACACCGCGATGCGAACTGTAATATTGCTTAACGGCATTTAACACGGTGGCGTTGTATTCGCCATAAGGCGTGGCAAAGTCGGTCGGTGTAACACCTAGGTTGGTTTGCAACCATTGTTTGGACTGGCTGAGCTGGTAATCCAACTGGGCAGCCGAGAGCGTGGTCAGATGGAGATGGTCAACTGTGTGCGAAGCAATCTCGTGTCCGGCGTCGCGGAAAGCCTTCATCATAGCCACAGTCATGTATTCTGGGTAGCTCGAAACACCCGTAAGCAAGTACTGTGTTGAGACAAAGCCATATTGCTGCAGCTTAGGTAGGCCGTTAATGTAAATCGAGCGCCAAGCGTCGTCGAAGGTCAGGCTTACCAAAGCGCGGTTCAGGGCAGCGGGCGTGTAGGGCGCAAGACTGTAGTTATCGGTCTGCAACCAACCCGGGCTATACAGAATATGCATAATACTGGCACTGACCGCACCGACCGGCATCATAAACTGAGCTTTAAATTGCTGCCATGTAGCACTTGGGGCAATCGCACCAAGCCAATACCATTGGGTTGTGCCGTTGCTTAGTTTAACTTCTACATCAACTTCGGTAGTTACATTAGACTGATAATAATCGCTGAACAGGTAATTGGTATTAGCCGTGACAGCCTGCTGACCGTAATACCATTTGGCGTCGCCGTTTGTACGGGCAGACATGTCAATGCGGGCGCTGCGTGAGCCACTCTGGCCGTTGGTTGGGTAACTAAAGACAGTCGTGTTAGTACCCCAGACTTGAGCTACCCAGTTAGCTGGTTTAGCACTGCTCGAGGGGTCAACAGTTTCGAATGATGGATTGGGGATCAGGTTCGTGGTTGGTGTCGGTGTTGGGGTAGGAGTCGGTGTGGGTGTTGGAGTCGGTGTGGGGTTAGCCACGCTGCTCAGCCCAAAATATGTGTCATCGGTTTGCAACCAACCATTTTTTGAGATCAAGTGAAAAACAGTCGTTTTGACCGTGCCACTCGGAATAGTGAATGTGTTACTAACTTGCTTCCAACTTGTAGCGCTAGCAGTGGCCGTAGCTAGCCAAGCGTAGCTGTAGGCGCCACTTGAGTTCTGGTACTGGGCAACTAGGTCGCTGACGATCGAGGATTTGTACCAATCGCTGAAGGTATAGCTTTGGCCAGCGGTCGTGGCAACTGGTGTAGAGTACCATTTTGCATCGCCATTAGCGTAGTTAGAGATATTAACATACAGACTAGCCGAGCCGGAATGACCTTCAGTTGTTTTGTACGTGTAGGTCTTGGTACTAGTACCCCATCCACCCTTAAACCAGTTGTCTGGCACACCGGCGACGGCGTGGCTTTCCACCGATGGGTTAGCTACTATATTGGGCCCGGCAGCGGCGTACGAACGGGACACCATGCCAAGTGGCAGCGCCACTACTAATAGCACGCTAATGATTGCTAGTACTTTTTTCATGCTTCACTCCACACTTCTGATCAGGAAGTATTAGTTTTGCTATATATCTGTTCTCAATCTATCACTAGTGGACACTTTGTCAAGTTTGTTATAGACATTAGCATTATCTTAAGCATAAGCGTATTATAAAATATACTTTACATGATTGCACATTAGTATTACAATAGCGATAAGAATTATGCGGAGGTTGGATCCCCATGTGGACACCGCACTGCAATGATTCCCATTACTAATTAATAAGGAGTGGCAGAATGTATATTCTTCCAGCTACAAGCGCCGCCCCAGCAGCTGCGGTCGTCGCGTTTGTTCCAAACACAGGCGTTTTTCGCCCATTGTTTGTTGCAGCGCTCGCCGTTGTCGGTTTGGGTGTCGCTAGCCTTATCGTTTCTGGGATCGCTGCGCTCAAGCGCCGCGCTACCAAAGCGTAGTAAGCGCTGAGTCGTACCTGAACTCCTGCGAGATTTCAGGTGCGACAATTGCGCAGGATTTATCACTGAAGCTATGAAAAATTTGTCGCCACGTAAAATCGCAACATTCGGCGGCGTGACAATCGTTCTCGGCCTGCTGTTTTTAGTGGTAGCCTTAAGCAGCGTACCACAACCTATTAATGCCCAGGCAGACGACCCAGAACCGCCTAAAGTTACAGTACCTAGCCTAACCGCCAAACCAGGGCAGGTAGTTACCTACCCGGTTAGTGGCCACCCGGCACACATTACTATCAGCAGCGTTAATATTGACCTGCCAGTGATAGATGGTTTCTACAACAACAAGACTGGCGGTTGGACCCTTACGCCAACCAACGCCCAGTTTGCTACGCCTAGTAAACCAGCCAATAACACCGAAGGTACAACGTTTATTTATGGTCACGATACTCGGCGAGTATTCAACCGTTTACATGGCATAAAGGTTGGTGCTATAGCCATTGTAACCACCGATAATGGCTACCGGTTTATTTACACTTTCCGCGATAGTGTTATTACTACACCACGAAGTATCAGCGAGGTTACCGCAACGTCAGCCACACCTCGCCTTAGTTTGCAGACTTGCTACGGCGCAACATCGGCCGACCGGCAGATTTTCCATTTGTATCTCGTGCGTGTTGAAAAAATCTAGAACTTATTTCAAAACTATAAAGAAGGGGTCCTGTCACGCGGTCCGCCCCACACATTTTTGTTGGTATGCAACAAAAAGTGCGGGAGCTGCCCCGCCGCGTGCCACCCCGCTCATTAATTGGCCCTAGTGGGCCAAATACGAAATATGGTAATACCTGACTTAGTCGGGCAGTTAAAATCCTTCAGCGATTTTAACTGTTAAGTGGGGTGACAGGTGGTGGGGCCGCCCCAAATATTTTTTGGTATTTCCAAAAACATATTTAGGGGCAAACCACCTGGCAGGACCCCTTCCATAAAGGATATTATTTAGCAACGTCTTTTAAGGCTTTTGCGTTCAACTGATAACGCCTACCGGTAACCTGCCAGCCAACTGTAACCTTGGTACGATAACGCCGCAGCACAATCACTTCTATAAATGCCCAAATAAAGATAGCGATCTCTGACCAACGCAACAGATAAAACGCCGGCAAGGCGGTCATAATAGACAAGCGGCGAGTCGCGGCTGTGGCATAAAGCGCCATAACCGCCACCATTGCAAAATCGGTCAAAAATAGAATCGGTACAAACGCCCACGATCCAGACGCAATAACGGTCAGTGGAATTAAAATCACAAATTGCATTATGTACATCAAGACTTCCAGCAGCTGATACCAAATCCCAATGTCGATCCGCTCAAAACGACTGCCAATCTTATACTTCTTTATACCCTGGAAGAAACCGCGATACCAGCGCATAGTTTGCTTCCAGAAATCACGATAGCGCAGTGGTTCCTGTGTGTAATTGACAGCCTTAGGAATATAGCAAACACCGCCAAGTTTTTTACGGTGAAACTGCAGAGTAATATCAAAATCTTCGGTCAAGCTATCGCTGGTAAAATCAATTTGCTTAATCAAATCGGTCCTAAAACAGGTAACCGGGCCCGGGAAGACCGAAACCATGCCAAAGAAGTGCTGCACACGACGCACAACCTGCTGGCCATATGTGTAACCCAATACACGGTATTTGCTGATCGCATTACCACGTAAGCTCTGTACAAAACCAATCGCCACGCCGTATTTTTTGGCATTAAGTTTGCGCCGGTAGAGTTTGAAGTAGTTACGACCAAACACGCTATCGGCGTCGGCCACGTGTACCCACACATAACGCTTTTCGAGCTGGAAATAACTAATCGCCTTACGAACAGCCAGCGCTTTACCGCTGTGCGCCACACTCAACACGTTTTCGGCTGTAAGCAGCATCAACGATTGACGGCGTGTGGTATCTGTTGAAGCATCGTCAACAACATAAATATCTTCTAGTTTCTGGCCAGCAGCGACTGCCGATTT
>CAYOML010000019.1:0-1253 GCA_964405095.1 uncultured Candidatus Saccharibacteria bacterium | reverse complement strand
CAGGCGCTTGACCCAACGCACCGATTCCCAGAGGTTGATATAACGCTGCTGGACGGCAATATGTCTCGCTGCGAGGGCACTCTTCCTCCAGACGTGCCATTTGACGGAAATGCTGGCTCACTGTATATAACCAGGCCAGGCACTACCGAAACCATTGGTGACGTAGTCTACGGCATCGATAAACAAGTGCCGAGCAGACTTGTTATCACTGACCTCAGTATCCTCGATGAAGTACAGGGCCAAGGCTACGGCCGGCGCCTGTATCTGGAAGCGCTTAGGGCTTTACCTCTAGGCTATGGTTTGATATGCCATTCTAACCTATCAGATGATGCACGCTCAATATGGGAATGGCTAGTTTCTCGGGGTGTTGCCCGGCGACGAAAGGAGTCGTCCGATGGCCAGCTAGGTGGGTATGAGACAACATTCTGAAACAGCGTCACTTAGACGTAGTGTGCTTTTGGCAGCCGTCGTTGAGTTAATTGCTCATAGAAAATGAAAATATTATTCGTATGTAGAGGCAACAACTGCCGCAGTCAAATCGCCGAAGCGGTATATAACCGTTTGACTAGTTCGATCGATGCCAGTTCTGCAGGGACACATGTGGGTGGTGCTGGTGAGACACTGGGCGAGTTCGGCATGCATCCAGAGGTTAGTTCATTTACACTCAATGTCATGCATGATGCTGGCTACAACCTTGAGCATAAACGCCAAACCCAACTGACTAAAGACATGCTCAGCAAGTACGATCTGGTGGTCAGCATGACCAACAAACGCTCCACACCAAAATGGTTATCCAGCGCGCCTAATTATGTGCATTGGAAAATTACCGACCCAAAAGGCAGAAGCTATGCGGTAACACAATATGCTAAAGATAAGATTGAACAAAAAGTACGCGAGTTAATCGAGATTTGAAGTCATGGTTATGGGGTTTCATGATTCAGGTCATTATGTATAACGCGCTTGCGCTAAGCCGTAATCTGGCAGTAAGCTAAACGTATGGAAGCATTTTTACAGCAACTCAAGACTGCCGGCTTTAAGGGTGATGTCGACACTTCCGACGCCAGCCGTGAATTTTACAGCCATGATACCTCGTTATTTGAGATTAAGCCTCAAGCCATTGTCTTTCCCAAAGATACGGCCGACGTCGCTATGCTAGTTTCCGAAGCCGCTAAGGCCAAGGAAACTATGCCTGAATTGTCATTAACCGCACGCAGCGCCGGCACAGACATGTCTGGCGGCACACTTAACGATTC
>CAYOML010000018.1:4331-6978 GCA_964405095.1 uncultured Candidatus Saccharibacteria bacterium | reverse complement strand
CGCTTCTTCTTGTCTTTGGGCATAAATTCAGCGATGAACCTGCTTACGATAAAGGCCGTCGCGTACTCCCCGTCGGTCAGGTCAGGATAATCCGCCCGCTCTTTAGGGTTGAAGCGCTCAATGTCATCCACATGCCCAAAATCTATCAGCACTATCCTATTGTTCGATGGATCATAGTAAGCATGACAATCTTCTGGTCGGCGAAGGTTGTGTTTTACGAGCGCTCGTACGATCTTATCAAACTGCGCAATCACAAAATCAACTGGCAACTCTAATTCCTCTACTAACTGTGCATCAGTAATAAGTTCGGAAACAAGAATTGGAACAGGGTTGGGGCTTGGTACTCGCAGAATAGGCCTCTGACCCTCGAATAAAGGCTCGGCGATATGTGAAGAGGTAATTCCATGGTCCCGCTCTCTTCTGTACTCGGGTGCTGCATCAACTAAGGCCACAAAACGTGGCGCTATACCTTCCTGACCCAAGACAGATAAGGCAACAGCCTCGTTCTCAATTCTGGAATAAAAGGATGGCTGTTCACGCCAGATCTTGTAAGCCATTTCGCCGTCTTGAAGCACTATGCAATAAACACCTTCGTCCGACAATAACGAGGCATCAACGTCCGGGAATACTTGTGCCAGTACATCTTTAGCAAGAGCAGTTTTTTGTTCTACAGGCACCCTATGGTCGTCGACGTCTGGTATAACATACTTTTCTGGCGTTGTAAGAACCGCCTCTGGTGGATGTTCAGCGTGCGAGGGTGCGTATTCACCACCAAGACTCCTTAATGTCTCAGGGAAGACCTGGTGGGCATTTTCGGGTGGCTCATGGTATACCATGTAGCATATTGTATCAGCGACTGTATCGACGCTGACCAAGTAAATAAAAACAGAGGCGTTTTGCCTCTGTTGGTTTTAGTTCTAACCGTGGCTCACCACGATAGAGGAAGTTATAACTGCAATAAAATTAGACTTAACTGGGGGGTACAGAATTAACAAGCCTTAAATAAAGAGTATCAGAACTTTCTGGTACTCTTTATTTATCTGAGCTAGATATTATTCGCCTCTGTATGCTTTTTCGAGTTCGGCCTTATCCAGCTTGCCCTCCATATTAAGTAGGGCTTCGCTAACCCTGTCGGCTTTGACGGGGTCTGAATCGCGCATCATTTCGTCTAGATTGTCCGGCATGATTTGCCACGTTAAGCCAAATTTATCTGTAACCCATCCGCACGACATTACGTTGCCGTCTTTTGATAGAACGCCCCAAAGTCTGTCTATTTCTGATTGATCTTTGCAGTGCACTTGTATCGAAGTAGCTTCAGTAAGTTTATACATCGGACCGCCCATTAAGGCAGAAAAATGCTGGCCATTTAGTTCAAAGTCCATTGACTGTACCGTTCCTGCTTCCAGCCCAACCGCTTTTGCTACGACCTCTGTAATACGCGATGTGTTGATGATTTTTGCATCTTCAAACAGCGATACATACAGATTCACTGCTTCTTCTATCGGTCCTTCGAACCAAAGAAATGTTACTATTTTTTGCATACGAATTATCCTTTCTTAATTTGTAAGTTCTTTTCACTATAGTTGGCTATGAGGCTTTAATATTGAATATTTTGGACAATTCTACGGCTTGTGAGGCCACCTAATCAATTCTTTAGGTGTGTGTCCTAAGAATTGTTTGGCTGCCCGGGTTAAGTGCGCTTGATCTGCAAACCCTAATTCGGATGCAACAGCAACAGCTGGTATGCCTTTCCGAAGTAATTGCAGAGCTTCGGTTATACGCTGTAGCTGACGTAATTTATGAGGTGGAAGCCCTGTGTTACGCTTGATGAAGCGAGAATAGCTTTTGGGCGACATGTGCTGCTCAGGATATTCTTGGCTATTCAAGCCTTTGCCGCTTATGTAACTTAAATCATGCATTTGTTTAATGAGTTGTTCGACGTTACTGAATTCAGGAAATTGTAACAGCGTCCCTTCGATCTCAAACTGTCCGCTACTGTCAGTGGGCAACGTTCGGAACTTGTCGGTTATTTGCCGGATCGGAAAATTCTTTAACTGCACACCTGGACGTAATCGGATGCCGATCCAAGTGTACCCTGGCAAAAGAACTTCACTGCGCGGTTTCGTCTCAGGGCCTCTTATTATTACTTCTGCGGTGGTATCACTTTTTACTAGAATGATAGAAATGTACGGATTCGCGGGTACGATGCGTTGCATTGCCACGGCTGCTTTACAGGTCCACACCGATTCTGTGGACTCATGTGCTGGGGTGCGTTCTCTCCAGACAAGGACTGGTATATTCATATGTATACTATATCGCTATCGCTTCAATGATTTCACCTTTCTAATAGGTCCAGAGTTATTTTCGGTTTCAATTCCATTCTGGGTATACAAAAAGTCAGAACCGAATTCTCAGTTCTGACTTTATCTAGTACGGCTTGGCTCCGGGGGCGGGATTCGAACCCGCGACCTAGTGCTTAACAGGCACCCGCTCTACCGCTGAGCCACCCCGGAATACTGTAATCTTACCTGGGGTATTATAGCAGCTTATCAACAGAGGTAAATACCATAGTAGAGCGGACTATAGGCTATTTCTTGACCAAGCCTAGCAGACGTGCTTTAAAAGATCGTGCCGCGTCATCAAATCC
>CAYOML010000018.1:0-4231 GCA_964405095.1 uncultured Candidatus Saccharibacteria bacterium | reverse complement strand
TGCGTGGCAACTGTCGAAACCGACTTGTACCCCAGCCCGTTCATAATTTCTCGATAACTCGGCCCGTAACCATGCTGGTCAATAAACACCTGAATAAAACTCAGTAGTTCTCGCTGCTTTTTGGATGGTCGACTCTCGGCGACATCGCTCATAATTTGATTGGTCCCATTTTAGGCCCGCGGAATACAAAGTAGGTATTACCAATGTATATCCAGAAGAACATAAAGAAGCCAACCGCAAATTTGCCCAGGTAAGGCGTTAGGCCAAAGTAGCGCTCTAGAGCCCACAGAATTAGGTATGTGATACCGAGGTTAAGAACTAAAAACGCCGCGTAACGCCATAGGTTGGTTCCCTCAGCCTGGCGGCTGGCCCCTTTACGAAAGACCCAATAACGGTTTTGGATGTAACTGACCACCAAGCCAACAAAGTAGGCAATTATCGTTGCCTGCAGTAGCCCGATCGGGACTATGCTAAAGAAGAGTGTGAAGGTTAAATAGTCAGCGGCCGAAGTTACAAAACCAGAAACTAAGTAGGCTACCACCAATGCTTTGTCGATGCGATTGTAGAACGGACCCTGATAGTAAGGATGGAGATTCATGTTACTTTTTTATTATCCGCAAGCAGGAACAAACCGGCAATGCCCCACCAGGTCATAGATGTCGGATCGTCGGACCAGCCATGTAGGAAAATGTTAACCACTGTGAGGCCGATAAAGCTGGCAAACAGCACCCGCGACCATGTCTGTTGGCGTTGACGCCAGAGGCGGTAGACCACAACAAAGTTAATCAGGACAAACAGGCCAAGCCCAACAAAGCCCATCTCCTGGGCAATTTGCACAAAATAATTTTCGGGGATTTTTGGACCGGCTGATGTGTTATAAAACGAGGCCGGACCGGCCGTTCCCACACCTTGGCCAAGTGGATGTTGCCAGACGTCAACCGCACCTTCGGTTGTCGCCTGCCAGTGTTTGTCGACCGAGCCCTCGGTTAAAGTCGGGTCGCCGACCGATGAATGAAAGACAGCCAGGCGCAGTGCCGGGACATTGGCCGCCACCCAAAAGAAAACGAATGTTAGCGACACCACAGGCACAAAAGCCCATGCTATACCAACCAACAGTTTCTTAATCGGTACCGAGGCTGTAATCAGTGCCACCGCTGCCACAATCAAGCCCAGCCAGGCACTGCGTGAACCTGTAGCCACCAAGGCCACCAGTCCCAACCCTAGCGCCAGGCCAGCTAACAGATTACGCGGTTCCCTTATCATCGCCAGTAAAGCTAGGATTAGCGGTAGAATCAAGTATTCGCCCAATGGGTTTGGCCCGCGCATCGTGGCAAACGCCCTGAGCGCATCTGGGTGCTCATCGACAGTCAAATACGGCGCGGTGGTGGTTTGCTTATCGTAACCAAACTGTGTCAAAAAATCCCGAGGTATAACGGTTACCTGCAGGATGGCCAGAACCGCCAGCAGAATAGTCGTAACAAACAGCCACGGTTCTAACCAACGTTTAGCGGCGACAACCCAGGTGTCATCCGAGTACGCGATGGCCTGGGCTAGTAGCAGAATAGCTACAAACCTCATATTCATCAGCAAACCAGCAATAACAGCCGCTTGTGAGGCGTGTGAGATGACGCCATAACCTATGTTCAGAATTATGTAAGCCGCAATCAGAATCGTTAGCCAATTTTTGGACAGTTTTTTGGCGACATCGGGGCGGTAGTGATAATAGGCCAGCAAGAAGGGTAGCATGGCCACCATTAAGAGTTCTGGCCAGACCTTCCAGACAAGCAGTGAACCGAACGTCGCTCCGCCCCAGTTAGAGATAAACGTGTGGACCGGCAAAAGGATTAGTATAGCCGCAAATGCGACTAACAACACCCTAACCAGCCAGATCTCTCGCTTACGTCTCATACCAGTAATACTACATGATATTATGAGGTGTATGAAGCTTCTGATTATCGGCGGCGCTGGTTACATTGGTGGTGTAACGGCCCACTTAGCTAAAGAATCCGGCCACGACATCGACATACTAGACAACTTGTCGACTGGGCGGGAATACAATGTGCCGAATGCCATCAACTTAATAAAAGGTGATGTGTGCGACCGAGAATTTATGCGATCGGTGTTTGCCAAAACGACCTACGACGCCGTGATGCATTTTGCCGGGCGCATATTGGTACCGGAATCAATGAAGCAACCTTATGATTATTTCCGCACCAATACTTACGGTGCTCTAAATGCAATCGATGCCGCCGTGGCTGTTGGTGTCAAAAACTATATTTTTTCCTCCTCGGCAGCCGTTTACGGCGAGCCAGAGCACACACCAGTCAATGAAGGTGACCCGGCAAAGCCGTTAAACCCATATGGCACCAGCAAATTACTCACCGAGAACCTGCTAAGAAGTTATCAGACCACTCATAACCTGCAATGGGTAGCCCTGCGTTACTTTAACGTCGCGGGAGCTTATTCTGGTGTCGGCACAGATTACCCATACGTTTCACACATCGTGCCTAAACTATTAGATGACATGCGTAAACATAAGTCAGCCGAATTGTTTGGCGACGATTACGACACCCCAGACGGCAGCGCCATTCGTGACTACGTGCACGTTGCCGATGTGGCCGGCGCACACTTACTAGCACTCGAAAAAATGACGACTGGCGCCGAACTTAATCAACCGATTAACCTGGCCTCGCACCACGGCTATTCGGTTAAAGAAGTTATTTCGACCTTCAATGACGTCACGAAAGCCAATCTAGACGTAACTGTCCAGTCCCGACGCGCTGGTGACCCAGCCCGTCTCTTTGCAGCCAACGACCGAGCCAAAAAACTGCTTGGCTGGCAACCGCAGCGTGACTTGCGCCAGATGATTAAAGATCATTACGACTGGTACAAAGCCCAAAGCAACCCGAATAGCCCGATAACTTAATCTGCAAATGGTAAAATAATTACAAGATATGCCGACCCGTTCTGCGCGATTATATAGTTTAGCCTTGGTTGTGGGCGATTTTTTCGTGTTGCTACTGGCTTTTATGCTGTCGTATGTTGTGCGCGTAGGGGTTAGCTTTTTTCAATTCGACACCCGGCCTCTGGTCGTCAATAACATCTCAGCACTCGACTTTTTTAATACTGCCCTAGTACTTATACCTTTATGGATTATGGTATTCGCTTTCCTCGGCCTATACAGCTCTCGGGTGTACATCAAGCGCCTTGATGAATGGGGACGGTTATTTGTTGGTTCGTTCATCGGTATCCTGATTGTACTGGGCTACAGCTTCGTAATTAATGCGCCAGTCTTCCCCGCACGTTTGGTGGCCGTGTATGCTTTTGTTGGTTCGTTCGTACTGTTAGTTGTTGGCCGCGAAACCATGCGACTAGTACGCACTATGCTCTTTAGATTCGGGCGTGGTGTCAGCCGAGTGCTTATTATCGGCAACTCCCTCGCCACCAAAGATATTGCCAAGCAGCTTAGCGATACTAAACGTTCAGGTTACCAAATCTCGGCCATCGCCGGGCCGAAGAGCGCCGAACCCGAGCATTTTTCGGGCGTGCGTTACAACACTGTCGAACAAGCTCTAGCCCAACTCGCAAACCAACGAATTACCACTATAATTCAGACTGACCTATACAATTCTGGTGAGCGCAATCAAAAAATTCTCAGCGCCGCCCAAGAAGGTCATCTGCACTATAGTTTTATACCCGGAGAACCGGAATTCTATTCCGGTAAGAACAGCATCGACGTTTTCCTGGGTTACCCAATTATCTCCGTCAATCAAACACCGCTTACTGGTTGGGGGGTGATTGTTAAACGGTTATTCGATCTATTTGCCACCAGTGTAGTATTGCTTATCTTGTCACCTCTTTTGCTTATCATTATTATCCTACAAAAGATTTTTAACCCTGGGCCGCTATTTTACATCCAACGCCGACTCACACGTTTCTCGACATCGTTCGGGCTGGTTAAGTTTCGCAGCATGGGCGCCGAGTATGGTAAGGGTAATGCGATAAGCGATTTTAAAGCTATGGGCCGGGACGATCTGATAGCTGAATACAGGCGCGATCGAAAAGTTAAAAACGATCCCCGTGTCACAATGTTCGGCAAATTCCTGCGCATCACATCGATCGACGAACTACCGCAGTTTTTTAACGTCCTGCAGGGCACTCTCAGCTTGGTAGGCCCACGACCAATCCTGCCTGACGAATTAAAGCTCTACAGGGGTAAAAGCGCATTGCT
>CAYOML010000017.1:0-7031 GCA_964405095.1 uncultured Candidatus Saccharibacteria bacterium | reverse complement strand
GATTAAGGCGATTCAAGTCAAAACCCGAAGCCGCACGCTTAGGATAACCGAAATTGGTCTTATTTACAAGAGCCTGTATCTCGACTAACAGAGGCCGATTACCTTCCAAAGTCGCCAAAACTACCGAACCATCACTCGTTAAACGCTCTTCAAGCAGCGCAGCCGAAGGGTTAGTAACCGGCTGCAAGCCAGCATCTAACATCTCCAGAATTGCCACTTCGTCAGTTGAGCCGTAGCGGTTTTTAATTGCCCTGAGCAGTTTAAAGCCACCATAGCGGTCGCCTTCCAGATTCAAAACAACATCAACCATATGTTCCAGTACCTTAGGCCCGGCAATACTGCCCTCTTTAGTTACATGTCCAACTAATACCAAAGATGTCCCCGAGGCTTTAGCGGCCTGTGTCAATAAATTGGCAGAATTAGTAATCTGGCTCACACTACCGGCGGCTGAGCTTAAGGCTTGCATTGCTAGCGTCTGAATCGAATCAACCACCACCAAGCCGAACTTTCCGGCGCGGATTGTAGCAGCAATATCATCGGCAGACGTAGACGATACAAGATGCAAATTAGCCTGGCTGGCGCCTAACCTGGTGGCGCGTACTTTTACCTGACCGACTGATTCCTCACCACTGACATATAAAACCAGTTTTTGTTGAGCAATGTTGTCGGCCAGTTGCATTAAGAGTGTGGACTTGCCAATCCCTGGTTGGCCAGCTATGAGCACCACACTAGCCGGCACAATACCACCGCCCAAAACCGCATCAATATCGGCGACTCCGGTTTTTAGCCGCCCGGCTTGTTCGCTGCTGGTCACTTTGTTAAGTTCTTGAGTGGTGAGAGCTTTACCCTTGCTACTAGCCACAACGTTGGCAGCTGAAGATTCATCGGATGCCTGTTCGACAAAACTATTCCAACTAGCACAGTTATCGCAGCGCCCCGCCCACTTGGAACGCACGGCACCGCACTGCTGACAAACAAACTGGGTTGTAACTCGTGGCATATTCCTTAGTATTGTACCAGCCTTAGGCTTTAGTCCGGTGCAGTTCGTACGAGCCTTCATGCAGGAGTATGGGTTCTTCGACCTCAGCTTTGTAGATATCCTCGAGTGTCAGTGCTGAGCGAATAGTATCGGCATGTCCAGCACCGACCACGCGGATCAACCTCCAGGTCGTCCCAATAAGTACACCAAAAATTACAAAGTATTTATTAGCTGCTTGTTCGGCGTCAACTGTGTCATCGTGATATTCTCCAATCATATAAGTGAATGTTGCATTCTTGGCAAAGTAATCTTTGAACTCCTGCCATCTTGCAGGGTTAGTTTCATCAAGCAGGTTCACTTGGCTCATAAATAGGGCTGGAGAGCACTCGTTGAAGGTTTTTCGTAAAGCCTCATCGATTGCCATATCCCTTTCAACATCGGTCGAGTCCTCAGCAAATATCCTGCCCCAGTCGGCATTGTAGCCAAACTTCGTATACAAACCGCCGGGATAATTAGTAGCGGCGGCTTTGTGGAGTAAGTCACTTTTCCAAGGGTCTTGTCGGTCGGCCGGCGATGAGTAGGCAACAACATCTTCGATCTTCCACTCTACATCTATGCCTTCTTCTTTAGCAATTTCGATAAGTCTGTGAAACCAGTCCAGACCAGTTGACAGCCCCATACTAACTCCAACAATTCCTATCCGCTTAACGTTTCTATTTGTAATAAATTCTTTCAGAACTTCTGCGTCACTTGCGTCGACCCCTTGGTTCTTGTATTGAACTGAGGCCACTGCCTCTAGTTCACCGGCAGCCTTTTTGGCCTCAAAAAACTGCTCAGCCGCGGCTTTGCTGTTTACCTGCCCTAGGCCACCAAATACTACCCACTCCTCACCACCCTCCGGGATTTCCTCAGCGCCCTCCACCAAGGTAATGTTCGTCTCATTATCTGGCCAAACTAATTTGGCACTACCAATATCAACTGTCATAGCTCCTCCGGCAACACCAAGGATTTGTGTGCCAACACCGGCCAGAACCAATGCAACTACGCCTATAGTTTTCGCAGTACTGCGAGGTGGTAATTTTCGCTCTAAGTTCTCATACGGCTGTAACGCCTCTTGGACAAGGTCTCGATTCAGGTCATGCTTACCCATACAAGCAAGCACGCGTTTTATTAGACACTATGTATTACTATGTAACATCGTAGCTGCGATTTCAACGTCTCATTGCCTAACCTTATCGGGTTAGAGCTGTTGGTACTTGCTGTCGAGGCTATGCGAAAGATCATTTTGGGCAGCGGCTTCTTTGTTGCGTAGCACAATCAGTGAGTTAAACTGATTCACTAAAATATTATAGTCCCTGGCCAAATCATTAAACTCACGTACCTTAGCATTGTAGGCCGGGACTTGCTGATTGTAACTTGTTGTGTCTGTCTGGCGCAGTTGGTTTAAACGCGTGTTTTCACTATTAAGCTCGGCTCGACGTTGGGTTAGGTCAGCTTCCATGGCAACAATTTGCTGCTTAAGATCGGCCAGTTGTGCATCATAAGCGACGATGCGAGCCTTGGAGGCCGCAAATAGGGCTTTATAATCCTTAGCCAGACTAACAACCTTTGCCCGGTCGGTAAAATACTGCTTGTAATAGGTTTCGAGTTCGGGCGATAAGTTACCATATTCGGTTCCGATGATCGAGTGAAGTTCGTTCGCCAGCTCGCCAGGCTCTGATTTAATGTAAATCTTTACGAGCGCCCGCAGCCCAGTATCATTGGTGAGCTTATCGGCTTCGGCCTGCACCAGCAGGTCAACTTTGGCTTTAGTGGTAGTATCTAACCGGTCGTACGCAGCATGCAGCATCTCGTGAGCTGCTGTTACTTCTTTAACATGAGGCAAGCGGTTATCGGTAACATTGTAAATATGAATTCGGCGTGTGGGTGTATAACAGCCTAGAACCGAACCCTCTTTACCAACGTCCATGCAGGCCAGGTTGAAAGCTTGACTATCTTCGACTTTGGGCTCCGATACATAAAACATATCACGGCCACGTGCAGTCATGGTGGTGTCGTCAGCCAAAGCAACTATATCAGAGGTAGGTTTGTAACTTCGCAGTTGCCACCAATCAACAACTTCCTGACGGTGAGTGACAACCCAAAAGCCACCAGCTAACACCCCGAAAAACACGCTAGCTTTGACAACAGCCATGACGATGTTCCGTATATTAACGGTCATGCCTATTTTATTCTGGCTTTACTTCGTAAGCCAGCTCACCCTTTTGAGTCGTGACGTCGATAACATCCCCTCTATTGTAACGCTCCGAGAGCAAACCAGCAGCAATTTCGTCTTCGATTGTGTCTTGAATTAAACGGCGCAGCGGGCGGACACCATTTTGCACATCATAGCCACGTTCCAGCACAAGGTTGCGGGCGTTGGCGTTAAGACGTACCGCCACATGCTTGCGAGCTAAACGATCGCCAAGCTTAGACAATTCCAGATCGAGGATAACACGCAGGTCGTGTTTGCTCAGCGAATTAAACACAATAATGCTATCTAAGCGGTTAATGAGCTCCGGTCGCATCATGCGTTTCAGATCTTGCATCGCTGCTTCGCGGTTTTGGTCGTGAAGAGTGTCGAGTTCACGCTTTTCTTCTTTGGTAACGGCCTGGAAACCCAGCGTAGCTTCGCGCTGCATTTTTTCGGCTCCAAGGTTGCTCGTCAAAATAACAATTGTGTTTGAAAAATCGACTCGGCGGCCCTTGGCGTCGGTTAGCACTCCGTCTTCGAGAATTTGCAGCAGGATATTAAAGACTTCGGGGTGGGCTTTTTCGATTTCATCGAATAGGACCAAGCTATACGGCTGACGGCGAATTTTATCGGTTAACTGCCCGGCATCATCGTATCCAACATAACCAGCCGGCGCTCCAACTAGTCGCGCAGTTGTGTGTCGTTCGGCAAACTCACTCATGTCTATCTTAATCAGCGCATCGTTAGCCCCAAACAACTCGCGGGCCAGTACTCTAGCCATTTCGGTCTTACCAACTCCGGTCGGTCCCATAAATAAGAATGAACCAATAGGCCGCTGGCCATCGTTTAGACCACTGCGGTTGCGGCGAATCGCCCGCGACACAGCCTTGGCGGCCTGATTTTGACCAACCACGTGCTTGGCAATATGCTGTTCAAGATTAAGTAGGTGTTTGGCTTCAGACTTAATGACCTTTTCAACAGGTACACCGGTCATCATGGCAATGGTATGTGCAACATCTTCTTCGGTAACCGACAGCTTTTGCTTAGTTTGGACCTTAAGACGTTGCTCACCAAGCTCGACGTTAATCTGGCTCATACGAGTCTTATAATGAGCAGCGCGCTCGTAGTCCTCGGTTTCGACAGCTTGTTCCATGCGCTCGGTGACTTGCTTTAGCTCACGCGAGAGTTTGCGGGCTTCGACCGGAGCTTTGCCACGATCTACCCGGACTTGCGAGGCGGTTTCGTCCAGCACATCTATGGCTTTGTCGGGCATAAAACGGTCGTTGATATAGCGTTTGGCGAGTTCAGCAATGCCGTCCAGAACATCGTCCGATACGGCCACACCATGATGCTCTTCGTAATGGTGGCGCAAGGCTTTTAAGATCGACTTTGTCTCGGCCAAGGTAGGTTCTGGCACCATAACGGTCTGGAAACGACGTTCCAGCGCAGCGTCTTTTTCGATGTGTTTGCGGTATTCATCGAGTGTAGTGGCGCCAATCATTCGCAGTTGGCCGCGTGCCAAGGCTGGCTTTAACATGTTGGCCGCATCGATAGCCCCTTCGGCTGCGCCAGCACCAACTAACAGATGTATTTCGTCGATGAATACAATGGCGCTTTTGTCATTTATCAATTCATCAACCAGCTTTTTAAGGCGCTCTTCAAATTCACCACGGTATTTGGTGCCAGCAATCATGCCGGCGAGGTCTAGAACCACGACTTTTTTATCTAGCAGGTGGTCGGGTACTTCCTCGTTGGCAATGCGTTGGGCTAAGCCTTCGACAATTGCCGTTTTACCAACACCTGGCTCACCCAAGAGCACCGGGTTATTTTTGGTGCGGCGACCTAAAATAGTAATAATTCTTTTGATTTGTTCGTCACGGCCAACTACTGGGTCAAGTTCTTTGGCGCGAGCTTTCTCGGTAAGGTCAATACCAAAAAAATCTAACACCGTTTGGCGGCGTGGACGACGGCGTGCGGTGCGGGTGTTGGCCCCTTCAAATTCATATTGTTGGCGATTAAGATATTGTTCGAGTTCGCCGGTTAGATTATCGACGTCAATATTCATATCGCGCAGCAAGACTGTTGCGCGGGCGTTTTTCTGAGTTAGAATCCCATAAAGAATATGTTCGGTACCACAAAAATCCTGGTTAAACTCCTGGGCCAGATCCCAACTAAGTTTAAGTGTGAGTTTGGCAGTTTCGCTAAGTCCCTTGGCACCTGTACTTACTACTAATGCACGAGGTGTCAGGTTAAGCGCCAAACGGGCTCGATCCAGTGTTACGCCGCTATTCGATAAAAGTTTGGCGCCAATTGACGAGTCTTGGCTTAAGACTCCCAACAAGATATGCTCGGTGCCGATATATGCCGAGCCAAGACTACGCGCAATACTGTCTGCGTGCTGCAAGCTGGAGCGCGCATTATCAGTCAAGTGATTCACAAATTCGTACAATTCACCACTAGGACTCATTTTCCACCTTCCAAGGTATCATAATTAACCTTTTTAGTATAGAAAATTAGCACTCGCGATGCAAGAGTGCTAATGTTGCACTTTATACATCCTTTATTCTTTGTTCGTTTCTTCGATAGCCGAAATTAGAGCATCTTCGACGTTCTTGCGCGGTTTGCCACCTTTGGCCTCGGGCTTGGCGCTAGCAGTAGCCGATGCACCGTTACCAGATTCAATATCCAGCTCGTAGCCGGTTAGGCGTGCAGCAAGGCGCACATTCTGACCACCACGGCCAATGGCAA
The DNA here is from genome assembly GCA_964405095.1 of uncultured Candidatus Saccharibacteria bacterium. Taxonomy (GTDB): domain Bacteria; phylum Patescibacteriota; class Saccharimonadia; order Saccharimonadales; family EFPC-124; genus CAYOML01. The sequence goes on along the minus strand of CAYOML010000017.1, from coordinate 1,071 downwards.
TGCTTAATTGTTCGGGCACGACCATCACCTTGGCGTGCTTGTTAGCTTCGTCGAGTGTAATCGACTGAACTTCGGCCGGGCTCAAAGCGTTGGTAATAAAAGCCGTCGGATCATCGTTAAAAGTTATGATGTCGATCTTTTCAGTATCACCAATCTCGTTCATTACGGCTTGCACGCGGGTGCCGTGACCACCAACAAAAGTACCAACCGGGTCGACACCAGGCACAGTGCTGCTTACAGCAATCTTGGTGCGCTTGCCGGCTTCGCGAGCGATGGCTTTGATCTCTACAGCGCCACTTTCCATTTCGGGCACTTCTTGGCGAAAGAGATATTCAACAAAGGCTTCATTGGCACGGCTAAGGATAAGTTGTGGACCGCGAGTACCGCGTTCGACATCTTTCAGGTAAACTTTGACCCGCGAGCCAATGCCGTAATATTCACCCTGGATCTGCTCGGACTGCGGGATAATACCGTTGGCCTTGCCAAGCTCAACCCGCACCACACGAGGTTCAACCCGTTGCACAGTACCGGTAATAACCGTGCCAATTTTGTCGGCGTATTCCTCCATAACGACTTCGCGTTCGGCTTCGCGCAGTTTTTGCAGGATAACCTGCTTGGCTGTCTGGGCAGCTACCCGACCAAAGACAGTTGGGGTGTCGACAACTTCGACTGTACCGCCAACTTCAGCGTCTTTTTTAAGCTTTTTGGCGTCGGCTAAACTAATTTCAAAATCTTCATCGGTTATTTTATCAACCACTTCTTTACTGATGAACACCTTAACCGTACCGCTATTCGAATTAAGCTGAGCGCGGACTTCTTGCTCACGGTCACCAAAATCGCGGCGGTAAGCTGCAGCTATGGCTTGTTCGATAATATCGTGAACAGCATCTTCTGGTAGGTTTTTTTCTTCGGCAATTTGGCGAATAGATAAGGCCAGTTGCTTGATGTTTAAGTCGTGCATTATTAATGCTCCTTTTATTAAAACGTCCGGCCTGCCGGCCGGATCTGTACCTGGTTATTGTAGCAGATAACCTTAAGATAAGTAAAGATAATGCAGCTGAACCACTCACT
>CAYOML010000016.1:0-7932 GCA_964405095.1 uncultured Candidatus Saccharibacteria bacterium | reverse complement strand
TGTTGCAGCACTGTGTTGGTAATATCGTCCGTAATACCTTTTTGTTTAAGCTCCAGGCGCAGTTTTCGCAAGCTGGTCTTGCCAGCAAGAGCCCGGTTTTCGATCCAGGCTTGGGCGAAGTTGTGATCATCAACGTAGTGACGCGCCATTAATTTATCAATAATTACCTGGTAATCATCCGGTGGCCACTTTTTACGCCAACAATAATCGCGCAGCTCTTTAACTGAGCGTGGGCGGATCATGGCGTAGTTAAGGGCGCGCTCATAGGCTTTGCCAAAATCGCTGGCCTTCTTAAAATCGGCCAATTGTTGATTGTCGACTTCCAGCCCAATTCTCAACTTTAGATCAAGTACTTGGGCATAGTTGAGTGACAACGCGTATTTTTCATCCACATATACCGATACACGTTCGGGGTTCTTAACTTGTGCCTTGATCGACGTAATTTTCATAACGAATGCAAGATCACCGCGCGTTTCATGCAGGCTCCGGCGGTCTTTGCATAACCAAATCAACACGGTTGTCGTATGCTTTATGACCAACTACCTCGAACCCAAGTGAGGCATAAAATTGGTGTACAGGAGCATTCCAATCTGCAGAGTTGGTCTGTAGTGAAACAGGTAGATGACTAGTGTCTGGGTCGTTTCGGGCAGCCTCAAGAAACCTATCCATTAGGCGACGACCCAAACCATGGCCTTGACGCGCAGTATCGACCGCCAGCTCGCTTACGTATATTGTGTCGGTCGGATAATTAGCACTGTCCTCGCCTGCCCGTAAATAACCCATAATAAACCCCAAAACCTCATCACCTTCTATAACAGCAAATGAGTGCTGCCATTTATCACGCATAACGCGTCCATCAGGTTTGGACTCGGCTAGAATATCGTCAGGGGTATAAGGTGCGTCGCGTATTAACGTTACTAGCTCAAACAACCTACCCAGGTGTCGCTCGGCCAGTTCTCTGGTAAGCGGAATAACGGCGGTCTCTTGCGGCCATTCGGTCATGGTTATCCTAAAACTGCTGTTCAGCAGTCACTTTAGCGCGCACAGCCTTTTCAATTTCGTCCAGTACTTTGGGGTTTTCTTTTAAGTAGGCTTTGGCGGCTTCGCGGCCCTGGCCGATTTTTTGGTCTTTGTAGGCAAACCAGGCACCGGCCTTGTCGACAATACCGTGTGTTACAGCCAGGTCCAGTACGTCGCCAGTTTTGCTGATACCCTCGTTGTACATGATATCGAACTCGGCTTGGCGGAACGGTGGTGCAATCTTGTTTTTAACTACTTTCACTTTAGTGCGGTTGCCAATAACTTCCTCGCCGACCTTAATTTGGCCGATTCTGCGTATATCACAGCGAACCGAAGAATAGAACTTCAGAGCATTGCCACCAGTGGTGGTTTCGGGGTTACCGAACATCACGCCGATCTTCATGCGGATCTGGTTAAGGAAGATAACCGTGGCGCGGCTTTTGCTGATGATGGCCGTTAGTTTACGCAGGGCCTGGCTCATCAAGCGGGCTTGCAAGCCCATGTGGGCATCACCCATCTCGCCCTCAATCTCGGCCTGTGGTGTTAGAGCAGCCACGGAGTCGACAACTATTAGATCAACAGCATTGCTGTGAACCAGCGTATCTACAATCTCTAGTGCCTGTTCGCCATTATCGGGTTGGCTGATTAGCAGATTGTTGGTATCAACACCCAAGCGTTTGGCGTAAGCCGGATCAAGGGCATGCTCGGCGTCGATAAACGCTGCTGTACCGCCGCTTCTCTGGACCTCGGCGATCGCGTGCAAAGTTAATGTGGTTTTACCCGAGCTCTCAGGGCCATAAATTTCGATTACTCGACCCTTAGGATAGCCGCCGCCGAGTGCCAGATCCAAACTCAACGCACCAGATGAGATGAACTCAACGTCGGCATGTTTTTGTTCACCCAGGCGCATGATCGCCCCAGTGCCAAACTGTTTTTCAATTTGCTCCATGGCCAGGCCCAGAGCTTTTAATTTACCCTCGTTTGCAGGTTTTGTATCGTCAGTTTTTTTAACCGTCGTATCGGACTTATCTGCCATCTTCCCCTCGCTTTCTCTTATACCAGTATAACGTGCAGACCGATTGTAGTACAATTTAGGATAAGAAAACTAGGGAGAAATTGCATGCGTCAAAAGGGGTTTACCGTTCTTGAATTAATTATCACTATCGTCTTTCTTGCCGTTGCTGGAACTGTGTTTTTTATCCAAAAACGTGATCTCGAGGTAGTAGCCCGGGACAGTCAGCGCAAAACAGCGATTAATTCCATCTATTACAACCTGGAAGATGTGTTTTACCCATCCAAAAAATACTACCCTGAACAACTCACCAGCGACCAACTAAAAGGACTGGACCCCGATCAATTAAAAGATCCTAAAGGTAAAACTGTTGGTGAATATGGCAGCAATTACCGTTACGAACCCAAGGACTGCAACAGTGGCAAATGTAAGAGTTACACTTTGACCGCCGATCTTGAGTATGAGGCCGATTTCGTTAAGGCCAGTCGGAATAAATAACTAGAATTCGTTTCAAAACTAATTAAATGGGGTGGCGCACGGTGGGGCCGCCCCAAAATACTTTTTTAGGTATTTTCCTAAAAAATATTTTAGGGGCAAACCGTGTGACAGGACCCCTTCCTTATAGTTTTGAAACGAGTTCTAGTACTCAGTCGGCGGATAATTACTAGCACCTTCTAGGTGGCGCACCGACATCTCCATCGCATCATTCACATCGGCTACAATCTTTTTGGGGTTAGCTACAAACCGGAAGCTGTAAACCGTATCTTCGCCCTGAGTCGAAAGCCGTAGCGTACCATAATTGAGCAGCTGCTCGACAATACCAAACTGAGTGCTACTAGCATCCTCGACATTAATTAAGTTCACTACCTGCTGTTTAGTACTAAATAATGAATACTGGACATGTTGCACCACGCTTTCGTTAGTCAAATAAAAACGGTTGCCTCGATAAACAACCGTGGCAATAAAACCGCCCAGTATAATTACGCCGGCCATAATAAGTACCGGTGTCATTAGCACACTAACAGCAGGCAACTTGCTAATCGGCACCAAAAAAAGTTGAGCGATAAATTGTTGGTTGGCCGCATAAAGTGGCAGGACGCTAAACACCAGCAATAGCAAAAAACCCGCAACAGCCCAAATCGAGATAAGGCCAATTGGGTGGCGATCAACCTCTTCGATCACATACTCGCCAGCTGAAAGTCGCAGTTCGGGATAGCGTGCTTGCGATTCTTTCTGCTTGGCTAAATCTTCCGGCGTTGGGTCTAAGTAGCTGCGAGGGCGGCCGACAGTAGTAGGCGCTTGGGGGCTGGGCTCTGGTTGTGTTTGAGGAACTTGCATTGGCACTATTATATCAGTTTTGGCTGATCGGTCACCTTGGGAGCATTTTTGCCAAGGTGGCGATAGGCCTTGGGCATAGCTTTACGGCCGCGCGGGGTTCGTTCCAGTAAACCAATCTGCATTAGGTATGGCTCATAAAAATCCTCGATGGTAGTGCGCTCGTCGCCAGTGATAGCTGCTAGAGTTTCGACACCGACTGGCCCGCCACTGAAGTTTTCAATTAAGGCCACAAGGATGCGTCGATCACCCGGGTCCAAGCCAAGTTCATCTATCTCGAGCAGCTTTAGCGCTCCCTCGGCAATCGGCGTATCGATAATTCCGTCACCGTTTACGTCGGCAAAGTCACGCACCCGCTTTAAAAGCCGGTTAGCAATGCGCGGTGTTAAGCGAGCTCGCTTGGCCAGCTCAGTAGCTGCAGCGGGTTTGATTTTTACGTTCAAAATGTCGGCTGAACGATGAATGATCTGTGTTATTTCATCTGGAGAATAAAACTCCAGGCGATGCACCATTCCAAACCGGTCGCGCAGAGGGGCCGCCAAGTTACCAGTGCGAGTTGTGGCGCCAATTAGAGTAAATTTTGGCAAGTCTAGCCGCAAACTGCGAGCGCTCGGCCCTTTGCCGAGCATAATATCGAGTTTAAAATCTTCCATGGCACTATATAGAACCTCTTCGACTGTATGATTCAGCCGATGGATTTCATCAATAAACAATATGTCACCGTCTTGTAGGTTGGTGAGTAGGCTAGCCAGGTCGCCAGCCCGTTCAATCGCCGGTCCAGAGGTAACACGTATGGTCGTGCCCATTTCGTTGGCAATGACCGTAGCCATAGTGGTTTTGCCGAGACCTGGTGGGCCAAATAATAAAACGTGATCAATCGGTTCGCCGCGTTTTTTGGCAGCATCGATTGCCAACTTCAAATTAGTCTTTAACCGCTGCTGCCCGATATAGCTGGCAAAATCCCGCGGCCGCAAAGTGTTTTCGAGCTGTTGTTCTTCCTGGGCGTCGTTATCACTGGTGGTATCGACAATACGTTCGATCATTCGGCCCTCAAAACTTCCAAGACCGTTTTGGCTTCGGCGTGCGTAAGTTCGCTAAAACGATCAGGTGTCCAGATTAAGCCACTTTCGTAAGTCCCGTCACCAGGTTCGCAGGGGATAACGTGAGTATGGTAGTGGCGCCTTCGGATGGCATTTTCTGGCATGTAAGGCCTGGTTTTTTGCCACACGTCCACACCAACGGCGAATGATCCAAGCATTAGCCTCGATAGTCGCTCAGTCTCTAAGAGCATTGCGACCTTCTCGGCATCAGTGAGCGATTCAGGCGGCTCACGATGTTCGCGGGGTATCACTATGGTGTGCCCTAGCACCATCCTTGGATCAGACAACAGACTTATAACGTTACCGTCTTCGTGCACAGTGCGCCAGGCAAATTTTTCTGGCCGACAAAGATCACAGTTTTCAGGTTGGCTCATCTATTTTCTCGATGTTAAGATTGCCGAATCCAACTGACTTATCGAATTTTTCAGTAAAACGTAAAGAATCTTCTACACCTAGAATTAACTCAGCCGTGATATCTACAATACAGCCTTCTTTTAAGTGGCCGCCAAATACCTTGCCCTCGACATCGGCAACGGCCAAATGTAGATGAACACGACCCGGCCCAACGTTACCGATGAGGGAAATAATTTCGAGCGGTTGATTATATTCACGCACCTCTTCCGATTCCGGTGTAGCCCCGGCCATTCTCATGCACGCCTGGCTCAGAGCACCAACACAGCCAAGTACCGATGCAGCATTAATTCCCAACTCTTTAACGGTAGAAATAATGGCTTCTTTAAGATCCTGACCAGGAAATAACTTTATAGCAACCATTCGCATAATTTAACGGCCGATCTGCTGCAGAGCTTGCTTAATACGGCTTTGGGCATCGAGGGTCGGGTCGACGCCGGCTAGGGCTTCATTGGCCTGCTGTAAGTTGTAGCCGAGAGCTAACAGGGCATCGAGGGCATCATCTTGGCTACCAACATGACCAGCCCGGCCGGTAGTATCCAGCACATGACTGCCGGGCGCGCCGACTTTGTCTTTAAGATCAACCACCACCCGCTCGGCCAAGCGTTTGCCAACACCACTGGCTCGCTGTATAAATGCGCTGTCGGCCTGGGCAATGGCGCTTCGCGTTACTTCAACATCGCCTAGGCTTAGGACTGCCAGTGCCATCTTTGGGCCAACGCCAGAAACCGAAATCAGGAGTTCGAACAAACGCTTTCCACTGAGATGAGAGAAACCGAACAGCTCGTGAGCGTTTTCGCGCAGATGATCATGGGTATACAACTTTACGGCTGCACCTAAAATCGCCGCTTCGAACTCGCCAGCGGGCACTTGCACTTCGTACCCAAGCCCGCCGACATCGATAATCAACGCGTCAGCAGTCTTTTCCACAACCTCCCCTATTACATGCGCAATCATATTTATGAGTATAGCAGTTCTTTTTGAGGCTGGCGTCAAGGTTTTGGCCCTTGGATCCCGAAACAAATCAAACAAGGGGTGACACGCGGCGGGGTAGCCCCAAAGTTTTTTATAGGTATTCCCTATAAAGAATCTTTAGGGGCGGACCGCGGGGCAGGACCCGGCCATAAAGAATGTTTCGGGATCCAAGGGCCAAAACCAAGTAGTATACTGGGTGCATGGCTGAACAACCCGCCCACAACACACTCACCATAACCCACGATGGCATATTGATGTTGACTCAAACCGGCCATCAAACAACAGCCAGTGTCGGGCAATTTCAAGTAAAAATGGATAATCTCACCGAGGAATATCACAAACAAGGCAAGAAAGTCTTGATCCTTGTAGACGTTAGCGGTGTCACTAGCCATGATCCAGAAGCTCGCACTGAAGGTCGCAAGCGGCTGAACGGTGACTACGACGCCATGGCAATCTGCGGCAACAACACAGCCATCCGCCTAATCGTCAACTGGCTGATCCGTACTGCCGGCAACTCCGAGAAAGTACAATTTTTCTCGACTAAAGACGAGGCGATGGAGTGGCTACATAGCCGCATGGCGTAACTGTGGGTGTTCGGTAGCACAAGTTAGGGCCGCCGCCAGCGCATCGGCGCAGTCATCGGGTTTTGGAACGTCCTTCAGGCCAAGTAGTACGCGCACCATTTCTTGTATCTGCTTTTTGTCGGCCTTGCCGTAGCCGGTGATGGCTTGTTTTATCTGTAGTGGCGTATATTCGTAGATTGTTAAATTGTTAAGTCGGGCGCAAAGCAATACCACACCCCGGGCCTGGGCGACTGTCATGGCAGTAGTTACGTTGCGGGCAAAAAACAGTTTTTCAACCGACATGATATCTGGCTTGGTGGCCGCAATAACATCGGTGAGTTCCTGATAAATAATTTCCAGACGGACGGCATCATCTTCTTTGACTGGCGTGCGGATCACCCCGGCGTCAACCAATTGCGCCTTATGACCATTAGCCTCGATCACCCCAAAACCGAGCAGGCCTGTGCCCGGATCGATGCCAATAATTCGCATGCTTTAGACTCCAAATGTTGCCCGAAAGAAATCTTTCGGGGCTTTATCGGCATCAAAAACAAGGTTTGCTTCTTTATTCAAGGCCTCGATGTACTGGTAAAAACCTTCAGCATCAAGACATTCCAACTCCAGAGATTTGCACAATTCGCGAAGTTCGCTGAGCGCCTCGGGCTCTTCATTGCTTGCAACCATTTTTTCTACTTCGAAATAATAGCTGTGGTTCGGCACCTCGACGATTGCAAACTCAACATCTTTGTAATCAAAAACTTTAGAAAACCGTTCGGCGCAAACGCCTTTTTTATAGCCAAGTTCAGACATAGCGCGGGCTAAAACGTCAAATGTAGTGTCACGCGTAAATACAGATACTTCCTCGCGAGATTCCTCGCCACCCCAGCCACCAAGCTTGATTATTAACTCTGGTTCACCGTTGGTGATGCGGATGCGAATATCTTTTTTACGATCTCGAACACCACCGGGTAAAAATGTACTGTAGTCAACCAAAACCCGATGTTTTTCGCCTTTTGGGTGGCCGTTTTTCAACAAAAAATCGGTCAAATCTTTAGCTTGGTCGGCGGTTAGCAGACCCCTGAGCTCCACCTCGATATTTTTAGACATTGGTTTCCGGCGCGATATCAAAATTACTATGTATATTGCTGACATCGTCTAGGTCATCGAGCGCGTCCATCAGGCCTATGACTTTATGAGCGACGTCGGGGTCGGTGATTTCGATAGTATTGTTGGGCACAAAACTAAGTTCGGCTTCTTCGATAGTAAAACCGCGAGCCTGCAACGAATCGCGCACGGTGGCTAGCTGTTTAGGTTCGGTGTAGACAACCAATTCTTGGCCTTCGACTTCGGCGTCTTCGGCTCCGGCGTCAATCGCCTGTAACATGGCTTCGTCTGGATCGCCGCTAAAGCCGGCTCTCACCAGACCTTTACGTATAAATTGAAATGTCACCGCGCCGGGCTCGGCCATGCTGCCGCCATGCTTGGTAATTGCTGTGCGAACATCGGGGAAAGTGCG
>CAYOML010000015.1:0-23332 GCA_964405095.1 uncultured Candidatus Saccharibacteria bacterium | reverse complement strand
TGGTGACCCCACCGGGAGTCGAACCCGGGTTGCCAGGATGAAAACCTAGTGTCCTAACCGCTAGACGATGGGGCCATGGGTACCAAATCAATAGCTAACAGGGGTATATTGTAGCAGGAAAGAGTTTTTTTACAACTCCTCCGGCTTACTCTTGGGACTCGACAGGCTCTTCTTGCAGGTGTCTAGTGGCCACCGCCAGTACTGCCTCGCCCTTACTAAACTCGCCAAACACTGCCAGATCGACAGGAATATCGGCCGCCGATATCGGAGGGAACACCCTGCTTTCACGAACAGATAAGGCCCACACGTCACCACTTAATGCCAACTCGCCCACTGCCCGTCGTCTACCACTACGCATGTTGCGAAGGCTATCCCCCAAAGCAGTTTCTTCGGTTGCGAGTTGGCCCATAATTTTTGACGCTAACTTGCGGCGCCCACCAGATTCTACACTAGTAACCTCGGCCCAATGACTGGCAAAACGCCGTGGATTTGCGCGGGCAATTTCAACAGCCGTTTCTGCCAAACGGTATTGAGTGGCTTCTGCAATATCAACTTCGCTATCTTTCCAACGTACTGCCATAGTGAAAATGTATTGTGGCAGGAAATCGGTGTGTGTCAACCCTAAGCTAAGCTTTAACTGCCCTAATCTGTCTCCAGTTGGTTGTATATGCCGGGCTGCGCAGTTGTTGTTTGCTACGCCAGTTGGTAGTTTCGGGATGTTCGCTAGCATGGCGGATGAGCCGAGTGTTGTATTTGTGATTAAATGCATCAACTGTACGCATGAGTTGTGCATGGCTGTCTATAACCGTCGGGTTACTATCGAAGGCAAGTTGTTGCACAGTCCTTAGGCCCAGCAGCACCACACCAGCTTTTTTGTAACCAAAATCAGGGTCGTAGATTTGCTTTAGCCCATCAAGCGCAGCTGTAATAATTGTGCCGGTTTCGGCGCTTGGCGGGTGCAGAGTAGCCACTTGCGAACTACCGTTTTGCACTGCTGCATGTTTCGAATTACGCAAAAAAGTCATTACACCTGTGGCGACTTCGCCCTGCTTGCGTAATTTAACTGCCGCGCTGGCAGCAAAGGTTGCAATGGCACCTTCCAGTTCGTAATAGTTACGCATATTATGACCAAAACTGCGGGTGCGAGCAATCGATTGTTGCGGTTCTTCCTGATTTTCTAGTGGGATACAGCTTTCGCCGCGCAACTCGCGAACAGTTTTAAGGCCGCGGACAGTCAGCTGCCCGAGCGCCCAATTGTCACTTACCAAACTTAGCTCGTAAGCGTTTTTAATCCCACGCTGCCTAATTTTTGGCGCCGTCCCTCGCCCCACCCCCCAAATATCTTGCAGTTGCAGCCAATTTAACAGACCGGTTCTTTTTTGATCATCACCCACGATCGAAAATGCCCCAAGCTGGTCGCTATTTTTCTTGGCAAAATCGGCCGCTGCTTTGGCTAGCGTTTTAGTTGGCGCGATACCAACTGAAACTGGTATCCCTGTCCACTGTTTTACCTTGGCGGCTAGTGCCCGACCCCAGGCGGTGTAATCTTTAATAGCCAGATGCGAAACCTCCAAAAACGATTCATCCACCGAATACACTTCAATATCCGGCGATTCATCTTGCAAAATCTGCACCACTCGCTGCGAAAAGTCGCCGTACAAACTAAAATTGCCCGAAAACAGCGTCACGCCGTTTTGTTTCAAAATGTCGCGCACCTGAAAATATGGCACACCCATCGGTACACCCATAGCTTTGACTTCGTTGCTGCGCGCCACAATGCAACCGTCGTTGTTGCTGAGAACTGCCACCGGCTTATCCCACAAGTCAGGTCTAAAAGCCCGCTCACAACTGACAAAAAAGTTGTTGCAGTCAACTAATACAAATATTGGAGCTAGGGTTGCCATCTTTGATACGGGTCGTCCGGAAACGTCGTTTGATCAAAGGTGACAATAGCGCTTGGCGTCAGGCGGTACAATCGGTGTGGGTTTTCGCCACTCACAATATGATTCAGCCAGTCTTTATCACTGTTGTGGTGCTCCCCATATAATTTCATTATGCGCTCTATTTCGGTTTGATCTTCTACCAATTTAGCGGTGCCCTCAACCTGTACACAGAGCAGGGGTTTCTTTAGTTGAAGTGCCGAGGCGGCCGCAACATGGGGGTTGTCAGCGATTTCTTTACTGTGCCGACGATCTAGTGTGCTGACCCAATACAAATTAAGATCATCGTCTGTGACTGCGTGGAGGTTGCAGCACCACGGTTGGCCGTCATGCACCGTCGCCAACTGGATAACATACACTTTCTTTAGTATGTCTCTAATGTGTGACTTGAGGTCTGTCATGACCCCATTATACGTCAGCTTCTACAAGAACTTCTTCGAAAACGTTTCAATATCTTTTAAAATCGGCAACATCTTTTTGCCTTTTTCTGTCAGCTCGTAAATAACCGACAGTTGATCGATTGTTTGCCGCTGTTGGCTAACAAGCCCACTTTGTTCGAGCTTCTTAAGTCGATCGGCCAGGGTAGTTGGGCTAATGTTGTCCAAACTACGCTGTAAATCGTTGAAGCGCTTCATAGCTTCAGACAAAACAGCCACTATAGATAGCGTCCAGGCGTCGCCAAAAACCTTAAGACCCTGTTCTAGCGGGTCGTGTTCGTCAATCGTGTGATCGTTGGTTTGCATAATCCTTTACCTACTACTGCAGCGTGTGTAGCGCTACTTAATTAATAGCAATTATAGCGTAACTGGTTTAGATTAGCAACCAAATTTAGTTCAAGAATGTACTTTACAGCTACAAAATGTGTAGTACTATATGATAGTAGCACTATTAAATCTGTAGCGCTATCAAATAACGATACTTTAACGGAGAGCAACAAATGACTGAATATGCTTCGAGAAACAGCAGAGGCGACGGGCGGGTCTTTGGTATAGATATTAACGCAGCACAAGATCTCATTCGGGCTGCAGACGAGTTCGGTGACCACACCGGCATAAGGATTCTTCCCTACAGTGCGCCCAGAACGTTTGAGCAGGTAGTACCTTACGCCCCACTAGCTGAGGCCGTTGTTGGAGAGCTGGGGGGTGGAGAGGCGATCACTCCGGAAGTCGCTGCGGCGTATTTGCCGATGAGAATGATGCGTCGTAGGACGCCAAATATGCTAAGGCCCCTGCTAGCTACCGAGAGTGATCTCCCTGGCTTGGCCGCCTGGCAGGTTCTGCATACACTGCTATACGACTCTAAGACCACTGGTGATTGGGCAGCTGGCCAGTTGGACACGGCCGAACCCTTTGTTCAAGGCCTGAATGTTGAACACCCCAATGAACAGCTACTTGCTGACATTGTGACACTGATGAATGGAGTCCAGCATATCGCCCGCGAGGAGGCCGCCAAAGAGCACAAGAGGGCTATCGACCCGGAGAAACCAGACGAAGGTGTTGAGCCGGGGCATATCGCTACTGGTCTTAGTAAGATGCTGGGGTACTTGATCGACAACGACCCGTGGATGATTCAAAATATGCCACTAATCACCTCCTTGACTAATGCTTTCTTGGAACCAAGGCCCAGACTTAAGCGTACAGCTAAGCAGAAACTCAACTCACACTGGAAGCTGACCATGGGGGCGCACTCTGTTATTGGTGCGCTCAACGACGCCCTGCCAGAAGAATATCGTAACCTACGCCTTGAAGAAGACGCCTGGCGCCCTAACAGGTTGGCTAGGGTTGCGAAGGGTGGGCTACTAAAAGCGATCCGCAAAGATGGTGCCGCGGTTCTCCGTGCCGCCCAAAGAACCTTGCCAGAATCTGGCCAAGACCTCCAAGAACCATTCGGCACATTGCGTCAGCATTTTCCCTCACGTCGGCTAATACAGGGACAAGACCAAGTGCTAGAGGTTGCACATTAAAGTTTCAGGTTACTTACTAGCTACCCATTAACCGGGCGGCCATCACTTTCTGTCCAAGTGGTGGCCGCCTATTTATATTCCACCCGCGAAGTTGTTTACGTTTTGGTCTACAATAAAAAGAGCATGCAAGTAAAACAGCACCGGCGAGTTGCCTTACTAGGCGCTAACTTCCTAAGTACCTTTGGTTGGGCTTTAATGACTCCCCTTTATGCTTTGTATGTTGCCTATCTTGGTGGCGATGCTCAGACTGCGGCCTTTGCCTGGATGTTCTTTAACTTCTTAGCTGGTATATTAATTATCGTGTTGGGCTGGGTCGAAGACCGCCTGGCCCAAAAAGCCATGATTTTGTCGCTCGGATACATCATGGAAACTCTGGGTGTTACACTTATGTTTTTTGCCACCGATATGACCTTATTGCTTGCCGCCTTTGGTATTTACGCGGTCGGTGTTGGGTTGGTTTCTCCCCTTTGGAAGCAGATTTTTGCCAGCGCCGAAGACCATGGCAAAGAGGCCGCCGAGTGGGGCATATTCCACGGCGGAAATATGCTTCTAATCGCTCTAGCCTCTGGTATAACCGGCGGCATTTTCTTACTAACCGGCTTCAAGGGCATGATTTTGCTGATGATCGCCGCCCACATTATGGCCGTCTTGGTATCTTTTAGGCTACGGTCTAGGCTTTAGCCCACAATTTTGTGATGGGTGAACATCGCCAGACTTGTATTGAACGAAAGTGATGACATGCGTTATATTGAGAGTATGAAATACTTTTCATCCACACATTTATCAACTGTAAAGAAACCCTTCCTAGGACTAGGCGCAGCTCTCATGCTAGCCTTAGCTCTTGGCGTTGGCATGCCGGCTGGAGTGAAGGCTGATGTTTGCATTCGCAATAACCCAGCAGTTACTTACACATCGGCTGCCAGTCAATCTGGCGATCCGGGCCAGACTGTCTCATATCAAGTTAATGTAACAAACACCGACTCAGTGGATTGCGGCAATTCGACCCAGTTCATCGATACCAACAACGTACCAACTGGCTGGACCGTCTCTTTCCCGGAGACCTTTATCTCTACTTCACCCGGCCAGAGCCTTGATTACACCATTGATGTAACATCGCCAACCAACGCACAGAATGGCGACGTTAACTTTGTGTTTAACGCCTATCAGTCGATGCCAGGCCAAGTTGACCTGTCAAGCGACATTAACCTAACCTACACAGTTGTTAATGCACCGGCCGACACAACTGCGCCTGTAGTCACTATTGTTTCACCAACCAACGGTTCGACAGTCGCCAAAAACAGTGACGTATTGATTCAAGCCACCGCTACTGACTTTGTTGGCGTTACCAACATCGCCTTTTACGTAGATGGCCAACTGTTATGCACAGGCAGCACTGCAGGCACCTGTGTCTGGCACTCACCTAAGCAACACGGCAGCCACACTATTGAAGTTCGCGCTTCCGACGCAGCTGGTAACACAGGAGTGACGACTTCCTCTGTTACAATTCACTAATTAACTAATTTGCTACTTAAAACCGGGCCAAATTGAGCCCGGTTTTAGTATTCGGTTAATTATTTATGAGTTTGGTGGATAACATATGTTACTACTCCCCACAGTTCGGCATCCGTAGCCTCGTGTAGCGCGATTGGCGGATAAGCCGGGTTAGCCGCTACCAACCATGCCTTATCCCCATCGCGTTTTAAGTGCTTAAGCGTAAAATCTCCATCTACAGCGGCCACTACTATGTCGCCGCTCTTGGGGCTGAGTGATTTATCTACTACCACAATGTCGCCATGTGTAATGCCTGCGCCAACCATCGAATCGCCTTCCACCCGCAAATAATAGGTGCTAACAGGGTGTTTTATGATCAATTCGTTCAAATCCAGTGCCACACCACGTGCATCTTCGGCTGGGTTTGGAAACCCAGCCCTAACAGGGGTAGTCATAATTTTTGGTAAATCTGTCAAGGACTTTTTCATACTTTCTATATTATTACACAACAGAGGTATATATGTGGATAAATACCTATAAAACCTTAAGGTTTATTGACATATTGTAAAGTTAGTGTTACTATACACTCAAAGTGAGTTTAATGAAGGAGTTAATCAGGTGAACGCATTACGTTATATTTTTAGCCCCAGGATGCTTGTACCAATCGCAGCAGTCGCTGCTACAGTTCTAGCCGGCTTTGCGCTTGTAAGTCAAAGCCCTGTTAAGGCTGCCAACTGTACTACTAATGATGTTATTAAGTGTGGTTACAGCACCCCTACCGACTTAGCTAACAAAACTGCTGCTAGCGCTGAGCTAAAGGCGCTTTACAACCACCAGTTTACACCTGGTTATGGCATTGGTGACTTGGCTTACTGGAAGAGCCACGCCAAACACGCTACTGTTTATAAGACTGGTCGTGTTGTGCTAGACAACGGTACCATCATCGGCACCGGCGCCTACAGCTTAGGTCGCGAGGCTATCAATGGCAACCGCATCAAGATCACAATCGGTACACACGTATACTACTACGGCAAGACAACCGACAACTTTGCTGGTACTTCTATCCCAGCCTACGTACTGCAAAATCCTGACGATCACAGCCTTAAGTTTGCCGCTCTTACCCCTTGTGGCAACCCAGTATGGGCCACTAGCCCAGCTTACAAATGTAAGATGTTAAACGCCCAGAAGGTTAACAGCACCACCTACAACTTCACCACAACTGTCTACAACAAAAACACTACCCTAACCAAACTGGTATACGCCTTTGGTGATGGCCAGACTAAAACTGTTACTTCTAACTTTGGCCAAGTAGTTACCCACACTTACGCCCCAGGCAAGTGGACAGCTAAAGTTACAGCCTACTTTACAGCCAACGGTCAAACTCAGAGCGACACCCGCACTGATTGCACCAAACCAATCGACGTACCTAAACCACCTGTAAAGATTTTTAGCTGCACAGGGCTTGAAGGCAAACTAATCGAAGGTAACCGCAAGTACAGCTTTACAGCTACCGGTCACTACGAAAACGGTCCTAAACTTGTAAGCGCCAGCTTCGACTTTGACGACAAGACTACTGCCGACAACCAAACTAACGTTGTAACCAAAGATGCTAACAACGCTACCATTACTGTGCCGCACACATACGCTGCCAGTTTAACCGGCAAAGTACACATCACAGCCGACCTTAAGTTCACCGTTGGGCAGGACACCAAAAACGCTAAGTGTGCCACTGACATCGAACTTAAAGCCCGCACTTGCAAAGACACCCCCAACGCTCCAGAGTGCCAGCCACCTAAAACTTGCAAAGACACTCCAACTGCCCCCGAATGCCAACCTCCAAAAACCTGCAAACAACTTGGCACCTGCAAAGAAATTCTGCCAAGCACTGGCCCAGAAGATTTGGTAATGAGTGCCGTTGGCCTAGGTAGCTTCGCCGGCGCCGGTATGTACTACCGCTCAACCCGCCGCGAATGGATCAACAACATCTTTAAACGCAAATAAGCTGAGTTGACCGCTCTCGATCAGAAACCGCCCGCACGCCGGGCGGTTTTGCTATTGGTGAAAATCTAGTGGTAAAAAATACAAGCTTATAGGATAGTAGAGATTATATGTCAAACATTGAGGCTTATGAGACTAACCTGCAAGCCAGACTTGATGAGCTGCGCCGTGGCGATAGAGCTTACGAGCTACATACCGACGCGGTCTATGAAGCTATTGATATTACTGAGCGTATCGGCCTACCAGTAGATAACCCGCGGCGGATACTAGATGTGGGTTGCGGTTTGGGGTTTATGACAGCACGACTAGCCAAAATACTGGACAATAGTGGTGAGGTCGTCGGCATCGACCCCATGGAATCAGCTATTATTTTAGCCCAGCAAGAACACGCAACTGGTCGCTACCATATTGCAGAAGCCGAATCATTTGCCTATACTATGGCCGAACGTGGTGAAGAACCCTTCAGTCACGCCATATTAAATATGGTCTTGCATTCTGTCAACGACGAAACCGCTTTAGGTATTTTACAAGGAGTGCGGCGTTGCCTGCAGCCCGGCGGCGCAATCATAGTTATTATCCCTACCCAAGAATGGTTAATCGATAAACTAGTTCAATATGCCCAAGACCAGGGTATGGAAAAAGAACCTGGTCTTGCCTGGGTAACCGAGCAGTTCAGTCATTCGAGAGTAGAGTTGCCCGTCAAGGTACATGCCGGTAGTTATTACCCACGCCCAATAACAATCTTGAATAGAACACTCGATGATTACAGGCGGTTGTTTGAGGCCAGTGGATTTGGTGTTTATATTGATCGACTAGATAGCAATGGAAATGTTGTCGACGAAACCACTCTACCCTTTTGGCAACCACGTGATTTTCTTTGCAACTACGATCTTGATCAACATTACCGGAGTTTGGTGTTTAGTTTTGCTTTGCCAGAAACTGAGATAACGACCTAAAATACATGCTGCTTGTGGTTTGGGGGAGCGTGGGATATACTTGCGGCCATGAAACCACAGAGTAAAAAAGCAGTCGGAAATTTGACCAACGGGTTTTCAATACGGAAGCCATTTATATTTTTGGGACTTTTTATCGTGGTAGCGGCTGTCATTTTTGGGGTTCGGTTTTACAACCAGTACCTAGACGCAAAGGACAGGGAGAGGTTTGAAGTTTTGAAGACGGATTTTGGGGCAATGTTCAAGCAGCTCGAGTCACAGGCCGTGTCCAAAGCAGGTTGGAAACTAAATACAGACTGCCAACAAGCAAGCAATGTATATGGGGGAGGTACAATCAGTTGCTATTCATCAATCCGGCTGGAGAAGAAAATCGGTACTCCAATAGCCGCAGCCAATTATGTAGAATCGCTGAATAACCTAATCAAAAATAACGATAAGTTGTTTGAACCTGGGGGTTCTAATAAGTACCTTAGTAGCGCGTTACCGCAAGCCATTTACGGCCGCCACTATGAATATATTCCTTACATTTACTCAAAAACTTATATGCAATGCTCAAGTTCCATAACAATCTTGACCAGGGATCGCGGCGATGGATACGATCTCATTATTGAGTTCGGATGTGACGACCACGCACGCAAACTACATTTCTCAAGCTAGCTGTGCAAAAACAGTCTTGTAATATTCACCCAAAGTGCGTTAGAGTGCGGCACCAAGGGAGAATGCAAGATCATGAAGAGAGCAAAGACCAGCTGGCTGCGCGGCTTGATAAAGATACTTTTACTAAATATCGGAATTGGTTCATTATTTTTAGCTCCACCAATAAAGGCGCTGGAAGTATCGTTGTGGATCAACACACCGGATCCAACCTACACTGCAGATCCCGTCTCACTGTTACCCAACCGTCCTAGCAACGAGTTCTGTACACAGCGCACACTCAGCGTAGCAATCGAAATAAACGGTCTACCCAGTGTTACCCAAGCTAACGATTGCGTAATAGAAACAAACTACGGCAGTTTAGGACGCAACTTTACGATTCTGGGCCAAGGAAATTCAGCATTAAGGCTTGAGGCACCAGGAACACCAGTTCTAGTTCCAAATAGCGATTATCTGACCGTGACGGTTGCAAGTGGTTTCCGTGGCAATTTCCTGCGGGTTTTTAAGAATCCGATCACTCAATTTAAGAAGCAAGCTAGTACAAGCACCTGGAAGATATCTTATAAAACAACTAGCCTACCAGATTGGCAGGCGGTTGATAACAATAACCAACCATTGCTTGTTAATGCGATCGGCGCATCTAAAAACGGTCAATGGCTCGTGTTTGAGTCAAGCGGTAAGCTATTTCGACTTGATTTGGCCACTTTTCAATTTTTCGCATTCACAAATGCAATACCTGCCTATGGCATTGGGTTGGACCCGGCTGTTAATGTCGCTATCTCCAACGACGGTAGATATGCTGCTCTCGGAGGCATAAACGTCAATGCTATGAGGATGTTTGACCTATCAACATGCATACCGCCCACCACAACTAACAGCACTAATCTCGCCACAGGATGCGGACAGCGCGACCTGACAGGTTTTATGCAAGCCAAATTACCTAGTTACCGCAATTCCACCTATTTTAGTTTCAGTGCCGATGCTACCTCGATAGATTTTTACAATACCACAACCGATGTTCATGCTCTGATATATAGGGTTAACCTGCTCGCAGCGGGGCAGACATCCCAGCAGCTTGATTACTTAGCGTTAGGCGATTCTTTCAGCTCCGGGGAGGGAGATCTTTCTGGGGATTCATATTATCTGCCAGGTACAGATGCAGACTCTCCACCTGTAGTTGGCGTCGAAACGTATAAAGAAAAATGTCATTTGAGTAGCCGCTCTTATCCATTTTTGGTCGCGCAGAACAACAGTGTAAGTGAAGATTTGTTCAAGAGTTTAGCCTGCTCAGGTGCTATTTACGAAGACATCTTGAACACTAACACTAAAAATTACATAGGACACTTCGATCAGTTATACAGCGAGCCTCTCCGCCCCACAATCAAATTAGAGGCGGTCCATAACTTTACCCCTGGTCGCGAAGCTCAGATAGCTTTCGTGGCTAAATATAAACCCAGGGCCATTACCCTAACAATGGGAGGTAACGATGTGGGTTTCGGCGGTAAATTAACAGAGTGTGCCACTTCAGTAGCAACATGCGGACTTGCGGGTGACCCTCAGGAAAGGAATGCGAACGCTGTTGAGATTCAGGACCAGTTCCCGGCCCTGATCCAACTCTACAAAAAACTTCACGACGCATCACCAGAAACCAAGATCTATGTTCTCGGCTACCCGGTCTTCTTCGGTGATCAACTGGAATGCGGCCCAGGTGCTGTATTGACCGACTCGGTCGAAAGGTTCTACATAAACCAAAGTGTGAAATATATGAATACCATAATTGAAGCGGCTACCAAGGCCGCAGGCGTTAAGTATATTAAGGTTGAAAATACTTTCGCCGGGCGTGAGTTATGCTCGATAAATCAAGCAGATGAGGCCGTAAATGGCTTCGTCGTAGGCGATGATCAATGGCTAATAGTGGGGAATGAGAGCTTCCACCCAAATAGCCTGGGGCACGAGTTGATGGCAAAAGCTATTGGGTTTCAGGTGGGTAACCCAGTAGTATTCGATGCCTGCCCTGACACCACAGATTCAGTTTGCCCAACCCCACAAGACCTACAGCCCATACCACAAGAATTTGCATACGGGCAGCAACAAACCGCAACACCAAGAATAACAACCCTAACAACCTCCCCTGGTGTCCAAAAAAACTCAGACATCCCCATGCAGTTTCAAGTTGACACACCACAACTCATGCCAGGTGCTCAAGCAACATTCGAGTTGCACTCAAGTCCAATTACTCTTGGGTCTGCCACAGTAGATAATAATGGTCATCTTAGTACAAGCTTAACGATCCCCTATTCAGTTCCGGCTGGCAGCCACACTCTACACGTCTACGTTAATGCAATATCCGGCGAGAAGTTGGATCTTTATCAATCACTCACTGTACTTGGACCGGCGGGCGACGTTGACGAAGATGGCACACCCGATACACGAGACCCTTGCCTATTCGTTCCGCCATCCGACATCGACCACGACCGCGATGGTAAAGACGATGCTTGTGATGGCTATATTGGTGAGCCGCCGGCCGACAGTGCCCCGCCAACTGTCACTGGCACACCCGACCACCAGGCAAATGAAGTGGGCTGGTACAATAATGACGTTAACATCACATGGAGTGCAACCGATCCAGAACCCTCAAGCGGCACACCCACAACCCCACCAGTGACTTTTGCAAACCTGGAGGGTACGAATACCTACATAAGCGATGCATCGTGCGACCCCCTAAATAACTGCGCGACTGGTAGCCTAAGCCTGAGTATCGATAAAACAGCCCCTGACATTTTCAACACTATAAGCCTGAATTCTAACGCCTTAGGTTGGTACAACACCAACGTCACAGTTACTCCTACATGCACCGACGACACTTCTGGAATTTTAAGTTGCGGCTCGGCCGTAACGTTAACCCAGGACGGCACCAATCAAGTCGTTACTAACCAGGCTGTAGATAATGCTGGCAACACCGCATGGGCCGCCAGCGTTATCCATATCGACAAAACCGCTCCGGTGCTTGGTATAGCAACCTGGACTAATAACCCCAAATCAACTAACTCATCGGCAACTTTGCAGATATATGCGACCGACAATCTATCTGGTATCGAGAAAGCCGAATATTACCTCGGCGATATTGACCCTGGCCAAGACAATGGGGCCACAATGACTATCAACGGCAATACGCTTACCACGACCTTTGGCACCGATTTCCCAACCGGCGTTTACAAAGTTACAGTCAGAGCCAAAGACTATGCCGGCAACTGGAGCGGTAGCACCAGTGATTACATCGTGGTCTACAACCCGACCGGTACACAAATGACCGGCCGGCGAACCATCGTACCATCTATGGGCAACGGTGACATCTTGCCTGGACTCAATAACACCAGCCAAGCCCAGTTCGGCTTTAATGTCCGCTACGACGATCAAGGTTCAATTCACCCTCATAGTGACTTTCAGTTTAAATACAAAACTAGTAATAGCAACTTAGAACTTAATGCCACATCTATTGCTTGGTTAACTACTCAGGGCGCAAACAATAGCACGGGAATTTTCCAGGGTACTGCCACATTAAGAATAAACGGCCTGAGCAGCAATGTCGTGTTCCGATTAGCTGGTGTAGATGGTGAACGGCTGAGCCCAACCAGCCAAGACTACCTAACACTCAAGATCTACAACTCAACCGATAACCCCAATACTGCACAGTCCATCTACCAGGCGTCGGGTGAAGTAAATCGCGGTAATATCAAAATCAGGGTTGAATAAAACACACCACTACCAACTGTTATAATTAACGGTAGATGAGTCGCAAACACAAGAAACGCAACAAACAATACACCGGTGAGGATTACGTGCCAGACCAGCCGGTAATCCATCGCTACACCGCTGTTGTCCGCTCCCCACTTGGTGAATGGTGGCAAGAGCACAAGCGCATGGTGCGCGTTGTAAGTATTATTACAGGTATTGTGCTAGTTGTTAGCTTTTTGGTCTTTGAGCTGGTTAACCTGATTTTTTAGTGGCAGGCTAAAGCCAAAGGTACTGCCGACGTTTTCCTCGGTTTCAAAAATTATGCTACCGCCGTGGGCGACGACGACTTTTTTGGCCATAAATAGGCCAATTCCGGTGCCATCAGGCCGTGCTAGCCGAGCGTTTTCGGCGCGGAAGAACTTGGTGAATAGTTTGTGGCGCTCTGCTTCGGGTACGCCTATACCGTGGTCGCGGACTTCGAGCCGGACATCGTTGGCACTGTTCATTAACACCACGTCTACCTTGCCGCCGGGTTTGGAATAAAATATGGCGTTATCTATAAAGTTCATGATTACCTGGCGCATTTTGTTTTCGTCGAGCATTAACGACGGGAAACGTTTGGGGGGATCGTAGGTGATGGTGATATTGCGGCGGGCAGAGGTTGTGAGTAGCTGTGATATTTCTTCGCCCACAATCACCGATAGATCGACAGCCTTTGGTTCGATAACAAACTTACCAGTTTGCAGGCGCGAAACATTTAGAAAGTCGCCAATTAAATACACCATGCGCTGCGAGGCGGTAAAGGCTTCGGCCAGTAATTTTTGTTGTTGGTCGCTAATTTTGCCAGCATCGCCGTCTAGTACCATCGAAAGATAACCTTTAACACTGGTCAGCGGCGTGCGGAGTTGGTGTGAAGCCATGCTTATAAAATCGTCTTTGGCGCGGTCTAGTACGCGCAATTTGCTGTTGGAATCTTCTAGCTGTTCTAACACCCGTTGGTTTTCTTCGATCAGCATTTTGTGGTCGATGGCAATCCCGGTAGCTTCGCTCAAGCGGGTTAATAAAGAACGTGTAAACTCTTCTGGCCCAAGCGACATGTACACCGTGCCGACCAGCATGATTCCTACTAACTGCTGCCTTACTCGCAACTTTACGCAGCAGACCTGTTGTACTTTTAACATGTCTCGGATTTTGTGGATGTCGGCTTCGCTGCGATTGCACAATGTGGCAATCTTTGTGTCTGGCATTGCTTCTAGGTTCGCAAATTTTAACAGCTGTTCGCTCTTAAACCAATCCGAGGTGGTTTTAAGAGTTAGGCTGTCCATGAGCGCATGATCCAACTCGCCTATCAGACTGTTGGTAGCCCAACCAAACATGGCGGCTTGTTCACGCTGCGGACCACTGTAAGCCATGATGGCTACAAACGGGAAGTCTGCCTCTTCGACTACCTTTTTGGCAAGTTGGGTACATAGCGGGCGCAGCGATGCATCAGATTCGAGCACTAATTTGTCAACCGCTTCTAGCAGCGCTAACATCTTGTTATTTTGGTCAAGCTCTAGGTTGTGGCGATAAATCTCCTGGTTGACGTGGGAAAGATTTTCCTCGAGCTCCCGGCGTTTAGCTAGTCCAGGGCGCAAAGAAAAAGCGCGTTTTTTTGGTGCATGCGTAGAACCACCAGCACCCAGCCGATCAGATTTCAGCGCCATATCTTATGATTATAGCTCTTACTTAAGCGTTTTGGGTTGCTGCTCGAGAGGAATTTGCGCAATCAGGCGCGACGCAGCATCTTTACAGACCTCAACTGAAACTTGCCCAAAGAGGTCGGAGTATTTTTTAACCAAATCATCGATTGCTTTGGCCTTGTCGCCAAAGAAGGAGACCTTACGCTTAATTAAATCGACAGCCATGTTATCAACTTGCATAGCCTGCTCCAGCGCAACCGGCCCGATAATCGACTTCTGTCGATCAATGATGTTGAGGGCGATTTCGCTAAAGACATCCATTATGTGGCCTCTTTGGTCACTTTGTTACTTGAGTATACTTTGCTCAAGCCGGTACTTAGCGAGACCAGGCTGAGCCCCATAAGGAAGTATGCAAACAAATATATGTAGTCACCATAACTACTACCACTAGCGTTCCATGTTTCTTGTACAACTTGATATAAGAAGTTAAAGTCGGCAGCATACTGGAATCCGAACGCAGCCAGCAACAGCAATACGGGCATTTTCATCACTCCCCCTAGCATTCTGCCGAGAGACAAGAACGTCACTAACGCAAGCGACACGTAAGTTGCTTGCCCAAGCGGATACCCAAAGTCTAAGAAAATCGTTAGTGGGTCTTTTTCACTGGCGTCGTAGCCATTGAGGAAAAGCATAAAAGAAACGCTTAGCACAACTAATGGTACAGCTATACCAATAACTAGCTTAAGTGGGCTGCGCTTAACTAGAGTCCAGACGCCCAGACCCTTACTTAGGAACCACGCGCCCAGTATGTAAGCTGGCACTGCACCGAAGAAACCTATGTCTGCAATCGAAGGATATGGGACGTCTATATGCTCAACTACATTGTAATAAAGGAATGTAAGCTGACCAAACTCAGAAAGTAGCAAACCAATCGAGAGAAAAATAATAGCTTTGCCAAAATAACTCTTAAGAAAACCCCAACCTTTAGCAGCGGCCAACCCGTAAAGACCAGCTACTAATGCGAGCAGCCCGTACGTACCACCAAACATATGCGTAACGTCATTGGTGTCATTGGGAACAGTCATATAAAGATACAGCCACCAGGCAGTGAGTGCCAAGAACAAGCTAACCAGGACAACAAGGATTAACTTATGAAGCCTAACATTAGTCATTAACATAACGATATTGCTTACGTTGCGCTATGTCAACTATTAACCTATAATCCCTGCCATGGCACTACCCGTCTTCCCTGATTTCCGACCCTTAACATTGGCCACGCAAGATGACTACAAAGCAGTAGTTGACGAGTTTGAATCTTACTCAGATTTTAATTTTGTAAGCCTATTCACATGGGACACTTTAGGCGAGATAAAAATTTCTCTTTTAAACGACAATATGGTGATCATACTGAATGATTATGTCACCAACGAACTACGGGTGTCATTCTTGGGTACAAAACAGGTAACCGAAACTATCAACACACTTATTGCCTATTGTCGCGAAAATAAAATTAACGATAGTTTATATCTAATTCCTGAGGTAGTCATAGATGCCATACCCGAAGATGATAAGCGCAAATACACTATTGACGAAGATCGCGATAACCATGATTATGTGCTATCTGTAGATGAGCTCGCGGAATTTCGCACTACAAGATACGGTTCAAAAAAGAGTTGGTATAACAACTTTATAAAACACAATTCAGAGGGCTTAAGATCTGGAATTGTTGATATTACTGCACAAGAAGTAGCCAAAGAAATGGAAAGTGTTGTGGGCGAATGGCAACGTTCACAGAACCGTGACGATGAAGACAGCCACAACGAGTTTGTTGCCATCAGACGTTGTTTAGAATATGCAAAAGAGCTCAAGGTCCAAGGATTTGGTGTTTACATTAATGACAAAATGATTGGCTTCCAGATATTCGAAGTCTTGCCACACTCTGAGGTTATGGACCACTACGAAAAGGCTGACGTAGACTATAAGGGGGTGTTTGAATATATAAAGCACGAAGCTGCCAAACATCTTGCATCTGAGAATCTGAAGTTTATTAACATGGAGCAGGATCTAGGTTTACCTGGTCTACGTCAGGCGAAAGAATCCTACAGACCCATCAAATTTCTCAAAAAATTTACAGTCGCGACTAAGACCTAGCTTGCCATATCATCAAGTCTAGTTCATTATAAATACCACTATGAACTGGCTCTTGCCCGCACTTATCGCTCCCGCAATTTACGCCGCAAATATCTTCATAGACAAATATGTTGTCGAACACAAAGTTAAGGATAGCCGCGGCGTACCAATTTACAGCGCGATCACGGCGGCGGTTTTTGGAACCATATTATGGCTCGTACTTGGCAGACCGATCCTTAGCTTGCACAATGCAATGTTATTGCTTGTGTCCGGTGTCTTCGCAGTATCGGCCTTGGCATTTTATTTTTACGCACTATCGAAAAGTCACGCTAGCTACATAAACGCGGTATTCCAGATGATGCCAGTGTTCTTACTAATCATGGCTTTAGTCTTTCTGGGTGAACGTTTGGGTGGTTGGCAAATTGCTGGCTTCTTTATAATATTCGCAGCAGTCATGGGTCTGTCCGTTGAGAAAGATAACGCACGGTTCAAAATCAACGATGCGTTTTTTGCCATGCTGGTTGCAAGTTTGCTGTTTGCTATTTCGGCCATCATAATCAAATTCACATCTGGCTTAACCGATTTTGGCTCGATTATGATTTACGAGAGTTGGGGCCTAGCCTTTGGTGGCATTGTACTTTTCAGCAGTGTCACGACCATTCGTCGAGCCTTTTTGGAGAGTTTTAAATCAGTCGGCAGATCAACACTTAGTGTAATGTTCTTTAATGAGGGTATGTTTGTAGGTTCTAAGGCCTTAACATTTCTAGCAATCGTACTAGGTCCGGTTAGTCTGGTTGGTGTACTGGAGGGTACACAAGTATTCTACGGTTTATTGTTTGGTGTTGTATTGACGCTTTTGTTCCCCAAAATTTTCCATGAGAACATTGCTAAAAAAGAAGTGGCTACCAAGATCGCTCTATCTTTACTATTGTTTGCTGGTGTTTGGTTAATAACTGCTTAACCCCTCTTGACGCCGCGACCGTAACTGGTTGATAATAAAGTTTGACATCCTCAAAAAAAATATTTTAAACGGTAGGAAATATAATGAACATTGCCATCACCCAAGGAACAGGCATCGGTCCGACCGAAATGGCGGCCTTCGACAAGGCACTTGTAGAGGCTGGCGTTGCAAACTACAATCTCATTTATCTTAGTTCGATAGTCCCTCCTGGTAGCAAGATTCAAAAACATACACCCAAACTTGGAGCCTACGGTGAGTGGGGCGACCGCCTATACGTTGTGATGTCCCAAGAGCGTGCCATCAAGATCAACGAAGAAGCCTGGGCTGGCATTGGTTGGATGCAAGACGACAAGGGCCGGGGCATGTTAGTCGAACATGAAGGCCACAGCGAATCCACTGTCCGCGCCGACATCATTAATAGTCTTCATGCATTTTCTAAAAATCGCAATCATAATTTTGGCCCAATACACATGGAAGTAGCCGGTATTACCTGCACCGATCAACCAGTATGCGCCATGGTTGTAGCCGTTTTTGAAGGCAGCACCTGGAGGGCTAACCGTCAAAACAATTTACTCAGCTGGATGGGCCGCAAGTCCGGCCAAAAAGAAGTTGATTCTAAATAACCAACGGGTTCATCGTTGCAGTGTCTTTAGACTTTATGGGTAAACTAAACCCAAAAGTGCTCCCCACATTTTCTTTTGTTTCGCCAATTACCTGCCCACCCTGGATGTTTACGACTTTTTTGGCTAAGAACAGACCAACCCCTGTGCCGTCTGGGCGAATGCGGCGAGCGTTGGTGGCGCGAAAGAATTTGGTAAATAATTTACTCTTTTCGCTTTCTGGTACGCCAATGCCGCGGTCGGTTACGGTAAAGCGCACTTGGTGCGGTTGAGCGGCAAGCTCGATTTTAATTTGTCCGTTGGGGCGTGAATAAAACACGGCATTATCTATAAAATTCATTATCACTTGGCGGGTTTTTTCTTCGTCGATGGTTAGGATCGGAAAATTGGCCGGTTTATTAAATTCAATAGTCACGCCGCGGTGGCCAGCGGTCATTTGCAGGCGTTCGACTTCATCGGCTACCACTTCGGCCAGATTGGTTGGTCGGGTCTCGAGCACAAACTTGCCGGTTTGGATGCGCGACACATTCAAAAAATCACCCACCAAATACACCATGCGCTGGGAAGATATAAACGCTTCTTCCAAAAACTTGTGTTGCTCGGCCGATACTTTTCCGGCATCTCCATCCAGTAACATCGAGATATAGCCTTTAATACTCGTTAGCGGTGTGCGTAACTGGTGCGAGGCCATGCTAATAAATTCGTCTTTAACAATATCTAGCTCTTTAAGTTGACGGTTACTTTCACGTAACTCGGCTGTGGCATCGGCGACCTGTTGTTTTAGTGTGCTGTTAAAGTGTTCGATTTCGTCAAACCGCAGTGCGTTCTGGACTGCAACTGCGAGCTCGTCGGCTGCTATGCGAATTAGCTCGATATCCTGGTGAGTATATGGCGCACCGTTTGCTTTATAGCCTACCAACAAGTAACCGAGTAGTTCTTTTGAGGTTTCAAGACGGACACAAACCGCAACATTAGCGTCAATAAGTTCTTCATGCAAGCTATCTTGATCATCAAGTTCATCGGCCACGATTACTTTTTGAGCGATACCAGGCAAATGTTTTACTAAACCTGTTGGGTCGTTTGCGTTACGCCCAACTAACATTCTCTCGTTGTTGGTTATACCTGCCACCTTCCGTTTACCAGCCAACACACCTTCGACATGTTTGGCTTTTACCGCACGCATTAATATTGTGCCAGCTCTGTCAATAAGAGCCGTTGTGTTAAGTTCCTCAACAAATGCGTCACTGACGGAATCCAGGACCTCCTTAACATCATAGGCGTCTCTGAAGAACAATTTGCTAGTTGTTCTGTCGAAGAATTTCTTGAGTGGATGAAACGTAATGGCGGCAAAAATTATTACAACAGTAAACACCAGCTGGCGCAAAGGACTATCTACGGCGACATCGGTAAGCGTGAATCGGGTAATAGCTATAATAATTCCGCCGTACAGGGAGGCAACAATTAATAAAGTTGCGGCATACGCAACAGCCCTAGCAGCCGTGAAACGTATATCTAAAAAACGTTGCTGGACAACTGTGTATACAAGACTAACGGTTAAAATCACGATTGAAATAAAGGCAAACCGGCTTGGGAATGTCGTTTTTGCAAGATTCGGCAGAACAACGTTTGTTATTATGCCAACCAACGCGCCCGAGGCTAGCCCGACCTCCACGATTGCCAGTTGTGATCGACGCAAACCTTTCTGAAGGCGCCTATGATGTTCGAGCAATATAAGCCCGTGTAAAAGTAAGTAAAGGATAATGCCAACCACAATCGGATACCCAATACCCCTGACCGGCTCCACAACATCCCCACCGTTGCGCACAGTAATACTGACTATGACCCATGGGCTAAGGCTCAACACCGAGTTGACCACCACTAAAAGTGGAAATGCGATCTTTGTTGCCACCCCGTCCACGACACCAGTTATCGCTTGGCTAAAACGTGCAACCGCCAATGTCAATATACTGGCGCATATAAAGGCAAAACGTAGTAGCCAGATCCCTAAGCTGGGATCGACGATACTATGTAGGTTAACACTAACTACCCAAGCACAGGCTGCGAGTATTAAAATAAACAGCCAGCGGTGTTTGGGCGATGTGGGATTTCTGAGTAGTGTCAATAAGGCAACTAGGCTCGCACCCGCAGCAATAACAAGCATCAACCAAACGAGAAGCATCTACCCGCACCCATAATTCTAATGTTTATTCTAACACTAATAGCTATGGAATCAGCCGGCAATTACCAGATTATCTTCGCCCATAGTATGAGCCGCAAATAAGTCGTGATTGGTATCACGTGGGCCCTGTTGGTATGCGTTGCCGACAAAGGCAGCAATAGCCCGACTGCCGAGGCGCCATCTACTAGATTGCATCAGGCGCTGCCAAGAAGCCTCAACATCTATACGGTATGGTACAAAAGAAGCTTTTTTAAAAGCCCCAAGTCTTACACTGTCGCCGCAGCGATCCAGGGCTGGACCAAAAGTTTTCTCGTATTTGTTTCTTAATTCTGGGCGCAAACCAAACACCCAGGTTTTTATGCCGTGATCCCTAGAGTCGCTGACCATTTCACGGATTAGATACATGGAGACAATGCGACTAGTAATAGGGTCGAGACCTGGTCTTTTGACGTAGGCAGCAAACTCGGCAATTGTAGAGGGATCCTGAACCCGTAATTCGTCTGCAACAGCTGGATCTATATCTTCAAAATGCATCTGCAATGAGCCATCGGCCTGTTGGCCTTCGGGTACAAGAACAAACCTCGAAGCAATGAGAAGCTGTGATGGGTCACGCTCATCACGTACACCATAATAGATAGAATGTTCCCAGTAAGGGTCTAGTTCGGCATTCAAAGTATGGTCAGGGGTAAGTTCGTCAGCAGAAACAATGCCTTTTTCGACGTAAGCGCTTGCCAGCATACGACGCGCCTGCTGAATGTCGTCGCCTGACAATATTTCGGCGCGGTACGGCAGGTTGTCGGAGTGTTTGAGCGCTTCGACTGCTCTAAAATCGCGGTAGAGGTCTATAGGATTTCTTATCATGTATCTACCTAACGCTAGTATCATACCACATTGTGGATGTTTAGACAATACTTATAAAATATTTTGCAATAATATACACCTACTATGCGTATTGCGCTTATGCTTATATGGTGACCTTTCGTTCTTGCGGTTTTTTTAGTAATGTTATAGGAAAGGGGACGAACACGTGAAGATCATCAAGATTGCCATAATTGAAGACGACCAAGTCATTGCCCAGATGTATCGGATGAAGTTCGAAAGCGAGGGCTTCGAAGTACAGATTGCCGAAAATGGTAAATTGGGTGTCGAACTGGCCGAGCATATGAAGCCGGATATGATCCTGCTGGACCTTAAGATGCCTGAGATGTCTGGCGAAGATGCTCTTAAAAAGATGCGCGGGACAGATTGGGGCAAGCATATTCCGGTTATCGTCCTGACTAATCTGGGCGAAGAAGAGGCTCCAAAATCATTGCAAGCCTTAGGTATCCATTCTTATATTGTCAAAGCCGAACTAACACCCCGGCAGGTTACCGAGCGTGTAAAACAAGCTTTGGGCGTTACTGCTTAGCCTGGTGTACGCGTAGGGTAATTCTAAACGACTTTGGGTTTACAGGAATGCCCCAAGCTCTTGCATGACGGCTTGTCTATCTTGAGGCTGAGTTTCGCCATCCAAATATCTCTGGGTACCAACATTCGCTCGAACGTGTCGGCAAAGTGCACTGGCACAAAGACCTTTCACTTGCAGGCTGTCCATTTGTTCAATAACCTCGAGGTGACGTGGACCTTTCCAGATTTCTCCCCAAGGCTGCTGGTTGATATTGCCAATACTAAATTTACTATCGCCGATTTCTGGGTTACCAATAAACACTTCACCCCAGGCATCTATACATGCGAAATGGCCGTCGATTGCATTAAAACAGTGGCTCGTAATAGCCGGTTTAGCAATTTTGCGCATTACCGTAAACCCAAAGTTATCCAGCGAAGGGTGTCTGTAGCCTGATTGCTTAATTATGTCGCACAATTCTTGGCGCTGAGCTTGAGTCAGCTCTACTGACTCGGTGCGTTGACCATCTCCACCGTAGTTGTAGTCTTGAACTTCGCGAAGCCCGATACTATCTACGCCAAGCGCTTCATAAAACTGGACAATCTCTGGTAAGCGAGCATAGTTGTTTGCATCCACGATAACTTTTACATTAACATCGACGTTTAGGTCGTTTTGCCTTTTAAGTTCAATGGCTTTGGTGATGTTACCAACAACCTTTTCAAAACTTCTGACACCCGCGATCTTAGCATGAAGGTCAGGATCGTCGCCATAAACACTTATTGAGAGTAGCCGGATTAAACCTAAGTCCTGAGGATCCCGCATGAATTTACCCAGACCAATACCGTTTGTTTGCATAGATACTTCTGAAAATGTTGAAGCATAACGAACAGCTTCAACAATGTGCGGCCATACTAATGGGTCGCCACCGCCTGACCAGAAAGTGCCAGCGGTAGTCCCGGCTTCTTTAAGGGCGGTCAGGGTATCCATAACTGTATCTCTGGACAAACCATACTCTTTGCCTTGTTTCTCCCTCATCAGCATTTTGAACTTAGCAATATCTTCTTCGTAAGAACAGAAGTGACAGTGGGCATTGCAATTTAGGGTTGGTTCTATTTCAACTGTCCAAGGTGAAGGCAGAGGTTCGGTTTCGGGCAAACCAAGCTCTTCTTTGAGCTGGCGTACCAAAATTGCTCGGCTACCAAAGTCATAGCTATCAACACCTCTACGATTGATGGCTACAGATAGTGTGCCGTCATTGAGGTATTCGCCGTTTGGTTGTCCGATATGATCTGTCATATTTTCCTTGTTACAGCCATTAAGTTTTAATTGACTTAATACTATATAACTAAAGATGTGGAATAGCAAGTAGTTAATCCTGGAATTGTTTACACCAACCTCTGGATAAGCATTCTGGGACTTGTTCGTGTTTTGCTCCACAAAAATGCAAGCATTTTTGTTTCGGCCAAGCAAGGACTGCATGAATTGCAGACTTGCAGTTCATGACCCAAGGACACCTAAAGGTGTCTTGGGACAAATCACAATAAATCCGGCCATAGAAAATACCCCTCACGGGGAGGGGTATTTTCTATGGAGGGCCCACTGGGACTTGAACCCAGGACACCCTGCTTAAAAGGCAGGTGCT
>CAYOML010000014.1:5595-30506 GCA_964405095.1 uncultured Candidatus Saccharibacteria bacterium | reverse complement strand
GGCCGGTAGCAACCGTGCCACGGCCCTTAATGCTGAATACGTCTTCGATAGGCATTAGGAAGGGCTTGTCGAGTTCGCGCTTCGGTTCTTCGATATAGTCATCCATAGCCTTGACTAGTTCCATGATGGCGTCTTCGTAAGCGGCATCACCTTCCAGAGCTTTAAGGGCAGATCCCTTAATGATCGGGGCGTCGCGGTTGTATTCATACTTTGACAATAGATCGCGAACATCTTCTTCTACAAGTTCGACTAGGTCTGGGTCGGCCATGTCCATTTTGTTCAGGAAGACGACGATCTTTGGCACACCAACCTGCTTAGCAAGCAGAACGTGCTCGCGAGTCTGAGGCATTGGGCCATCAGCGGCGCTGACAACCAAAATAGCGCCGTCAATCTGTGCAGCACCGGTAATCATGTTCTTAATGTAGTCGGCGTGACCAGGCATGTCGACGTGGGCGTAGTGACGCTTTTCGCTTTCATATTCCTGGTGGCTTGTGGCGATAGTAATACCGCGCGCCTTCTCTTCTGGGGCGTTGTCAATCTGGTCGTAAGCAACAGGTTTGTTTACGGCAGTTGGTAGTTTTTTTGCGAGAACACTCGTAATCGCAGCAGTCAGCGTAGTCTTACCGTGGTCGACGTGACCCATAGTACCAACGTTAACGTGCGGCTTGGTTCGGTCAAAAGTAGCTGCCATGTAGGTTAGCTCTCCTTAACTTATATTTCTTAATTTTCGCATGAGCCAGCAAAGCCACCTCACGACGTATGCTCTGAATTATACAAGATAATAACCTCAACTGTAAAGAGCTACAAGTAGGGTTGATACTTGCCCAGCTCCTCCGTGTCGAAAATATGAGCACTTTTAACAATTGCTGCCAGTTTTCGCAGCTGTTCTCGCGAACTTTCGACTGTTTCGTCATCTATAATTTCACTACCCTCAACAATCTCCAGGTAGTGCATTAAATATGGCTCAAGAGAGATTTGCATGAAATCGTTGGCAGTAGTTGGCTTCCAACCTAGTTCATGTACGCGAGCACTTGCTTCTTGCAATAAAGTTACCTTGTCTGATTCACCCACTAGTGACCGCCGACTTGCAGCCAGATAGCAAGTAACGTCCAATAATAGATCTGCTTTTTTAATTGTAGCTCTTTGTTCAGGAGTAGTTTGCTGCCGTATGTCCGCGTAACGAAACCTTTCATCAAAATGCTCACCCGTGGTATCGAACTCGTATTGTCCTGCCCAAGACTGGATCACTCGTCCCACTTCTTGACTATGGTCAGGGGATGTACATTTGGAAAAAAGGTCGGCGATAACACCATAGATTTCCCCACTCGAAGCATATTCATTGCCAAGGCTCACCAGATCGAAAAAAGCTAGTGTTCTGCGACTAAATTCACTAGTAGCTTGGCGCTCTGTCATCTAATTATAATGGCATATTACAATGCAATATACTACGCCAATATCAAGTTTGTACTAGGTAACTATTTAGATTTTTTGGCTATAATCGCCTCAGCCACATTACGTGGAACTTCTTCGTAGTTAGCAAGTTCCATACTGGAGCTGGCGCGGCCTTGGGTCATACTGCGCAGATTGGTAGTGTAACCAAACATTTCGCCTAAAGGAACGAGTGCAGTAACTTCTTTGCCGCCACCACCTAAGTCTTCCATGCTCTCGATACGGCCACGCTTGGAGTTTAAGTCACCAATGACGTCACCCATATAAGACTCTGGCGTTACAACGACGATCTTCATCACCGGCTCAAGCAACACTGGGTCGGCTTTCTTAACTCCTTCGCGGGTAGCTAGCGCACCAGCCATCTTAAATGCCAGTTCATTTGAGTCAACTTCATGGTATGTACCATCATACAATGTAACTTTGACGTCAACGACTGGGTAGCCGGCAATTACGCCGCCATCCAAAGTTTCCTTGGCACCGGCTTTAACAGCAGGGCGATATTCCTGAGGTACAACACCGCCTTTGATGGCGTCTGTGAATTCGAAGCCCTTACCTGGTTCATTAGGTTCAACCTTAAGCCAGACGTGCCCATATTGACCACGGCCACCCGATTGCTTGATGTATTTACCTTCTATTTCGACAGACTTGCGGATAGTCTCACGATAGGCCACTTGTGGCTGACCTACATCGGCTCCGACCTTAAACTCGCGCTTCATGCGGTCGACGATGATTTCCAGATGAAGTTCGCCCATGCCACTGATGATGGTTTGGTTGGTCTCTTCGTCGGTATGTACACGGAAAGTTGGGTCTTCTTCGGCTAAGCGTTGTAAAGCGATAGCCATTTTCTCTTGGTCGGCTTTGGTCTTAGGTTCAATCGCAATACTAACTGGCGGTTCTGGGAAGTTAATACTCTCTAAAATGATTGGGCTATGTGGATCACAAAGCGTTGTACCGGTAGTAGCATGCTTAAGACCAACAATGGCGGCAATGTCACCGGCGCCGATCTCGTCAATGTCTTCGCGCTTATCCGCGTGCATCCGCAACAGGCGGCCTACACGTTCTTTATCGCCTGTACTAGCGTTAAAAATATAGCTGCCGGCAGCCAATTTACCGCTGTAAACACGTACAAAAATCAGTTTGCCAACAAACGGATCAGTAGCAACTTTAAAGGCTAGGCTAGCCATTGGCTCGCTGTCGCTTGGGTGTCGCTCAATTGAGTCCCCGGTCTTAGGATGAGTGCCCCATACGCCGGCGACATCGGTCGGGCTTGGCAGGTAGTCTGCAACCAGGTCGAGAACCTTTTCTACGATCACACCACGGCCATCACCGCCAGTTACGAGGTAGAAATTGCCGCCCAACACAGATTTACGCAGTGCAGATTTGAGTTCGGCCTCGGTGATCGATGCTTCACCGCTGTCAAGATATTTTTCGAATAATGCATCGTCGGCTTCGACAGCTGCTTCAACTAGCAGAGTGCGGGCGTTTTTGGCTTTATCCAGCATGTCAGCTGGGATTTCACCCTCGACAAGAGCATGGTCGGTGAATTCTTTGTAGATATAGGCCTTCATACTTACTAGATCAACCACACCGTTGACGCTTTGCTCGAAACCAATCGGTAGGTGCACTGGCAAGGCACGCTTACTTAAGCGATGGTGAATGCTCTCGAGAGATTTGTAGAAGTCACCGCCAGTTGAATTGATCTTGTTAATAAAGCATATACGGGGTGTACCGTACTTGTTGGCCTGACGCCAAACGGTCTCGGTTTGGGCCTCAACACCCATTTTGCCGTCAAATACTACAACCGCACCATCTAGGACGCGCAAAGAGCGCTCAACTTCGGCCGTAAAGTCTATATGGCCAGGAGTGTCGATAATGTTAATCTTGTGGTTTCTCCAAAAACAGGTTACAGCCGCGCTGGTAATCGTGATACCGCGCTCGCGTTCTTGTTCCATCCAGTCGGTAGTTGTCTCGCCACTGTGAACTTCACCGATCTTGTGCTTCAAGCCGGTGCGATACAAAATACCTTCGGTCATTGTGGTCTTGCCGGCGTCAATGTGGGCAATAATGCCGATGTTACGAAACTTATCTAATGGGATATTGGCCATAAGGTCCTCATTATCGTTATTTGTACTCTTTTTTAGACACGAAAAAAGAGCGATCTTACGATTATTATACCACAGTAACAGGGAGTAACGCTAGTATATCTGGTGTGTCCCGACTTCCAATGTCCCTTCTGTCAGAACACTCGATGCCGGGACACACCCATCGTCCCTACGTTATGAGAATCTTGGCAACTCGGTTGCGTACTACGATCACCACGTAGGGCTGATTAAAGCCATGGAGAACTCTCGCGTGCACTACCGTGTTGTTTTTGGCAGCGGACTTGACTCGCAGCACCACGATCAGCAGGTACCCACTACCATCTGTTGCTTGGAGGGGTACTCGTTGGTGGTTCCTGGCGCAGCCCCGAAAAACACGCACCCTCGGCGCAACGTAGTAGCGCCGATCCCGGGTCCTATGTCCCACAACATCACTCTCCTCACTCGTAGGGTCATGAGAATTATAACATCCAACAAGAAAACCGCCAGAGAGGCGGTTTTATCTTGGGTATGGGCATTCAGGCTGTACGGGCAAAATGCGCAAAGGCGCGGTTGGCCTCGGCCATTCGGTGGGTATCTTCCTTCTTTTTAAAGGCGCCACCAGTTTGGTTAATGCTATCTACCATCTCGGAAGCCAGGCGCTCGGCAACGGGCATACCTTTGCGGCTACGGGCTGATTGAACAAACCACATAAAGGCCAAGTGCTGCTGGCGATTGCCGCTTACAGGAAACGGAATCTGGTAGTTGCTACCGCCGACACGTCGGCTTTTAACTTCCATGCTTGGGTAAACATTGCGGATGGCTTTTTCGAAGACTGCTAGTGGGTCGTCGGATTTTAATTTCTTTGCAGCCATAGCCATAGCGTCGTATACAGAGCGTTCAGCAACTTGTTTTTTACCATCGAGCATGACTTTGTTGATTAGACGCTGAACGAGCACGCTGTTGTACTTGCGATCAGGCATAATTTTGCGCTGCAGAGATTTAGTAACTTTACGTGGCATTACTTGGTCTCCTTCTTGGTGCCGTATTTGCTACGGGCTTTTTTGCGGTCTTTAACACCTTGCAGGTCTAGTGCACCGCGGACAATGTGGTAACGGACACCTGGTAGGTCTGGCACACGACCACCGCGGATCAACACAACGGCGTGCTCCTGCAGGTTGTGGCCTTCGCCGCCAATGTAAGCCCAAACTTCGTAGCCGTTGTTAAGGCGCACACGAGCAACCTTACGCAAGGCCGAGTTAGGTTTACGGGGGGTACGGGTAGTGACTTTAATGCATACGCCGCGCTTAAGTGGCGAATTAGCTGCATAGTAGCGGCCTTTTAGGGCATTGTGAATACGGCCCAAGGCGACAGATTTGCTCTTCTTGGCAGCCGTTTTGCGCGGCTTACGAATAAGCTGGTTAATTGTTGGCACTGTAGTGCTTTCTCCTCGGTTTATAGCGTGGTAAGCGCTTAATTGATTTACTTTTATAGATACGTGGTCGGCCTAGTACACACCTGTAACATTTGCTCGGCACATATCAAAAGCGAAACTCATAAATCAGTTTAACAGATGAAGTGCAGTAATGCAAACAATTGTATGTTGCATATCACATAAATATATTCTATTATACGAAACGCAAAAGCCGACCGAGAGGATGGAGTTGTAATGAGCATCAACCCTGTCAGTTTGCCCAGCGATCTGGGTCTTGATCTTTATAGTCGGGTATGGGCAGAAACAGCCGATGGGTTCTCTGGTTTGGCTACGGTAATTAGGGTGAGTGATGAAGCTGTCACTCTTGTGCCAGATGTTGGGCCAAGCCACATATCTGTGACCCCAGGAAGCCTGAAGCACTATGTAAGCATCACCGTTCTGCCCCCAGCTGCAGAATAAGACCTAGAGATGGCCCCGTCACTCACTCGGAGCGACGGGGCCATCAAGGCACCTCAGTGCCTAGAATCAAGTTGCTATTATCATCTATCTGCTCAACTCGGTCCGACCTGCTTGGCTATCCAGCATACTATTAGCGAGGCCGATAAAGCCTAGCTGCGCTTCATAATCAGCGACCCTTGGGCTGACGCTAGATTGCTCTGTCATTACAGCTCCAGGATGTTCTCCGACCAGTTGATCGTGCTCTGCCAATATTGCTTCATTTGGTGGCGCCAAAGAATCGGCCTTATCGAGAAAATTTAAGAGCTGACCGCTTACCCACTCAACTGCCATTACTGGATCGCTCGTTAGTCGCCTTTGGTGTTCTTGGAACTCCCTACCCTGAGCTGTAATGGTATGCATACGGGCTACAATCCCCAACTCTCTAAGCCGCCTACTGCTGTCAAGTAGCGCACCTATACCTGTTTCGTTGCCGTTAAGTACAGCCTCATACGCGTCTAAGCTATCGAGGCAAGTGTTCCTTAATAGGGCAGAACGTGGGGTCGATTCAAAAAACTTTCTATCTATGGTGCTCATATAATTCCTTTAACAACCATATAATAACACAAATGCATATCTAAGTCGAGTCGTAGTCCGACTAAACTTCACTGTAACGAACCATTCATGAAACAGATTTGGGAACACGAACATGTATTAGAGTGTAATGCTTGTTATAATACAATAATCATTATATACTAGCGCTGAACCAATTCCGGTTTAGCGACGGGAGGTTTGTTATGGCCGTGGGTCCAAAGCAACAAGGGCCTGGACCGTTTGTGGGCTTTAGTATCGGCCAGAAGGTGATCGTCTACGGAAATGAAACCACACAAGGAGCAGTACTCGACATCAGCAGTTGTCATAAAATCATGTGGGTCACACCAGATGGAAAAACCAGCCGCGAGCGAATAGTACTCTATGCGTGCGACTTCATCGTCCGTGGGCTGCTCGCCCCCCGATCCGAAGTGCGACCAGCTCCATGAACGGTAGGGGTGGTGGCCGAGTGTCACCACCCCTACCCGGCCTCCGTCGCTTATTTCAAGAACAAAAAACACCCGCCAAAATGAGCGGGTGTTTTGTTGGTACCGGTTATACCTTACTCTTCGGTAACAATCGGTGGTAGTACACCTGTCCCGACTGGGATCTTACGCCCAATGATCACATTCTCTTTCAGACCATACAAGTTGTCGACGCGACCGCTTGTAGCAGCACTAATCAACACACGTGTAGTGTCTTGGAATGAGGCGGCTGACAGGAAGCTATCACTCCAGATAGACACTTTTGTAATACCAAGCAGCAACTGGGTATATTGAGCAGGTGCTTTGCTGTCTTTGACCAACTTTTTGTTGGTTTCGACGACTGCGGCCTTAGATACAATGTCACCAGTTACAAATAGACTATCACCCGGGTCTTCGATTTGAACCCGGCTGAACATCTGGCGCACAATTATTTCCAGGTGTTTATCGGCAATGTTCTGACCCTGGGCAGCATAGATGCGCAGAACTTCGTTAACCATATAGCGCTGGGCTGCTTCGATACCCTTTAGGCGCATCAGATCATGCAGGTTAAGCGAGCCGTTGGTTAGCCGATCACCGGCTTCTACATTATCTCCAGAAGCAACCGTTAGTTGCTTAAAGCCGGGGATTTCGTAGCGAGCTGGTGTTTGGTTGGTACTGTTGAGCACAATCCATTCTTTGGTGGCTTCTACAACGCCGTCAAACTTGGCAGTTAGCGGACGACTATCATCTTTATCGGCAGCTAGCACATCGCCAGCAAGAACTTCTGTTCCGCTCTTAACATGTGCTTTGCGGCCATCAAGAGCCATTTTGTCCATCTTGCCCTTGGCTGGGGTGATTTGAACCACGTAAGTGTCACCATCTTCCCAAACTTCGGCGGTACCAGGAATTTCGCTGGTGTAGGCTTGGCCTTTTGGTGCCCTGGCTTCGAACAACTCGTCGACACGCGGCAGACCTTGGGTGATGTCTTCGCCAGCCACACCAGAGGCGTGGAAGGTACGTAGAGTTAGCTGTGTGCCAGGCTCACCGACAGACTGAGCAGCAATGACGCCGACTGGTTGGTGAACAGCAATCAGCTTGTTGGTAGCCATATCGATACCGTAACTCTTTGGACTAATACCGCGGAGGCTCTGGCAGGTCAAGACACTCATGATGCGAACTTCGTTCACTGCTTCGTTGGCTTCGATGGCAGCGGCAACTTCGCGGCTGATCAGTTCGCCAGCTTTGACGTGGCCTTTAACTGTTGCAGCAGCATAGCGACCATACAGACGGTCAGCAAAGGCAATCATAGTTTCTTCAGATTCAGCGCGGTAAATGACAAAGCCAGGGTCGTCAGCCTCTTCGGCAACAGTAAACACATCCTGGCTGACATCTACCAAGCGACGGGTCAAGTAACCGGAGTCGGCTGTCTTAAGGGCAGTGTCGATCAGACCTTTACGAGCACCGCGAGTGGCCACGAAGGCTTCTAGCGAGCTTAGACCTTTACGGTAGCTACTGCGTATAGGTAGCTCAATTTCTTTACCCGTAGCGTCAACCATGATACCAATCATGGCCGTCGCCAGCTTGACGTTACTAAGGTCACCACGAGCACCAGAGTCAACCATGACAGCTACACTGGTGTCTTCTTTGGCAAGTCGTTCTTTGAGTGTTTCGAGCACTTTCTTGTCGATGGCGCGCCAGTTGGCAACCGTTAGGTTGTAACGTTCGTCTTCGGTAATCAAACCTTGTTCATACTGACCAGAGATTTTGGCGGTGCGTTCGTCGCCACCGGCAATTATTTCCTTCATCTCTGGAACTTCGAAGTAGTCGGTCATACCAGTCGAAACAGCAGCGATTGTTGCGTATTCCAATGCCAAGTCTTTGATATCATCGGCAATTTTGGCAGTCATTTCCGAACCATATTCTTCGAACACGCGGGCCAAAACCTTAGCCAGTTTCTTCTTGTTCATGGCATCTTCGAAATATGGCAAGTCTACTGGCAAAATTTCGTTAAAGTAAATGCGACCAAGCGTGGTCTCGCGGGTCGCACCTTTTACTGGCACAAAGATCGGTGTTTGTAGTTTTATAACACCTTGTTCGTAGGCAAAAATGGCTTCATTAACACTCGAGTAGTGCTTTGGTACCTTAACCTGCGCACTTGGTTTCGGGTATGTAAGATAGTAACAACCAAGCACAATGTCCTGGCTAATGTTCAGGATCGGCGAGCCGTCGGCTGGCTTCAAAAGGTTGTTAGTGGCGCTCATTAAGTCGCGGGCTTCGGCTTGGGCCTCAACACTCAGCGGCAAGTGAATAGCCATTTGGTCACCGTCGAAGTCGGCGTTAAAGCCTTTACAAACCAATGGGTGTAACTGGATAGCCTTACCTTCGATCAGTTTTGGCTGGAAGGCTTGGATTGAAAGGCGGTGCAGCGAAGGTGCGCGGTTTAGTAGGACGTACTTGTCTTTAATGACTTCGTCTAATGCGTCCCAGATGACACTGTCATTACTTTCGATTAACCGCGTCGCGCTCTTAATGTTGTGAGCGTGTTCATCGGCTAGCAGTTCGGCAATCACAAATGGTTTGAACAGTTCCAGAGCCATCAGTTTTGGTAAACCACACTGGTGAATCTTGAGTTCTGGCCCAGCCACAATAACTGAACGACCAGAGTAATCAACGCGTTTACCAAGTAAGTTCTGGCGGAAACGACCCTGCTTACCCTTAAGCATGTCGCTCAAAGATTTCAGGCGGCGACGGCCACCAGTTGCTGATACGGCGCGGCCACTGCGAGTAGCACTGTTGTCGATTAAGGCATCAACGGCTTCTTGCAGCATGCGCATTTCGTTGCGGCGGATTACTTCTGGCGCGTTAAGTTCGATCAGTTTCTTGAGGCGATTGTTGCGGTTAATAACGCGGCGGTAAAGATCGTTTAAGTCGCTGGTTGCAAAGCGGCCGCCGGTAAGTTGGACCATTGGTCGCAGGTCTGGCGGTATTACTGGCAAAACCGTCAAACACATACTAACTGGCTTGATACCAGCTCGTTGCATGCCTTCGAGTACTTTAAGGCGCTTCAGAACTTTCTTTTTGCGTTGGCCTTTAGCGGCTTCGGCTTCTTCGCCTAATGCTTTAACTAACTTATCGATATCAATTTCGGCTAACAGATCGTAGAGCGCAGAACCGCCCATACCAACCTCGGTAATAGCTCGAAAGTC
The DNA here is from genome assembly GCA_964405095.1 of uncultured Candidatus Saccharibacteria bacterium. GTDB lineage: Bacteria > Patescibacteriota > Saccharimonadia > Saccharimonadales > EFPC-124 > CAYOML01. The sequence goes on along the minus strand of CAYOML010000014.1, from coordinate 20,848 downwards.
GTCTGGCAAGTTGCGGAAGTCGGTTTCGCTCATCAGCGCCGATTTTTGCAAACTTTCTAGTTGAGTCTTCTTGAGCAGATAGGCTTCGGTGATTTCATCTAGTTCTTTGCTCTGGGCCGTGGCCAGCGCCTTGACGTCGGCATTCTCTACCAAACTATCTTTTTCGTAACGAGTCTTAATGGCAACTTTAGCTGCTTCGTACTCGGCTTCGGCATCAGACATAAGATGGTCGCGCTTAGTGGCATCGACTTTCTTAATAATGTAGCTGGCAAAGTAAGCAACGCGCTCGATGTTGCGAACAGTTAAGCCAAGTAGTAGGCCCATGGCACTTGGTGTGCCACGCATGAACCAAATGTGTGCAACTGGGGTAGCCAGGCCAATGTGGCCCATTCGTTCACGGCGTACAATACTCTTAGTTACTAGCTCGCCGTTTTTATCGACAGCTGCTTCGCGACTACGCACACCTTTGTATTTGGCGTCGTGAGGGTTGATGTCTTTGACGGGTCCAAAGATCCTTTCACAGAACAATCCATCTCTCTCTGGTTTTTGGGTGCGATAGTTAATGGTTTCCGGCTTTAGGACTTCTCCGTGCGACCAGTCCATTATGTCTTCTGAGCTGGCGACGGCCAGGCGCACTGCGTCAAAGTCGGCAATGCTGGTTGAGTGGCTTAGGCGGCTCATTACGCGACCTCCTTGTCGTCGGCCGAGTCTGTGGCCGGAGTCTCGTCATCGTTATTCATATCTTCGGCAATTTGGACGCTCATGCCATCACCTAGGTCAAGATCGCCAAATTCATCGACTTCGTCAGCAACCGTAACATCTATCGGCTGGGCAGAAACGCCAGGGTCAACCATCGGCATGTCTGCGGCGGCTTCATGAATTGTGCTTTCTAGGACTTGCTCGGCATCAATCAACTTATCACCCTTTTCAACTAAATCAACACGCAGGCCAAGACCCTGTAGCTCTTTGACAAGCACGTTGAAACTTTCTGGGACCTTAGGCCCAGTGATTGGCTCTTTCTTGATGATCGATTCGTAAGCTTTGGCACGGCCGTATACATCGTCAGATTTAATAGTCAGCATTTCTTGCAGAGTAGTTGCGGCCCCGTAAGCTTCTAGCGCCCAGACCTCCATCTCACCGAAGCGCTGGCCACCGTTTTGGGCTTTACCACCGAGCGGCTGTTGGGTAACCATAGTGTATGGCCCAATTGAGCGGGCGTGGATTTTGTCGGCCACCATGTGGTGTAGTTTCATCATATACATGTTGCCAACCGCCACGCGCTCTTTAAAGCCTTCACCGGTGCGGCCGTCGAACAGTTGTACTTTACCGTCTTCGGGGAAACCGGCTTTGACCAGTTCTTTAACAATAGTTTCGCTTGAAACACCGTTAAATGGCGGGGTAGCAACCTTGTAACCTAGGGCACGGGCAGCCATACCTAAATGAGTTTCGAACAACTGACCAAGGTTCATACGGCTAGGCACACCTAGCGGGTTTAGGATTACGTCGATTGGCGTACCGTCTTCCATAAATGGCATGTCTTCGATTGGCAGAATTCGAGCAACCACACCCTTGTTACCGTGGCGACCAGCTAATTTGTCGCCAACGCTGATTTTACGCATTTGGGCCACAAAGATCTGGATTTGCATTAGCACGCCGGCTTTAAGTTCGTGACCGTTTTCGCGGCTGAAAACCTTAACACCGACGACTTTGCCGTGCTTGCCGTTACTCATGCGCTGCGAAGTATCACGCACGTCTTTGGCTTTTTCACCAAAGATAGCGCGCAGCAAGCGTTCTTCTGAGCTCAGCTCTTGCTCACCTTTTGGCGTAATTTTGCCAACCAATATGTCGCCGGCATGAACTTCGGCACCAATGCGCACAATGCCAGTTTCGTCTAGATGGCGGAGTGATTCTTCGCTAACATTTGGGATGTCGCGGGTAACAATTTCGGGACCCAGTTTGGTTTCGCGGACTTCAACCATATAATCTGTAATATGAATCGACGTTAGATCGTCGTCTTTAACAACGCGCTGGCTCAAGATGATCGAGTCATCCATATTGTAGCCACCCCAAGGCATAAAGGCCACGATCAGGTCACGCCCAACGGCTAGTTCACCGCCAGCAATGCTCATGCCTTCGATTAGCACCTGACCGGCCTTAACCTTATCACCACGGTTAACCAACACACGGTCATTCATGCTCTCGCCGTCGTTACTACGACGGAAGTGCTGCGGCATATAGGTTTTAACGGAGTCTTTGTATTTAACTTGCACTTCTTCGGCGTTGGCTTTGACGACTTCGCCTGGGCCTTCGGCCACCACCATCTGCCCTGAGTTTTGAGCAACAGCTTTTTCAAGACCTGTTCCAACGATTGGCGAGCGCGGATTAATTAGAGGCACAGCTTGTTTCTGCATGTTCGAGCCAGTTAAACTGCGGTCAACACGGTTTTTCTCGACAAATGGGATTAGGGCTGCAGTACTACCTAAGATTTCTTTTTTGGCTGCGTCCATGTACGTAACTTCTGACGCGTCGATTTCACCAGGCTTCAGATTGATGCGGGCTGACACACGGGCGTTTACGAACGCACCAGTTGGGGTAAGTTCGTTACCGGCTTCGGCGATGACTTCGGTTGCCTCCTGGACGGCGTCCAAATACACAACTTCGTCCGAAACCTTGCCCTTTTTAATCTTAAGGTAAGGAGCTTCCAAGAATCCATAGTCGTTAATACGGGCGTAGGTGGCCATGTTAAGCACCAAACCAATGTTGGCACCTTCCGGGGTTTCGACAGTACAAAGACGGCCGTAGTGTGTAGCGTGAGCGTCGCGGACATCAAAACCAGCGCGTTCGCGGCTTAGACCACCAGGACCCATTGAGCTTAAGCGGCGCTTGTGAGCAAGCTCGCTAAGCGGGTTAGTCTGGTCCATAAACTGCGAAAGTTGGCTGGAGGCAAAAAATTCCCGCACGGCAGCGACTACTGGGCGGGCATTAATAAGCTGACCGGGAGTTACGGTCTCAATGTCACACATGCTCATGCGGTCGCGGGCGTTGCGCTCCATGCGCAGCAGGCCAATGCGGAACTGGCGTTGGACAAGCTCGCCGACCATTTTTACACGACGGTTACCCAAAGCGTCGATGTCGTCTGGCAGTTCCTGAGTGTTATTAAGGCGAATAATCTCCTTAATAATGGCAATCAGGTCCTCGAGACGCATGACACGGTTTTCGGTGGTGTTAGCCACATCCAGGTTAAGGCGTTGGTTGATCTTGTAACGGCCAACGCGGCTAAAGTCGAAGCGCTTAAAGTCAAAGAACATGCGAGTTAGCAGTTCACGGGCGTTGTCGACAGTCGCCAAATCACCTGGGCGCAGGCGACGGTAAACTTCGATTAAGGCTTCATTAGTACCCTTGCTTGGGTCTTTTTCTAGGGTAGAGTCGATGTAACTGGTATCACCAGTATCAACGTCTTTAAACATTTCTTTAAGCGATACATTGGTAGCTTGAGCTAGAGCACGCAACAGTGTAGTTACGGCGATTTTGCGACGACGGTCGATTTTAACGTACATTGCGCCGTTGGTAGCAGTTTCAAACTCCATCCAGGCACCGCGGCTCGGAATGACCTTTGCACCATAGTAATTGCGCCCTCCCGTAGCATCGGCAGTAAAGAAAACGCCAGCCGATCGGATCAGCTGGCTTACTACTACACGCTCAGCGCCATTAATCACAAAAGTACCGCGGGTGGTCATCCACGGGTAGTCGCCGAGATAAATTTCTTGTTCTTTAACTTCGCCGGTAACTTTGTTGGTAAGTTCGATTTTTGCTTTTAGAGGGGCTTCAAAGCTCACGTTGTTGTCGCGAGCTTCAATTTCCGACATTTTAGGATCGGCAAAATGATAGTCCTTAAATCGTAGTTCTAATTTTTGACCAGTGTAATCCTCAATCGGATTAATTTCGGCAAAGATCTCCCCAAGGCCCTCTTCGACAAACCACTGAAAGCTGTTTGTTTGATGAGCGATAAGGTTTGGTAACGCTAACGCCGTGTCGTCCTTAGTAAAGAAGACACGTGCACTAACATCCGCTGGCTGAGTCGTCGCAGTTTTACTCATGCGTAATGTATGCCCCTAATAAGTTTATTTGGTTGGATCACGTGGCGCCCGAAGATCAACTAATGGTAGTTCACCCGCGCTCAAAGATGCCAATCTTGGCGCATGGGTATAAGGAACCTACCTTACACTACTTCTTGATAACCAATTGTGGGTGAGTTTTCCACCATTGTCAAGGAGTTTTGGTGTTTTTTGTTGTAGAATTTGCAATTTACTTGTTATAGCGCGCCCCAGTACGGTTCCTCACCTTACCGGGGCGCGCCTGTGCTATGGACCGAAAGTTGTGAGCACATCTACCCCTAAGACCGCTGCGGCTGCGGCAAAGCCGATGACACACGCTGCCCAGCCGTACTCGGCATCTTCACCACTACTGGTAAGGCCTGCGAGTAGCCCGGATAGCGCTATCACCACAAACAGCACAGCGAACCAGGATAGACTGCTCAACCCACTGACAAACATGTTGTCTCCTCTCTGTCTTGAGCACTGAGATATATTATAAAACTATTATTTAGCTGACGCAATAATATCTATTGACCCCCTAAATAAAACATTTTATAATGTCTAGCTGGTCTACATCCGAGAGGAGGTGACTATGGCTGAACAAAGCAATGAGGGCGGTGAGCTTACCGGCTCTACGGACGGCCAGCAGCAATACGACCACAGATGTGGTACGTGTGGTTCTGGCTGGACGGATACCCGGGACAATCACCCGCTCTGCCCGCAGGACGTAAAACACGGGCAGATGTCCTCAACGCCTGTGTAGCCTAAAGCGGGGGGCAGGCCTAGCCTGCTCCCCGTCTACACATCTTGTAATGAACGTCGCGCAACGTACAACTGCCGCGGCACGGTTACACCATCGTTTACATGCCACGCGCGTGGTTCATCTATTGCTGCGAAGCCGCCAAAGCCATTATCTGGATCTTCAAGAACACGAACTGAACGATCATTATCTGGACGAACAACAGTCCAAGCCTTACCACTCATAGCAGGATTCTCTTTCAACTTACTAGCCAGTGCCTGTATAGCTTGTACACCAACGTGACGATGTTCGGGAGGGCGACGCTCGTCCAGCCAATAAGCAACTAGTGGTCCTCTAGCTATGGTTTAGCTGTGTAGACCACGGCGTACACTAAGCTCAGCCTGTTCAGCAGTTATGACACCGCTCATCACGCCATCAAGTGCCACACCGTAAACCGCAAAACGTCCCATTCCAAGGCGAACTCGCTCGCTAATTTGCACCACCGATACTTCAGCTTTTTCTAAAGTGCCATAACGATTTGGTAAGCGCGGAAAATCAACCTCCAAACCTGCGTTTTCTGGCGCGCTGACAATCTCATGCAGATCTGCAGGATTTACGTTAGCAAAATCAATCAGTTCGAGTTGTGGCATACTAGGCTTTCTCTATAATGCTATCAACAAGTCCGTACTTAACAGCTTCTTTGGCATCCATCCAAAAATCACGCTCCATATCATCTTTGATTCTGGCGACCTTCTGACCAGTATTTTTGGCCATTATGTCAATCAAAAGCTGTTTGGTGCGAATACCTTCTTTAAGGCTGATCTCCATATCGGTCATTACTCCCTCAGTGCCACCGCGCGGCTGATGAATCATAACCCGGCTGTTAGGTAGTACCGTTCGTTTGCCCTTGGCGCCACTGCTAAGTAGCACCGCGGCCATACTGGCCTGCATACCAATACCAATTGTCTGCACGTCTGGTTTGATGTATTGCATCGTGTCGTAAATGGCCAGGCCATCGTATACAGAACCACCCGGGCTGTTGATATAGAACGAGATGTCTTTTTTAGGATCTTCGTAGGCCAGATGCAACAACTGAGCAATTATAAGATTGGCGGTATGCTCATTAACTTCCTCACCTAAAAAGATAATGCGTTCTTTGAGTAAGCGACTGTAGATGTCGTACGCTCGCTCGCCAAGGTGCGATTGTTCGATAACCGTTGGTACAAGATAATTGCGTGGTTTGTTCATGTATTTAGTGTAAAAAATTAGCACTCGGAATGCAAGAGTGCTAATTGAGTCTTTCCCTAAGTCAGGCGAGCCAAATATTCTCGGCTCGCCTGACTTAGATCGTGTGATGGGTTAGTAGCGATGCCGCAGAACAGCGGCGACGATGCCAACTATGATGCCGAGCGCTAAGGCACCCAAACTGGGAAAGAACACCCAGGAACTGGTACTCATTACGGCAGTATCGTGCGCAGCCGCACCCGATACGCCGCTCACGAAACCACCACAGGTACCACAACAGCCCAGAACCAGCAGGCCGATCGCCGTCCACGTGAACCAACTGGCCTTGTTCACTTTGTCACACCCTTCCACACTCACGACACTGCTCTTCACAGCGAATCGTTGCCATAAACTATACAATCAATTACAGATTTGGTCAATCCGAATTCAGTTCAACCAGACGATCAACGGCTTTTTCAGTAATTACCCGATTAGCGAGGTCGCGACGAGCCTCAGGGGTATCTAGCTGTTTGGTCATTTCGGGGCTATTGCCATAACGACTCATCATTTCTTTCAGGCGTTCCTCAAGCTCGTCTTTGCTGATTTCAATGGCTTCAACTTTACTAAGTTCGGCCAGCGCTAAGCCAACTTCAACCCGGCGAATGGCTTGCGGGCGTAATTCTTTGGCACGCCAATCATCAAGGTTTGTACCCTGTTGCTCAAGGTATTGTTCGAGTGTCATACCGCGATACAACAGGTTTTGCACAAAATCACGCTCAATCGCTTTTTGTTGATCCTCAACAAGTACTTCGGGCGTTGGAACGTGGCTGTGCTTAACAAGTTGCTCGATCAGTAAATCTTTGAGCTTGTCGAGCGCTTCACGCTCTTTTTGATCTGTTAATTCACGTCGGATATCAGCCTTCAAATCATCAAGTGTTTTAAACGGACCGGTTTTGCTGGCAAAATTGTCGGTTAGGTAGGGCAATGTTACTTCTTTAACATTTTTTATTGTCACGGCAAATGCGACCTTAACACCAGCTAGTGGCTTATGGTGGTAATCTTTAGGGAAAGTTAGCGGCAGCTCAAAGTTGTCGCCTGACTTTTTCCCCACCAAACCCTCTTCGAACCCAGGGATGAAGGTTTTTGAACCAAGCACCAGAGCATAGTCTTTGCCGCTGGCGCCAGCAACTGGGTTACCATCTTTATCCTTACCGTCAAAGTCCATAGTTACTTCGTCGCCCAACTTAGCAACGTTGGTGGTGTCGTTTTTAATGGCCATGCTGGCGCGCAAGCGTTCAACGACTTCGTCGATATCTTTGTTATCAACCACAACTTTATCTTTAGTGGCTTTTAATTTCTTATAATCACCGAGTTTAATACCAGGCAAGATTTCAACTTCGGCAGTGTATTCAAGTTCCTGACCGGGCACAAACTTACTAACCTCAACTTTTGGCCGATCAAGAGCTGTTAGTTGTTCCTTAGCAAAAGCCTCAAGCGCTGAGTGGTTGACAGCTTCTTCCAAAACTTCACTGTTTAAGTAATTAGCGTCGAGTTGTTTTTCAGCGACGTGAATCGGCACTTTACCAGGGCGAAAACCGGCTGCTTTAACGTCGCGCGCTAAGCGAGAGAGAGTCTTTTGGCGGATTGGGGCAAGGTCGTCAGCATCTAGTGTGACGGTCACGATTACTTTAGTGTCGGAGGGTTTTTTAACGGTGTATTTCATACTCCGGTCAGTATATAACAGATATGATGAGATTGCGAATAGCCAAAAATAAGTTCTTATTGCTGGAATTAGTCTTGGGTCGTCATTGCTAACGAATTTTCTGAAGTTTCTGCGTACGACGCCAGGTCATGTAGATCCTGACCAGGGCAAAGCCGCCGGTGAAGACGGTCGCCACTGACAGGCCAATCCACGACAGCACGACCAGGGGCCCGTGAGCACCCATGCCAAGCTGCCACATCACCAGGACGCCCGCGCCGAAACCTAAGAACAACGCCAACACAACGAAAAGTACCAGGCCCTTCAAAAAGGCCCAGACCTCGTTCCAGAAGTCACTCAAGAGCCCCACGGTTTCCTTCCCTCCGCCCCACCTTGGTGCGGACAACCAAGATACAATATAACACCTGCGTCAAGGTTTTTAATACACCTAGACTAGAACGTCGTCTTTGTGGCGATAGTCCTTAATAACTCCCACCAGTCTGTCGAATGGCAGTTTTTGCTCTTTTTCTTCGCCAACGTCCTTTAATGTGTAGATTTCTTCACTCAATTCTTTTTGACCGACTATTAGCAAAAATGGCACACCTTTTTTAACGGCAGTTTTGATTTGACGATCAATTTTGCGGCCGGTGATGTCGAGTTCGGTGTTAACGCCTTCACTACGTAACCGACTGGCTAGTTTTTGTGCACCCTTTAGAGCTTCACCTAGTACAACCACGTATACATCGGTGGTTGTGCGTAGTTTAGGTATAAGTTTGTGTGTTTCCAAAAAGTCTTGCATGGTCGTGGCACCAGGCGCAAAGCCGACGGCCGAAAGTGGTTCGACGCCAAACAAGCCAACCAACCCGTCGTAGCGACCGCCGCCAAATAGTGAGCGTGAGTTTAGTGGGCTATTATCAAAAACTTCAAACACGATATCGGTGTAGTAATCGAGGCCGCGCATTAGGCCAATGTCAAACATCACACTTTTAACACCATGTTCACGAAGCAATGTAAATAACACCTGGACCTCTTTTATGGCATTTGATTCGGTAACTTGCTTTGGCAAGTCGCCCATGGTCTGAGCCCCAAATAGGGCACCAATTTTCTTGAGACCTTCTTTACTTTTTTCAGCATCAAAGATTTCTTCTGCTTGGTCGCGGAATTCGGTGTGAGTAATTTTGTCTTTTCGATCGAACAACTTCATCATTAGCTGCGACTGCACAACATCTAACTCCAGATAATCAGCCATCATAAAATTAACCAGGCTGCGACTGTTAATTTTAATGCTGTACATTTTGTCGGTGGCGCCAAAAGCCTTCATTAGATCATCAGCAAAGCTAATTATTTCGACTTCGGCATCAATTGTATCGACACCAAAAATATCGGCATTCAACTGCCAGAATTCGCGTTGGCGGCCGCGTTGTGGGCGTTGGTAACGCATAAAGTTGGCAATCGAATACCATCGCACCGGATAGGCCAGCTCATGGCGCTTGGCAGCGACCATTCGGCTGACGCTGGGCGTCATCTCAGGGCGGATCATCACCTGGCGGCCACCTCGGTCAACAAAGGTATAACTCTCGTCGTTAACAATTTCCTGGCCGGTTTTGGCAGCATATAACTCAAATGGCTCTAGAGTTGGCGCGCCGTATTCTTCGTAACCATATCTGAGCGACACATCGCTCCAGATCTTAAAAATATAGTTCTGGACACGTTTATCTTCGGGGTAAAAATCTTTGGAGCCTTTATAGGGCTGAGTGGATAGCATCATAACGACTAATTCCTTGGTTTGATTGTAACAGATTATCGATGTAAAAAAAGCGCCGGCTGCGAGCCGGCTAAATGTTTTTGATACACAACAACTTAGACGGAACGCTCCGGCAGAATATGCAAACGATGGCTCCATTGCCCAATTCCCCTAGGTATCGGCATTGTTTCGTTTGGTTTTGGCAATTTAACGCTCTTTGGAGCAGCAGGCTTTTTAGCCTTAACGTCCTTCTTGAGAGTCTCTTTGCTTGGTAACTTTCTCATACTTTTATTGTACCGCCAACGTTGCCAGTAATACAACCGCTCCAAATAGCGCCCAGCCAAACGAAAATATCAGGAGTTGTCCAAGTTCGGCATTTTGCTTGGCGTTATATTCTAGAGCGTACTGCGTGTCGGCAATTAGTTGTAAAACTAGTTGCTCTTTTGGCATGGTCATATATTTAGGATTTGTTTTGAGATCCACCGCGCCACCACGGCTAGTACGTGGTTGTAGACATAAAAATGAATAGATCAGCGAAATACCGAATGGCACAAGTAGCATCCCCCACAACCACCACGTAAGGTCAAACTGCGACTGCCCGATAAATATAAGCACGGCAATGACTGCAGCCAGCAAGCCTAACGCCCTGGCATCAATGCTTGAGGCATCACTTAAAAGCACACCCAGTTGATTTTGTTGAGTGTCAAGCAGTGGTTGTAAGTCTTTTTCTGGCATGATGCGACAATCCTAGCACCACATCTGCCGATTGACAATTACCCTATGCGGCGACGATTATTAAAGCATGGCCTTTATAAACGATGGTGTAGCAGTTCGAGAAATAAGTCCCAAATTGTGGCGTCTTATCGAACCGTTGGTTTACGAGGGAACTTATCAGGAGTTTGTGGTACCAGAGAGCTTTGTAACCGATTTTGCGTCTGTCCCGAGGTTATTTATCTGGCTTGTGCCGCCCTATGGGCTCTATACCAAAGCGGCAGTGCTGCACGATTACCTCTTGCAATCCAGGATAGTGAGTCGGTCTGATGCCGATGGCATATTTCGCAGGGCAATGCGCGAACTCGGCGTGTCGTTCCTGCGTCGCTGGATGATGTGGGCAGCAGTGCGTATTCAGGGCAAGCTCGCTGAAGCAAAGCTAAGTGAGATTTTGCTTGTTATCTTGATTGCCATACCCAGCTTATTATTTCTGCTAATTCCAGGAATCGTAGTGTTCATCGCGTTACTTATTTTCTATGTTTTTGAGTATGTTATTTTTGCATGTATCAAGATGACAAGTAAAAAGAAGATTAGTCCACCGAGCTTATTGTTGGGTGTAGATGCAACGAACAAAACGAGCAAAGTGTAGCTAAAGATCCGCTTCGTCTTCGTCGGCAGCTCGCGCCTCTGCTGCCATTTCTTCAATAATAGCCTTGAGGAGCCTACTCCTTGTCGGGGTCATAGGCACCTCAATTTGGCCTAACTCGCTATCTGGGATCTCACCTCTCACTATCGATCCACCTTGCCCTATTTCTCCCATTTTGATTCCTCCTGAGTCTTACTGACCATGATATAGCAAAAATCAAACAAACACATCAATCGGAAACCTGGTGCGTTTGTTTTGGTGCGCGAGAGAGGACTTGTTATTCTTTGCTCGTCTTCGGAACAAGTTCCTCCAGACTCGGCCAAGCAAGGAAAACATGAACTGCCACAGGCAGTTCATGACCTATCGGTTCAAGCCATCTACCCGCAAGTACCAAAGTAAAATGACCAAGCTGAAGCCTGGTCATTTTACTTTGGTGCACCAATGCGACCTTAGATGGAACCCCGTTTATGACAGCATCCTGTTGATGTATCAAAAATTGAAAGACTTGGGCTTTGCTCAACAAGATGGCAAAATTGTTATTACTGAGACTTCGCCGCCGTAGACGATTTAGCTAGCTGCCAAGTCTTAAACTCATCTGAGTCAGCCGTTTTGGCACGCTCAAAAGCCTGCTCGATAGATAATTTTGGATAGTTCGTCAAAAAATAGAAGATTAGCACCGGGAAAAGTGTAGATGTGTAGCCGAAGGGTGCAAGAGTATCGGCAATGTACGCTTTAGCATTGCCTTGCTTTACAAAGACGTCTGCCAGATGACTCTCGCCGCTGCCGCAGGCAGTGTTGATAACTATCTTGCTAGTGACATCTAGGAATGTAGCGAAATCTTCAGGAGTGATCTTGTCGTAAAAATCTTGGGTTGCTGCAAGTTGCTCACCGAGTTTTTGGCTAAACGATAGGTCACCATCTTTCTCGTCGCCATGCGCCGCGATGATTAGGTACGGTGCGCGGGCAAGCCCATCCTTACTTAACACTTTCTTAAGGTGCGTCGAGAGCCCGATAGGAAAGTAATTAACTTTGATGCCGAATGGCTCCAAAGCATAACGAATAGCCATTGCTGTAGGTATATCGGAGATATCAACAATGTCGACTTCAGTCCAATAAAGCTCACCTTTGGTAATGGCTCGGACACGTGAAGGACGCCAAGAATCTACAAAGTCATATGTGTTATCTGCCATAAATTGAGTATAACACCCGAAACGTACGAACCAGAGAGGAATCGAACCCATGCAACAGATAGAGAGCCTAAGTCAAAATAAAAAGACACCGAGAATCGGTTGTCTTTTTATCTGTTATTCAAAAATGGTGCGCGAGAGAGGACTTGAACCTCCACGCCTTACGGCACTAGCTCCTAAGGCTAGCGTGTCTACCATTCCACCACTCGCGCGTCTAATTTTATGCAAGGTACAATTTGGCTTTATGCCACTCGCGCATGACTTCGGTATTGTAACAAATTCTTCCACCTGGATGAAATCTTGAAATTGGTCAAAAAAAGACAACCCTCATGAGGGCTGCCTTTGTTGGTAGAAGGCTAGCGCCGCATCTCCGTAACTTCTATTGTCCACCACAACAACTCCATTAACGGTCGGCGCTAAGTCTCTACCTACATGCGATAGTACCATAAGCCCTTTGGGATTTAAATGCCGCGTCAGCAACGAAACTGTGGATAACTGCGTATCATGATATGGCGGATCAGCCAGTATCAGATCAAATTTGACGTCTGGGTTGCGCTCGCTCCATGCTCGACAGTTGGCCTTAATGAGCTTGACAAATTCGTTTAGACCGAGGAGCTCAACGTTGGCGGCAATTGTCTGTTGTGCTCGCTTATCGTTCTCGAGCATTAAAACGTCCGAAGCGCCACGACTGATTGCCTCAAAACCTAGTGAACCGCTACCGGCAAATGCATCTAAAACAGTTTGGCCGGAAATATCGCCCAAGATGTTAAATAGTGCACCGCGCATACGTTCGCTCATCGGGTGAGTCGTCGTGTTCCCAGGTGAGTCAAAAAATCGCCCGCCGAGCGTCCCTGCGATTACCCTTAACCGCATAGTTTAGCCCCTAGACCTGACCAACGCCTCGTACCATGCCAAGGCAATAACCTTCACAACCTGCGGCCCCAGTACCTCGCGCGTCTCACGCGCCAAGCGACGCGTCCAGCCCTTACGAATAAACCGATCGTACATTTTAAGATCGTATATTTCTTTGGCGGCTTGCTGAAAAATCGGCACAATGCCAACATCAAGTACGTTACGACACTCGACCATTGTTGGGTAGCCAGCCCGCAGACGCAGTGGTGCAATGGTTGTTGCCACACCCCATTCATAAGTGCCGTGGGTGGTCATCATGCCTTTAGCGCCCCACATCTCCCAGTTTTTGGCGAACATTTTACGTGCAGTATCACCCTCGCTACGAACAATCAACTTGTCCTTTATGCTTGTACGTGTTTCAAGACCGGTACCTCGCATTTCCTCCAGCCGTTCAGCGTAAGGAAAATGGTGGGCAGGAGTAAGGCCGTCGGAAATGGCATGAGCCTGCCAGGCAGCCTCGAAGGCAGCTTTTTCATTATTTCCAGCCTTGAGGGCGGCTGTCAGGTTTTTCCCATGCCGCTCGATCATTTTTATGATTAGCACATCGTTTGGATCAGTCGGGTCGTAGTAATGCCAAGGCTCATCCTGAGCTGGTGACTTACTTTTAATGCCATCTGGACCGTTTTTACCTTCGAAATGTAGAATTTCACGGCTTGATGGAAAATTACTGTCGGGCACTAACTGCTCGATAGCACGCCGAGCCACACGGTCGAGCTTTTGGTGAGCTCCCATGATTTGGCCGGACGCGTTACGGAGGGTTGTTCCTGAATACATCTTGGTTTAATTTAAGCGTGTTAACCGCCGGTAGCGGTCTATATGCTCTGATAACTGCCTGTATTGTAACAGAACCGCCTGGTGGTCGACTAACCATTCAGCAGCGCTTCTAACCCGCTTGATAAGTTTGGTATCGGCCAGGTTTACAAATGTCAGATCGAGTGCGCCGTGTTGGGCACGACCGTAAATCTCTCCGGGGCCGCGTAGCTTAAGATCTACCTCTGCCAAATAAAACCCATCGGTTGATTGTTCGAGCTCACGTAGGCGTTGTCCAACACTTTGGGCGCTGGTTGGTACCAGATAACAGAAGCTTTCGCTCGCGCCACGACCAACTCGCCCGCGTAACTGATGCAGCTGGGCCAATCCGAAGCGTTCGGCACCTTCGATCAAAATAACCGAGGCATTTGGCACGTCGACACCAACTTCGACTACAGTGGTGCAGATCAAAATATCGATCGCATGATCCTTGAACTGCCGCATCGCCGCTTCTTTTTCGTCAGATTTCAGCTGCCCATGCAGCAAACCAACTCGGCGATGCTTAAAAATGCTATTGTTAAGCCTTTGGTGCTCAGCCTCGACGCTTTTTAACTCGCCATCAACACCGGGCGCCACCAGTGGGCAAACAATGTATACCTGGCGCCCTGCGGTTATCTCTTCGTCGATATGCCTATAAGCTGTAATTCGTGCTTGAGGTGAAACAACTTTAGTAATAATCGGCTGGCGCCCTTTGGGCAACTCGTCCAAAATCGAAACTTCTAGCTCCCCATAGACGGTTAACTGAAGACTGCGCGGAATGGGCGTGGCAGTCATGCTTAATAAATGTGGCATTCGTGAACCTTGAGTCAACAATTCGGAGCGTTGTTTGACTCCAAAACGGTGCTGCTCGTCGATAACTACCAAGCCTAACCGCTTGAAGTGGTTGTCTTTTTGAATTAAAGCGTGAGTGCCAACAACCACATCAACATCGCCAGCCGCCATATGAGCCTTGACGTCGTGCTTTGGCTTAGCTTTTGTCGAGCCGAGCAATAAAGCTACCCGCAAACCTAAAGGCTCTAGAAGGCCCGCCAAAGTTTGGGCGTGCTGGGTGGCTAAGATTTCTGTTGGTGCCATAAATGCTGTTTGTAAACCTGACTTAGCGGCCATAAACGCCGCCATTGCCGCCACAACTGTTTTGCCAGAGCCAACATCGCCCTGCAATAAGCGGTTCATCGGCTCACCCTTAGCAAAATCCTGTAGGATTTCCCAAGCGGCGCGTTTTTGACCAGCAGTCATTGTAAAAGGCAGGTCAGCCGTAAACTGCTGAGCAAAGCCTGCTTTAAATGATACGGAATAGCCTTTTAACTTAGCAGCTTCTCGTTTGTTAAGTTGGCTGGCGCTGATCAGCCACAACAGTTCTTCAAAGGCAATACGCTGACGCGCGGAATCCAGTTGAGCAGAGTTATTCGGAAAGTGAATCGTTGCTAGTGTTGTGTTGATATCCAGAAGCTGCTGATCCTTGATAATCTCTGGTGGCAATGTTTCGG
>CAYOML010000014.1:3563-5495 GCA_964405095.1 uncultured Candidatus Saccharibacteria bacterium | reverse complement strand
TCAGCAATTACCGCCTCAGTGATGTGTAAGCCGCGACGAATATGCCGGCCAGAAACAGACTCTACCCTGCCTTTAACCGTAATTTTACCCGGAGCTAATTCGGCGATTGGCACAACGTGCGAATAATCATCATATTTGCGTGGAAAAAAATAGATCAGATCACCGACTGTTTGCACGCCAAGTGCGCGCAATTTTTCAGCAATGACTGTACCAACCCCTTTAACAAACTCAACACCAGCATCAATGCGCATCTAATTTAAAGCATACGGCTATTCGACTATCTTGACAAAGCGCCGTTTTCCCACCTGCAATAGATCACCATGTTTCACAGTGACTTTTTCATGCTGCACCTTTTGTTGGTTCAACTTAACACCGCCTTGTTCGTATAACCTGCGGGCCCCAGAATTGCTGGCGGCCAACTGTGTTGTGACTAATAGTTCGATTACGTCGTAAGAACCAGCTGGAAGTTTTATTGATGGAGTATTTCCACTAGCTTCGCCAGAGAATAGTTTGGTTGTTGCTTCCTTGGCTTTATCTGCTTCAATTTTGCCGTGCACTAATTTTGTAACTTCATAAGCCAAGGCTTTTTGAGCGGTGCGCTGACTTGGATCCTTTTTGAAGTCTTCAAAGATAGCCACAATTTTGGGCTTGGGCAAAAGTGTAAAGTATTTGAGGTAATCCATCACACCTGCGTCGTCGGCATTCAACCAGAACTGGTAAAAGTCAAAAATACTGGTTTTTTGCGGATCAAGCCAGACTGCACCGCCTTCTGACTTGCCAAATTTTTTGCCCGTAGCCTTGTTAACAACAAGCGGGCAGGAGTAAGCATGAACTTCGTCACCAGTCTTTTTACGGATGAGGTCGACACCTGAGAGGGTATTGCCCCATTGGTCGGCACCACAGACTTGTAGATCAACACCGTATTTCTGGTGCAAATGCAAGTAGTCGTAGCCCTGCAGAAGTGTGTAGCTAAACTCAGTGTAGCTAATCCCGCTGCCACCTTTGCCAATGCGCGCAGCAATAAAGTCGCGCTGTAGCAAAGTTGTCATGCCAAAATGTTTGCCAACATCGCGCAAAAATTCCAGTAAGCTTATTTTGCTGAGCCAATCGTAGTTATCTACCAGTGTAAAACGCTCACCTGCAAAGATTCTCTTGTACTGCGCGGCGATGCCCCTTTTATTCTTAGCAACTTGCTGCAGTGTTAAGAGGTTTCGCTCTTCGCTCTTGCCGCCTGGATCACCAATCATACCGGTACCGCCGCCAACCAGCAAAATTACTTTATGGCCATGGTCAATAAAATGCCGTACCATCATGGCTGCCGCTAAGTTGCCAACTGTCATAGAATCGGCACTAGGGTCGACGCCAAAATACAAAGTAAACTTGCGTGTATCAAGTTGTTTAAGGTCTGAAAGCGTAGTCTGGTTTACAAAACCGCGCCACGCCAGTTCTTCAGAAAGCGTCATGTCCCTTGCCTCTTATGTTACTTGTTCGCATTATACCCGAAAGAACCTTGTGCGGGCTATATCAATGATATAAT
Source organism: uncultured Candidatus Saccharibacteria bacterium (assembly GCA_964405095.1). Classification (GTDB taxonomy): domain Bacteria; phylum Patescibacteriota; class Saccharimonadia; order Saccharimonadales; family EFPC-124; genus CAYOML01. The sequence goes on along the minus strand of CAYOML010000014.1, from coordinate 3,958 downwards.
GGTAAGGATTTTCTAATGGTAGACGGAGTATAAATAACAGGGATGGTTAAAAAACCAAATCGACGCCCTAAAGCGTTAAATCTGTACGCCAACCTGACAGCTCGCCGCAAGACAAAGCGTGACGTAAAGTCCCGCCATAGGGCCGAATATTTGGCTACTCTGCCGAAGCAGCCTATTAAGCGACTGCTTTACCGTTTGAACCCCAAACGCGTTATTAAATTCTGGTTTAGCAAACAGGGTCTTATAACTTTCTTCAAACTAGTGGGCGTAGCCTTTATTATCCTGGCTATCTTTATTGCCGCCCTGTTTGCTTATTATCGCCGTGAGCTCGATGCCATCCGCCCAGAAGAACTAGCCAAGCGTGTCCAAACAACTGTTACTAAATATTACGACCG
>CAYOML010000014.1:0-3463 GCA_964405095.1 uncultured Candidatus Saccharibacteria bacterium | reverse complement strand
TCGCGCAAGATTAAAGAAATAATTCTGGCCGTAGAAGTTGAGCGGATGTATAACAAGGATCAAATCCTTACGTTATATCTGAATGAAGTGCCATACGGTGGCCGGCGTAACGGCGTCGAATCGGCTGCCCAGACATATTTTGGTAAGCCTGCTAAGAACTTAACTCTGCCCGAGGCTGCGCTTATTGCTTCGATCCCCCAAAACCCAAGCAAGTACAACCCTTATACACTGACGTCCAATACTACTAAGGAACTTTTGGAGCGACAACACAAAGTACTCGATTCGATGGTCGAGTTAAAATACATAACCAAGAAACAAGCCGATGAGGCTGAAAAATATCCGATCCTAGACACAGTCAAACCCGAACTTGCCGGTAACGAAAATATCAAGGCGCCGCATTTTGTATTGGAAGTTCGAAGCAAACTCGAAAAAGAGTTAGGTTTAGGCACCAAAACTGTGCGTGCTGGCGGCCTGACCATCAAAACAACTCTGGATTACCGCATCCAACAAATGGCCGAGGATTCGATTAACCGCAACTATAAATACGCCAAGGCTATCGGCGGCAATAACATGGCACTGACGGCAATCGATACGCCGACCGGCCAGATCTTAGCAATGGTTGGCAGCCATGATTACCATGATAAGGCTATCGGCGGCGAGGTTAATGCGGCCACCGCACTACTCAACCCAGGTTCAAGCATTAAACCGTTCATTTACGCTAATCTGTTTAAGCCAAAAGAGGGCGTCAACTTTGGAGCCGGTACAATTTTGGCTGATGAGAATATCGATAGTATTTACCACGGCAACCTAGATAACTTTGACGGACGATTTATGGGCGCGATAACAATTCGTGAGGCACTAGGCCGTTCGCGCAACCCCCCAGCTGTTAAAGCCGCGTACATTGGTGGTCTAGACAATGCTATCCAAACCGCCAAGGATGCTGGCGACCGCAGCTACTGTGTTGGCTTCGATTACGGCCTAAGCGCAGCTATAGGGAGCTGTGCAGTACGCGAAGTCGAGCACGTTAATGCCTACGCCACAATCGCCCGCCAGGGAGTATACAAGCCTGAGGCCTACGTGCTTGAGGTTAAGAACGCGCAGGGTCAAGTTATACAGCAGTGGAAAGATGATAAAGCTAAAAATGTCATCGACCCGCAAATAACCTACATCCTTAGCGACATTCTAACCGACGGCAAAGCACGGTCAGCTATCTTTGGCTCACACCCAGCCGGCTTTAATGTCCCAGGTGTTAAAACCGCCACCAAAACCGGTACCACTAACCTTGGCAATAAGCCGAAAGATGGTTGGATGATGAGCTTCACGCCACGTATGACAGTTGGCATTTGGACCGGGCGTAACGACCCAAAAGCTATGAACAGTCTCTCGAGCACCGGCAATGCCAACGTTATTATGGATGTTCAAAAGTTTGCCCATAAAGAAATATTCGAAAAAGACGGTTCCTGGAAGCCGGATGATTGGTACACTCGACCTGCCGGTATTCAGACGTTAACCGTCAATGGCCATACCGACATCTTCCCGTCGTGGTACACCAAGCCGGCTAATGCCGAGGGTACCAAGGTTGTCTTCGACCAAGTTTCGAGAAAGAAAGCCACAGATTGTACGCCGGCTCGAGCAAAAATCGAACTTACGGTACAAAGCTATGAGGACCCAGCAACCAAGCATGTTACCACGTCCTCACCAGATGGGTATGATGCCAACGCTACCGATGATGTACACAAATGTGACGACATACCACCGTTTGTATCCGTCACCAAAGAACACCTAAGTGGCCAAAATTACCGCATTAAAGCAACCGTTAGCCAGGGGACGTTCCCACTAAGCTCAGTGTCAATCACCCTCGATGGGCAGGTTATATCTAACCAAGCGGTCAGTAGCGCTGGCGACTACACTGTTGAGCGCACCTTGAGCTCAGGCGAACACAGCATTGGCGCGACTATCGTCGACCAAGCCCTATACGATAACTCCGATACAGACACCATCTCTGTGGCATCAACAAACCCGCCAATTATTCTTGGCCGTAAACGCGGTATATAACTTCTAATTTACCTGAATCTCAAAACCTTAATACTTATGGCCGGGTCCTGCCGAGCGGTCCGCCCCTAAAATATCTTTCTGGAAATACAGAAAGAATATTTTGGGGCAGCCCCGCCGCTCGTCACCCCTTGTTTATGGGTTTTGAGAGCCAGTTCTAGTTTGGTTGGTGTCGAACCGCAGCTATCAGCGAATCCTCTGGTGAAGTTCGGGCCGTCTGGCGTTGATGACCAGGATGGTTGTTGTGTTTCGGCGAGTGTTGTTCAGGTGCCGAATGGGGTTTGGGGTGTGCAACATGCTGATGCTGAGCCTTAGGCTGAGGTTGGGACTGCTGCTGTGGTGGCTTCGGCTGTTCGGCAGCCTGTGGACTATGTGCCGGTAATACAGCAAACATCATTTTGCCCGCCTGGGTTTGCAAAATACGGCTAAATTCAACTCGTACTCGCTGACCGATTAGTTTATTGGCCTGTTCAACTACCACCATCGTGCCGTCTTCTAGATAACCCACGCCTTGTGTTTTATCCTGGCCAACCTGAGTGATTTTTATTTCCACCTGTTCGCCCGGCAAGCGCGGTGGACGCAGGGCTTGGGCCAGTTCGTTGACGTTAAGAACTGTTACGCCCTCGATTTGAGCAACCTTATTGAGGTTGTAATCGGTGGTGTAGAGCATAGCGTGGTGCAACTTGGCGAGCGCAATAAGTTTATCGTCGACTTCTTTGATTTGGTTAAACGTCTCACGGGCAATCTGCACCGTAGTTCGGCGCGTATCCTGTAGATCGCGGATAACATCCAGCCCAAAGCGGGCGCGTTCGCGCTTTTGGCTGTCGCCGGTATCGGCCAGGTATTGTAATTCGGCAATCACAAACTGCGGGATGATCAAACATTCTGGTACAAAGCCAGCTTTGGCAATTGCAATGATCCGACCGTCAATAAGGGCACAAGTATCAAGCACCATACACTGACCAGGGTTAGTATTTCTTTTTTTAAACATAATTTCTTTCTTTCGTTACTTTTTTAAGTAGGTAGTCAGCGCGTCGCGCATAGAAGCCACTGGCCGCACAAACGTATTCTTTTTAGCGCTGCGTGGGCCAATTGCATAGGTAAAACCTAGTTTTTTTGCCTCGGCAACGCGTCTATCGGCCTGTGGTACACTACGGACTTCGCCACTTAAGCCAACTTCTCCAAACACCACCACCTGCGGATCGAGTGCAAATTCGGTGGCTGCTGAGGCAATAGCCATACAAACCGCTAAATCGGCACCTGGATCTTGAAGCTTCATACCGCCCACCACGTTGATATAGATATCGCTATCTGATAAGTTCAGCTTAGTCCGGCGCTCTAACACCGCAACCAGCAGATTAAGGCGATTCAAGTCAAAACCCGAAGCCGCACGCTTAGGATAACCGAAATT
>CAYOML010000013.1:3975-32094 GCA_964405095.1 uncultured Candidatus Saccharibacteria bacterium | reverse complement strand
ATCTCCGCCGTACCGAGCGCCTGCCAAAAACTTGGCGCCACACTTAATTGCGTAATGTCGAAGTTAGCAGTATTGACTGTATAGTTGCTAACTTTGCCTACCTTGCGTCCAGTATCGTCAACTACCAATTTATCTTCCAACTTAAAATGGAAGTTGATGATTTCTTTCAGTCGCACTAAGTCATCGGGTGGCATAAGTTCATCGGCGCTATCAACAATAAAACCAAGGCTGCTGACTTCGCGGATATCTTCGATGTGGAGCACCGCCGGGTTGCTGTCTAGCTGAGGCCCAGAACAATACAAGGCATGAATCCGCAGATAGCGGGGGTCAATGATTGCCGATTCGGTGCGAGCAATTTCTGCACCGGTTTGCAAACTCATTATGGGCACGCCAATGATCCGTTCTCTCAACACAAGCATGAGCTAATTATACCTGACGCTGGCGAGCAGTGGGCTGTGGAAAAGATTGGGCTTTACAGCCTCACCAAAAGTCACCCATAGTGTGGGCGTTATGAAACGACTGATTGCTTATTTAATGGCTAGCCTGGTAGTTGCCGGCTGGAATTATGGAGCGGTGCGGGCCGAAACCTTACCTGTGGTTTCGCACTTGCTGATTGTCGCTCTACAAACTAGCCAGACGAATGCAGTTGGCAATGATTTTGTCGAGATATATAATCCTACAGCCGATGCAATTGATGTAACGGGTTGGAAGTTGCAATATAGATCGGCGACGGCAACCGGCACTGCTACGTGGACTACTAAAAGAGTTATAGCCTGTATACCCATTGCCACTGCCTGCGCGGTTGTTATGCCGGCTGGCAGCCACCTGGTATTTAGCACGTACGATCTGCCCGCTATCGAAGGTGAGCAACCTCTAGCTAGTGGGTTCAGCGACGTTGGTGGCCAAATACGTCTGGCTCAACCTGTTGATCTAAGTGACACCTTTGTAACCCAGGATTTGTTGGGTTATGGTACGGCGGCCGAAGCCGAGGGCGGCCACCCAGCAGGAGCACCAGGAGCCGACGAAACTCTGGTGCGTAGTCTTGATGCGAATGGGAGTCTTGTTGACACAGACGACAATGCTGCTGACTTCGCTGTTTTGGGTGTGGGTTGTTTCCTATCAGGTGGAACAGTTAGTTCTCCGGTTAACAATTTATGTCCTACTGGGACTACGCCATCTGGCGATGTCGGTTCTTCGACCGGTGAAACCCCAGGTCCCCCAGACGAAGATGCTCCGCCAGCGTCCGAACCCGATACACCTCCGGCTGCGGAACCGCCGGTAGGGGAAGAAACTGATCCGGTGGATGACCCTATATCCGAATTACCAGCCGACACTGAACCAGAACCTGCCACCTATCTGCCACTCACTATCACCGAACTTTTGCCCGATCCCGCATCACCCTTACTTGATAGCGACGATGAATTTATTGAACTTTACAATCCAAATAGCGTAGCCGTTAACCTGGCTGGTTATGTACTCGAGGCTGGCAGTGAATTCCGATACCATTTTGTTCTGGGTAACGGAGTAATTGCGCCCGGGGCCTATCTGGCAGTTAAATCACAAGTTTCTCACTTACCGCTCAGTAATAGCGGTACTGGTGCTCGTCTGCTCGATCCATTAGGGCAAGTGGTTGATGAAATCGCGTCTTATGGGGTAGCCAAAGAAGGTCAGGCCTGGATGAAACAATCTGACGGCTGGCATTGGACGACGACACCAACACCAGGTACCCCAAACAAGCTAACGATCCCGCTACCTAAAGCAACCGTCGCTACAGCCAGCAAGGGTGGGTCTACAGCTAAAAAGAAAGCGGCTACCACATCGACTAAGGCTAAAAAAACCACATCTAAAGTTGCTGGAGCCGGTACAGGTGGAGTGGTCGCCGACCCAACACAACCCAAAACTGATTCCGGTCTTAACTATCTTTTCTTTGCGTCTGTCGGGTTGCTTGTAGTTGGTTACATTATCTACGAATATCGAAAAAACCTAGCGCGCTTTGGGCGTCGGTTGTGGCTGGGCGTAACGGGCAAATCTAAATCTACTCAGCAAACGGGTTGACACGGCCGCTAGGCAAAGGTGACTGTGTGGTATTGGGGTCGCTGGATTTTTGTAGTGATTTGATTTTTTCGATAGTGTCCTTTGTGCCCTGGTTAAATTTACTGCCAATTGTGGCGTGCAGTTGTTTGTCACGATATTCAACATCGCTGGGGTGGTTGAGTGTGTCGTTCACAATAAACACTACCCATGAGAGTCCTCCGAACAGTATGACCGTGAGGATAAAGTAATGATGCTTGGCTATCGGTTTCAGCTTGGCCAGGTAAACCCGTACGATGCGTGGTAACTTTATCTTGAATTTCATAATTTAGCTTTTTAGGTATACCTCGAGCCCGAGATTAGGTTTGGCGATGTTGTTGGGGTCTTTATCGGGCGAAAGAGTCAGGCTGGTTACCTGTATCTTGGTTAGGTTCTTTTCTACATCCTGCAGGAAGCGTAAGAAGGTGATGTATGGTATCGGGCCCCTCAAGATCAGTCGAAAGGCAGTCTTCTTAGCGCCACCGACGGCGGCTGTCGGCTTAGCCGACTGAGCAGCGGAAAAGTCGAAAGTGCTAACTCCTATACCATAGCGGGCGGCGTAATCAGAAATATCGGACACTACTTGGTCCTGGTATCGATATTGCTCGGTAGAAGCGGCAATTTGCTTAGCCCTACTTACTATATCCTGTTCGCCAATTAGTTGTTTATCCAGTGACTTAAGCTGTTGTAACTCGGTGGTGCTAATATCGGCGTCGATTTTAATGTGATCCGTTTGTCGGACTTGGTCGGCCAGTAGTGTTTGCATCCACCAGGCACCGGTGCTAAAACCTATCAGTAAGAGGGCAATTAGCCCAAGTAAGACCAAGCGCAACTTGGTAGCGGTCATGATTTCACCTCTGTTTTAACTGGACTAGGCGCCTTTTTGGTGAACTGCGCTTTTAGGCTAACCACAAACGGGTAACGGGCGAGCAGCGGGTCGGGATCAGCTACGGTGGATAGGTCGGTTTGGTTGATATTAACAATGTTGACGTTCTCGAAAATTGGTGAGGCATCAAGGCTGTTCTTCAGAGCAATGGCAGCGTCGGCCGATACAGCCCGGCCAATGATATCGATTGGTGTGTTTTGGCTGCTTGTGCCGAGCGATAAGTTATTAAGTATCACTCCACTTGGCACAACCGAAGAGATATCAAGGATAAGTTGGCTGAAGCTAACGTTACTAGCCAAAATCGTCTTGGCAATGCCGAGGTCTTTTGCGAAATCTTCGGCTTGTTTGCGAGTGGCGGCATAGGCTTCGGCAGAGCTGGTATTCTCATTTTTGGAAGCACTAGCTAACTGCGCGTCAGTGGCGTCGGCCCAGAAGCCAAGTGCAAACACTGCGCCCAGTAACAAAGCAGTAAAGATTATCAGGAAGCAATAATTCCGTAAGACAACATTCATCCGGGCAGCCCGGAATTGTTTTTTTGTATCTGGCGGTAAAAGGTTGATCATAGGGCTTTGCCCTCTGGCAGCATATTAATGTTTAGCATACGAAAGATCATCCCCAGATCTCCTTTGGGTCAATAATCGCTAAACCGGCGGCTGTAATATAGCGCGGTTTAAATTGACGGCTAGGTGGTTGGAGATGCCCGAAATCTAACAACTGCCAGGGGTTAGCGACGCGTGATGGCATTAACATGGCTTCTGTCATGTATTCGCCGAGACCAGGCAGGTTAGAACCGCCGCCGACAATAATGACCTGCTCGATCTTGCTTTTTATACCCAGTCGCTCGGAGTAATAGCGCATAATCTTGCGTGCTTCGCTGGCCACATTGGTCAGTAGCGGCTCAAGGGCAGCGCGTAATTTTGCCTGCCGCGGGCCCGGGTCAAGCCCGCTGTGAACCTTTAGCTGATGAGCTTCCTCGAAACTCACTTTTAATTTCTCAGCAATCTTATAAGTGAAAGTGTGGCCACCAACTGCGGCACTGCCAGTTACCCGTACTTCGTGGTCAAATAGAGCGATGTCACTGGTAGCCGCACCGATGTCGATGATAACTGTTGGCAAATGACCTTCTTCGGTGGAGCGTATCAAGCGGGCTGCTGCACTGATGCCGGGCTGGATGATGACCGGTTCGAGGTCAGCGGCTTGGCAGGTGGCCAAAATGGAATCGACGATGCGCCTGGGGACGGCTGATAACAAAACTGTCAGAGACTCTTTACTACGTTCGATGATCTGGTAATCGGTATAAAGGTCGTTGACGGCAATTGGTACATATTGCTCAACTTCTAGCTGGAGAGCGTTGTCGAGATTATCCTCGGCATCAAGTGGCAGTTGCATGGTTCGGCTGTAGGTACGCGATGTCGGCACACTAACCGCAACGTGTTTACCCGGTAAATGACCGACGATTTTGGTATCAAGCAACTTCTTCATTCCCTCCGCTAGGTAGCTATCGCTCTTACTTAGGCTAATCTGTACCTTTTGAGGGTCAAGGTCGATTGATCCATAACCAAGCACGGCCATCTTGTGGGGATTTATGGCCATAACTTTAATACCGGTGGTGCTTACGTCGACACCAACCAGCGGCTTATCGTGGTAAAACAGTTTCGTCTTGATGCCCATCTTTTTGCTTAAGCTTAGTATACCATTTGGGACGTTCTGGTAAAACAAACAGCTCTCCTTATAACGGAGAGCTGTTTTAAGGTTCGTCCTTCAAGTCTAGCGGACTAGTTTAGACTGTCTTTGTTGATAACGGTGTTATCGTCCTCGCGCAGCCAGTGCAAGTGGAACTTAGCACATACACCTGTGGTGCAAGCTGTCGTGTCGTTGGTGTCGAACGTCTGATAGCCGTATTGCAGGTTGCTTGGCGTTGCGGTGTCGGTCATGGCGTTCGAGGCCACCCCTGGTGGGCGCAATGCGTTAAGGTCGATACCCTTTAGGTTGGCCTTGGCCCAAGTGTCGTCATTGACTTGGCTGGCGAGAAGTGGGTAACCACCATTGTCGTTGTAATAGACCTCGAGCTGTGTGGCAATCGAGTTGATGTCGGTTTGCCGCTCGGTGTCACGCGCACGTCGCTGGACGCCACTGAAGGTGTTGAGCACCAGTGCGGCCAAGATGCCGATGACCACGATGACGATCAAGAGCTCGACGATCGTGAAGCCTTTTTGTAATTGTTTCTTGAGCATTGAATGCCCCCCTTTTAGTTGTATGTAGCCGCGTCTAATGTAATATCGCGTCTTGAGCTTAAGTATAACCGTAAGCGTTACACAGTCAAGGGGTTTCTGTGGAAAACTTGTTGGTCGGGATGGAAGGGGTCCTGTCACGCAGTCCGCCCCTAAATTGTTTTTCTGGAATACAGAAAAAAATTTGGGGCCGCCCCGCTGCGCACCACCCCATTTAACAATTAAAATCGCTGAAGGATTTTAATTGGCCGGTATTAGAGCCTGTGCTTTGCATTTTCGTCTTTGGTCACCAGACCAAAGTAAATAAGGGGTGACGGGAGGCGGGGCAGCTCCCAGTTTTTACTTTTTTGTACTCAAAGAATAGGAACTAGGGGCGGACCGACCGGCAGGACCCAGCTTATATTGGCCACTGGCCAATCCGTATTTATCCCTTTATATTCTGTGACAAACTCGAAATCGGTCCCATAACACTTGCAGCAATCAAACCAACCATCGAACCCATAATTACAATCATCACCGGCTCGATTATCGAGCTGATACTACCGATCATGGTGTCAACCTCTTCTTCGTAAAACTCTGCCACCTTAATGAGGATAGTGTCAGTCTGGCCAGTTTCTTCGCCGACGGCCAACATCTGGGGGACAATCTGCGGAAACAAATCGCTCTCACTGAGTACCGACGAAAGCTGCTTACCATTTTTGACTTGCTTAGCGGCATCCTCAAGAGCTTCTTTAAAGGCCATATTGCCAACCGCACCGCCACTAACGCGCAAAGCCTCCAGCACACTAACCCCGGCACCTAACAACGATGCGAAAGTGCGGGCGAAACGTGCCACCGCCAGTTTTTTGACGATGATACCGATAGCCGGTATTTTCAAAATAATGTGGTGAATCCTTGACTTACCCTTAGGTGTTCTACGATAGCGTTGGAAAGCAATGACCGCGCCCACAATGACGGCAATCATAATGTACCACTGGTTCTGCATAAAACCACTAATGCCTAACATAACCTGGGTAATCGCCGGCAATTCAGCATCTGGTCCGCCAAGGTCTTTGACGATTTTCCCGATTGTCGGCACCACAAACAACATCAGACCAAAAAAGGCGATGACGGTAATTGTCAGTAGCACAGTAGGATAAGTCATGGCGCCCTTAACTTTTTTGCGGATTGATTCGCTTTTTTCTTGTTGTAGGGCCAGGCGCTTCAAGATTTCATCCAGAATACCGCCGGCCTCACCCGCGCGCACCATATTGACGTAAATATCGCTGAATGTCTCGGGGTGCTTGGAGAAAGCGTCGCCTAGGCTCATACCACCTTGCACATCCTTGTTAATGGCGGCCAGAATCTCGCGTAGTTTCTGGCTTTCAGATTGTTGTTGCAGGGTATTAAGCGCTCGCAGGAGAGGTACACCAGCGCTGACCATTGTGCTTAGCTGGCGGGTAAAAACCACCAAATCCTTGGTCTTCACTTTGCCCTTTAGAAACGGCAGGCTTATGGTGCCGGGCTTTTTGCCGGTATCTTCCTTTAGACCTATTGGTCTCAGCCCCTGTTTGCCGATGGTTTCCATGGCGGCGCTGCGGCTAGAAGCCTCAATCGATCCATTGACCGATTTGTTTTGAGCATTCATGGCGGTGTAGGTAAATTTAGTCATAATTTTACTCGCGGGTGACGCGTAGAATCTCCTCGACACTGGTTTGACCGCGCAGTGCTTTAACCAATCCGTCCATCTGCATGGTGACCATGCCTTCACGGATGGCCTCGTTCTGGATACTATCGCTGGTACCGTTGGTTGTAATTAGTTTCTGAATCTCCTGACTCGAGGGCAGAACTTCGTAGATACCCATGCGGCCTTTGTAACCGCTGTGATTACAGTTGTCACAACCCTCGGGGCTGGGGCGGAACAGGCGAGTGACGTTGCCACCGTTGATTGCGGGTTCGGGCCCAATATCTTCGCCGATCTTTTGATTGGTAGCCTCGCTTTCCAGCTGAGCCAGCCGCTCTATACCTTCCTTGTTCTTGAGGTTGAACATATCAAGTAAGGTATCGAGCTCGATTTTCTCGGGCTCGTAACTTTGCTTACATTTGGGGCATAGCCTACGTAATAAACGCTGACCAACCACGGCACGAACGGTGCTGGCAATTAGAAACGGCTCGATGCCCATATCGAGCAAACGGGGCAGACAGGTCGCGGCATTGTTGGTGTGCAGTGTGCTAAACACCAAGTGCCCGGTCAGGGCCGCCTGGACGGCCAGATCGGCAGTTTCGCCGTCGCGGATCTCACCAACCATGATGATGTTAGGATCTTGGCGTAGTAGGGCACGCAGTCCATTAATAAAGGTCATGCCGGCCTTGGGATTGACTTGGGTCTGGTTGGTACCGACAATGCGGTATTCTACAGGGTCTTCCACTGTCGAAATGTTAACGGTCGGGCTGTTGAGCAGACTTAGTATGCTATATAAACTGGTCGATTTACCCGAACCAGTCGGGCCAGTAACCAAGATCATGCCGTGCGGTTGCTTGATAGCCTCGTTGATACTGTTAAGGCTGAAGCCCCAATAACCAAGCTCTTGCAGCGTGAGAGCCTTGTTAGATTCGTCTAACACACGCATAACCACTTTTTCGCCGTCGCTGATTGGCAGAGTCGAAACACGCAGAGCATACATTTTACCGCCGACCGTGACCTTAAACCGGCCGTCTTGGGGCACGCGGCGTTCATCGATTTTTAGGTTGCTGAGAATTTTAATGCGCGATACTAAAGCAGCCAGCACGTTCCGGGGTAATTTATTAGCCTCACGTAGAATGCCATCTACTCGGTAACGGATTTGTACAAATTCTTCGCGCGGCTCAATGTGTACGTCGGAGGCACCGGCCCGGATGGCGTATTCCAATAGTAGGTTAACAGTCTGGGCGATTGGCGAGTCTTCGGCAACATCTTCTTCGCTAACTGTCTCTTCTTTCTGTTCGGCTTTTTCGACTTCAACGTCGACAATTTTGCCAAGTTCGGTGTTGATTCCTTCTCGATACTGGTCGAGTGCACTTAGAATATTATCTTTAGTAGCAATGTGTAGGGATAGGTTAGAACCAATGTATTTTTGCAAAAAGTCGACGGCCTGGACGTCATCGGGGTCTTCCATAGCCACTTGGCGCACGCCTTCTTTAATATCGAACAACACAGCATTGTACTGACGCGCTACGCGCTCTGGGAGCAAGGAGATAGTTTTTTTGGTGATGGTTTTAGGATCGAGTTCGATAAATGGTGTGTTGATTTCTTTGGCGTAAAGCTGTGTTAAATCCTTGATGGTAATTAACTCATCTTTAATTACCAGGTCTTGCAATGGTTTGCCGGTCTTTTTTCCTTCGGCGCGCAGTTTATCAAGCTCGGCAGGTTTTAGCTTGCCGGCTTTTTCCATGAGCTTCTCTAACATCGCATCGGATATGCGCATAACTAAGAGTATTGTACGGAATTTTACGTGATAACGCTAACGCTAGCATTGAGCTTGTTGGGAGGAAGGGGTAAGCCAGCCTCTCGAGTGCGTTTCGCGCCGGTTTCCCCTTGGGCTCAACCAGGGGGAAATCGGGCTGCACTACGCTTGACCCTCTCGATTCTGGCTTACCCCTTCCTCCCAACCCCCATCCCGCAACATTTCGTACAAACAAACTGCGTGCTAAGATAGCCGTAAGGGTTATGCGTACAATCTTGGCCTTGCCGTCAACTAGCATAGCCGCGGGCTTCACCGTGGCGGAGTTATTAATTACGTTGGTAATTGTTGGCATCTTGGCTGGTCTGGTGCTATTTAGTGTGCAGGGCACGCAGACCACAAGCCGTGATTCGGAGCGCACGACCGATCTCGAAACCATCCACGGCAAACTCGAAGAATATTACGAAGACAAGGGCGGCTACCCTAACACAATCTCTACGTCACTGCTAAATGGCATTGATCCGGCGGCGCTGATCGACCCGAGTGGTAATAGTGTCGAGATAGTTAGTGCTGTTTCTGACCAGGTTGCCGCCATGGCCGTGGCTGGGCCAACAACTGGCAACCCAAACTACAAGTACATTCCATACCCCACAGGTTGCAACACCATAACCTGTACCGGCTATGTGCTAAAAACCCTTATTGAAAAACCGACAGCCAGAATACCTAACCCGTTTGTCAGAACAGGACTGCATAATAATTAATATGTCAAACAGTACTAATCGTCAGCACCCATCACAGCAAAACGGTTTTACGCTGGTTGAGTTAATAATTACTATTACTGTTTTTGCGATAATTGTACCGGCGCTGGCTAGTATGCTTGGTCAACTTGATGGAGTAAACGATCGTGCCCGCGACTTGTCGGTTGTTAATGCCTTGGTCGAAAACAAGGTGGAAGGCCTGCGTAGTGTGAGCTTTTCGGGTCTCACCAATGGGACAACTGATTTTAGCAGTGAGCTACCAATATCTGTAGCGTTGCCTCGTTCGGCTACCTATACTATCAGTGCCGTGAATAGTGCATTAAAACAAATCGACGTGTCGGTTGTGTACAACGACCATGGCCAAACCCGCACAATAAGTTATCGCACATACATAGGAGAGCTAGGTGTTGGGCAATATTAGGCGCCAAGCTGGTGTTACGCTTATCGAGATTCTTATTGCAGTGACGATAATGGGGATTTTGCTAGCCCCGGCTGTCACCGTGACGGTGTATTTTTACGGCAACACGCTTAAAAGTAATCTGCAATCCAAATTGGCGGTCGAGTCCCAGAACATCCTACGTTCTATGGTAGAAGAACTGCGGGTTGGCTCGGGCGTTCGGTCTAATAACACTATCAACGACTCTAACGCGCCGGCTGGTGGCTGGACGACCAGCAATGCCAGCTTAGTATTGATTATTGCCACGCCAGCGCTCGATACCAGCAATAATTTCATAGTCGACTCATCAACGGGTGACCCATACCAAAACGAAATTATATACTTTGCCCAAAGTGGCGTGTTGTATAAACGATTACTGGCCAATTCTGGTGCCACTGGCAATCGTTTTAAAACCAGTTGTCCCGCATCACTGGCAACCGCAACCTGTCCGGCAGACGTCGCGCTTAGTGATCACTTTAAAGATATGAACTTTGTGTTCTACGACCAAGACGATGCCGTAACAGTCACACTAACTGCCGCCCGCTCCATAAAGTTGCAAATCCAGATGGAACAAAAAACCTATGGCTATACCATCAGCTTTGAAAATAATATCCGCATAACGCTGCGCAACTCTATATAGTAGGAGTAAACATGAGCACAGAACCCACCCGTCCGCAACAGCTCCACGACAACGGTTTTGTGTTAGTGGCGCTCATGATTATATCGAGCTTTATATTGGCGTTAGGTTTAGTTACGGCCCAGTTGGGGCTGAGTAACCTGCGCCTGGCAACCGCCGAAACCTATCGGGTCAATGCCCAGTTTGCTGCCGATGCCGGGCTAGATAGCGCCATCCAAAATCTAAACAGCGACGAAACTTGGACTGGCTCGGGTGGTGAAGTGACACTGCTAGACAACGGCATTATGAAATCCACATACAACACTACCGTTACCAACGATGCTGACCCCGGCTTTAAATATGTCAGTGTAACTGCCCGTACGTACGTACCATCCACTAATACTTCGCCGCGCATTGAGCGCAAGTTCCAGATCAAATTACGTGGTGTGGGCGGCGGAAGTTTCTCGGTCGTCACCGGCGTCGGTGGTCTGGTTATGAGTAATAACTCCAAAATTGTTGGCGGCAATGTATATGTGAATGGCACAATCACCCTAGATAATTCAGCGCTTATTGGCTTGACGTCGAGCCCTGTTGCCGTGAAAGCAGCGCATCAGAGCTGCCCTACGCCGCCTAACGGCACATATCCACAGGTGTGTAATAGTGGTGAAAACGGCCAGCCTATAGCTGTTAACTCGTCGAACTCCAAGATTTACGGCGAGGTGCAAGGCACCAACCAGACCGATGGCGCCGGCATGTACAACCCAGGCCTGGTAGCTGGCAGTCCGGCACCCCTGGCCCTACCGACCCACGACCGTGATGCGCAGAAGGCAGCAGTTACGACCACCGTTACTGGAGCAAGTGTCAGCTGTAATAATGGTACTCAGACCTGGGCCGCGAACACCAAGATCACTGGTAATGCGACCATCTCTAACAAATGTGAAATAACAGTGCTGGGTGATATTTGGATCACTGGTAATCTTACTTTTAATGGCAGCGCTAAAATTATTGTTGGCAATGGCATAACAACACCCCCGGTGATAATGATTGATGGTGCCCAAGCGCTAGCCATGCGCAACAGTGCTGTCTTTACTTCAAATGCTGTGCCAACTGGTTTTCGGATTGTAACCTATTACAGCCGGGCATCATGCTCTCCAGATTGCGGTAATGTGACCGGCACAGATCTCTATAACTCCCGTAACGATGCCACGATTGATCTGGATAACTCATCGTCGGGGACTAACACTGAGTTTTATGCTCGCTGGACTAAAGTGCTCATAAACAACTCTGGTAACCTTGGTGCCTTAGTCGGCCAGACAGTCGAGCTGAGAAACTCGGCAACAGTGGTATTCGGTACACGGGTATCGGGTGTAAGTGCCTACTCAGCCTGGATTATCGAATATTACAAGCGTAATTTCTAGCACTGAACAGTGGTAGCAAGGTATAATGGCCGGCATGGAGACCTTTATTTGCCATTCGACCGAAGAAACCAAGTTGCTGGCCGGAGTGATCGGGCGTGCTGTACGAGGCGGCGAAGTTTTTGCATTTCATAGCGACCTTGGCGGCGGCAAAACGACTTTTGTTAAAGGCTTGGCCGAGGGCATGGGCGTAACCGACATTGTTCAAAGCCCAACTTTTACACTCAGCCAGTTGCACAAAGCCAAACGTGGTTTGGAACTGCACCACTTTGATTTTTACCGCTTAAATGATGCGGGTGTGATGCGCGCTGAGCTGGCAGAATCTTTGGCTCAATCCAATGCAGTGGTAGCCATTGAATGGGGCGAGATCGTGCACGACATCCTACCCGCCGATGTTATTGGCGTAAAGCTGGCCGTGCAGGACGATGAAAGCCGAGCTATTACTGTTACTTGTCCGCCAAAATATGAGCAACTTTGCATGGTGTTGCAAAATTACCAACAGAACCGGAAAATATCGTGATTTTTCACCTATCTACCATAAAATTCTGCCAGGAGCGAAGCTCATGATCCTGACACTTCGTACCGACGGCCCCAACGCCGAAATTGGTCTCTACGATGCCGACAAACAACTCAGCTATTACGAATGGCACGCTGATCGAAGTCTGGCGAAAGATTTATTAAGGGTGGTTCATGAGCAGTTAATGATCCAAAAAGCCGATTGGTCAGATGTGAGTGGAGTTGTTGTTTATCAGGGTCCGGGGTCGTTCACAGGCTTGCGGATTGGCCTGACGGTTGCTAATACACTGGCTTACAGCCAGGCTGTGCCGATTGTGGCTGTTGAGGGCGAGGACTGGCTGATGGGTGGCATAGCCCGCCTACAAAAAGGTGAAGATGATAAACTTGCCTTACCTCATTACGGCGCAGAGGCGCATATTACTTTGCCGAAGAAATAATACAAATTAGGCCGGGTCCTGCCAACCGGTTTGCCCCTAAAATATGTTTTTATGAAATACATAAAAAATATTTTGGGGCGGCCCCACCGGTCGTCACCCCCTGTTTAAATTGGCCCACTAGGGCCAATTAATGAGCGTGGTGGCACGCGGCGGGGCAGCTCCCGCACTTTTTGTTGCATACCAACAAAAATGTGTGGGGCGGACCGCGTGACAGGACCCCTTCTTAACTCTGTATGCAACTTTTATGGCTTGAACTTTCATATAGTCCTGGCCTACAATAAAGTTAGGTTTTTCTATCGAATAACCGTTGACCGCTTTCAATATATATTTTCAGAAGTTCAGATACCGATGCCCCGAGGTCATGTGCTTTCTTACCTTGGCAAGCGGTACTGGTGAAGGAAGGAACAATTCATGGAGCTAGGAGCCATCTTAGCCGCCCTTATCGGCATTGGAGCCGGTGCTGGTGGCGTCTTTGTGCTAAACCAGCGCAAAGGGGCAACAGGTGCAGCCAAGGCAGACGCCTTGATTGCCGAAGCCAAAAACAAGGCTAAAAGTATCGAAATCGAGGCCAAAGACAAGGCCTTAAAAGTCAGCGACGAAGCAGCACGCGAAGACCAGCAGCGCCGCAAAGAAATCAGCGCGCTGGAGTCGCGAATAGCCGAGCGCGAAACCAGCCTCGATAAAAAACTCGAAGACCTTGATACACGCAGCGGAAAACTTCGCAAAGACGAAACCGAAGTTGAGTCGCTTAAAAACGAAATCCGCGATATTCGCCAACAGCAACTCGATAAGCTCGAAAAAGTAGCTGGTCTTAGTAAAAAAGAAGCCGGCGAAAAGCTGATGCAAATGACCGAGCGCGATATGAGCAAAGACATGCTCGGGCTGATCAGCAAAATGCAAAACGACGCCATAAAAGATGCCGAAGAACGTGCCCAGACCGTTCTGGTTAGTGCTATGGAGCGCATGGCATCAGAAGTTACTACCGAAAAAACGGTCACGGCTGTCAAGCTGGATGACGAAGAAATGAAAGGCCGTATCATTGGCAAGGAAGGTCGTAACATTCAAGCCTTGCAGCGTGAAACCGGCGTCGATATTTTAGTAGACGACACGCCAGGCATGGTAGTGCTCAGTAGTTTTGACCCGATTCGCCGCCAAGTAGCGCGGCTAACTATGGAAATGCTCATGAAAGATGGGCGTATCCATCCGGCCCGCATTGAGGAAGTGGTAGCCAAAGCCCAAAAACAAATCGACAAAGAAATCGAGCAAGCTGGCGAAGATGCTGTGCGCGAAGTTGGTGTCGTTGGCTTGGTGCCCAAAGAAATGCAGCATTTGCTGGGCGAGTTGAAGTTTCGTACCAGTTACGGCCAGAATGTGCTTAAGCACTCAACCGAAATGGCCCACATTGCCGGGCTGATCGCCGAAGAAATCGGTGCCGATGTGCGGGTAGTTAAGGTTGCCGCCCTGCTGCATGATGTTGGCAAAGCCCTGACTCACAAGATTGAAGGTAAACACCACCACATCAGTGCCGAAATGGCCCGCAAGTATGGAATGGCTGATGATGTGATCCACGCCATAGAAGCCCACCACGACGACATTGAAGCTACAACCCCCGAAGCGTTAATAGTCCGGGTTGTCGATGCCCTAAGCGCGGCCCGCCCCGGCGCCCGCAACATATCGGCTGAGAACTTTGTCGAGCGTATGCGCGAGCTCGAGAACGTGGCCCTTGGTTTTGATGGCATCGAAAAAGCCTACGCCATCAGTGCTGGTCGCGAAGTGCGCATTATTGTTAAACCCGAGAGTATCGATGACCTTAGTGCCATCAAACTGGCTCGTGATATTGCCACCAAGATCGAAAGTACCATGCAATACCCGGGTACCATAAAGGTCAATGTCATCCGCGAAACACGCGCCATCGAATACGCCAAATAATGCAAAAAGAGATCGAAGCTAAGTTTCTGGATGTAAACCACGACCAGCTTCGTAGTCAGTTAAAAGCCCAGGGCGGAACTTGCACCCAGCCAATGCATCTGATGCGCCGGGCCATACTGGACTATCCTGACCGTAAATTACAAACCGAAAGGGGTGGCTGGGTACGGGTCCGCGATGAAGGCAATAAGACCGTTCTAACCTATAAGCAGATAACCGAACTTTCGGCACACGGAGTGCATGAAATAGAAGTTGAGGTAAGTTCGTACAGCAAAACAGTTGAGCTACTTTTAGCCCTTGGCCTCTTCCAGCAGTCGGAGCAAGAAACCAAGCGAGAAACTTGGGAAATAGACGGCTGCGAGGTAGTTTTAGACGTTTGGCCCTGGTTAAAACCGTACATAGAAGTAGAAGGCCCGAGCGAAGAAAAGATTAAAGCCCTGGTCGAAAAGTTGGGTTTTGACTGGGAAAAAGCGCTGTTTGGCGATGTCGTTGTGGCCTACAGGGCAGAATACCCCGGCATAGGTCCTAACGAAACTATAGGCACATTGCCCAAGATAAACTTTGAGCTAGACGAGCCTGAGTGGCTGACCTCGCGCCGCAAAAACTGACTTAAAACGCCTTTTTTGCCATAATAGTAAAAGATGAATATTCTTTACCTCGGCGACATCATGGGCCAACCTGGTCGCGAGGTGGTGAAGTCACTTTTGCCGAATTTACGTCAGAAACTAAAAGTCGATCTAGTTATCGCCCAATCCGAAAATGTCAGCCACGGCAGGGGCATTACCCCAACTCATGTGCGCGAGTTACAACGGGTTGGCGTCGATTTCTTCAGTGGCGGCAACCACAGCATTGAACGTGCAGCGACTAAAGCTTTGCTAGAGAACCCCAAGGAACCGGTTATCGCGCCTATGAACCAGATTGGTGTGGAGGTGGAATGGGGTGTCAAGCAGATCGAAACCGCAGCTGGTCAAGTGCTTATTGCCAGTTTACTGGGCAGTGTTTTTCCGAACCCGGTAGGTTTACGCAATCCACTCCAATCAATTGACGAACTGCTGACAAGATTTGCAACCGACAAATTTGTGGCCGTAATTGTTAATTTTCACGGAGATTTGTCGAGCGAAAAGCGGGTGGTTGGCTATTACCTCGATAGCCGGGTCAGCGCAGTAATTGGCGATCATTGGCATGTGCCAACGGCCGACGCTATGGTCTTGCCTGGCGGTACGGCGCATATTACTGATGTGGGTATGTGCGGTACGTTGCATTCCAGCTTGGGCGTGCACAAAGAAATTATTATTGCTAGGTGGCGTGACGGCGCAAAAATTAAAAACGAGATTGCCGACGGCGGGCCCTATCAGCTGAATGGGGTGTTAGTGGCGGTTGACACGAAGACTCGATTGGCTACCAAGATTACGTCCATCAATAGAGTTGTTGAGAAACTGGGGTAGATCAGTTATAATCACATCTGTCGTAGCGGGGATTGGCGCAGTCTGGTTAGCGCGCGCGGTTTGGGACCGCGAGGTCGAAGGTTCGAATCCTTTATCCCCGACCAAAGTTTAAGACCTGTCTCTTAGGGCAGGTCTTAAACTTTGTCGAGAAAGTAAATCGAACCTTCGACTGTAGGCATGAACTGCCAGTGACAGTTCATGTTTTCCTTGCTTGGCCAAAGTAAAAATGCTTGCATTTTTACGAAGCAGAAGTGGCGAAGGTTCGAATCCTTTATCCCCGACCAAAAGTAAAAGACCTGCCTTAAGTGACAGGTCTTTTACTTTTGGTAGTTTTCAAGCCCAGTACGTCCATACAGTAGCTATATTCCCGCCCCCGTTTTACAATAGTGGCATTATGCTTGTGGTTGCGAGTGATTTCGTAAACGTCGTTTTTGCTGACTGTAGCGCCTTTGCCGGCGGGGTGCGAACATGAGTTTGCCAAGGCGGCTCGCTTTGGTAATTTTTAGCGCGGCTGCCGCCGCGGCCATAATATTAGCAATTGTGACCTATATTTTGGGTAAAGACGCCGTTGTCGTCTCGATACGCGAGCGACAGTTGGATGTTGCCCAGCAGCTTATGGGTAGTATCGATCGCCTGCTCTTCGAGCGACGTAATGACATGGTTACCATCAGTCAGGACCCATCTGTTCTGGCTCTTGTGCAACAGCCAGGTAATGCGGCTTTTCGGCAAACGGCTACTGAAAGACTTAAGCAGTTGTCGGTTGTATCTGGACCGTGGGATCGCCTTGATATTGTCGATCGCAACAGTGTTGTCTTAGCATCAATCAACGCCAGTTTGGTTGGTAAAGCAGAACAGTCTGATGCCGACGATGTTGCGATTTCGCACCGTGCCCAAGGTGGAGAGATCGCCTACTCGGATTTAATTTATGATGATGTACTGAACAAACCCTCAATGCTCTTTGCCGCCCCAGTGCGCCAGGAACAAAACCCTGGGCGACCAATATTAGCAACGGTGGTTGGCCATCTCTCATGGAATCAGGTATCGGACATACTGGCGAGTGTCGGGATGTCTTCAGTCAGCCTTTTCAACCGCAACGGAATCGAGATAGGTAATAAGGACAGTCCGAGCGATATCCTCAAGGAAGATCAGAGTGGCCATCCAGCTATTCAGAAAGCTCAGTCCGGTCAGGACGGGACAGAGTTAGTCAATGGCACCGACCAGAAAGTCGAAACGCTGATGTCCTATGTACACGAAAAGGGCCACTCCGCCTTTAAGGGGAACGACTGGATCTTGACTGTTGAGACGCGCGCCACTGTGGCATTTGCTCCGGCAGATAGTTCCTCGCTTAAACTTACAACTACGCTCGTGATTGTCATTGCCGCGTGGGCCAGCGCCGCCGTCTGGCTGGTAGCCAGGGCGGTCAGACCAGTTATTAGGCTGACGAAAAGCGCCAACCGGCTGGCCATTGGTGATCTTAGCCATCGCTTTAAGGTCACAACCCACGACGAAATCGGTCAGCTAGGTTCGGCTTTAAACAATATGGCCGATAAAATGCAGCAGCTCTATCAAGGACTCGAAGCTAAGGTCAGGGAAAAGACTGTCAAGCTGGCACTGCGCACCGAAGAAGCAGAAACCAATGCAGCCAAAGATGAGGCGATTCTCTCGAGTATTGGCGAAGGTTTGGTAGTTGTTAACACCGATGGCCGCATTATACGTATTAACATTCATGCTCTCAGGATCTTTGGTCTGCAGCTCGAAACAGTGCTTGGTAAAAGAGTTGTCGACACCATCGTTTTCTATGGTGAAAAAGGCGATCCGTTGGACGATAAAGACCGCCCAACCGAGACGGCGCTTAGCACCGGGCACCAAACGGAAGGTTTATACCAGATCCAAAGGCCACACGGTATTAAGGCGGTTATTGCGGTAATTACAACGCCAGTACTGATAAAGCAGCAAACCATGGGCGCCATTATGGTAATACGTGATGTTACCAAGGAGCGTGAAGTCGACCGTATGAAGACCGAATTTATCTCGCTAGCTTCCCACCAACTCCGAACCCCATTGTCGGCAATCAAGTGGTTTACCGAGATGCTCGTGGCTGGCGATGCCGGTAAATTGTCAGACGAGCAGCGAGAATTCGCGGTCAACATTTATGATTCTACACAGCGCATGATTGAATTGGTCAACTCTCTGCTGAACATTTCGCGCATCGAATCGGGCCGGATTATAGTTGATCCAAGGCCGACGGATATCGGCGAAATGGTCCAGGGTATTGTCAATGACCTGAAGGCCAAGCTCGAACAAAAAAATCAGACTCTTGTAGTTAGTGTCCATAAGGATTTGCCTAAGATAAATCTTGACCCGCGCTTAATTGGTCAGGTGTATCTTAACTTTATGACTAACGCCATCAAATACACCCCAAAGGGCGGCGAGATTACTGTGATGGTATCGCGTAAAGGTGACGAGCTTGTATCACAGATAACCGACAATGGCTACGGTATACCGCAATCACAACAGAGCCATATTTTCCAGAAATTCTTCCGGGCCGAGAATGCTGTCAAGGTTGAAACCGATGGGACTGGCCTTGGTCTCTATTTGGTGAAGGCGATCATTGAATCATCTGGTGGCCAAGTCTGGTTTAAGAGTACCGAGAATAAGGGCACGTCCTTCTGGTTTAGTTTGCCGATGAGCGGAATGAAGGCCAGGGAAGGTGAGGTTACGCTCGATGTGTAACCTACGCGGCGGTGAATTTAGTCTGTCAAATGTGCTAAAGTAAAACCATGCCGAAGCAAACACCAACAATTATGGTCGTAGAGGACGAAACACTTCTTTTACAGGCCATTTCCAAAAAACTGAAACTATCTGGCTTAGAAGTTATATCGTGTGCTAGTGGCCAACAGGCCATTGACTATTTGGAGAATCTAGATAACCTGCCCGATGCTGTTTGGCTGGACTATTATCTGAAAGACATGAACGGCTTGGCCTTTATGCAGCAGCTCAAAGAAAGCCCCAAATGGAACAAAATACCAGTGCTCGTCGTGAGTAACTCGGCCAGCCCCGACAAAGTCCATAACATGCTTGGTCTGGGTGCCCGAAAATATGTTCTGAAAGCCGAGTACCGTTTGGACGAAATCGTCGAAATGATCCGTGGTTTTATTGACGATTCGAACGAACAACCACCACAGGAGACAAAGTAGTAATGCCTAAAGTATTAGTAGTCGAGGATGATCGTTTCTTAGTCAGCGCTTATCGCGCCAAGCTTGAGAAGTCCGGCTACGAAGTACAGATTGCCTCGGATGGCGACGAAGCCCTGGCTGCCTTAAAAACCTTCCTGCCAGACGTCATGTTGCTAGATTTAGTTATGCCAAAGCGCGATGGTTTCTCAACGTTGGAAGAGATTAAAAAAGATGCTCGCCTGAGTAAAATACCGATTATAGTCACATCCAACCTTGGCCAAAAAGAAGATATTGATAAAGCCATGGCTCTGGGCGCCAACGACTATATAATTAAGAGTGATCTTTCAATTGAAGAACTTGTGGCCAAGGTACAAAAAGTAAGCTCCGTTAAGCTCTAACCGACTTTTAAGGCAAGGGGCTGAGTGGGCTGGGTGGGACTTGATGGGCATCGACGACGCACAGTTACGCAAAATTCTGACCGAACTGAATTACATATCGGCCGACGACCTTAAAAAGGCCGAGGCTAATGCTGTGGCCGAACACAGTTCGCTGTATGACGCGCTTTTAAAAAGCGACGTTATAACCGATGACAACCTTGGCAAGGTCATTGCTTATTCTCTCCAATTACCGTTTGTATCACTGCATCAATCTAATATTCCTGATGAGATTCTTAAGCTGGCACCAGAGCCTGTGGCTGCTAAATACGAACTCATTCCGTTTGGGCTCGACGACAAAGGGCTCAAGATTGCTACCGCCGATCATACTCAGACCGAGCTGTTTGGAATGTTGGCTAAGAAAGCCGGCGCCAAAGAATACCGGGTTTATTTTGCAACTAAGCGCGACATCGAAGACGCTTTGCGACTATATAAAAAAGATCTTTCAGCGGCTTTCGAAGGTTTGTTATCCACGAAGACCGATCAGGGTGCACCGGCCGAAGCGCCCATTGCCAAGATTGTCGACACAGTTATCGAATACGCCTATATCAACAAAGCGTCTGATGTGCACATCGAGGGAGCGCGTGATGCCTCGCTGGTGCGTTTTAGGATTGACGGTGTTCTTCACGATGTGGTGCGCTTGCCACATAACCTGCACGACCAAATTATTACACGCATAAAAGTTATGGCTCGGCTGCGAACCGACGAACATTTTAGCGCTCAGGACGGTAGGATGCGAGCCAAACTTGAGGAAGAAGACCTAGACATTCGTGTGTCGGTGGTGCCAGTGGTTGGTGGTGAAAAGGTGGTGTTGCGTTTACTTGCCGCCCGCAACCGTCAGTTTGGTTTAACCGATCTTGGTATGCAAGATAGCGATCTCAAAAAAGTCCGCGCCGCCTTTTTGCGACCCTATGGTATGGTGCTGTCTACCGGTCCAACCGGTTCGGGCAAAACCACCAGTATGTATGCTATCCTAAAAATCCTTAATACTCGCGAAAAAAACATTGCAACCATTGAAGATCCCGTCGAATACGAAATCGAGGGCATTAATCAGATTCAGTCCAACACCAAAACTAACCTAACATTCGCCAATGGTCTGCGTTCGATTCTGCGCCAGGACCCCGATATTATCTACGTCGGCGAAATTCGCGACGAAGAAACCGCCGATATTGCCATTAATTCGGCCATGACTGGTCATTTAGTGCTTTCAACACTCCACACCAACGACGCCGCCACGGCCCTGCCACGGCTTATCGACATGAAAATCGAGCCATTTTTGGTTGCTTCGACCATCAATGCCATCATTGGCCAGCGCCTGATTCGTAAAATCTGCGAACGCTGTAAAGTCAGTTTTGAACTGACACGCGGCAAGGCTGGCTGGAAGGGGGATGACCCCAAAACTGTTGGGCTAATGAACGGTATGAACAGCCAGTTAGCTACCAAATATTTTGGTAGCTCAGCCTCGGTTCGATTGTACAAGGGTAAAGGCTGTGTGGTCTGCCACGAGACTGGTTATGTAGGGCGGGTTGGCATTTTCGAAGTGCTTAATAATTCACCCAAAATCGAAGCGCTTATTACCCGCAAGGCCGACGCCGACACTATAAAGTTGCAGGCCGTACGCGATGGTATGACAACCATGATGGATGATGGACTAACCAAAGCGCGCCAAGGCATAACCACCGTAGAAGAGGTGATGAGGGCAACCCGCGAATGATTAGGCTTTCGCCTAAAGATAAGCTAACCATTATGTCCAACCTGGCGACGATGCTTGGTTCGGGTATCCCGATTCTGGAGGCAGTCGATACACTTTTAGAGGATAACAAGGGGCCAACTCGCCGTATCCTGCTGCTTTTTAAAGCTTCCTTAAGTGATGGTCGGCCGCTATCACACGCCATGAAAAAAGCCCCGCGGGTGTTCGACCCAGTTACCGTAAACCTACTCCAGGCTGCCGAAACCGCCGGTACGCTCGAAGAAGCACTGCACGACCTGGCTATATCAATCAAAAAGGACATGTCTTTTAATGACAAGATCCGCAGCAGTCTGCTGTACCCGGGTTTTATCATGGTCATCTTTGTTTTGGTACTGACGGTAATTTTGGTATTTGTTGTGCCGCGCATCTCGAAGGTCTTTTTAGGGCTAAGAGTTGAGCTGCCATTGCCAACGGTTCTCATGATAAAACTATCGGACTTTGTGGTTAATTACTACCCGTATATTTTGCTCGCCATTGCCATATCTATCGCGATACTTATCTGGTTATTTAGAACAAAACGTCAGGCGATTCTCAATGTATTTTTGAATCTACCTTTACTTACGCGCCTAGGTCGGCTGATTGATTTGACGCGTTTTACGCGCAGCATGGGGCAATTGCTCAGGGCCGGCGTACCAGTGGCCGAAGCATTGCAGTTGTCGGCCAAAGTCGTAACCAAGCGCGAAATTGCGGCGTTTATTGAAAGAATGTATCAAAGTGTTAGTGCCGGCAGTCCGTTATCCGGAGGTCTCAAAGGCTCGGAGCACGTTATTCCTCCAATCCTTCTGCATATTATGCAAACCGCCGAGCGCAGCGGTACGCTCGAAAAAAGCATGCAAGAGCTCTCGGAATACTGCGAGACACAGGTGTCGCGGACACTCAAGAATATCACCACGCTTATCGAACCGGTGCTGATCGTTGTTATTGGCTTACTGGTGGGTGGCATGATGCTGGCTATAATTGCGCCAATCTACAGCATTATTAGCCAGATTGGCAGGCGGTAGCGGCGTGCGACGCCTCAGCACTTCTGCTACGCAAAAACTAAAGTTTTTGCTTCGGCCTAGTAAGGAAAACATTGGTCGTCACAGGCGATCAATGGGTTTTACACTGGTCGAAATCCTGGTTGTCATGGGGCTGATAGCGATTTTGAGTGGCGTGGCGTTTATTAACTTCATTCGGCCACAAAATCAGGCCTCGCTGGACAGCATTGTGGCGACCCTGGTTGCCGATCTTAAGAGCCAACAAACAAAGGCCATGGCCGGCGATGGCGTCAGTGCTCCCGCAGCGCAGGCCCACGGTATTTACGTGCAAAGTGGCAGCTACACTTTATTCAAAGGTTCGGCGTATTCTGGGGCCGACACCGATAATTTTGTAGTCTCGTCCGATACAGGTACAACCCTCAGTACAACCCTGCCATCGACCCAAGCCGTGTTTACCAAGGGTAGTGGTGACGTTGCTGGTTTTATTGCCGGCCAGAGCACTATTACCGTTACCAGTTCTGGTACAGGCGTCAGTAGGACGATCACTCTAAACCGTTATGGGGCACTGACGGTAAATTGATATGCGTATACTTCGTTTTCAATCTGGGCAAACACTCGTCGAACTACTGGTGGCTATTGGCCTGTCAGCTATTATGTTGCCAGCTCTAGCTACGGCGATCATCGCCTCACGCGAGGGGCGCTCGCAAGAAGCCGAACGTTTGCAGGCTACGGCCTTAATGCGCGAAGCAACCGAAGCCGTGCGCTCAGTCCGCGAAAAAGGTTGGTCAACCTTTGCGGTTAACGGCACCTATCATCCAACGGTCTCGGGCAATGCCTGGGCTCTGACCGCCGGTAGCGAAACCATCGGTAACTTTATTCGCCAAGTTGTGGTAGCTGATGCCCAGCGTAACAGTGGTGATGCGATAGTGGCTAGCGGTGGAACAGCAGATGGTTCTACAAAGAAAGTGACGATAACCGTTTCGTGGACCAACCCCGTAGTTACTGCTGTTTCGACGGATCTATATTTTCAGCGTTATCTTGGCAATGCCGCCTGGGCGCAAACCACTCAGGCTGAATTTAACGCTGGAACTAAGACGAATGTTACTGTTACAAATAACAGTGGTGGAGAGGTTGAACTTGCCCCGGGCGCAAGCGGCGGCATAGATTGGACTACTCCGTCTGTTCTGAGGTTGGTAGACACAGCCGGTAACGAGGATGCAAACGATGTATTTGTGCTCGGCAACTACGCTTATGTTGCTGACGCCACGGTTTTGCGCGTCTATGATATTACTAATATTGCATCTGGTGCGCCAACAGCTTTAGGCACATACACGGCGGCCGGTGCCATCAACAGCATCTATGTCTCGGGTGATTTTGTTTACATGGCCACCGCCAATACCAGCGGTGAGCTAACCATCGTTAATGCCACCAATAAAAGTTCACTTACAGCTACTGTTGTGAACCTTCCGAATACAAATGTAGGCACAGCCGTGTTTGTGGCCAATAGTCGGGCGTATGTCGGCCGAGCGCTCAGCACTACTTCCGGGCAAAACGAATTTTACATTTACAACGTCACGACACCAACTGCCCCGGTTGCCGAAGGTTCACTCAACTTAACTGCACAAGTTAACTCGATTTATGTCCCAAATTCCACTCACGCCTACCTAGCTACATCTATCACGAGCGCAGAGGTAACAGCTGTGAGGATCAGCACGCCAGCCACTCCAACCAACGTTGGTATATATGACGCAAGTGGGACGTCTATAGGCAATGACATCTTCGCTGTAGGTAGCACCGTTTACCTCGCCAAAGCTAACAACACCAGTGGAGCAGAATTCTTTGAGCTGTCTGCTAATACTACCAATCCCGATGCCGTCACATTTACACTCGGCGCCGGTCGCTCTTATGAGGCGGGGGCTAACATCAACGGCATCTATGTATCGGGCACGCTGGCATTTATGGCGACTGCCATTACTAGCGCGCAGTTTCGAGTACTGGACCTCACTCCGGCCACCATTTCTGTAAAAGGTAGTACTAACCTTTCCAATACTGCAAACAAGATTTGGCTAGGTGGCGACTATGCTTACTTGGCCTCTACCAATAATTCGGGCGAGATGACGGTCATGCAAGGTACGGCCATAGCTGGCGGCTATCAAACCACAGGCACGCTTGAATCTTCTAGTTTTGACGCTGGTGCCAGCGCGGCGTTTAACTACCTAACCTTTACCATAACCGAGCCGGCCAGTACCGACATTACATTTCAGATTGCAACCAACAACGATAACTCCACCTGGAGCTATGTTGGGCCAGATGGCACTTCGGGTACATCTTATAGTGTGCCGGGTACAATTAGGCTCAACACATCTGGCCGTTATATCCGTTACAAGGCAACACTAACTGGCCCCGGCACCTCGACGCCGGTGCTTAGCGACACATCAATAAATTATTCGCCATGAAGTATAGATTTACACGCCAAAACACTCTAGCTGTGCGGGGGTTCAGTCTTGTCGAGCTAATCATCGTCATGGGTTTGATGACCATTTTTATGGTGGTTTTAACCGACATAGTTGTTGCGGTTAGTAACGTGCAAACCGAATCTGAAGCGACATCATCGGTGTCGGAAGATGGGCGCTTCATACTGGCGCGCCTAAGTTACGACATCCAGCGGGCGAATTCAATAACCACACCAGCCAGCTTGGGCGGAACCTCGGTCAGCCTAGCTATTGTAATCGGCGGAGTCACCCAAACCTACGCGCTGTCTGGCGGCAACCTACAGTTAACAAACAACCTCGGCACCAGCAATCTCAACGGCTCCGAAACAACCATCTCGGCCCTATCCTTTACGCGCCGCGGCAACATCGGCGGCAAAGACACTATCACGCTCAGCTTCACCGTAACCAGCCAAGTCCTCCAAAACTCCGGCGCCGAAGTCAAAACCTACACAACAACAGTGGGGAGAAGATAATTATGATTATGAAGCGAAGCGAAAAAAATGGGGTGACGCCTGGCAGGGCTGCCCCAAAGTTTTTTATGTATTTCCATAAAAAATCTTTAGGGGCGGACCAGGCGGCAGGACCCCTCCCATATAATCAATCCGGCCAAATGCTCGTTGCTCTCCTATCCTTCATGGCCGTTGCCATCACCCTCACCACCGCAGTCACCGTCGTC
The DNA here is from genome assembly GCA_964405095.1 of uncultured Candidatus Saccharibacteria bacterium. Lineage (GTDB taxonomy): Bacteria > Patescibacteriota > Saccharimonadia > Saccharimonadales > EFPC-124 > CAYOML01. The sequence goes on along the minus strand of CAYOML010000013.1, from coordinate 6,434 downwards.
ACCCTAGCCAACAGCCTCACCGTCTCAAAATATTCGCTAGGCCAAGATGCACTCAATATAGCCGAAGCCGGAGCCGACAACGCCCTACTCCGCCTAACCCGTGACCCAACCTACACCGGCGAAACACTGACCGTTGGCACCGGAACTGCTACAATAACCGTGAGCGGTACGAGCCCTAAAACCATCACGTCTGTAGGGCAAAGCGGCACCTTCCGCCGAACGATCGTAGTAACCGCGACGCAAACCAGTAATGTCCTGGCTGTCACCAGCTGGGTAGAAACACCCTAGTATGTTCCATCCTAAACAGCAAATTTTTTTGCAACTGACACGCGGCGCACTAATTAGCTACACCAACAAAGGTGAACAGGCCAGGCTGGATTTTCCGACCAGCGTGGTCCAAAACATGGAAGTAATTGACCAAGCCAAACTCGCTGAATTAGTTGCTGGCTTTGCTGACAAGTACGGATTACGTGGTAAAAAATTGATGCTTGTGCTCGATGATTCGATCGTTTTTCAGAAGATAGTACCTTTAGCTGCGGACGCCGATCCGACGAGTCTACAGACAGACTTCCAAGAAAAAATTCCCCTGGCAACAGATACCCAACGAGTATTGGCCCTTAAACTAAAAGACCAGCTGGTCATGTTCGGCACAAATGGCGATTATTATCTGCAGGTCGTGCAAACTCTGGCCAGCAGGGGAGCCAAAATACAGTCCGTTGCACCGCTGACCTTATTCACCAAAGGGGCATCAAAGCCCACACCTGAAATTTTTGAAAAAGTAGCAAGCAACCAGCGCTTGGTGGAAGTCGCCAATTTCCTGAATCTTGAGCACAAGAAGTAAACACATAATCTCATTGACTTAACAGACACAGTCGTTGATTATAGAAGTAGATTAAAAAGGTTAAGGTTATGCAGCGCATACGTAATCAAAAAGGTTTTACTCTCATTGAGATTTTGGTGGTTATTGGTATTTTGGCAATCCTACTTGCTATCGTCTTGATTGCCATTAACCCACAGCAACAATTTAGGCAGGCAAACAACACGCAAAGACGGTCTGACGTTAACGCTGTTTTGAATGCAGTCAGTTCGTATGCTGCGCAGAACAAGGGCCAGCTACCGGCCGGTATTACTTCGACCGCGAAGACAATTTCGTCGACAGCCGGTGCTACTTTTATCAACCTCTGCACAGATTTGGTACCAACCTACATTGCTGACCTACCGCTTGACCCGGTCAGTGGCACGGAAAGTCCGACTGCTTCGATTTGTACCGATGCCAGCGCTACCTACGACACTGGATACACAATCCAAAGCGCGGCTGGTAACCGTGTGACAGTCAACGCACCGGACGCCGAGGACGAGGGTGGTTCACCCGTTACAATCTCTGTCACCCGTTAATATGTAGTAAAAAATAGCGGATGAGTCAATCCGCTATTTTGTTGTAATCAAATCAAGCTATATGATTTTTGGCTGCGGCCACATGCTTTGGCCGGGTCGCTAAAGCATAGACGCCAAACAGTGCGCCGCTGTAAACAAGATCGGCGAGCAGTGACGTCTTAAAAAACGGCAATGCGGCTACAAAACAATCGGCTAAACCCTGCAGAGTGTGAGGATAAAGCGAACCCGCTACCCACACACCAAAGTTGGAAATAACGTAAAAAATAATTCCGCTACCCAGGGCACCAAGCGGAATACGTAACCAGTTGTTTGTGTTTTGCAGTGTCATGCCGTACAGCGCAATCAATGCAAATCCTCCCCAGGTAAACAAAATTGTATCGTGGAAACCTAAGAATACGTCCGAGATCACCATGGCTGCTACTGGCAGCCACCAACCCAAACGCGGGCTAAGTACTGCGCCGCCAAATAAGGCAATGGCGCCAATCGGCGCGAAGTTGGCAGGGTGTGGCAATAGCCGCAACAACACGCCAGCAACAATAAGAGCCACAGCAATGGCTGTGGCTTTGTTTACTCGAACTTCCATTCAATTTTCTCGCCACCATCGGTTACGTAGTCGGCTGCGCCCTTTTGAGCAAGCGTACCGTTAACGTAGAAACTCCAGTATTTACCGTCGGTACCACCCTTGACGCCGTTGACGCTATCAACGTATGGGCCGTACTGCGAATCTTTAGTTTCAACTGTGGCGTTAGACTTTAGCTGATCTAATACGTTTTTACCCTTTTCGGCGGTAAAACTTACTAACTTTGTCTGGCCACTCGTCTGACTCTGCGATGTATCAGTCTTTTGTTCCGGAGCTTTAGCCGGTTGGTTTATAAGCACCATCGCTGTTACGCCGATGGCAATCACGACCGCCCCGAAGACGGCCATTACGGTTGTTTTTGTCTTCATACCTTTTCCCTCCGAATGATCATTATTATCCTATCTAGCGCCTCAGTCAAGACGCTTACGCTACATGTTGTGCATTACACGTTATAATACCACTGTTAGCCTTGGCAGAGCAACCT
>CAYOML010000013.1:1893-3875 GCA_964405095.1 uncultured Candidatus Saccharibacteria bacterium | reverse complement strand
TACATGTTGTGCATTACACGTTATAATACCACTGTTAGCCTTGGCAGAGCAACCTGCTTGTTTAACCGAAACATTGTTTAGAAGGAGTATACTTAAGGCATGGATAGAGCGTCAACACGACAATTAAAGATCCTCACCGGCACAAGTCACGTACGTTTGGCCCAAGATATTGCTAAGCACATAGGAACTGTTGTTTTACCAATGAACCTATCACGGTTTGCCAACGGCGAGATAAGATGCCAAATTGAAGAGTCGGTCCGCGGGGCCGACGTTTTTATATTGCAGACTCACGGCCAACCAGTCAACGACGCGGTTATGGAACAAGCCCTCATAATTGATGCTGCCAAACGCGCCTCGGCTAGACATATCACTGCGGTTTGCCCGTTCTTGGGCTATGCAAGGCAAGATCGCAAGTCTTCAGGCCGTGAACCGATATCGGCTAAATTGGTCGTTGATATTCTAAGTGTTGCTGGTGCCGACAGGATTGTTAGTGTCGATTTGCACAGTGGTCAGACCCAGGGCTTTTTTGACGGTCCTTTTGACCACCTAATTGCTATGCCAGTGCTGGTCAAGCATTTGCAGACGACTCTCGGTAAAAACTGTGTGATTGTCTCGCCAGACGCCGGACGAGTAAAATTGTCTGAACGCTATGCTAGCCGGCTAGGTGCCGATCTGGCGATCATCCATAAAAAACGCCAAAGCAAAAGCAATGCTGCCGACGCCCTGCACCTGATCGGTGATGTTAAAGGTCGACACTGTGTGGTTATTGATGACATGATCGATGGCGCTGGTACAGTATGCGCAGCCAGTGACTTGCTAAAACTTAGAGGCGCCGAATCGGTTGCGGTTGTTGCAACACACGGGTTGTTTTCGGATCCAGCGTCCGAACGCCTCGCAAAGTCTAGCATCGACACCCTAGCTGTAACTGACACTTTGCCTCTTAACATTAAGCTCGCCAAACCCAAAATACAGATTGTATCGATTGTCGGACTAATCGGTGACGCTATAACCACAATATTTGAGGAACGCTCACTCTCGGCGCTATTTGATGGCGAAAACCAAACGTGAGTTTTAGATCCGCACCTGTTAAAATGAAGCTCGTGGCGGGGATTGGCGCAGCCTGGTAGCGCGCGGCGTTCGGGACGCCGAGGTCGTGGGTTCGAATCCCGCATCCCCGACCAAAGTAAAATTAGTTTAGGGGTTATTTATGTATCCACAATCAGTGCCCACACCACATGTTTCGCCAGTTCTTCATTATGTAATTATGGGATTTATTGTCTTGCTCCTCCTCGGCGGTGGTGCTGCAGCTGGTTATTTTATGCGTAGCTCTGAGGTGAGTAGTCTGCAATCTAAGGTGAGTGAGCAGCAGGCCAAAATTATATCACTTGAGTCGCAGGTAAAGACAACTCCATCCTCTGCTAGCGTATTCGAAGGAATTCAACAACGTGCTCGCGACACTGAACGCCAAACGGATGTTAATTCTATTGCCACGTACATTGAAGTTTATTTTAACGACCATGCCGGATACCCCAGTTTTGCGCATTTGTCTAATGATGTTTGGAACATGGCAAACTTGAGTGGTATCGACTCCTATGCGCTGCGAGCCCCCAATGCGACTTCAAATTCACTCCAGAATGTTGCCACACCCGACGCCACTCACTACGGTTATGTTACAAAAAATGCCGACGGAACGGTCTGTAACAAAGATTTATGCGACAAGTTCTTTATTTACTATCGCCGTGAATCGACAAATGAAATTGTAACTAAGAATAGCCTTAACTAAGAGCCTGTAACTTGGTTAGGCGCATTGGGTCGCACCTCATAGCGTGGTACGATTAGTGCATATGCTTGCAGTAGCTTTATTTAAGTGGTGGTACGGTGTTGGCTGGCTGACGCTGATGCGCAGAATGAGCGGGGCAGTGCAAACAGTATTGCACTTGTTTTCTGTCGGCCAGCTGGCTGGAAGCTTGTTCGCGCCGTTC
>CAYOML010000013.1:0-1793 GCA_964405095.1 uncultured Candidatus Saccharibacteria bacterium | reverse complement strand
AGTATTGCACTTGTTTTCTGTCGGCCAGCTGGCTGGAAGCTTGTTCGCGCCGTTCAGGCAGATTTCGGCTGGTCGGGTTCAGGGTCCGTTGGGCGTTCGCTTGCGGGCGTTTGGTGATCGCATATTTTCGCGGGCGATTGGTGCAGTTGTCCGGCTACTACTGATTACTTTTGGGCTAGTGATCGCTTTGCTGTATAGCGTGTGGGGTCTAGCCATCATATTGGTCTGGCCATTCTTGCCTTTACTGCCAGTTAGTGGCTTGTTCTTGATGTTAAACGGATACACATTATGAAACCAAGCGTCAATCTTGGTAGCGAACGTACGCATCAGGCTCGGTTTGGTGTCGCGTTAAGTCAACGGTGGATGCGGTGGTTATTAGCTATAAGTTATGCAATTGCACTGGTGATTGGCATTTGGTTGATTATCTTACGAGAGCCGACTGGTTGGTTTATCGCAGGTCTAGCGTTTTGGCCAGTTTTACCGCTTGTTTGGTACGAATGGTGGCTAAAAGATCTGCCACCCGCAAAAGACGGCGAGGTAGTAGATGACTTGCTAGAGGCGGGTATATTAGGCAGGTTGCCAGCCAACGCCTCTCCAAGGCAACTATCTGAGTTAGTGATAACAGCTGGCGGTGGCTTATTCTTCATGATCCGTCTGGGTGTCGGCCCCAACTTTTTACGCGATATGAGTAGCCCCGAGCCGGCCGATATTGATACCGTTTGGCAGTCAGCCATGAAACTAAGACGTGACGTCGGTGCGCCCACCATATCGGCGGCCGTACTGACAGCCGCACTGGTAAACGTTATGCCTAACCGCGACCGGTTGTTGGCGCAGCTGCAATTGACCAACGATGACGTTATAGCTGCAGTGCGCTGGTATCATCACCTACAAGATTTGATTGTCGCTCATCGTGTACGCCACGCCGATGGTGGCATTGGCCGCGATTTGAGTTTTGGTTACGCCAATTTATTAATGCGTTTTGCGGATAACATTAGCAACCGTGTAGCTGGCGGTAGCTTATCACGGCAGCTCGAGGCTCACCAAAACGTACTAGATCAGCTCATGCAGCAACTGTCTGGGGCCGGCCGACACAACGCAGTGTTAGTTGGCCCGGCTGGTGCCGGTAAAACAACTCTGGTTTACACTTTGGCCGAGCGCTTGTTGCAAGCCGATGGCACTTTGCCACAGGCCCTACGCTTTCGCCAGGTGATGGCGCTCGATCCTTCCAGTCTTATAGGGCAAGCTAGAGGTCGTGGTGAATTAGAGTCTTTGCTCACGCAATTATTAGGTGAGGCCTACGCTGCAAAAAATATTATCTTATTTTTGGACAACGCCGAGCTATTTTTCAGCGATGCTACCGGTGCTGTCGATGTCCGCAACGTGCTACTTCCCGTCCTCGAGGGTGGAGCCCTGCAAATAGTTATGAGCATGGACGAACAGCAATGGCTCAAACTTAGCCGCGCTACACCGTCGCTCACCCAGCAGCTTAATCGGATCAGTGTATCGCCACTCAGCGAGTCTGACACGCTGTTAGTATGCGAGGACCAGCTGCTTACTACTGAGTTTCAAGCTAAAGTCACCTATATGTACCAAGCGCTTAAGACCGCATATCGCTTAGGCAGTCGCTACGTTGCCGACCAAGCCATGCCCGGCCAGGCGCTGCATATTTTGGAGTCGGCCACGCAGTATGCTCAGAACGGACTCGTGACCAGCGCAAGTGTCGAGCAGGCTGTCGAAAAATTGTATGGTGTTAAAGTTTCGACTGCTCGGCGCACCGAAGACCGTCAAACCCT
>CAYOML010000012.1:3786-32742 GCA_964405095.1 uncultured Candidatus Saccharibacteria bacterium | reverse complement strand
CATTTACTGGGCCCATACTCTCAGGAACATCATTGGCTATTAAAGTATTTCCACCGATCGGCAAAACAATACGCATGATTTTATTTGCTTCGTTTTCTGGTACAGGGAACTCAGGGCTTTCTAAATCTTTAAAGCGTACAATCGTTTTAAACTCGCCACCAAACACAGATTTGTAGAAATTGAAGGCTTCTTCGGCATTTCCGTTGAAGTTAATATAAGGATTGATAGTTGCCATTTAGATTATTCCCCTTGATAAGAATTAGTTTCATTTCTATTTTAGCAAACAAAAATGCCTCTATTAGAGGTATTTTTATGTTACATAGAAATGGTTCAGCGGACGCAAAAAAGTTTACACCAAATTAGGAATGAGATGGTGCGTTGGCAAGAAATATTGGCTGTGCCTTATCAAGAACATTTAATACGTGAACGGGTGTAGAGGTTCACACCATTAGCTAGGCAGGTATTAGCGATGCTAGTACGCTTGTCAGTTTACTACCCATAAAGTTAACAAGTGACCCCTCATCATCCAAAGTAAGTTCTTCAGTAGTAAGGTTGCCGATTGCTTGCCCCACGAGGACCTCCCACGGCTTATTTGAACCCATCAAGTAAACAACGATTATTCTGAGTTCTTTTAGATCAAATGATTTTCGCTCAAACCCACCATCAACAAAAGACTTCATAATCTCTTCCTTCTGATGACCCGGGTTAGTAGCTAACCAATCACCAAATCGTGTCTGCATTTCTTCCCAGTTCGTACCCGCATGCACGAGCACTTCGTTGGATAAAAGCAAGTTCTCAGAAGCACGACAGGATAGCTTCAAACGCACTAACGGAGGTTCGTCGACTATAGTATCGTTACCCTTATCGCGGTCACGCAAAGAGTAGAAAGTTGCCCCATCGTAAACGGCAGTTGTAACTTTTATTGCACGTTTCTCATATCTTGACATTTCACTAAGCCCATTTGTATTAACAGGATAGAAGTGGATCTTGCCTTCAGAAGTTCTAATAGCCTGTTGCCATATACGCTCCTCATCGGTTCCCTCAACAATCATGAGAGGATGTTCTCTGAAAACACTCGTAAGTGGATGTGCACCAAAAACTGGCAGGATTTGTCTATAAACCTCATCGATTGATTCAAACTCTAACTCTCTCTGATCAGCTACCATAGGAGCAACATAGGTATGCTCATATCGAGAGAGTTCGCCTAATATTGCTGTGCTGTGAGTCGCCATCAATATATACATGCTGGGATTTCTCATAACAATATCGTTAAGAAATCTCATTAATCGCCCTTGTAAGTCTGGGTGCAGATGTACATCTGGCTCATCGAGCACGAGCAAATTAAACTTTGATGGAACTATGCCATGCGCGAATGCCAAACACTCAATAGCCAAGCTTATAAGTTCAGATTCGCCGCTGCTGATCTGTTCGGAAGCAACCTCAGCGCCGCTAGAACGAATGTGGACTTTGAAACCTTTACCGCCCTTTGGCTGCTCTCTGATTTCTATGTTATCCAACAGCGAATTTATTTCCCCCATGTATGTCCGCTTTTCGGGTGTCTGGGAGTTTTCAACCGCCTCGGCGATATTCTGAAGAACCGTTAATTGCAGACGCTCAAACTGATAAAACGTCTGCTGTTTAAACTGACTGTACTGGTTTTTTTCGGTTACTGAGGCAATCCAGTCAGGACTATTTCGAGCGCTAGGCTCAATGTTCGGGTCAAAGATAAGGATCCCGCCACGTTCAGGCGTGATATATTTGGCAGCCCCCCACTGATCAGGATTACTACGAACGGTACGATTGACTTCCTTAAGCAGAGTACTCTTGCCGCAACCATTCTTGCCCAAAACAACATTAATGCGGCCAAGCCCAGTTAATTTGTGGTTTCCAGTATCTATTTCCATTACTAGCTCACGATACTATCTGCGTAGGCCCTTATCAACACCAATGCCATCTGCCTGCACTCTTCATCAGATAATCGCACAGAGGCGTTAGTCACCGCATGGCGCGTGAATTGCGTTGCCTGCATAAGATCGCCTACGTATGACTCACCCTTGCCTGCTAGCATCGCCAGTTGCTTTCGTTCATCATGGCCACCCAAATGTTTAGTAATGACTTCGATCGAGTTGTATATCCCATTAAGAGGTTTATCCGCGTCAACAACGTCACTAGCATAGTAGTCTAAGGCTTTAGCAAGTGTTGAATCGTTAAGTGCTTTATTAACTAATGCAGTGTCATTACTGAGGCTAGCGCTGTCGTAAAACTCTTTTGTAACGATTCTAGCCCGACCTGTAATTTCGGCTCGGCTAATACGCACCTGTACTCGCTCTGTCACATGTACATTTGCCTCAAAGTTGAGCGCATGAGCTACCCCCAACCCGGTATTTTCCCAACTGTGATTAAAGTTGACAGTTATCTTCTGCCCAGTGCGAAATATGTAAGCGTCTAGGTAGCTTTTTGCTAATTTAAGCGCTCGGGGTTTATCCACCTGATTATCGTATTGCAACTCCATTACACCATCATGAACTTTAATAGTCACACTTCCGTGTTCCAGCTCTTCGGTGTCGTTTTTCAAAATATATCCACCAAGTTCACCACTCATGCCAAATCTCTTCATAGTAGTAATTATATGCCTCAACTGACTAATTGAGATATGAAGACTACTTCGTCGAGTCGTTCTGCAAATCAGCTTCTATTTCAAATAAGAGGGTAAAGAAGCTCACCCACGACTCAAGATCTTCCTTGGACAGCTCAGCCATTGTGCCCCACTTCTTGGAAAGTGACAATCCAGTCGGCGAGTATATCCCTATCAATCAGAACACAATTATTGCTCCTAGCTAGTCCCCTGGCCTGTCTAGTATATGTGCTATTAGTTACTACCATTGCTCGCTGGCAATTGTATTTATTAAGACCTGCAACTACCTGCTGGACAGCTTTAGCACCTACCTTCGATGTATACCGCTTTACTTGCACACCCCACCGAACTCCGTCTTTTTCTGCAGTTAAGTCAGCGCCCCAATCAAAGTATTCAGTAAGAGCGACGTGATTGTAACCTTGATCCTTCAGAATCTCAGCTACGTATTTTTCAAACTCGATTCCGGTCATGACAGCAATATCAACCAGCTGTAGTGCGCGTAATCTCTTGCGCTCAAGCGCAACGCGTCTGAAATGCAAAAATATGGCTAGACCGACACAAACAATTGCCAATGAAACTACGATTGTATTAGTCAGCAGCTTCTGGTCGCCTGACATTTTGTAATACGTCACAAACAGCGCAACCGCAAAGAGCAAACTTAGAAACTTTACTGGGTCGGTATTTGGTGAGCGTCGATAACGATAATAGCGCCTAGACATTCTCTTACTATAAGACATGGTTTGTTAGCGAGGTAATACTCATTAACTAATATACGCCTGCTGGCAATTCCAGTACTGTTCCTTCGGTGAAATCTTTCTCGAAGCCCTCACCGTTAACTTTGTATGTAACTCTTAGAATCTTAACTACACCTGGAACTGGGTCCCTACCTGCTAGCCCATTAGATACAAGAATCGGCCCACCCTCGTTTCTCGCGGCTTTTACGCGCTCTGTAATATCTATCCATGTGCCACTAGAGCCATACATAGCCTTAGACACACCTGATTCACTGAGCGTCACAGCCGGGGACGTACTAAACTCTTTGGGGCGCGTTAGCTCATTAATGATTTTTCTGTTGGCTACGTACAAGAAATAAAGTGACACCAGAAACGATGCGCCACCCACAACCCAGAACGGGATGGGGTTCTGTGCCGAGAACCCTGCACCCACAAATATTGAAGCGAGAGTCAACAATATAGTTCCGAGAATCGTATTCTGCCCCAATGCCTGCACCTCATAGTGGGTCAGGATATAGAATTTTAGATCCCGTTTCTCAATTGTCGTGTTTACGACCCCATCTTCACCACCATGATCACTGTTCATACTTACAGCCTGATCTATTTATATATTTTGTCAAGAACTGTGACAACAAAAAGAGACCTCGACGGTCTCTTTTCATAATTTCATGGTGCGGGTACAGAGACTCTAACTCTGGACCTCGTCCTTGGCAAGGACGCGCTCTAAACAACTGAGCTACACCCGCATGACACTGGTAGATTTTAGCAATTTTTGGGGAAAAAATAAAGGGGTAACGCATAGGTTACCCCTTTATTTGAACTTGTTTATTGTCGATGGCTAACTACGCTGCTTACACAAAGGCCTTGGTTTTTAAAACCCAATTCCTGCCATCCGTTTCCCTTACACAAGTCTTCGATACGCCCCGAAGACAATGTTAGGTTATCAAATATGAAACCTTCACCGGAGTCTGCGACTACGGCAACACCGCCTGCGCGGAACAATACTGTTTTGACTACTCTAGGTGTTTGTTCAAACGACGATTCGCTGTCGTAGCGATAGTAGTTTTCCCAGCTTGTGCCGGTCTTAACCAAAAGGCCATCAACCCATACTTTAACGACATCATTGGATGGGCCATTATAAGTATCAAGCGTCAATTTAATGGTGTGAGACTCCCCCCGGTCAAGGTCAGTCGCAATTTGCGACTCTACAAAGTTTGCCGGATTAGTGTGGCCCTGAACATCTACAAAGAATACGTTTACACCCAATGTACTATCTTCAAATCGTAGATAACTCATACGTGACCCATCGCCACGATCAGGCGAGACTGAAAGATGTAGACCAGTTTGCTGGGTAGGCATTGTCGTCGCCATGTCGAATTGCATTTCGAAGTGTCGCTCCTTCGCAGTTGTTGCAAAGCTACCAAAGGTCGAATCAGCTTCGCCTACAGCATCACTAAGTGGTTTGGCAAATGTTTGATCACCAAACGATCCGCTTGTAACTGCATCCGAGATTCTAAAAGTTTGGCTGCCAAACGAGCCAAAACCATAGGTATTGCTAACTACTGCCGCATCATACCCGCCCGTCTTAGTCCAACCATCCTGGTTGTTAATATTGCCTACAACATAGGTATTCTGCTCGAAATTAACGCTTACACTACTTGCTGCTAGAGCCGGTAATACTCCAATCCCCGCCGCCAAAACACCCAAACTAATCTTTGCTATAAGTTTTTTCACCACATTCACTCCATTTGTGTTTGCTTAACATAAGCATTATACAATGGCTTTGCGTGTTTGTTAAATTGATTTAGATCACACATACTGCCCTTACCTCCCAGGATATAGCTTCACGCCGGTTTGCCTCTTAATTTAGAGGAAGGGCAAATCGGGTTCGGCATATAATTCTCACTGAACGCTCGAATTATCGAATCGCCCTGAAGGCCGAGTTCGACTGTGAGTACCACCAAGTAAAACACCCACGCTGGGGTGGGTGTTTTGCTTGGTGGCGCCTCCCAGGATCGAACTGGGGACACAGGGCTCTTCAGGCCCCTGCTCTACCGCTGAGCTAAAGCGCCATAACAATATTGTACTTTATAGCAGGGTTTGTTGGCTTCAGGCCCCTGCTCTCCATTTATGCTCGTCTTCGCGGCAAGCCGCTCCAGACTCGGCCAAGCTCGGATTCCGTAAACAGCCACAGGCTGTTTACGCCGCTGAGCTAAAGCGCCATAAATGTAGCCATAAACAACAGATGTATTGTACGAGAAAACCAGAGGTTATTCAAGGTTGACGGACGATACCAAGCAGTTGGTTGAGCGCGGTGATGTGGTACTGGGCCCGGCCAGTGGCGGCATCGCGTGCAAAAGTTTCGCCGTTTTTTAGCGCTTTTTGTTTCCACGGTTCGTGTATGTCATCTTTATGGGTAACTGCCACGCCAATTGTTTCGCCAAAGATTTCGGCATCGTTATCGCCATCGGCCACGTAATATACGTCTTTGGGGTGAACGCCAAAACGACGACAGACTGATTGAACCAATAACGGTTTATAGCGCAAATCATCCCAGGTTAGCACAATATCTTCGAGCATTTCGTCTCTATCAAACACCAGGTAGGCATTGTTATAGGCATGCTCGACGCCCAGTTTGTGGGCAACGTCATCTACCACCAAGTTAAAACTTCCAGAGATAATTGCCACTGTAAATCCGCGGGCCTGCAGGTCATTTACAACCTCTTTAGCGCCGTTTGCAAAATGATAATCCAAAATCACCTTTTCTATAGCCTGGCGGCTGGCTTTGCCGCGTTTTAGGATGATTTTAGTCAGAATTCCGATCCACTCTTGGTAAGTTATGGACCCTTCTTTTTCTGGCCCCAATTTATACAGTACTTCGTCTTCTTGCTGAGTCACGCCCATGGCCATATTAAATTCGTACCAAGAAGTCTCTTTAATAAGCGTTTTATTAAGGTCAAAGATTATCAGTTGCTTAGGTTGCATTGCCTTACTATACCAAATGACTGGGTGCGAGTAGAGTATTAATGTGGCTGAGACGCACGCCAAAGGTATAACTGTTACTTTTACGCCCGTATATAAGGGCCGGTTTTTATTTGTGCAACGCCAACTAAATGACGAGGTACTTGGTGGCTATTGGTGCTTCCCGGGCGGTAAGGTGCATGTGGGCGAGACTTTGGTCGGTGCTTTGACCCGCGAATTAGAGGAAGAAACTGGTTTGAGCCCCACGGGTCGCGCTTTTTTTGTTGATTCTTACTTACTTGGTGACCGCGTTGGAGCCCATTTTGCTGTCGAGGTGACACATAATAATGTTGCTTTGCAGGAACTGAACTCCCACGCCTGGGTCGCATCGGTTAAGGAACTGGCTAGTTTTTCGCCGCGGGTTGGGGGAATTGAGAACCATTTGCATTATATAACTACCCGTCTTAAGGCCCTGCGCGAACTTGCCCAGCTGACTCCTGCCTACCGCGATGCGCTGCACCAAATAGGTTGGCAAAAACTAGACGAATTTAACTTAGTTGATAAAGCATTTCTTTACCCGACGATCTAAAGCTGTATGTCACCACGCCTAATAGCATCGACAAGACTACGGGCGTTCGGAGACAGTTCGTGGTGCAAAGACTGCAGTTCTTCCACAGACATATACTTATGCATATCGTACACATCGGTTTGTTTGAGTTTAGGTTCGCCAGCGATTATATGTGTTGCGAACCAGGAATAATGGATGGTCCGACCTTCGTCGGTGGTGTGCTTTTCCCCAAGTAGGTGACGAACCTCGACTTCTAAACCGAGATGGTTACTTAGCTCCCGGGCCACAGCCGCCCTAGTGTCTTCGCTCGGTTCGACCCGACCACCGGGGAGTTCCCATTGTGACCGATGCTCGGAGTTGCGATGCAGCATCAGAATCTCACCGCTCCGGTTAGTAATAATACAGCCAGCCAGATAAAAAGTGTGATCGCTCATTGATGATGGGTAAAGTGTTTTAGGACGTCAGTTACCTCGGCTGGCAAGACGACAATGGTTTTTTGCGAAGGTTCAACAGCAATTTTTTCCAATGTTTGCAGCGTACGGACAGTAATGCCGCCCGGCACTTGGCTGAGCATTTGGGCGGCTTCGGCTACTTCGCGCGAGGCAGCTTTTTCGGCGGCGGCGGTAATTATTACGGCTCGGCGTTCGCGTTCGGCCTCGGCTTGTTTGGCCATAGCCCGCTTCATGTCTTGCGGCAGCTCGATGTTTTGGATCTTTACGTTCTCGACATCGATCCCCCACCGCTCAGTTTCGACATCGACAATCTCTTTAATTTCTTGGCTGATTCGGTCACGTTGACTCAGCAGACTATCTAGTTCGACATTACCGACCACATCGCGCAAGGCCGCTTGGGCAAACTGCGAGGTGGCATAGGTGTAGTTGTTGGTTTCGAGCACCGCCTTGGCGGCATCAACTACTCTAAAATAGACCACGGCATCGACGTTAATCGTTACGTTGTCCTTGGTAATCACCTCTTGGCGCGGTACATCAACCGGCGTAGAACGGATATCTACCTTGGTCATTTGCTGCACTACCGGCACCACCACCCTAAGACCTGGCTGCCTAATGCCACTGTAACGGCCAAGTGTTAAAATAACACCACGCTCATATTGATTAATGATCTTGAGGCCGCTTAAAATCACCACAATAACGATAATTACCAGGAATAGACCTGTACTGTTTAGTAGCTCCATAGCACACCTCCTTATGCTCCAAGTATATCAGTCTTCCAGCGCCAACTCGATAAGCCTGTCAATCAGTTGGCTGTAGCCTAAGCCAGCTTCGCGCCATAGTTTAGGGTACATGCTGATGTTAGTGAAGCCCGGCATGGTGTTTAGTTCGTTCAGAAACACTTTGTCACCTGACACAAAGAAGTCGACCCGGGCCAGACCGCGACATTCCAGGGTTTGGTAGGCTTTGACGGCCAGGGCACGGATTTGTGTGGTCATCTGTTCGTCAAGTTTTGCGGGGATTATTAGTTCGGCTTCGCTTTCTGGGCTGTATTTGGCGTCATAAGAATAGAACTCGCTATGGGGGTTTATTTCACCTAAGCCACTGGCCTGAGGGTCGTGGTTGCCGAGTACCGAGCATTCAATTTCGCGCGTCGGGGTCACGGCTTGCTCGATTAGTATCTTGTTATCGTGTTTGAGCGCCGCTTGCAGGGCCTGATTAAAATGGGCTTCGTCGTGGACTTTAGAGACCCCTACCGAAGAACCCAAGTTGGCAGGTTTAACAAACACTGGATTGCCGAGCTGCAAAGTAATCTTGGAAAACACAGGTAGCGGATCGTGTTTATTATAAACGACGTACTCGACCACCGGTATATCGACTGCCCGCATTAGACGCCGAGCTACGTCTTTGTCCATGCAAATAGCTGAACCAAGTGTCTGGCAGCCAACAATCGGGATATGTACCATTTGAGCCAAGCCTTGTACACTACCGTCTTCGCCGTTCGGACCGTGCAGAATTGGCAGAATCACATCTGGAACTATGCTTTTGTTGCCGGGTTCAGTTATAAAGTGCTTGCCGCCGAGAACTGGCAATAAAGCGTGGTGAGCACCATCAAGCGATTCGATGTCTTCAACCAGCCGCCAGTGGCCATCCTTAGTTATGTAACAAAGCAAAATATCGTATTTACGATCGTCCATTGCTGCAAAAACATTGCGAGCCGAAGCAATCGAGACTTCGTGCTCGGCCGACTCACCGCCAAACAACAGCAGGACGCGGGTACGATGCATGTACCCAGTATAGCATTTGAACCCTAGTTAGGCCCGACTATCTACTTCTTGTCAGATAAAGCGGCCACAAGACCCATCAGAACAAAACCGATACCAAAGCCAACAATCGTCCAACCGGCTATATCGCCAGCCAGCATACCGAGGCCAACCCCGATTGCCAGGCAACCGACAAATACTACACCACCGTAGCCATAACCCTTTTCGTAACCTTCATGTTTTTTCCACATATCGTTTCCCCCTTATGAGATACATTATAATGCTTAGCCAAAAGGATTAAAGAGATCTTAATATACCAATTGAGCTACGGCATCACCGCCAGCTTCGTAATACTCCATTTTTATGTTATGGAGTCCGGCGCTTAATGTCTGTGTTGTGCTGTAGGATGTTGCGCTCTGGTCTACCCATCTATCTATAACCATTACGTCATCAATCCACAATCTGACTCCGTCGTCGCCAGTCATGGTAAATGTATAGGTACCAGCCGCAAAGTCGACTATTCTTGTCCAACGGGCCGAGAAGTTGTCGCTTGGAACTGATGGATCGGGCGAACCGCCGCCCCAGTTGTAATTAATAGCTGACTCCGCTCTTGTGAGCACAGGCGAGCCAGACAATGAGCGGTTGTTATAGTACTCAGCCTGGAAAGTGGGGCTGGCTACCAATTTCACATAGTTCAATCTGGCTACCGCACCGCCTCCACGCTCGTAATATTCCATTACTATTTTGTGGTTACCGGCAGTCATATTCTGGCTGTATGTATAGCTAGTGGTGCCTTGGTCCACCCATCTGTCGATTACTGGCTGGTTATCTATGTACAGACGCACGCCATCATCTGTAGCCGTGGTGAATGTGTAAGTACCGGCATCGAAGTTATCGAACTTGGTCCACCTTGCCGAGAAGTTATCGCTTGGCACCGCTGGATCGGGCGAACCACCACCCCAGTCATAGTTTACGGCTGTTTCATCCCTAGTGAGTACCGGTGTGCCAGACAAATCTACATTATTAAAGTACTCGGCATGATAGTCGGTAACGACTGGCGGCGGAACAACTACCGCAAATTGGCCTATTGCATTTGGCTCAAGATACCAAGTTCCCCAATCACTACTTACCGCCCCAGCCTTAACAACATAGTTGCCAAGAGCTGCTGTGTGGGGGACCACCCACGTAAGCGGGTAGTTTTTGGTTTGGCCAGGAGTGAATGCTTCGTTATCAAAGTTCACAGCGTACACAGTCTGGTCTGACGGGTTACGGACTTCTAGGTGTATTTTGGCAGTAGTATTTGTAGAACTGGTGCTAGTGAAGGATACGTTAGCGGTGGCCGTATCGCCCGGCACAAAGCTAGTGACCCCTACGCTGCCGTCACCGGTGAATGTTGGTTGCGCGGGCGACTGTGTCGTGGAAGCCGGAGCAACGTAGACCACAGTCAGCTTAGGTGCAACTCCACCTATTTTGTCGTAAGAATCGGCGGTTCTGTGGCCTAACCCGGTTACAATCAGCCCTAAGCCATTGCCAGATGCCCAACCAGAGCGGTTAACAACTTCTTGCACAATGGGCGACATATCGGGTGTTTGATATTTTGTGCCAACAACCCAGGCAGGCAGGTTAGACCACGCCACTGATGCAGCTGTTTTGGTTCGCGCACTGATGTTATTAGTTGTGGCTGCAAAAGTTGATGCATTATCAGCCGCTTGTCCGTTCAGTGTTAGGCTGGTAGCTTCTGACTGTGCTTCATCGGCTGTAAACTCAACCTGGGCAGAAAGAATCGACGAATTTTTAGGAATCGGCAGTGCAGCAAATCTTAGACCAATTGTTTGCTTCTGGGCACTGTTTTTATTGCATTTATTGGTTGTGTCGCAGGTTAATTCCAGGTCATCACTGGTGAGCGACATCGCCCCGTTGTCTAACTGTTCGGCATCATCGGAGCTGGCACCGACTTGGAGCGTTGCAATTTGCGGCACCATATTGAAGTTATCAAATACGGCATTGGTTGTGCTGGCCTCCGTTTGCCAAGTGCCAACCATGTTGGCCTGCCTGACTGCGGTAAGATCGAATGGCGCGACTGTACTTGCTAGATTTGTCCAATTGTTGCCGTTAGCTGCGTAATCCCAGTATACAGTTCCGCCAGACTCCCTGATTCTAAAGAACTTCATCGTGCTGGAATTATACGGAACCGAAGCTAAAGTAGTTTGAACAGTATTAACCTTGGTCTTAGCTTTTGCACTGTTACCGGTTATATACCAGCTTAGTTCGTTGTTGCTATCTGGCCCGACCAAAACCGGATAGACTTCGAAGCTCGGTATGCTTTGGTTACCAGCGTTTGCGACCTGAGCCATAGAATACGAACCTGTTAGGTCAAATACATTGTTGCTCGTAATTCCGTAGTAGCCAGGGGCGGTTGTGGAAGCTATTTTAAGCTGCTGGGCAACAACACTGGTTTGCGGGCTACCCCAGTTACCCCATTTAGTAGTGTCTATGCCACCAGACCAGTCCTCGGCGTAGGTAGAAGTTTTGGGAGTAGGGTTTACTACTTGAACCGTCACCGTGCCGGAGCCTGTCACTTCGCCGTCATACGCTGTCACATTGATTGTGTACGTGCCTGCATTGGCCGCGCCTGGGTTAAAGCTGAGTGTGCCATTGCCGGAACCATTGTCTGTAAAGGTTGCAAAGACCGGCAACCCTTCTACCGAGAGTTCTAGCGCAGCTTGTTGCGCTGAGTCATAAGCCTGAATCTGGATCGCTTGAGTTGTGCCTGAAGTCATTGTTAGGCTACCGCCAGCTACTACCGGTGGCGTGTTGATATTAAATCCTACAACCGGAGTCCACTGGCCCTCGCCGACTACCGATCTTGCCTGTACCTGCCAGTGGTATGACCCGGGGGTCAGGTTATTAAGAGTCATAGTCGCAGCTGAAGTCCAGTCAGACAAGAAGAAGTAACCGTTGTCATTCCACACCTGGACACGGCGATCGGTGCCACCATCAAATCTCAGATTCACACTTGTGGTACTAGACGGCAGGTTGGAGTCATTCGCAGGAGATAATGCAGTTGCGCCCGGAAGCCCAATTTTATAGATCTTGATTGAGCTGATGTTGTTATCATATGGATTACCCAAGTCACCAACGCTATTTTCGGCATGATACAGATAGCCAGTTTGATTTTGATCGGTGTAAAGAACAATGTGATATCGGTTAGCCCAGGCCGGATCATACACGACCGATTCAGCCCGGTTATCGAAACCAACATCGGACATATTCTTAAGATTATCGCCAATATCAGGAGCGCCGAACCACCTACATTCTCCACCGCCGTTGGTGCCATCACACAGGGCAATGCCACCTTTCAGGGTCACCTCAGCCGAGGAAGCCGTATTATCTTGCACAGTAGTAGGGCCAAGATTAGGCACATCACTTTCGAATTGATCACAAGGGCTATTGTTGCCGTCGTTGGCACAAACCCTTACATTTACTCTGGCGCCTAACTTGACCGAAGATATTGTGTCGTTAGGTAAGCCGAGAGCACCAGGGTTGTCATATCTACCAACCCCCCGTATTATGCAGGTACCTTGGTAATTTATATCCATGAAGAAGGCGACTTCGCTATCGGATGGTTGGCAATTAGTTGTTGGCTGGCCACCTTCAACGCGCATCGATGAAACTGTATTGGTATTAATTGTGTTGTTATAAAGATCGGGGTCATCGGCCGTGAACCACTCGCATGGGGTATTAATGCCGGCATTGTCACAAAGTGTGACGTATGACCCGCTGCCAACTTTTACAGATGAAATGCTATCGTTGGGCAAACCGATTGCCGTAGGATCGCCGTAAGTGCCAATGCCTTTAATCACACAGGTACCTTGGTAATTTGGGTCCATGAAGACCGCGGCCTGGTATTGGCCGGGGACACAGCCGGTTGAACCACCACCGCCACCTCCTTGCTGACCAGGCACATTTATAGGTGAACAGCTCAAACCAGCTTTGCAGATCCTTCGTATACCTTGCGGAGCTTCGCGCACTTGGCCATTATTGGAATATACGTCAAAGCTGATTAATACCTCGTTTGGCCAACCACCTACCGGCGCTGGTAGATAATAGCTGTAGTCGCTATCAAATGTGGTCGAAGAATAGATTGGTTGTGTAGACTTTGGCCAGGGACCACTACTACCCATATTCCAGGTTATGTCTATTTTTTGCAGACCTGAGCCACTATTATCCTTACCGTGTACATTGATTGATAGTGCGATCCCGTTGACTAACGCCGCGTCCCCATCATGTGGAGTCGGATCACGCCACCAACCACCTGGGGCGGTAGCTAGGGGGCCCTGCTCAATATGGATGTACTTCTCAGGTCTGCCACTGCTCGAGTTATTAATGTCAAACTGGCGATCGTTCTTATAATTGCCATCAAGGTTATAGTTGTACTCGGACACTCTAACAACGTGGGTTGTAGAATCGTAGGCTTCTACATAAGCCACATGCCCAAATGAGCCTGTGTTCCATTGGGCAACAGCGCCTACTGCAGGCTGGGTGTCAACATTGTATACTCCAGTGGCATGCTCATCCCACTGATTGCCATTACCCCAACCACCGCTAATTGGCGTACCAACTTGATTTAACTTCCAAGCTACATAGTCAGTACAGTTTCTATAGCCGTAGCCATATTCCGGTGAGGTCCACCCGCTTAGGCTGCTACCCGAACCTGTACAGCCACTAGGCTGACACCATGTTGAAAAATTCGTTGGGCTACTGCCGGCACCGTTGTAGCACCAATATTTATAGTTACCCATGGAGGCATTAGAGCCACAAGGGTTGTCTATAGCACGGGCAGGCGCAACAACACCCAAAACAGGCATGAGCCCCAAGAAAATAGAGATTAACAGATTATTTACAATACGGACCACCCGACGGGAACGAATCATACGAGTCCTCCAAATCCATTAATGTCTATGTTCTCGCGCTTTAGCTTTGAAGCTTAAAGTACGCTTAATTAATAATACGCACATTGTAAGTTGCGTGTAAATAACTAATTTGCATAGTGGGCGCTGAGGGGCTCGACCATCTTTCCTCTCACTCGGCTAAAGCCTCCACTCGAGCGTAAAGTAGGATTCCACGAACTGCCGACTGGCAGTTCATGCCTCCTCCGGTCGGGGCTTCTCGACAATCACCAAAATAAAACACCAACCACGAGGGTTGGTATTCTATTTTGGTGGGCGCTGAGGGGCTCGAACCCCCGACCTCCTCGGTGTAAACGAGGCGCTCTAGCCAACTGAGCTAAGCGCCCAAAAACAGATGTAGTATAGCACGTCCAGATCTTTAGATACAACCATGGTGGGCGCTATAGGACTCGAACCTATGACCTCTGCCGTGTGAAGGCAGCGCTCTAGCCAACTGAGCTAAGCGCCCGCACGCTTAATTATAAAGGAAAGATTGGGTCTTAAATTATTGATTTTGTTTGCCACATTTTGGCCTTGACGGTTGCCAATACGCCGGCATATGCTTTGAGCATGATAGACAGAGATTCAGGCAACCCAGATAGTGACAGCCTGCATAGTGGCGATCAAGAGTTGGTAACTGTAAATGGTGAAACAATGACCAGGGCACAACTGCGAACCTTGGTTATGGGCATGGTAACTTTGGCAAGCGATGCCCATCAGGCCAGAGTCGAAGAGCAAGCTGGTAAATATGACGCCAAGATTGCAGCCGCTGCTGCGCGGCTGGCTGATGCCGAGACCAGACAGGATTAAGTTGAGTTTGCGCGAGAGTGGACTTAGAGCCATACGTTCTCGCTTCTTTGGACACTGAAGGTTATGCATGGGTAACTCGAACTGCCCCCGGCAGTTCTCCACCTATCGGTTCAAGTCTTCTACCCCGCAGAGAAACAAGTTTAAAAGACCAGGACAAGCCTGGTCTTTTAAACTTGGTGCACGAGAGAGTACGAACATATAACTTTACCCGATGACCCGAAGGCTGATACTCAATCAATCCGGGAACTGCTGGACGACTCTACAAACGATAATAGCATACGGCCATGTTGAGCCGTTTGCTGCGCAGAGCTGACAATGGGCTCGCATCTTCCATGCTTTTCGATGAGCGAAGCTTTTACGCCCAGTTTAGGCGAGACTTGGAACGAGCCAAAAACGAGATAGTTATTGAAAGTCCGTTTATGACCAGTAGGCGCGTTAAGTCTTTACTGCCTATCCTGCGCCGGGCCGTGCTGCGCGGCGTTAAAGTAAATGTCAACACCCGAGAACTGAGCGAACACGAAGGCCATTTGCGAGCCCAGGCTAAGTGGGCACTGGCCACACTACAGGCAATCGGCATCAAGGTATTGCTCACCGGTGGACATCACCGCAAGCTCGCCATCCTAGATAGGAAAATACTTTGGGAGGGGAGCCACAACATCTTATCCCAAAATGATAGCTGTGAGGTTATGCGCCGGATCGAATCCGAAGCTTTGAGCCAGCAGATGATTGATTTTACTGGCCTAGGTAAGTTTTTATAACTAACTGGTTATCAACGTTCAGGGCTTTGCCGATTTTTACGGCGTTGTCGAGTTCCGGCTTTTGAACGCCTCGCTCAATTCTTGAGTAAGTGTTAGAGGAAATCCCAACCTTCTCGGCCACCTCGACCTGCGTAAGGCCTCGCTTCTTGCGAGCCGATTTAAAAAGCTGTGGTAATGATTTTGACATTTGCGTGTATTTTACCACGTTTTACAGAGGGCGATTACTACAACCCCCTAAACAGCTCCTCTAGCGTCAAGCCTAGCGGAGATGTCAGTTTATTCAAAGTTGTAAGCGTTGGTCTGCGGTGCCCTTGCTCGATAAAACCGATGTGTGCAGCAGCAACGCCACTTTCAGCGGCTAGTGCTTCCTGAGTGAGACCGCGCTTTTTGCGGGCCTTGGCAATTCTTGTGCCAATCTCTTTGTAAGTGGCAGGGGTGTTCTTAGTCATCTCTTATAGCCTAGGACTAACATAAGTTAGTCACCACTAACAAATGTTAGGGCTTGTTATTATAAAAGTTTGTGACTATACTGGGCTTAAGCCCGCTTAAATAAAAGGGCGAACAGTCAAATAGACCTAAACCTTTGCTTGCAAAGGCATGGTTTGAAATCCAAAGTAGGTACTGAGCCCGTCGTTCAGAATCCTACTTTGGTCATGACTCGAAAGAGTTATGGGGCGCAAGTCCGCTGGCGGCGGGCTTTGTGTTTCAGAAGTAAAACCAGAGTAGCATTATGACAAAGCGACACTATGCAGCCGCTGCGGCTGCTTTTATTTTGATCAATTTTCTTACAAGGCCAGCAGATGGGCGTTGTTGAGTTGCCTTCCGAACTAGACCAGCCCGAACCGCTTAACTGTGCGATTTGCTCAGTGCGACTAACCCTTACCGGCGCAACTGTAGGTCAACATAGCGGCCGCGGCTGCCAAATGTTTGCCTGCGTATCGCATTTTATGGAGTTAGAGCTGTTAATTTTGGGCTGGGCGAATTTTACCATTCGTGATCGTAACCAACGTCATAAGGAAGGTGGGCAGCGTGCATGGACTAATACGTGAGGAGGGTTCGTTTGGCGCAAACCCTGGAGCCAAGGACCTGGCTAAGCATTTGTATAGCCGAATGCGTAGCGGCAAGGTAGTCATAGTAGCCAATAAACCAACTGCTCTAATCTGTACCTTGAGGAAGCAATGGCTAAAACTGATGCGCCACGTCCAGAAAGAGCGCGCCAGAACACTGGACGCATCCCGCATACAAGAGCTTACGAGTCGTGTGGCTCACATGCAGGCATTGAGATTTACTGCTAGTTGGCGCGATGAGGATGAGTGCTTTGATGATCCGTACGATGTGTATATCGCCACCGTCAATCAACTATTACGCTGGCCGCCTGACTACCGGACGATGTACGTTACCTGCGACGTCGAGCTGGAGAAACTACACATGATTACGGCTTGGATGCCAAAAGGCTCGTTGGTGGTGTTATGTAAGTTGGCATCAGGCTAGTTGCTGACTTGATCAGGTCATTTCATCGCAGCCGGCCGAAAGAACCGCCTAATCGCCTTGCCGGGTGACAGGTGATAAGCCTTCTTAACAGCCACCTTAGTGTAGATGTCATCAAACACAACCTCAGCCTTGTACTTTTGGCGCAGTTTATCGTAGTGGGCCTTATCGAACAAACGCCAAAACTCCTCTGGCGTATAGTAGGCGTGCGCGTAGAGAGTCTTGCGCGCGCCAAGTCGTGTGATTTCCTGCTCCATATCCCTGTTAATCGTCTCAAAGTCAGCAAATGTCTTAGCGCCGCTGGCGCCCCAGACTCCCACATTTACCACGAGTGGATCATCCGTAAAACTCAGTCCACAAATATCCAATTTTTGGTGGTTTGGTTTGAGCGGCAGGAGCCAGAGTGGAAAAATGCCCAATTGCTTGGTCACATAGCCCAAGAAAGACTGAGCGCTGGCTTTAGGCAGACATACGTCCTGGATAATATACCTCTGAGACAGAGTGGTTGCTTGCAGGGCTCGATAGAGGATGCGAGTGTGCATGAAGTGATCGAGCAAATAGCGAGTGATACGGTTAAACGGAACCCTGAAGAGCTTAAAACCCTGCCGACCCATCCAAAAGGCGCCGCGGTCATAGCGGAACAGGTAATCTCGTATTGGGATATATTCTTCGTACGCATCATGGCGCCATACGATCTTGCGGGCGTGGAGATAAAACCATTCGTGCCAGGGCTTGGAGAAGCGAGCGATCGGGCCATTGGCTTCTTGCGCGAACGTGCCGATCATTACCACGCCCGTGTCGGTTGAGTACAGAATGCCGTCCACGAAATCGACTGACTGCGACACACTCTCCTCAACAACATGGATGGCCTGCTGGTACGAACCGACCTTGTGGTAAGCCAGTTTAACGTAAGAGCCGGCTGGGACTAACCGCAGCTTAACCAGAGTGATGATACCTAACGACCCGTAGGTGCCAGCAGTACCCCAAAACAGATCGGCATTTTGAGAGCGCGAGACCGTTAGCTTGCGTCCGTCCCCCAAAACCATCTCGTATTCTATTGCGGACTCGTGGAAGCCGCCGTACTTAAAAGAGCTGCTCTCGGCTGCGCCACCTTGGATGCCACCGCCAACCGTAATACCCGGGAACTCCATGACGACAGGCGGCAACAGGCCGTGTTTTAGTGTAGCTTCAACGAGCTGATCCATGGGGACACTCGGCTCAACCAATGCATAGTTATGAGCGGTGTTTACCTCAATAACGTGATTGAGCTGGCTAGTGTCGACAATTCTGTCTTTTTGGAAGTCCAACAACCTGGTGGAGTTGGTGCTGCCGTGGTAAATGCGTACCTTTTGTTTTTGGCGGTAGAAGTACTTGACCTGCTTCTGGATCTTTCGGACTTCCCGGTTATGCCCATCCATGGAGAAAGTATAGCAAACCTGTTAAAGCTCAGCGTGGATTAATGACGCAGAATTTGATAACGGCAATTTCATTAGGGATTCTCGGGTTGAAGTGCCGCTGGATGAGCTAAAAAGTCTTTGGCTGTTTGAAACCGCGTGTAGCTCACTCCTCTATCGCCTAAACTCCTCGAAACTTTCGCGTACGGTCTTGAAGATCAACTTCACGATATTATAGTGCTCGCCGCCTTTGTCTTCCTGGTGAATTTCCAAAATCCTTGCGCGTATTTTCTGTGACAACTCTTTAATGTCACGCAGTTTGTAATAACCATGCATATTCTCAGTAATAAAGGGTTCGTAGTTCGTGCTAATAAGTCGTGGCATAAAAAGATCGAACAGGACGTATCGCGCAGTATTGTCGTATTGGCCCTTATTATCAACCGGGCCACCTCCTCCAGATATAGAGGTTATTAAACCCTCATCGGCATATGTCCGCTTATCGTTGTAGGCAACGGTTCGGGCTAATAACTTGAGATGTTGGGGAACGTTGCCGACCCCATGCTCGGCCAACGGTTGATATTCTGCACTGCCACCCGCCGCTAGCATGGTTGGTATTCTTTTGCTCGGGTCGTGACCGTCTTCGCGGTCATTAGAAACAGGGTATATATAGTTTTTCCGGCTGCGGCTTTCAGCAAGCAAATTTTTAATGTCAGCAAGATATTCTGAATAGTCAGGGCTAAACACGCGAGCCACGGCATTGCCCTCACCGGCACTGGTGTTTTCTTCGATGTCCGTAATCGCTTCTTCCAGTACTAGACCACGTTCTGGTCTTGCTTGAGCTCTCCCAAAAAGCCGCTCAAATCTACGCCACACGAACGCCAGAGCAAAAGCGCTTGGTAATAACCAAACTCTTCCAAAACATACAATACGACAACAATATACTATCTATTAGCTACACAGATTTCGCGCAAGTCATTGCTCAAAATGTACTGGAAACGCGAAACATCATTGGAGGAACAAAATGAAGAACCAAACAATAAAAATTGACCCCACCAACAGAGATGATGAGGCCAATTCCGCCATATTATGTGCTTTGCGTACACTTTGGTGCGCGAGAGAGGACTTGAACCTCCACGTCCTTGCGGACACAGCCACCTCAAGGCTGCGTGTCTACCATTTCACCACTCGCGCATGTAAGAACGCTCGTAATGATATCGTTTTAACAGATTAAAAGCAATAGCAACTAGCTTAATCTAGTCTGGGTTTTTCGCGCTAGGGTTTTTATCCAACCGTCATGACGATCGACTTTTGGTTCAAGGGCATGACGTTCAAGACGCTCATCGTCAAAGCCTTTTGCGATACCGTCAACTGATGATTGCAATCTATCAAACTTAACATTCAGTCCACCAATTTCATTGTCAAAACGCTTATCGACTTCATCGAAACGTCTATTAATATAATAGTACAATTTCAAAAACTGATCATCAAAGATCTTTTCGGTTTTTTCGAGGCGCTTGTCTAGTTTATCAAATCTGTCATTAAGTTGTTTGTCTGTCATAACACCCACAACTATGTCCCAAGTTCCCCTCAAAACACAAGTGTAATTTTTACGTCCTCGGTAAGTGGTCGGCCAGGTGTCGCAACGAATATTCCTGACGCAACATTGGCACTAAATCGCGCATTGTTACGTCAATTTTGACGCCGGGGTTTAACGTACCAAATGGGTCAAATATCTTTTTGACTTGCTGGAACAGTCCATACATTTCTGGGCCGTAGACTTTGGACAGAAATGGCGCCCGCAAACGGCCGTCGTTGTGCTCGCCGCAAGTGCTGCCGCCCATTTCTAACACCATGGTGTAATACTCGTCCATCAGTCGGAAAACTTTTTGACGATCACCAACTTTTGATAGGTCGAGGAAGGGTTGTAGATGTAAATTGGCATCACCAGCATGGCCCCAAACTGCCGGTTCGAGATTGTATTTTGCAAATATCTTATATATTCCTTCCACGTATTGCTGGAATTTCTCACGCGGCACCACACCATCTTCGATGATCGGCAGCGCTTTGGTCCCGGCTTCAGAGTGCCAGATAATTGCAGCCGCACTTTGGCGGATGCCCCACAGTTTTTGCTGTTCTTCAAAATTCTGCGTGCCAACAAACTGCAGACCCATCTTCTGCAATATTTTTTCAGCTTTTTTGGCTTTTTTGAGCTGGGCGGCATCTTTAATATCGTCAAATTCAACTAACAAGACCAAGGCCGGGAATGGCTCGTCGACCAAACCTTTTAGGCGGTTGGGACTAACGCGTTTAACAAACTCGAGCAGATTGCGATCGACAACCTCTAGCACACTAGGCCCGAGTTTCATCAGTTGATCGACAACACCATTAATGGCCTCGACCGAAGGTACGTGGATCTTAAACAGCGTATTACGCGGGTTGTAAGGTTCTAGTCGAACAATAGCCTCAGTCACAATGCCTAGTGTGCCTTGCGAACCGACGAGCAGCGGCGTTAGGTCGAACGAACCGTCCTTTTTCTTAACCTGGGTCAGAGCATAACCAGCGGCGTTTTTGCTAACACCAGGCGTGTTGGCATGTTGCAAGATAAGGTCCCAATTGTCGACTATCAGGCCATCGAGCTGGCGATAAACTTCGCCCTCAAAAGTAGTCAAACCCTTGCGACGTTCGAGTTCTTTTTTTGAAATGCGCTCGGTCTGTATAACTTCGCCATTAGCCAATACAACCTCAAGGTCCTTAACGTACTGACGCATGGCCCCGTATTTTAACGTTTTCTCGCCGGCCGAATCGTTGGCGATTGCCCCGCCTAGGGTCGCGAAATCTATCGAGCTCGGATATGGTGGTAGGAACAACCCGTGGCTATGAGCCAATTCCTGGAGCACCCGAAAGTTCATGCCCGGTTGGATTCGTGCTAAGCGTTGTTTAGAATCGAGCTCCAACATCCGGTTCATGTGGGCCGGAAAAACCATAACGATTCCCTGGCCAATCGCGGCGCCGGCTTGATCGCTACCGCGACCGCGAGCCGTGATTGGCAAGACATGGCCTTTTTCGGCCAGTTGCCACGTAAAACGCGTGACTTTACGCACATCTTGCGTGTTTTTTGGGTAGACTACCAAACTTGGCGTCAGTTTAAATACACTGCCGTCAGTCGAAAAATATTCTCGTACGTCGGCACTGGCAAGCACCTCACCTACGACGTGCTCTTGCAGATAATTTGCAACCTTGTTCACCTATACCCTCACTTATGGTACTAATGCTTACGTCTATAGTAGCATGGCCAGCCATATGTTCCAGTTGGGCACAAAGAATCCGTGGGGTTACCCCCGGCACGCGGGTGCCGGGGGCTTCCCTTGCTGAGACGGCTAATTGCTCTTAAACCAAGTCACGTTCAAGTTCAGACTGTCCGGGCTCGGACAGTCTTGGGGTATACCACAACCAGCCGGCGGCGCTACTGTTACCGGCTTGGTTTTCTGCCTAGCGTCTGTAACCTTGGCTTTGTCGCTTCTACAGGTAATGCTCCCGGCGCTGTTATCGTGGACGTAGTCAACGATAAACACCTGACCCTTGGAGTCCTGGTAGGTGATCATGCATTGCATGAATCCCCGCTTTTGCCGATCTACAGTCACCGACGCTTGCAGCTGACCCCGAGCGTTGGCATTGGGAATAGTCTTATCCCACTGCCCACCACTCGTGGCCGAGCGCGTTTCGGTTGCGGTCACCCCCGAGATTGTGTAACTGATCTCGAGCGTATCGGGGCTTGCACCCTTTGCACAGCCAGCCACCCCTGCGGCGACCAGCAGTACAACTGCCATCCTGCGGAGGACCATGATTTCTCCCTTCGTTGGTCCAGCAAACAATAGAAGCGAAGGCTGTCGCTTTTATAACTTGTTGGGCCAACGAACCAGCAAGGACGACAGTATATTACAAGATTATGAGGGCTTTAGCAATGCGCGAGAGTGGAAATTAGAGCTATATGTTCTCGCCTCTTTGAACACTAAAGGTTATGCATGGGTAACTCGAACTGCCCCCGGCAGTTCTCCACCTATCGGTTCAAGTCTTCTACCCCGCAGAGAAACAAGTTTAAAAAACCAGGACAAGCCTGGTCTTTTAAACTTGGTGCGCGAGAGAGGACTTGAACCTCCACGTCCTTGCGGACACTAGCTCCTGAAGCTAGCGCGTCTACCATTCCGCCACTCGCGCATAATGAGATTGTAAGGTACACCCAATATCTATCTGTTAAGTACGCGCGCCTAGTTTATGCTCCCCAAAAATGCAAGCATTTTTGGCTCAGCCTAGCTAGGATCCCATAACCTGCCACAGGCAGGTTATGCCATTCCGCCACTCGCGCATGACATCTGAAAGCATACCCCGAGAACAGTAAAAATTCAAGGTTTAGCGGGTGGTGCGCATTAGTTCGGTGCCAACTGCCCAATAACGCACATTAAAATACCGGTCGGTTGGATCAACCAGTGGATGAACATCAAACGTTACGAAATTTTTGTTCTGCACATAAGTTAACGTCGGGCGATACAGACCAACGGCTGGTATATCACCGAGCCACTGCTGGGCGAAGGTGTGATATTTGGCCGCGCGCAAAGCCGGGTCGAGCCGGGAACGAGCACTATCCAAGGCTTCATCGACTTTGGCAGATTTATAATTTGACAGATTAAAACCCCGCTCAGTGGCTTGTGATGACTGCCAATATGCAAACACATCGGGGTCGCGGCCAATCACAATTTCGTAGAGTAATACGTCGTAGGCGCGCGGCAGGATAACATTTTGCTGAATATCTTCGGCTTTGACCAAGTTGGTATCAAACTCCACTCCAATTTTGCGCCATTCACGCATTATTTCCTCGGCCAGAGCCGGATAGTTGCCGCTACTTACTGTCGCGAGTTGCAATTTTAGCGGTTGGCCATTTTTGAGCCGCCGTGAGCCTTGGCCAGAGCTAGTCCAACCAGCCGCGTCTAGCAGTTTGCCTGCAGCTTGCAGATTAGTGTTTGGCTGACGAGTATCACTCCGGTAGCCAAGTTGCCCAGGCAAAAGCGGCCCATCCAGGTTTTGGGCTGTCCCGTCGTACAGGCCAATAATTGCAGCCTGGTCGGTGGCTAATTGCAGAGCTTGCCGCACACGCTTGTCGCTCAGTCGCGGGCTATCCATTTTGAAAAATGCGAAGACTCCGTTATATAACGGTGCATGAATTTGGACAAAATTCTCGTTACCCTCTATATTTTTCAACTCGGTACTAGAAAGGTCGCTGGCACCGGCGACTTCCTGTGAACGCAAAGCTCGCGCCAGTTCTTCGCGATCTTTATAGGCATGGAGATACAGACCATCGATCTTTGGCCGACCTAGAACATAATTGGCGTTGGCCCTAAGATGCGTAATATAGTGACTCTTGGCAGCATCAGCGGCCCGCAAATCTACAAATTCAAACGGGCCACTCCCGACAGTTGGTGCACGGTTAAAAGGCTCGGTACGTAGCTCACTAGGTTGAACATTCTTTAGGGTATGTTTTGGCAACATACCTATAGTCAAAGAGTTTGGAAAGGCTGCATAAGGTGCCGGCAGAATAAAACGCACCGTCAAATTGTCTACCTTCTCAACTCCAATGTTGCGCCAACTGGCATAGAGTGGCGAACGGGTGTTGGCATTTTTGATTAATCCAAAGGTAAAAATTACGT
Source organism: uncultured Candidatus Saccharibacteria bacterium (assembly GCA_964405095.1). Taxonomy (GTDB): domain Bacteria; phylum Patescibacteriota; class Saccharimonadia; order Saccharimonadales; family EFPC-124; genus CAYOML01. Next base: position 8,534 of record CAYOML010000012.1, on the reverse strand, counting down.
CGTCGGCTGTGATGCTCTGCCCATCATGCCAATAAGCATTTGGGCGTAGTTGTACTACATAGGTTTTGCCGTTGTCCTGAACCGTCCAGTGTGCCGCGAGCTCACCAACCAAGTCGCTGTCGTTGTCGTAAGTTAGTAAGTTAGCAAAAACTAGCCGGGAGATAGAACGTTCGGCAGATGTTCCGGCAAAAATCGGGTTAAGGTTATCGACAGCGCCAAACGTACCTTCGGTAAAGACACCACCTTCAACTGGTACAGCGGCCGTAAATTGACCTATGCTGATAGTGGCCTGCCAAAATGCCACTCCACTCAACAGACCAATTAAGACAAGCCAGGTAATAATTCGGCGGCGAGCAACTCGCAAAGTCGCAATACGCTGCACAATGTATTTATGTGCATGCTTAAGACTAATACGCTCCATCCGCTTTAAACGGGTTTTGAGCGCCCGCTTGGTAGGTAGAGTTTCTTGGATTTTGTTTATACGTGATTTAATCATCGGCGTCTGCCCGCCTTAGGTGAGCATCAGCCCAACGACCAGCGAGCCGACAAACACCACCGCCAGCACAATTGTTAGTTCGAACAAGTTTTTATCGACACCGCGCCTAGTAGTAAACAATTCACCAGAGCTACCAAAACCAGCACCTAAGCTTGCACCGCGTGATTGTAGCAAAATAGAGAGTGTCATTAAAACACCGCTTACGATGGTGATAATACCAAAAATGTCAGACTTCATTTTGGTGTGGCCTCCGGACATCAAACAAACTGGTCAATACGTAGTTTATCAAGCTTACAATCATACCCGCAAGCACGGCTGCCCAAAAACCAATCTCGATATTCGGTACCAATATAGCCGCCAGGTACACCATAAAACCATTCACGACTATTGTGAACAGACCCAGTGTAAGCAAAATTGCCGGCAATGACAGAATCACTATAATTGGCTTGAGGATGACATTGACCAGAGATAATACAAAACCGGCAATCAAGAACAATGCTATCCCCTCGCTCTCTACGTAAGTAATACCGTGACCACTTAAAATGCGTGCCGCCACCCAAAGACCCAGGCTGTTAAACACCCACCTCAGTAAAAACAACAGAAATTGCCGCTGCAACATATTATCCTTTATTGTATCATCTCGGTAAGTTTTGTGAGATCTATTGGCAGGCGACTAGCCAAGTTTTCGGCACCGTCTTTGGTGATTAATATATCGTTTTCGATCCGCACACCGAAACCTTCGCTTGGAATGTATGTGCCAACCTCATCGGTTAGCACCATACCTTCGGCAAATACTTCCGGCTTGCCGAGCGGATCGTGAGGATCAACTCCAATCCCATGAGTGATTGCGTGTGGCATAAATTTAAAGATATTTTGGTCGTTTAATATCGGTTTTTTGATCAATCCTAACTTTGCCATTTCTTCACCAATAAACGGGTAGGCATCTTTCAACAACGTCTCTTTGACAGACGCGCCAGGCTTTAAAAGACCCAAAAAATGGTCGTGCATATGCTGAACGGCCTCGTATATTTGGCGTTCACGGTCGGTTGGCGGGCGCAGCGGGATAGTACGAGCAATATCGGCACAGTAGCCATTTACTCTGGCACCAACATCTAGTAACAACCAACTCTGCAGACGGTCGTTGGATGGTTCAGAGTGCATAATGCAGATTTTACGGCCACAGGTGATAATTGGTTCGAAGGCGTGAACCGTGCCGCTACGGCGAAAGTGGTGGTATAAGTCGGCATCGATCTCGTTTTCGGTTTTGTAGGTCTTGAGGTTTTTAATAATCGATACTAAGCTATCAACGGTTACGTCGATCGCAGTCCGCAAAGCTGCAATCTCGGGCGGCTGCTTAATGGCCCGCAGTTTAGCCAGAATTGGCCGCACATCAACAACTTTCGAACCTTTAAGTTGAACGATTAACTTTTTAGGAGCGGCGTTGGCCTGAAAGCCGTAAATTCTCTGCACATTGGGGGTTAAAGTATAAACACGTTTTTTACCGGCGAGCAGTTTTTTCAGCAATTCCTTGCCTTCTTGCTTCGACACAATCTGTTTAACACCACTGCTCCGGCTTATGGCATCTTGGTTTGTATCACCCTCAAACGCCAATTGGAAACGGTTTAATTGGGGTGCGACTAGCCATTCGTCGCCTTTATCCACATCGATAACCAGCAGCCATTCTGGTGCTTCAATACCGGTTAAATACCAAAAATTGGACTCTTGCTGATAGGTATAAGGTATGTCGACATCCCGTTGCATTCTGCCAAATGCTGTCATTACTAAAAGACTACCAGGCTCGAGAGCTGCGAGAAGCTTGCGGCGGTTGCCAGCAAAGAACGTGCTATCCATACTAAGCTGGCGGCGGGGTCATTATAATTTTACGTTCTTCTTTATTGACCATGCGCCCCTGACCGTCAACATCGTAGACTAAAATGGTGCCAAACAGCATTTCAACTTTTGAGATGTCTTGGTCACTGATATTCTCGATATATTTTTCGAGAGCACGAATAGAGTTGCCATGCCCAACAAGTAATATGTTCTCGCCTTTTTTCAGCCTTGGTAAAACTTCGTTCAGGTAAAATGGTACTGCTCGGTCGTAGACGTCTTTTAAGGTCTCACCGCCTGGAACTGGATAGTCCCAACTGCGCCGCACTTGTTCGAACTGCTCTTCCCCAATTTGTTTTTCGACTTCCCATTTATTAAGCCCGGTGTAGGTACCGTAGTCGCGCTCGTTAACCGCCCAGCGGCGTTCGTATGTAAGGGTTGTCTGGCCCTGAGTCTTAAGGATGGCATTGAGCATCTCGACTGTCCGTACTTGTTCGGAGGTATAGGCGTAAGCAAACTGGATGTCCCTGAGTTTTTCACCCTCAAGTTCGCCTTCGTGATAGCCTTCGGCATCAAGGTCGACATCTGTTATACCAGTCCATTTACCTGTGGCGTTCCAGGTTGATTCGCCGTGACGAACGACAACCAGTTTACCGGTGCTCATACTGCGTGGACTTCTTTGTCTTTGCCGGCCAAAAAATTGACAATGTTATCTGAGGTTGTCTGGTTAATGCGCTGCAAAGCCTCGCGTGTATTAAAGGCATTGTGGTTTGTCACCACGACGTTAGGCATTCGCTCGAGGGCGGCCAGGCTAACAGCATGGCGTAAGGTGGCTTTGGCCGCGTCGTCGTGCGAAGCCAGATCAATTAGCATGTCGGGGTCCATCAAATACTCACTCTCCAATACATCTAGCGCAGCCGAAGCCACGTGGCCTTGGCGCAAGGCCGAAACTAGCGCTGTGGTATCAACCAGCTCTCCCCGAGCAGTATTAATAATAATGGCTCCGTGTTTCAGCATACCTAGTCGGTCTTTATCTAAGAAATGGTGATTTTCTTTCGTGTAGGGAATGTGTAGCGTAATAATATCGCTGTGACACAGTACGTCGTCAATGTCCTTGGCGTAGGTAAAGCCAATTTTCTGGGCTTCCTCAACTTTGGGGAAAAGGTCGAAACCTAAAACATTCATGCCAAAACCTTTGGCAATGCGAGCTACGCCCAAACCAATTGCACCAGTGCCTAAAATACCAATTGTTTTGCCAAACAAATCAAAACCACGTTCGCGTTCGCGGTTTGGTTCGGTAGAAAAGGTTTCGTGGAGAATCTCAGGTATATGCCTAGTTAGCATTAAGAGTAGTGTAAAGGCGTATTCGGCAACCGTTACTCCACCATAATTTGGGACATTAGCCACAATAATGTTGCGTTTTTTGGTCTCGGCTTGATCGATGTTATCGACGCCAGTTGAACGAGCAGCAATTAATTTAAGATGCGGCATGGCCGCAATAATTTCGGCTGTCACTGGAGTGTCGACAAACACTGAAAGTATTTCGGTTTCTTTATCGGCAGTTTCAGCCGTTAGTGGTAGTGGGTAAAATTTCGCTTTCGTGTCTTTGAGGGCGTGCTCGAAGAAAGTCTTATCTTCGGAACTCGCACCATGTATTGCTATGTGTGTCATGCTTTTATTGTGCCACGCCGGGCGTTAAGATGAAACTATGAAAATCACAAAGATCACAGCCCGCTTAGTACTTGACTCGCGAGGTGTACCAACCGTAGAGGCAGATGTAATCCTGGACGATGGCAGTCTTGGGCGGGCTGCAGTACCATCTGGTGCGAGTACTGGTAGCGGCGAGGCGCTGGAGCTGCGTGATGGTGGCAAACCGTTTGGTGGCAAGGGTGACAGCAAAGCGATTCATAATGTTGTAGAAATTATTGCGCCGGTTTTAGTTGGCCATGATCCCAGCCAGCAGGCGACGATCGATCAGACTCTGTGCGAACTGGATGGCACCGACAATAAAAGTAGACTTGGTGCCAATGCCATTCTGGCGGTGTCGCTGGCTGTCGCCAAGGCAGCCGCTGCCGCCAGCAAACAACCTCTGTATAGATACGTGGCTGGCTTGATTGGCAATCACACTTTCAGCATGCCGATGCCTCTCATGAATGTCATCAATGGTGGCAAACACGCCGCTGGTTCAACCGACATTCAAGAATTTATGATTGTGCCAAGAGGCGGCAAGTTGTTCATCGACCGCCTGACAATTGGCGCCGAGGTATTTATGGCACTAAAAGAAGAGTTAGAGACTCGCGGCTTTAACACCACAGTTGGCGACGAAGGTGGTTTTGCACCGGCCGTTAAAGATAATGAAGAGGCCTTGCTACTGTTAGTAGCCGCTGTGGAGCGCAGTAGCTACAAATTGGGTGAGGATGTAGTC
>CAYOML010000012.1:0-3686 GCA_964405095.1 uncultured Candidatus Saccharibacteria bacterium | reverse complement strand
ACTGTTAGTAGCCGCTGTGGAGCGCAGTAGCTACAAATTGGGTGAGGATGTAGTCTTTGCTCTAGACATTGCTGCCAGCGAGTTACTAAATGGCGACGGCTACAGTCTTAAAACCGAGGGTAAAATCTTAAACACCTCACAAATGATCGATTGGTATAAAGAATTGACCGGCCGTTACCCGATTACCTCGATCGAGGACGGCTTAGGTGAAGACGATTGGGATGGTTGGCACATGCTTAACAACCAACTAGGCGACAAAATTCAACTGGTCGGTGACGACCTGCTGGTTACCCATACTAAATTGTTACAAAAAGCCATCACCCAAAAAGCCGCCAACGCCATCCTGATCAAACCGAATCAAATCGGCACACTAACCGAAACAATCGAGGCGATTAAAATGGCCCACCAGGCCGGCTGGAAAACTATTATGAGCCACCGCTCTGGCGAAACCGAAGATACCACCATAGCCCACTTGGCCGTTGGCTTAGGTTGTAGTCAAATTAAAGCCGGGTCACTTTCGCGCAGTGAACATCTGGCTAAATACAACGAGCTGCTGAGGATCGAGGAAGGATTGTAAATCGGCTGGTGCTCGCACTTGTTGTTTGCAGTCATTATGGTTAAATATATTTAGGCCATACGAGGGAGGGAGACACCGTGGAATGTGTTATTGTGATCATTGCGCTCATCATCGCTGCGATAGTCGCAGGGGTTATCGCATCCACTGGAGACAGTGGCTAACCCCCTCAGGATGACCGCCGCAATACCACGCGGCGGTCATCCTGGCCTAAAAACTTGCTAGCTAATTTTTTTCTTTATCTGGTCAGCTGCAATGTGCGGCCACACAAGCCTGGTTTTGGCCTCGCCTACAGCCGCCACTACTTGGTTACGATGGGCGTTTTTAACAGCGCGTAAGCTGCCAAAAGCCTGAATCAATTTTTTACGAGTGGACGCGCCAACGCCAGGGATTTCATCTAATTCGCTGGCAATCTGTGTACGGCGTTTTAATACCGTGTGATAACTAACCGCAAAACGATGTGATTCGTCGCGGATTCGCTGCAAAAACTTAACAACATGCGAATCTTTGGGTAGTAGCACCACATAAAAATCTTCAAATTCGCTCACAAACGCTTCCGGGTATTTACTGGTATTAAGTGTAATATTAGAGCGCTTTTTGTGTATGACGATTTCTTCCAAGCGTTTAGCAAGCCCAACCGCCGGGATCTTTGCGCTACGTTCGCCCAACGCATCCAAAGCTGCACCGAGCTGGCCTTTGCCACCATCGATCAACAGTAAATCTGGCTTGGGCCAATCCAAGTGTTGGCCACTAAAACGCCGACTAATTACTTCGTGCATGTGGCCGACATCGTTATTGCCAGGCAAACGCATCTTAAACTTGCGATATTCGGCCTTGTCAGCCACACCACTAGTGCTGACCACCATACTCGCCACGTTATTAGTGCCTTGCATGTGGCTAATATCATAACCCTCCACACGCCGCGGTACAGGAATGCCAAGTAGCTGACTCAGGCCACTTAACGCCTGGTCTTTACTTATATCCATAAATTCGCGGTCACTAAAGATAATTTGTTTTTGTAATTCTTTTAGATTGTGGATTTGATTGCGGCGTTTGGCAGCTAGTTCGTAATCTTGACGCTTAGCCGCCAAGTTCATTTCGGTTTGAAGCTGCTTAATCAGCCTTTGGCGCTCCCCTTTTAGATACAGGACGAGTTTGTGCAAAGTCTTTTTATAATCTCCGGAGCCGATTTTTTGCTCCTCCACCCCTGGGCATAAACCTAAATGATACTGCAAGCACACACGAGTTGGCATGGTGGCGTGGGTAGAATATGGAAAGATCCGCCGCAAATAGCGAAGTGCTTTTTTTACCGCAAAACCATTGTAATAGGGGCCAAAATATTCGGCGCCGTCATCAAGCGGCTGACGAGTAAAACTTATGTAAGGATATGCATCGTGCATTGTTACCCGAACAAACAGTTGTGATTTATCATCTTGGAGCAAAATGTTGTAGCGCGGTTTATAGCGCTTAACCATCTCGCTTTCCAAGAAAAGTGCATCAATCTCGGATTCGACTTCTATCCAATCAGTATCGGCAATTTCGGCTACCAAAGCGTCAGTTTTAGGGTCACGCACTCGGCTGTCCTGAAAATACTGCCGCACCCGGTTTTTAAGCACTGCTGCCTTACCGACGTAAATAATCTGCCCCTTGGCATTTTTATGAAAATAAACACCAGGTGTGCTCGGCAGGGTCTTCAATTTGGCGGCCAGTTTATCGGTCATAGGTTTTATTATATCGTTTTTGCACGATTTATATCTGTAATGGTAAAATAGGCTTAGAACTTATTAAGCGCCCTGCGGGGCAAGGACAGACATGTTAAAAGTTATTGACGACGCCACTTTTGAAAGTGCGATTAAGTCTGATCGACCAGTATTAGTAGATTTTTGGGCGGCCTGGTGTGGCCCATGCATTGCTATGGAGCCAACCATCGAAAAACTGGCCGAAGAATTTGACGGCAAAATAGATATTGCCAAATTAAACGTCGACGAAAACCCAGAAACTGCAATGAAGTTTCAGATCAGGAGCATCCCAACCATGATGCTATTTAAAGATGGCAAACCAGTCCATCAGATTATTGGTATGCGCGGTAAGGCCGAACTAACTTCATTATTAAACGAGCAGTAGCGCCAGCTCGGCTTGGCACTTGGCCGAGCAAACCTCGGTTTTAGTTTTGCAAGTCTCACACAAAAGAATCAGATTATTACAACTTTTTAGCGCGCAGTTTTCGTAGTTACTGGTTTTGTCGCCACAATTTACACATTCGCCAATATCTTTGGCTTTGTCCGAAAACTTGACACCCATACGCTTGTCAAAAATATACAGGGAGCCTTCCCACAATCCATCGTCTTTATATTTTTCGCCGTATTTTACTATGCCGCCGTCAATTTGATAGACCTCTTTAAACCCTCGGTTTTTCATAAGCGCACTTAACACTTCGCAGCGCACGCCGCCTGTACAGTAAGTAACTACAGGTTTGTCTTTTATGCCGTTATATTTATCGCTTTCCAGTTCTTGCAAAAAATCTTTGGTGGTACGAGTTTCGGGGATTACAGCGTCTTTAAACTTACCGACCGCTGCTTCGTAAGCATTGCGACCGTCAAAAAACACTACATCTCTACGCTCTTCTACTAATTTATGGATTTGTTCCGGTTTAAGATGCTTACCACCGCCTACAACACCATTTTCGTCCACCTTTATTTCTTTTGGTACACCAAAAGTTACGATTTCAGGGCGGACGCGAATGCTAAGACGAGGAAAATCATCACGCGCACCATCCGACCACTTAAATGTCATGCCTTTAAACACCGTGAAAGACTTGGTTTCTTTTACATAAGCCTTTAAATCATTGATGTCACCGCCAACCGTACCGTTAACCCCATGCTGCGAAATTAAAATCCTACCTTTAAGATTAAGTCTTTCGCACAAAGCACGCTGCCAAAGCCGAACAGCTTCAGGATCCTTAACCGGCGCAAACTTGTAGTAAAGCAAAACTTTTTGCATTTCGCAACAATTATAGCGTATACTTAAAAAATTATGACATTAGTCTGAGCTGACCTGATGTCCTCTGGTCGTTTGACGGATCGGACGAGCCGATTAGAGTCGCGAAACAAAC
>CAYOML010000011.1:32645-37463 GCA_964405095.1 uncultured Candidatus Saccharibacteria bacterium | reverse complement strand
ATACAGCTTAGTTATACCATGCTGCTGTCAAAATTGTGCAACTGTTTTACCTGAACTGTATGCCGGGGTTTTGCCCAGATTAGGTGTTCTTAAAACTGGCCTTTATCCTTTTACTTCTAGATGGCCAGACAGATATTCTCGATGATCTCGTCAACTGATTGCTTATCAATATCAATAAAAACTTCCCGGGGGAAAGCTTCGCGCCGCAGCAGTTGCTGGTTAATGCTAAGGCTTTCTTGCCAGTCTCTATACCCGCTTGATCTTGATTCGTCCACAACGCGCTTCTTTAATAACTCCTCGTTAGATAAACGTAGCGTCAGAATGGTATAGTTGTACCCCTTAAAAACACCCGCAAGTTGTTCTGTGCGTTTGTTTTCGAGATCGGTAACAATTATATTTTTGAAGTTGTGCTTCGCATAATTCTTGAGAACCAGCGTAAGATTTTCGAAGGCAAGCGCCTCATCTTCCGTATAGGTGGTACTTCGACTACCTGTTTTGCGGAATTCTGGTATCCATCCAAATTCAAAAAGCGGCGTTCCTAACTTTCGTTGAAGCGCGGCAGCCACAGTGGACTTGCCGGAACCAGGAGCGCCAGAGATGAAAATAAACGTCTTCATGTATACATCTTAGCAATTCGAGGTTGGATATTAGTAATTTCATCGTGATCGAACTTTTTCGTACTAAAAAAGTCTACAATTGTATCTGTAGGCTTTCAATAATCTTCTGGCAGGGGTTCCAGTACGTTAATGGAACTTTTGACGATGAGCTGTCAGAGGTCGATGTTCAAGAAATTCGTGAACTATTGGATGCAGACCAGGCTTTTGCTCTAGGTATGGATATAATACGGTCATGACTACCAGTTCTGCATCTTTTGGCTCAAGCTTATTCGATCATAGACTCGATGCTATCGTTGTGCCAACGAATCGTTCAGCTGAATGCTTGAGCTATGCTCTTGAATTAGCCGGGGCAACAAACGCCTTCCTGTTAATACTCGGCAGCGGGCATACATCGGCAATGGATGTAGCGAAACGCATAACTTCTCATGGCATTCGCGGACTTGCGGTGGATGTGCCCGCAGATTACCGACATCCCTTACTTTTAGATTTTGAGACTGATAATTTTTCGGATGCAATGTTGGGTCGTTCTACAAACGATATCAGTTTAAAGCGTAATTTGGGTTTGATTCTGGCGCGAATGGCCGGATGGAGAAACATACTATTTTTGGACGATGACATAACGAATATTAAAGGAATCGATCAGGCGATTAACTTCACGGCAGATGAATCTGTGGCGGGTTTTTTGGTGAGTGAATTTCCTGACAATTCTGTAGTGAGCCACGCGGAACGTTTAAGCGGTGTTGAGCCCGGCGTGAGATTGAATGGAGGCGCACTCATGGTTAACCTTGAAGCCACGCCCGCCTTCTTTCCAAATATATATAATGAGGATTGGTTATTTTTGTGCGGCATAGGGCGTCAAGCATTTTGCTCGACGGCTGTCGGAACTGCCGAGCAAAAACGGTATGACCCCTTCGCCAGTCCTTTAAGAGCTACCTCCGAAGAATTTGGAGATTTGATGGCTGAGGGCATAGAGCAACTTATCAATGCCGGGCTTGATTGTCTGCAATCATCCAAATCTGACTGGCGACAGGTGTTGGCGGAGCGTAAATTGCTTCTGGAGCAAATTCATAATCGGTTGAAAATGCAAACCAACATGGAATCCCGCCGGGCAAGGAACTCGTTAGCTGCAGCAGAGGCACGATTGAAGGACATTGTGCCAAAATCATGCGTAGATTACTTGGCGGCCTGGGATCATGATCTTAGTTTATTTCGAGAACGATTTGCTTTATTGCCACTCTATATGGGTCCGATGGTAGAAGCCGTCGAGGCTATCGGATTAAAATCAACACGACAAATGTTGACTTTGAAACATAATGTTGTCTAATAATTCTTGGCAGGGGTACGTGGAATCGAACCACGATCTAGGGTTTTGGAGACCCTTATACTAACCGTTGTACTATACCCCTATGGCACGGGCTGATTATATCATAGCAAAACAGAGGTGGCTATATCAGTAAACCGGCTACGTGAAGCCCGTAGTAGCCGATAAGCAGGTAGGTTAAGGCGTTAATTATCGACCCAAAATAGGTGGCGGATATAAATACCGGTTTGGGAACTTTTACAAAACCGGCCGTTAGCGAAATAAGCGTGCCCGGCACAAACGGCAAAGCCCACAGCCAAAATACTGCCCACCAACTACCTTGTTTACCAAGTTTGGTGCGAATATGTTCGATGCTTTGTTTACGTATACCGAGCCACGAGTTTTTGGAAGCGTAGATTTTTGTGCGTAGCTTATCCGAAAGCCAGTACAAGATTAGTCCGGCAAGCACGCGCACCAAGCCCACCACAAAAGCCAGACCAATTATGTACCATACGCTCGCACCCTGCGCCTCTAGGCCTGCACCGGCTGGCACGAATAATACAAACGAGGGCAATGGCGATATTAATTCTTGCAAAAAAGCGCCAATCAAGACTATGAGCTCGATTGGCGCTAATATTGGCACGTAGATGCCTAGAAGGCTGTTTGGTTTTGCAAGTCGCTGGAGGTATTATCTTCGACTTGGGTGGAATCTAGCTGTTTTTGCAATGTGGTTAGGTCACTACTTTTGGTGACGACCGGCACTGATGTGCCAGTTGGTGTCGTTGTGCCGTTGGTCTGGCTGCTAGCTTGGTCTGCATCACCACTGGCGTCTATGACGCGCCAAGCAACGAAGCCGATGATTCCAACTATAACCAGTATCAGAACTAGCTCAACAACCGCGAAGCCGCTTTGTCGTGAACGGTTGATACCCATTACTGTCCACTCCCTTCTGCTGCTTCGGCAGCTTGCTTGACGGCCACGATCAAGTCTTTAATCGATGTCCGGTAGTCTTTGAGTGCCTTGTGCATGGCTCGTACCTTGCTAACAAAGGCATCGATCTGACCAATTGGGTTGGCATCGGTGCAGTCGAAGCCAGTGTCGTTTTTTACGGCATCGATAGCTGTTTGAGCGGCTGCTTTTTTAGCATTAACTTCTGCAACTAGTGCATCGTAGCTAGCTACTGTTAGCTTTTTGTTGGTGTAGAATTCTTCAACTCGCGTGGCAATCTTAGTGAATACATCGAGGTGCTTGGCACCTTGGGCGGCTGCCTTGGCCATAATGCTCTTAATAACGCCTACGCGTTTTTCGCACACTTTTTGTTTGATTGTGCTCAGGCGGCCTTCAGTGCGCTCGCTAAGGCGCTGACTGAGCGGCATTCCTTCGCGCTCTGTTGTGCTATCGCCCTGCCCCTCTTGTGCCAGGGCTGGCAATGCAAAAAGCGGTGCTACTAGCAACGCCAGAACGATTAATATCTTAGTTAATTGTTTCATACCCCTATATGCCCTTGGTTACCTACTAATAGTTACATTAGTAAGCATAAGCTCAGTGGCCTGGGTTTGTAAAGTGCTTAGTGTAGCCATTCCTCGAGTTGACCGATTTGCAGATGTCTGTTGGCGGCTTCTCGCAAGAGAGCTTGTAGGTCGCCTGCAAGTTGTGGCGTAAAGTGTAGCAGTACAATATCACCAGGCTTAAGATGGTCTGTACCTTGATAATGTATCCAGTTGTCTTGAACGTAGGCCGACCACCAGACGAGAGCTTTCATCCCACACTCGGCTGCTGCACGCTGTGTAGCCTCGTTAAATTCGCCGTACGGTGGTCGAAACAGTACAGGTCGCTTTCCGAACGCGGCTGACATGCGGTTAGCGTTGTCGCAGATTTCTTGTTTTTGCTGAGGAAATGACAGTCGCAGCAGATGCGCATGACTAACAGTGTGGTTTTCGATTGTTGCACCAGTTGCTTGCCATAATCTGAAGTAGTCATAATGCCGCCATACAGCATTGTCATATAAGAAGAGACTAGCCACGATGTGATTTTGGCGAATCACCCTAAAGGCAGACGGGTCTGGTGTAACGCCGTCATCTATGGTTACGAAGATAACCGGTTCAATAGTTTGAATACGATATATGACTGGTGACAGCGCTCCAACCGGTGAAACTGCACGCGGCTGGACTGGATGATATGTCACGGGCTTATACGGGTGATGTATGTTAAAATCCCGCATGGTTGATGCACCGAGTGCGAAACCTTGGTTTATTTGGCCAGTGTGCAGTTTGGATAAGCGGATTTGCCGCGTGTCTTGCTGCTCGTAAGCCATTCGTACCCCAGCGCACACAATTAAAACAATAAACAGGAACCCTAGGCTGGCTAAAAGCGTTAGCCTCCAGGCTCGCACATGTAACGACCAGAATCCCTCCACGATGTCTGTAACTATATCAGAATTTCTAGTAAACACAGCGTTGCCAGACAAGATGCCTACGCTTATACTAAGTGCAAAGCATAAAGGTGTAGTGAACAGATGAAAATCTTAATGTTGGGTTGGGAACTACCACCTTACAACAGTGGCGGCCTTGGGGTGGTATGCTACCAGATGTGCAAAGAACTGGCTCGCGACGGAGTCGAGATTGACTTTGTATTACCCTACCAACCCAACATACAGCCATCTTTTATGACTCTCCACGGAGCCTTGTCCATTTCTGGCCAAGCATTTGTAAATCTGGCCGGTGCTTACGATAGCTATTGTTATGACTGTGATACCCGTGATTGTGAGCATGCCTGCCCGTCTGATTTGCGCAGTCGTCAGCACCGTTATAGCCAATATGTGGAGCAGCTGGTAAAAAATAACAACTATGACGCAATTCACGCACATGATTGGTTGACATTCGAAGCTGGCATACGCGCTAA
>CAYOML010000011.1:15229-32545 GCA_964405095.1 uncultured Candidatus Saccharibacteria bacterium | reverse complement strand
GAACTAATCGCCACCAGCGCCGAATTTGGCGTTGCTGAGAACGTGGTTTTTACTGGTTTTGTGCGCGGCAAGCAGTGGCGCGATGCGTACGCGATTGCCGATATGTTTGTTATGCCGTCGGTCTCCGAACCGTTCGGTCTGACGGCTCTCGAAGCTGCGAATTATCACAATGCCATCTTAATTAGTAAACAGAGTGGCGTTGGTGAAACCCTTCATAGTGTTATGCGTTTTGACTTTTGGGATGCCGAAAAGCTGGCAAACATTATCTTGGCTGTGGCCGAGCACGACGCCTTGTGCTCAGAGTTGGCCGATAATGCTTGGCACGATATTCAAAATATGTCGTGGCGTAAAGCTATCAGCCGATTTAAAGATATATATTTGCACTACGCTGATCTAAAAGAGGTCGCGCCATGAGCCGTACCATCTGCTTGTATCTTCACCTGCACCAACCCTACCGCGTAAAGCCCTACAGTATCTTTGAGGCCGGCCGTGATAGCAATTATTGGTACGACCCCGATTACGAAGCCAATACAAGTAATGAGAGAATAATTCATAAAATAGCCGAAAAATCATATCGGCCTATGAACGTGTTATTAAAGGACCTGCTAGACAAGAACCCGGATTTTAGCTTTAGTTTCTCAATTACCGGTACGCTACTAGAACAACTCGAAATGTGGGCGCCCGATGTTCTGGATGGTTTTAAAGACTTGGTGGCAACCGGCCGCGTCGAAATAGTTGGTGAAACCTACTATCATACCCTAGCCTTCTTTTATTCGCGCAAGGAGTTTGAACGGCAGGTGGATGCTCACAAACACAAAATTAAGGAGTTATTTGGTGTAACCCCCAAAGTCCTGCGTAATACCGAACTCAGCTACAACAACGATCTTGCCTATTGGGCCGATAAAGCTGGTTACAAGGGTATCATTACCGAGGGTTGGGACCCGATCTTGGGTTGGCGATCGCCGAACTTTATGTACCGACCGGCTTACACTAATAAAATCAAGCTTTTACTCAAGAACTACAGATTAAGCGACGATATAGCCTTTCGTTTTTCAGAACAAAGTTGGAATGAATGGCCACTAACGGCCGAAAAATACTTGCACTGGATAGATGCGTTGCCCCAAGACCAACGGCTAATCAATCTGTTCATGGACTACGAAACGTTTGGTGAACACCAGTGGGATGCACACGGCATCTTTGATTTTATGCACCACTTCCCGACAGGTTTCATCAAGGGAGGTAACAAGTTTATGACTCTCAGCGAGGCCATCAAGCACTTTGACCCTGTAGATGAAATAGACATACCTAACACCCTAACTTGGGCTGACACCGAACGTGATCTTACAGCTTGGCTGGGTAATGCCATGCAGACCAATGCTATCGAGGCCGTATATAGCATGGAAAATGAGATCTTAGCCAGCGGCGATCATGGTCTAATTACCGATTGGCGCCGACTTCAGACCTCTGACCATTTTTATTACATGTGCACAAAATGGTTTAATGATGGAGACGTACATGCTTACTTTAGTCCGTACGATTCGCCTTACGAGGCGTTCATGTACTTTTGTAACGTATTAAAAGATCTTAAACTGCGGCTGTTACAGTCGCAAAAGGGTGGGAAACAAGGGAGTGACGCGTCCGATACTGCTAAGTAATGGCCGCCTGCATGTTGGCATCAACTTGTATGGTATGGTTCATGACCTCTATTACCCTTATGTTGGGTTGGAGAATCATGCCCGGGCTAACAATATGCGTCACCGGATTGGCGTTTGGTCTGAAGGGCAGTTTAGTTGGTTGGACGATAAAACCTGGCAATTTGATATGGCTTACGCGCACCACGCTCAGATTGGTCATATTACGGCCAGTAATAAGAACTTGGGTATTACCCTAGAATTTTTAGACTGCGTAGCAGTTGATGAAGACGCGTTCCTGCGCAATATTCATGTTATCAACGCAACTGGCCGTCAGCGCGAGATTCGTTTGTTTATGCAGCAAGTATTCCTGATTAGCTCAACACTGACCGGCGACACAGCCCAATATCTGCCTGACGAACATGCAATTCTGCACTTTAAAGGCAGGCGAAACTTTGTTGTAGGTGGTAAAAGCCAGGATGGTAAACCATTTACACAGCATTCAATTGGCTTGTTCGGCGAGGAAGGCAAAGAGGGTACGTTCCGCGATGCCGAGGATGGGCAACTTACACCCAACGAAGTTGAGTTTGGCCAAGTTGATTCAGTTATTGGCTTTAGTTGTGATATTGCGCCTTTCGATTCGACACATATCGAATATTGGCTGGCGCTTGGCCGCAGCCAATGGGACGCTATCGACCTACATCATAAGATTAATAAGCTTGGTCTGGCGCCGTTTTTTGACCTAGCTGCACGACACTGGCACCGTTGGCTCGGCCCTCTCGAGCATTTTGCCGAGCGACTCGACGCCGATTGGCGCCCGGCTTTTCGTAATTGCGCTCTAGTTCTTAAGTCTCACTTTGACCATAATGGCGGCGTAATCGCCAGCACTGACACGACAATGCTTAACTACCGCCGCGATTCCTATGCCTACGCCTGGCCGCGTGATGGAGGTTATTCAGTTTGGCCATTAATGCGTATGGGTTACCAGACCGAAGCTAAGCTATTCTTCGGATTTAGCACCAAAGTTCTGCACCCCCAGGGTTTCTTGATGCAAAAATTCCGCCCAGACGGTGCGCCTGGTAGTACCTGGCACCCATATCTGTATGGCGATCGTATGATTCCCCCTATCCAGGAGGACGAAACAGCACTAGTTATCTTCTTACTTGGGGAGTTCATCGAACAGTTTAAAGACAAAGATGTGCTGTCGATATACTACCAAAGCCTGGTTGTACCAGCCGCCAATTTTATGGCCAGCTATATTGACCCGGTTACTAAGCTACCTCATGCCAGCTATGACTTATGGGAAGAAAAATTCTTAACCACGACTTACACCACCGGCTTGGTGTATGCTGCGCTGCTAGCAGCTGTTAAGATGGCAGAGCTAATGCATAGGCCCAAAGATGCAGTTAAATGGCAAACTGTGGCCGACGAGTTCCCGGAAGCCACTGAAAAGCTGCTCTATAACTCTGAGCGAGAATATTTTTACAAGGGTTTTGTAAATGTTGCCGGCAAGGGTTTGCAATATGACGATACAATCGATGTTGCGAGCTTTTACGGAGCGTTTATGTTTGGTTTGTTCTCCATCGATTCGAAGCATATCAAACAATCTTTGGCGACTCTCGAGCGCACATTCCATTTAGAGAAAGATAAGCCGACTGTCATGCCTCGTTATGAACACGACCAATACTATACAGTCGATCCCGCTGGCTTGGGCAATCCCTGGTTTGTGACCTCACTGTGGCTGGCGGAATACGACATGCAAACCGGCAACATGGAGCGGGCCAAGCAGACTATCGAGTGGGTCAAGGACCGCATGCTCAGCACTGGTGTATTGTCGGAGCAGGTCAACCCATTCTCGATGGCCTTCACGTCGGTTGCACCGCTAGCCTGGAGCCAGGCGGAGTTTTTGAGTAGCGTATTGGACCTCTATGCTCACGAAAAAACACCGCACTCTAAGGAAAAACCAGATGATAGGTAGTGACCGTCTGCACGCAGTGCGTGGCCTTGTTCATAAGCATACGATTAAACAATTTGCTGATAAGTTTCATTTAGTTTACTTTGGCCATGTTAACCCACGAGACGACGAGTACGAGCTGGTGCGCGGTGTTACTGTCTCGACAACTCACGTAGATAATCATTACACCGTGGGTACGATCGAGGGTCACGATGTTATTTTGGTAGAGCGCAGCAATACCATTCACTTTCCTGGCAGGCCGGTGGTGCACTACGTATGGCTTATCTTGCAGGTTGATTTGCAACGCGGCGGCCTACCACATGTATTTGTGGATATCCGTCAGCAGGACGAGACATTTTATGCCAATCTTTTTGCCAGACTACCTCAGTTTAAAGACATTACACACATCTTTTCTGGCCGTGACGACGAACTAGTACGCGATGGCAAGGTGTTTGGCTCTCCACAGCATTATGCCGAGATTGGCGCGGTGCTAACGCCTGAAGTAACTGCGCCGCTTACCCATGGCTTTAAACAATTCGATTACGAGATCCATGGTGATAAATTATTTATTTACGCTAGCAAAACACGCCCCTCGCTTGCCGTTTTGCAAGACATGGTGCGTGTTGGAGTAATGTTAGCTACTAAGCTTAACGATCTAGCTATTTCTTAATTTCGCGGTGAAGGGTGTGTCGACGTAAGTTGGAGTTGTATTTCATTAGTTCCAGGCGGTCAGTCGTGTTTTTGATATTTTTAATAGTCTGGACACGATGTTTCTTGTCCTCGGTACATTCAAGAGTAATAATACGGACATTGCCTTTTTTCTTGGCCATAACCAATCAACCTTTATGAATAGATTAGCTAGATTATAACAGATTAGATCTGAGGGTACAATATGTGGAGCCACGATCGGGATTCGAACCCGAGACCTTGTGCTTACCATGCACACGCTCTACCAACTGAGCTATCGCGGCAACATGCCCACTAACACATCCCTGAGCTTCGTATTGTTGAAATACACAGTTACAACGCCGTATAAACTCTTATTTCGATATGTGCCGATTGACCCAGATATTGTAACTGTTATTTTGTAAAATTGCGAGGCTCTTACCCCTAATTCGTTAATCCAATAATCGAGTGCTTTATGTTTGTCTATGTCTGTAAATATCTGCAGTCCAAATCGTAGTCTATTTTTAGATACACCAAATAAGTTTGTCAAGAACAATATGAAAGTTCTGATAAGGGCCGGATCTGTATTACCAAGACGCACCGAATGTTTATTCATCTTGGTACCTTCACCCCAATATAGCCCTATGCCGATTCCAAGTAGTTTTGCATCTGATACGCTTTTAATAGTTTTAACTTTGAATGGATCACCATTTGGGTTGTGTTTTAGGTATATGGCCTGGCTTATCGTCCTTCGTTTAATGCAGTATTTATTCATATTGTAGAGTACTTTATGAACTGACCAGCCAATACTTTTAGCTACCTCTTGCAACGATAGCCTATCCTCAATGTATAGTTTGTAGAGTTGTTCTCGGGAAGATGTAATCTTTTGCTGATCAGTCACGCGAGCAGTATAACCCAAAGTCGTTCTAATAAAATACCCATCACATAAGTAATGGGTATTTTGTCTACGAGAGTGTGTTTACAAACTGCATAATGCGTAGGCAGTCACTGACATTGTTTTGCCAGTGCCTGTGAGGTTCGAAAGAACAGTTGCAACAGCTGTCCAAACCGTTGTGCTGCTTGGGTAAGAAGCGGCTAATGCGACTTTTTCAGCACCAGTATTAGTCGTAACGATTGCACCGCCACCTAATAGGACTTTGCCAGCGGCGCAGATAGCCGTAGCGGTAACTTGTGTGCCGGCAGATGCGTTTACTGCTGAGGTAACGGGGGTACCCGTGACTAGTGTTGAACCAGCTGGGCCGGCGATACCTTGGATACCCTGGATGCCTTGTGGGCCTTGGCTACCTGTATCACCTTTATCACCCTTGTCGCCCTGGATACCTTGTATGCCCTGAGGACCTTGTGGACCAGTTAGGCCGATATCACCCTGTACACCTTGAATACCTTGATCACCTTTTTCACCCTGTAGACCTTGGATGCCGGTGTCGCCCTGGATACCTTGCTCACCTTGTAGGCCTTGTGGGCCAGTCAGGCCAATGTTGCCTTGAATACCTTGCAAGCCCTGTAAGCCTTCGATACCCTGGATGCCCTGGGTGCCAGTTTGGCCTTGGATTCCCTGTTCACCCTGAATGCCCTGAGCACCAGTTAGACCCTGAGTACCTTGTAGGCCAGTTACGCCTTGATCGCCTTGAGGACCGGTCAAACCAGTTTCACCTTGCTCACCTAACTTACCCTGAGCACCGTCAAGTCCGGTTTCGCCCTGAATACCCTGGAAACCTTGTGGGCCCTGTGGGCCAACTGGACCCAAGAAGCCGCGCGGGCCTTGGTCACCAGTGTCACCTTTAGGACCTTGAGTTGTGTTAGCTGCTAAAACCTGGCCGTTAACCACGCCAGTTGTTGGGCTTGGCCCAAACATCACTTGCAGGTTCATAATGATTAGTGCAGCGCTGAGAGTTACCCCACCAAGAACAAAAACAGATACAAAGTTATTTAGCTTGCGATTCATTTCCCTGATTCTCCGTTTACTCAAACTTAAATGAAGGCCCATGCGGCCTTCAGCGTAGATTGCGTGAGGGCAGCACTCGCCTACCCTTGCTTATGCGTTGTATTATGCTGGCTAATGGTTAAAATGTCAATACAAATCGTAACAAATAACTACTTGATGCAGTGTACTGGGTGAACATCTGCGATGGTGGGCTACTCTCGTAAATTAATCTCTGTTCGGACATCGATGTAGTAGCCATTTTTCTCACCATCATCATTCATCCATGCCTTTTGCGGTACAGCTGTAAACAGTCGGACTGGCCCTTCTTCGCTAAAAGCCTCAGGCTTCCAAAAAGGAGTAGGACGCCTGTCTCTCAAAGTCTCGTATGCATGCTTAATTTCTTCGGGGTTAGAAAGCTGACGAGCTTTGGCTTGAACAAAGACTCCTTCACCCGTCCCTGGTGGAACAGTAGAGTCATAAATGACTAAAAAAACATTCTCGTTATTGCGAATATTCTTAGCCTTTTGGCTGTCTATATGAGTGCCCCAATAGAAGTTGTAGTCTTTATCAAATGCTGAATAAACTGGCGTATTCCAGGGCATGCCTTCTGGCGTTACGCTGGCTATAGTGATGTAGTCAATTTTTTTGACTATTTCTTTGGCTCGCTTAGATAGATCTTTCAATTCAGGCACTCCTCTAGTAATTCTGGAAATTCCGGTGTCTTCATGCTCTCAATAGTGAAGTGCCTTAGATGGAATTCTTTGCATTTAACTTCTGGTAGTTGCTCCCTAATTTCTTTAACCGCCTTAAGGGTGCCCTCATGGTCATTATCTGAGTTAAAAATGGTAATGCCTGCCGTTCGAGAAACTAAATTAGGGTCAATCGTGAAGTTTTCAAAGAAATAGTTATCGTCCCAGCCATAACCAAGTGAAGGTGCCACCAGCACAACCTTACCAACTCTCACATCTTTGTGTTCACTTAACCAGCGCAACCAGAAGCCAGAGCCGCAACTGTGCCCAACAATAATTGTTTCTGGGGTGATATCAAATCGTTCAACTTCTTTGCACCACAAATCCCATTCTGGTTTATAGGCATTTGGAACTTCCGGCGTGGCCGCCCAGACGTCATGCTTTAATAGTTGACCTTGAAGCCATGGTATCCAGTGAGCATTACTCATACTTGGGGCTTTAGGGTCGTAGTATTCCTTTTTACCAGGTTTACCATGCAAGATTATGGCATTTTTCATTCTTCACCCAATATCTTTAATAGCTTAAGAGGCTTTGCGTACCGAATGGTGCCGGGAGAGGGATTCGAACCCCCGAAGACGTATGTCGTCTGATTTACAGTCAGATGCGGTTGACCACTTCGCTATCCCGGCGTGACCTAATTATACATGGAGCCGCCTGTCGGACTTGAACCGACAACCTTCACTTTACAAAAGTGTTGCTCTACCGTTGAGCTAAGGCGGCATCATTGGGATTTAATGTATTTTTCTCGTCGCCAATCCCTACCCGAGCCTCTGTTTAGATTCCTAAAGCTAGTTGTTAGAGAGTGACAATTCGGACAGAGAAGCCGTAGATTCCCCTCATTGTTATTTTCTGCGTTTCCGTCAATATGGTCAACTTCTAGGGGAATCTTTCCTGTAACAAGGTTTACTTTATTCCAGCCGCAGGCGACACACGCTGCTTTGTATTTTTCGAACAGATAGCGCCTTACGTGATGTGATATGGTTCTGGTGTTAATCCCACGGCCGCCATCGACTTCGCCTCGTTGCCATTTGTAGATATATACTTTGCGCCTTGGCATTTGTTAGAACAATAGGTGTAATCTGGCTTGGCAGTTTGTTTACTGCACTGTATACAGATCGACATAGCGAGATTGTACAATACACTCCCCAACTTTTGAATCGGTTGTGCAAAAACAACATATTAAAAGAACAAAGCCAGAGACTCTAACATCTGGCTGCTTCAGGAATATTACCTGATTTCCTCTGTTTTTTCAACTACATCACCACTTTGCGTGGCTGACGAATGGTGGTTTGGGCGCTGGCTGGGATAATAATTTTTTCAATCTTTTTCTTGATGGTTTCAGCCAGCTCCATGTCACCCATCCGTTCGTATGCATCGGCAAGTATTTTAAGTGATTGCGGATTTGGTTCTAGTTCGACGGCCTTTTCGAGCGCCGAGATCATCTTTTTATTATCACCCAGCTTCTCTTGGACCTTTGCGTAAGCCACATGCCGGGCCGCCAGATCATTTTCTAGCTCGATAGCCTGCTCGAAGGCAATAGCAGCCTTTTCATACTGACCCGTTTCATAATAGATGAGCCCGACGTTATGCAGGCTCGAAGCACTTGGTTCTAGACTTTGAGCTATCTCAAAACACTCGATTGCGTCGTTGAAGGCTCGCTGGCGAGCGTAGAGAATACCGAGACGGTTATAAGCGGCAGCGTGGCGTTCATCGACACGTAGGATTGTTAGCAGTGCTTTTTCGGCTCGTAAATACTTCTTTTCGCGTAGGCCTTCTTGAGCAATTTGCCATAATTTATCTAAACGGTCAGTGATCCGCAATGGGAGTTGCTCGGTCGCTTGACCAGTGGTGTCGCGGTAAAAGATCCAGACTGTGAGCGCCGCAAAAACGGCCAGTAACAATAATGTATACATAGCTTATGCCTTCAGTATACCACTACTGAGCCGTAAATAACTCGGTTAGCTGGGCGCGTGGGTTACCGTTTTGGGCAAGTCGCACCAGGCAAATCTCTAGACGGTCGGCTAGTCGCAACAATTTGGGCTGGGGCTCATGCAATAACTGACTATGCAACATCCGTGACATGGCTTCGAGCACCTCGGTTGTTTGCGCTCGGTCCTTCGCAAGTTCGTTGACTGTAGATAGTCTTTCGTAAGATGAGGCTGACAATAATTGCTTGGCGCGCAGCATGACATCTCGGTGGTGTTCAAACGCACCAGGATCGCTTAAGAGACTGCTTAGGATACCCGGGCGACCATCAGCTACGAATAGACTCTGGGCGAGTTCTTGGGGGCCGAGCTTGGCTGCGTGGGACGAGACATAGGCATGCATTTGTTTCTGGGGTATGCGAGGCAAATCTACGTGTTGAACTCGCGAGATAATGGTTGGGAGCATAGTTTCGATAGTTGGTGCAGTTAGTACAAAAATTACTTTGGCATTTGGCTCTTCCAGGAGCTTTAAAAGCGCATTTTGGGCTTCGGGGCCCATTGATTGAGCGTTATCGATTAGGACCACCTGGCGCTCGTCGTGCTTGCTGCGAGTTAACTGGTAGAGGGTGCGGGCCGTGTCGATGCTAATCGTGCCCTTTTCATCGGGTTCGATGAGGCTAATATTTATTGGACTAGTTAGATTATGCGCCCAAGCCTTGGCAACCGTTAATTTACCGATGCCTGTCGGACCAGTGATAATCAGCCCATGTGGCGGGTCAGCCTGCATAGCTCTTAGGTACGCGCGGGTTTGGGTGGTAAGTAACAGCTCATCCATATGTCTATTCTAACGAATCCAGATAATGTTGCAGCCCATGAGCTAGAGGTGCCTGAAACACTTTGCGTTCCCGCGAAGGCAGTGTTAGCTCGAGTTCGTAAGCGTGTAGGAACATTCGGCCAAGTTTTGGTGCAGGTTTGCCGTATAACTCGTCGCCAACAATTGGGTGGCCGATATGATTTAGATGTACACGTAACTGATGTGTGCGCCCGGTCTGGGGCTGCAACTTCAAAAGTGTAAAATCGGTGTAGTCTTTAACAGTTTCATACGTTGTCTCGGCCGCTTTACCATTGCCGCCGACGCGAAATGTTTGCGGTTTTTTAGGATTACGGTCGATTGGCAAAATGATTCGTGCGGTTGGTTCTTTGGGTCTGCCGTGCACCAGAGCTATGTAGGTTTTTTTGACTTTACGGGTGGCGAATTGTTTCTGTAACCAGCGTTTGGCCTCAGGTGTGCGGGCAGCAATGATTACGCCAGATGTACCACGATCCAAACGATGGACGATACCGGGGCGGTTTGTACCTATCCCATCGGTTGTTAAGGGGCGTACAAAATCGGCGACTGTAAACTCACTGCTCATCGCGCCTTTGGCATGCGTTAAGACGCCGGCTGGCTTGTTAATAACTACCACGTCGGTATCTTTGTATAAAACGGGTAGGTCACCGGTTTGTGGTTCGTGAGTCGGTATTAGAATACTGATCACATCACCGCTGTCGAGCGTATGGCTAGGCTTATCAATAAGGCTGCCATTTACTTTTACTTCGCCCTCCCGGCAGAGTTTTTGCAAATAGCTGCGTGATAGTTCTGGCATTGAACGCGCCAAAAAGACATCTAGACGTTCGACTTTGTCGGTAGTGAACTGGCGTGGCTTAGTCATTGAGGCGTGGTCTTAGGCCGACCGCTTGTTGCACACGGAGTAGTTGTTTAGCGGAGATGTTGCGGGCCTTGGTTTCATCGGCTTCGAGACGTGTCAAAAGTTTGGATTCATCAACTGCGGCTAAACGTTCTTGAAAGCCAGTCAGGAAGTTATTCATGGCCGTAGCCACTGCACCTTTTAGGTCGCCGTAGCTAGTCTTGCCTTGCCAGTCGGTAATGACTTCATGAATGTCACGTTTGGTGAGTAGGGCGAGTATCTGTAACAGATTGGTAATTCCGGGTTGCTTGGTCCAGTCGTAGCGGATAACTCCCAAACTGTCAGTGGTGGCAGCCATGATTTTTTTAGAAGCCTTAGCGGGGTTGTCTAGTAAAATCACGAACCCGGTCGGGTCGTTATCGGATTTACTCATCTTTTTGGTTGGGTTGCGTAGGCTTCGGATACGCAAACCTTGATCGCGACTGGAGAACTCAAGCTGTTCCTTCCATTCGACTGGTACGGTTTGGAAAACCCCATCAGCAAATACATCTTTAAATTTTTCATTAATACGCAACGCCAAGTCGCGGGTTAGTTCGAGGTGTTGCCGCTGATCATCGCCCAGGGGAACATAGGTGGCGCCATATAACAGAATGTCGGCGGCCATTAATACCGGGTAGTTAAACAGCCCAACACTTATAGATTCGTGCTTTAGTTCTTGCATGACACGTTTTAGGTCCCGTTCGAACAAGGTTTGTAGTACGCGGTTGCTAAGCTGATGAGCTTTGCGCATTAAACCCTTGATAAGTTGTTCTTCGCGCTCTTCATCGATGCTAAGGCCAGCTTTTTCTTTAAATTGTGTCATGCGGCTAAGTTCGCCCATGTAAGCAAAACAGTCCAAGATCCAGGTTAATTCGGAATGAGCTGGGACTTGGCTTTGGCGGTAGATATACAAGTTCTCACTCTTAAGATTCACAGCGCCGGCGGCGATGAAAAACTTTATATTTTGAATCGTGTTTCGATAGAGTTCATCGTGATTGATTGGCGTGGTAAATGAATGCAGGTCGGGCACGAACATAAAAAAGTCGTGCGTGTCTTTGTGTTTTTTGGCGAGTTCGGCCATCGGAAGGATAGCGCCAAGATAATTAGCGATGGTTAAGTTACTATTGGCACGCAGGCCAGTTAGTACTCGTGGTTTTAGGTGTTCAGTCATCTTGTCCCTCATTATACATAGATTGGCATTAAAAACCGCCGGGTTTCTTGGGCCGGCGGTTTTTGGCTTATCGTTTGGAGAACTGTTCGCGCTTGCGGGCTTTGCGCAGGCCGTATTTCTTGGGTTCTTTTTCGCGTGGATCACGCTTTAACAGGCCAGCCTTTTTGAATGTGCCACGAAGGTCTTCGTTCATGCTGCTTAGTGCTTTACTAACAGCTAGTTTGCAGGCATCAACTTGGCCGGCCAGACCGCCACCATCGACGTGTAAGCTGATGTCGTAGTCTTTTTCTTTGCCGATTAGTTGCAGTGGTTGGATTAATTCACTAAGCCAGGCTTCGTTATTGCAAAAATAATCTTCGGACTTTTTATCGTTAACTGTGATAACGCCTTTGCCGTTAATCAAACGAGCGCGGGCGGTCGATGACTTGCGTCGGCCTAAACCGTAGAAATAGCTGTTTTTGGTTGCCATATTATTTCTCTACCTCTATATTTACTGGATTTTGTGGCGCGTGGGTATGATCTTCGCCAGAAAAGACTTTCAAGCGCTTCAAGCGACCATCGATCAACTTATTTTTTGGTAACATGCCGGAAACGGCGTCTACAATCACTTTCGTCGGGTCGATTGCCATTTGCTGCGCCAGTGTGCGCTGCTTTATGCCACCTGGGTAACCAGTGTGTCGGTAGTAAGTCTTATCTTCAAGCTTGTTGCCGGTCACAACCAACTTGCCGGCATTGATAACTACAACATAATCGCCAGCATCGACGTGAGCTGTGTAGGTTGGCTTGTGCTTACCAATTAGGTATTTGGCTGCAGTGGTAGCTACGCGGCCCAGTGGCGCTGTTGAGGCGTCAACCACAACCCATTTGCGTGTAACCTCGGTTGTTTTTTGGGTAAATGTCTTCATGGCTACTTCTTTACAGCTTTCACGGCTTTTTTAGTAACTGCTTTGGGCTTTTTGTCGGCAACTGGCTTAGGTTCCTCGGTAACAGAGAGGTCGTCAACAAAACTCACATCGGCCATTGGGGCGTTGTCACCAACCCGGGCAGCGGCATGTTTGATACGCAGATGACCGCTGTCGCGACCCTTCAATTTGGGTACGATTTCGTCTACCAACTTGTGCGCGGCCGAAACTGTGCTGAGGGCAGCGATGATCTGGCGGCGGTTGTGAAGGTCGCCTTTTTTGGCTTTTGTAATCAGATCCTCAACGTAGGGGACGATTTCTTTAGCTTTAGGCAGTGTGGTCTTAATCTTGCCATATTCAACCAGCGATGTCGCTAAACCTTTAATAAGGGCACGGCGTTGGTCGCGTACTCGTCCGAGTTTTCTGCCTTGATATCCGTGGCGGTGCATGTTTAAAGCTCCAACTCCGCCAGTTTTTCCTTAACTTCGTCGAGGGCTTTGCTGCCGAAACCTTTGAGTTCACGGAGTTCGGTATCGCTAAGCGTCACGATGTCGTTAATGGTGCGGATGTCGTTGTTAATCAGGGCATTAGTGGTGCGGGCGCTCAGATTGAGGTCTTCGATTGGAGTCATTAGTTGGGCGGCGTCGCCATCAATTGTTTTGCTGCCCACTGCTGGACCGGCTTCAACGCGAGTGCTACCAGCAAGAGCGGTGTATTGGTTGATCAAAATGGCGGCGGCTTCTTCGAAGGCTTCGCGAGGTGTGATTGAACCGTCAGTGTCGATGGTCAGGCTGAGTTTGTCCAGATCGGTGGCTTGGCCAACGCGGGTGTTCTCTACCTTATAGCGGACGCGTGAAACTGGGCTGAACAGCGCATCTAGAGCGATAAAGTCGCTATGACTGCGCTTGCTGGCCGATTCTTCGATGGTGCGGTAGCCACGACCGCTGTCTACGACAACGTCCATAACCAGGCTAGCTTTGGGGTCATCGATAGTGGCGATTACGGTGCCAGGAGTGACGATTTCGACGTCACCAGTAACCTTAATATCCTTAGCCTTGACTAGACCCGCACCCTTCTTCTCGAGGCGAAGTGTGAGTGGTTCATCGCTATGGCTCTTAATACGTACAGTCTTCAGGTTGAGCATTATGTCGACAACGTCTTCTTTCACACCTTTAACGGTAGTAAATTCGTGTGTTGTACCCTCAATTTTGAAGGCAGTAATAGCGCTACCGGCGATGCTACTAAGCAGCACGCGACGCAAGCTGTTGCCGAGCGTCATACCGTAGCCGGTGTGCAGGGGCTCAACCACAAAAGTGGCGCTAGTTTTTGTGTGCTCATCTACCTGAGCTAGGGTTGGGTTGTGTATGACTTTCATCACTGCTCCTTTAGCATTCTTTAAAAGTCTTATCGAGAGTAATACTCTACGATCAGCTGCTCGTTAATATCAACTTCGGCCTCTTCGCGCTTTGGCAGGCCAGTAACTGTAATGGTGAACTTCTTTGGGTCACTCTTCAGCCAACTGAGTGTTGGTTGATTGGTGTCCTTAACAATATCGGTGAGATTGGCAAAATAGAGGGTCTTGGTGCTTGCTGGACGGACAGTAATAACGTCTCCTTCTTTAACACGCAAGCTTGGGACATCTACGCGGGTGCCGTTAACCATTAGGTGGCCATGGCTGACAAGTTGGCGTGAACCGCGGCGGCTGACTGACCAGCCAGCTCGGTACACAACATTGTCGAGGCGACGTTCCAGAAGTTGTAGCAGAACTTGGCCAGATTGGCCTTTGCTACGCGCGGCTTCTTTCATGGTGTTGGCGAATTGTTTTTCTAGCAAACCATAAATACGACGGACTTTTTGCTTTTCGCGGAGCTGAATAGCAAACATACTCTGCTTTTGGACGCGACCGTGAGCATGCATGCCCGGAATACCGGTCTTTTTGACCATGACTTTATGCGCTTTAGGGTGAAGGGCATAACCTTCACGGCGCGATTGTTTAACGATGGGGCTGCGGTCGCGGGCCATTAAGCTCTCCGTGCTCTTCGTGGGCGGGTGCCACCATGTGGCAGGCCAGTCTTATCTTTAATACTCTCAACAGTGATATCAAGGTTCTGTAAGGCGCGTACAGCGGCGTCACGGCCCAGGCCGATACCTTTAACGTAAACATCAACACTGCTCATACCAAACTGTTGTTTGGCGTCTGTGGCGGCCTTTTCACTAGCTACCTGTGCGGCGTAGGCGGTACCTTTTTTAGAACCTCTAAAACCCATACGGCCGGCGCTGGAGGTAGTCAGGACGTTACCTTTTTTATCGGTAAAAGTAACCAACGTATTGTTAAAGGTGGCTTTGACGTGCATCGCACCAGCTGGGATGCTGCGCTTTGCTTTTTTCTTGGCGGTAGTTTTAGTAGTTTCAGCCATATTATCCTTTACGTCTTGGACGCAACCTTCTTCTTAGTGCCGCCAACTGTTACTTTTTTACCACGGCGAGTTCGAGCATTGGTTTTGGTGCGTTGGCCGTGCCCCGGTAAGTTAGCAAGGTGGCGCAGTCCACGGTAGGCCTTGATCTCTTTTAAGCGCTTGATGTTGCCAGTTACAACGCGCTGCAATTCGCCTTCGACGGTAAAGTTAGCAGTAATTTCGTCGCGAATGCGCTGCAGTTCGTTTTCGGATAAGTCTTTAACGCGAGCGGTAGGTTCAATTTTGGCAGCATCAACGATCTGGGCAGCGTAATGCGGGCCAATACCATAAATGTAGGTAAGAGCGATCTGCACTTGCTTATCGGTTGGAATAGTAACGCCAGCAATACGAGCCATAGCTAACCTTGCCTCTGCTTGTGCTTAGGTTTTCGCTTGTTGATGACGTACAGCCGGCCCTTACGGCGCACAAACTGGTCATCAGGACTGATTTTTTTGACGCTGGCTTGCACCTTCACGCTTGGTCACTCCTGGCTTTCTATAGATTATTAATCCCTGAGACGGAAGGTGATTCTGCCCTTTGTAAGATCATAAGGGGTTAACTCAACTTCCACCTTGTCCCCTGGCACTAAGCGGATAAAGTGCTTACGCATTTTACCTGCCACATGGCAGAGGATCACATGGCTGTTCTCTAGTTCGACATGAAACTTCGCGCCTGGCAGAGCTTCTACCACGCGACCGGTGAGTTTGATGACTTCTTTAGTACTGGCCATAAGCTACAACTCGTAATTATACAGATTACGTTCTCTGTTGTAAAGCACTAAATTAAAGAATCTGCCACCAGGCAGCTGATGATGTACGAAGTATAGCATATTTTTACGGACGCCAGAGCTTTTTGCGTAAAATGCGGATGCTTAACCACATGATACCTAAAAATTCTAGAACGAAGCTACCTAAGACCACCCAACCCACGACAAGCGGAATATTGGGGTAATTAAAAAGAATGACTACCATCGCAAGGCCGATAAGAATATGTAGCGTCCTAAAATACCATTTAGCTGGTTGGCCGGCGCCTGCTTCCTCAATTAATCTTTTGAGGTTTATCGTCATACAACTTAGTAATCTTGGTCATAGGTAACCATTAAGGCACGCGAATTGATCTGTCGCAATGTTTCCAGTGTGACGGACACCACAATCAATAGGCCAGTACCGCCGATTGCCAAGTTCTGAATCCCAGAAATGCCAAACTTAGCGAATATGAACTCAGTAACGAAAGGTAGAACAGCAATCACACCAAGCGCCAATGAGCCGAACAAGGTCAGCCTTGTGACAGTGCGTTTTAGGAACCTCTCGGTTTGCTGACCAGGCCGAATATTAGCCACAAAACCACCCTGTTTTTGTAGGTTCTCGGCAATCTCACTGGCGTTAAATACAATGCTGGTATAAAAGTACGTAAACGCAACAACCATCAAGAAATAGACGGCCGGATAAATCATGGTTGTCATATCGCCTTGTGCAAATGACTGAGCATTGGGTGTTTGGAACCATTGTACAAGATTTGAACCGAGCTGATGCAGTCCTTGGTCGGCCGAGGCACGGAATAGCTGGCCGACAAAAGCCGGTAACGCTAGAAAGGCCACTGCGAAGATGACCGGAATTACCCCAGCTGTTATGAGTTTAATCGGCAGAATGCTCGTCACACCGCCGTAGGCGCGGTTACCCTGCACTCTTTTAGCATAGTTAATAGTAACCACGCGCTGTGCCTCGTTGATCTTGACGATAATGTACAACACAATCAATCCCCCGACCGCCAGTGATAACGTCACCCAAAAGGCTATGGCGTTCACCGGTAACGTAAACCAATTAAAGACATGTAGCTTGTCGGCGTCGGTTGGGATATTACCTAGTGATGCAATCAGCGTGCCCAGTGTTTGCGGCAGCTGGCTAATGATACCGGCGAATATCAGTAACGACATGCCATTACCAACACCCTGCTCGGTAATAAGTTCACCTAGCCACATTAGTAACATGGCGCCGGCTGTCATAGCACCGACCATTACAATCCACTGATAGAGCGTGGTATTAGCCGTTAAATCAACACCGGTATTACCAGCGAGCACTGTTTGGCGAAGAATAAAGATAAAGGCGATCGATTGCAAAACAGCTAGTGGCAGGGTGATCAGCCGAGTCCATTGCTGGATCTTTCGCCGCCCGACCTCGCCGTCTTTATGTA
>CAYOML010000011.1:0-15129 GCA_964405095.1 uncultured Candidatus Saccharibacteria bacterium | reverse complement strand
ATCAGCCGAGTCCATTGCTGGATCTTTCGCCGCCCGACCTCGCCGTCTTTATGTAGCTCTTCGAGTTTTGGGATGGCTTTGGTTAAAAGCTGGGTAATAACCGAGGCTGTTATGTATGGCGACAATCCAACCAGCACAATTGACAGGTTAGCCAGTGCGCCGCCCGAAAGTATGTTAATAAAGCCGCCAAGATCACTCTGGTTTAAAACATTACTCAGAACTTCCTTTAAGCTCGCTGGGTCAGCCAATGGAACGGGAATATGGGAGAGAAAACGATAGGCCACAATAAGGCCGAGTACAACCAATAACCGCTTTCGCATGTCGCGGCTTCGGAGCGATTTCAAGACAGTTTTCCAGTTCACCTTTTCCCCTGAGTTTTGCTTTTGTACTTATTCAAAGATAGCACATTTGTGACTAGCTGTCCTTAGTAATTTGGTATATCGCGAAGCGATTAATAATGGGGTGGCAGGCGGCGGGGCAGCGCCCACTGTGTAGTGGTTGGTATTCCCCAAGCACACACAGTGGGGCGGACCGTCTGACAGGACCCCTTCTATTGTTTGCACCACAAAGAAACCGCCGTGTAATACGGCGGTTCACACTATTTGGTTTCTTCGTCTTTCTTTCGCTTACTCGGTGGCAAGTTTGGAACAGCCGACTTTTCAAAATTCCCACCAGCCTTTTTAATCGCTTCTACAGCGCCTTTACTAGCGGCCTGTACTTTAACGACAACTTTACCTTTAAGCTCGTCACGTAAGATAATCTTAACACTGTGATACGGCGTGTTGACCAAGCCAGCTTCGAACAAACTCATGTTATCGGCAGTTTTACCAGCTAGGGCGCCTAGTTGGTCGCTATACACAACCTGGGCGGGCATATGCATACTCTTAAAGCCACGGTGCTTTGGGATGCGTTGCATCAGCGGGCCTTGACCGCCCATAAAGGTAGCTCGGAGCTTGTGACCAGTACGAGAGTTTTGACCCTTTGTGCCGCGACCGGCAGTTTTACCCTGCCCAGCGGCAATACCACGACCAACTCGCTTGCGGTCTTTGTGAGCATCAACCTGTAGTTCATGCGATTTCATTATTCGGTCTCTTTCTTAACTTCGGTTTTACTGGCAGAAGACTTCTTGATCCAATTTTCGGCCGGCACTAACTGACGCAGGGCGTCGAGTGTAGCGTAGGCGTTGTTAACCTTGTTTTTAGAGCCAAGAGCCTTGCTTAGAAGGTTAGTAACACCAGTCAGGCCAATGATTGAGCGTACAGCACCACCGGCGATAATACCAGTACCGGGCGACGCGGGCTTAAGCAGTACTTTAGCGCCACCAACTTTGGCTTCGACGTCGTGAGGGATGGTAGCGTTCACAATTGGAATAGTTAGCAATTCTTTTTTGGCTTTGTCGGTGGCTTTGGTGACAGCCGTCTGGACGTCGGCACCTTTAGCAACACCTATGCCAACTCGCTGTTTACCGTCACCGACGGCCACAAGAGCTTTAAAGCGAAATCGACGGCCACCTTTTACAACGCGGGCGACGCGGTCGATGCTAATGACATGTTCGTTAAAAACCTTGTCTTCTTTGGGTCCTTGGTTACGATCGCCGGGCCGGCGTGGACCGCGGTTGTTACCGCCACGTCGATCTTTAGGATCAATACTGACCGCTTTTACTGGTTCTGCCATATTAGAACTCCAATCCGCCCGCTCGGGCTGCTTCGGCTAAGGCCTTAAGACGGCCATGATATTTACGGCCATTTCGGTCAAAAACCACTTTAGTAACCTTGGCTTTCTTAGCTTTTTTAGCAATGTCGACACCAACCCAAGTGGCTTTTTCGCTAAGATTACCTTTAGTTTCGGATGTGGTTGAGGTGCTGTTGGCAAGTGTGCGGCCCTTGCTATCATCGATGATTTGGGCGTGAACGTGCATGTTGCTAACGTAGACAGTCAGACGCGGTCGTTCGGTTGTACCACTTACATTGGCTCGGACGCGGCCTTTGCGTAGTAGTTTGTTGGCAAGTTTTTGCATAACACTCATCTTATTTAGCTCCAGTCTTGCCGGCTTTGCGCAAAATCTGCTCGTCGACATATTTAATGCCTTTACCCTTGTAAGGTTCTGGCTTTTTCAGAGCCCGGATCTCGGCAGCTACCTGGCCGACTTGTTGTTTGCTGATACCAGTCACAGTAATTAGGTTCTTCTCGACATTCAGTTGGACGCCTTCAGGGGCTTTATACTCGACTGGGTGCGAGAAGCCTAAAGTCATATTAAGAGCTTGGCCACTACTAGTAACGCGGTAACCGACGCCGTTAAGTTCGAGTTTCTTTTCGAAACCTTTAGTAACACCAATAACAATATTATTAAGTAAGGCACGCATTAGGCCGTGGCCAGCGCGGGCCAGTGGCTCATCGTCATCGCGGCTCACAATAGCTTGGTCGCCTTCAACTTTAATGTGTACTTTAGGCAACATAAATTGTGTAAGCGTGCCCTTAGGGCCTACGACCGTTACGTTTTGGTCGTCGACCGTAATTGTCACACCGCTCGGGATTTTGATCGGCAGTTTTCCGATTCGACTCATAATTAAACTCCTTAGTATACCTTGCAAAGCACTTCGCCACCAAGGCGGGCTTTCTTAGCTTGATCACCAGTCATAACACCTTGGCTGGTAGAAACCAGGACGATGCCACGACCGTTTTTAATGCGTGGGATTTCGGCAGCGCCGGCGTACACCCGTTGGCCAGGTTTGCTGACACGGTGGATTTCGGTAATTCTGGAACTCTCGCCTTCGGGGTTGATTGTGATGACGATTGTGTCGCGGGGTTTACCCTCAACTGTTTTAACGCTGCTTAGGTAACCGGCTTTCTTCAGTTGCTCGGCAACAGTAAACTTGATCTTACTGGCTGGCAACGAAACCTCAGTTTTACCAACTGCGATCGCATTGCGAAGGCGAGTTAACAGATCGGCTATGGGGTCAGTTGTTTGCATGCTCATGTTCTTTACTCCTACCAACTGGCCTTAGTTACACCAGGGATTTCACCCCGGCTTGCTCTTTCGCGGAAACTAATGCGATCCAGGCCAAAACGGCGCATATAGGCGTGGGGCCTGCCGCCAACCATTGAGCGATTCTTCTTGCGGCTTGGGCTACTGTTACGCGGCAAGAGCGCCAGGCTTTCGTAGTCACCAGCGGCTTTGAGCTCGGCGCGCTTAGCGGCAAACTGGGCAATCATGCGCATTCGTTTTAGATCGCGGGCGATGATAGATTTTTTAGCCATTATTTGGCCTCCTTTTCAAACGGCATGCCAAAAGCCTGTAGCAAAGCCTTGGCGTGTGCCGGTTCTTTAGCGGTGATTACAAAATTAACCTGCAGACCATGCAGAGTTGTCGTGTCTTCAAATCCAAGTTCCGGGAAGACAGATTGTTCGGTAAAGCCCAGGCTAAAGTTCCCACCTTTATCAAAAGCTTTAGGGTTAACACCGTGAAAATCTCGGACGCGCGGCAATACTGAATTGATTAAGCGATCTAGGAATTCATACATCCGCTCACCACGCAGTGTCACAATAACACCAATACGGTTCAGGCCACGGCGAATCTTGAAAGTGGCGATAGATTTTTTGGCCATGCGATCAACCGGCTGCTGGCCAGTGATTTTGCGCAAGGTGTTAACAACTACTTCGTGGAAATGCTTGTCGTCCTTGTTTTTACCAAGCCCAACGTTAAGCACCAACTTTTCGAGCTTTGGCACCTCATGGACATTACTAAGCTTCAGATCTTTTTGCAGATTCTTAACTAACTCTGCGCGGTACAGAGCCTTGAGGCGAGCAGTATCAGCCGGTGCGTGACTTGCTTGCGTCTTAGTAGCCATTACTTAATCTCCTTATCGGCAGCCTGGCGCGCAACGCGGGCTTTGGTGCCGTCTTTCTTAACAATGTGGCCAATCCGGGTGGTTTTAGTCGCGTCGGTCGGGTGAACTAAAGCAACTTTACTGACTTCGATCGCGACATGGATATCTTTGCTGCCGCCCTGCGGGTTGGCAGTGCTTGGCTTAACAAACCGTTTGCGCTGGCCAATGCCTTCGAGCTTGACAGCGTTATCTTTAGGATGAACACTCACAACTTTGGCAGTCTTGCCCTTGTGGGCGCCCGTAATAACTTTTACCATGTCACCAGTGCGGATTTTCATTACAGTACCTCCGGTGCTAGGCTGATAATTTTCATGTAACCTTTTTCGCGAAGTTCGCGCGGGATTGGACCGAATACACGGGTCGCTTTGGGATTCTTATCATCACCAATAACTACAGCTGCGTTTTCATCAAAGCGAACGGTCGAGCCGTCTTTACGACGAATTGGGGCAGTGGTACGAACAACAACTGCTTTTATCACACTTTTGCGTTTTACATTGCCGGCAGGGTTGGCGTCTTTGACGGTCGCCACGATAACATCGCCAACGTGTGCGTAACGACGACGGGTGCCGCCAAGTACGCGGATACACAGTAGTTCGCGTGCACCACTGTTGTCAGCGACCTTCAGGCGGCTTTCTTGCTGGATCATTACGCGCCCTTCCCTTTTTCAGCGGTAGCCTTAGTGGCTGGTTTTTTAGCGTGGGCTTTAACTTCCTTCTTGGCTTCTTCGGCTTTGGCAAGTTCGACAGCTTCATCTTTAAGCTCGACGGCAGCGTGGCCGGTTTCCAGGATTTTAGCTAGCTTCCAGCTCTTGTTTTTGCTAATAGGGCGGGTTTCGGTCATTTCGACTTTATCGCCTTTGTGGGCAGTATTCTTTTCGTCATGAACAGCGAACTTCTTGGTTACGGTGTAGCGTTTGCCATAAACAGGATGCGTAACGCTACGACTCACGGCAACCGTGATCGTTTTGTCCTGTACATCCGAGGTCACAACACCAACTAGTTTGCGGGCCATATTATTTCTCCTCTTCCTTCTTTAGCACTGAGCGCTGTTTTTCACCTAATACAGTAAGTGTAGTAGCAACTTCTTTGCGTACTTTACGAATCACGGCTGAACTTGGCAATTCCTGGGCAGCTAGCGAGCGATAGTGTTCGGCAAGTTGCTCGCGGGCAGCTTGAACACGCACTGCGAGTTGCTTGTCATCAAGCGCTCGTAGTTCGTCTAGTAGTTTCATCTTCTTCTTGCTGTCTGCCATCTTACGACTCCTCTCGCTTGATGAACTTGGTTTTCACCGGTAGTTTATTGCTGGCAAGGCGCATGGCCTCGCGAGCGATTTCTTCGGTAACACCCTTCATCTCGAACAAAACTGTGCCAGCCTTAACTTTGGCTGCAAAATATTCTGGGTTACCTTTGCCACCACCCATTTTTACGTCCTGTGGTTTCTTGGTAACTGGGGTGTGTGGAAAAATACGGATCCAGATTTTACCACCACGCTTGATGTAGCGGGTCATAGCCTGGCGAGCGGATTCAATCTGGCGGCTAGTAATACGCTCGTTACCCTGTGACTGCAGCGCAAAGTCGCCAAAGGCAATGTAGTGGCCAGCGGTAGCAACACCGGTATTTTTACCGATGCGGACTTTGCGGAACTTGGTTTTCTTGGGTAGTAACATAATGGCTCCTAAGCAACCTCGCCCTTATAGACCCAGATCTTGATGCCAACTGTGCCGGCGCTCGGGATTTGAGCCGTAGCCAGATGATAGTCGATATCGGCGCGTAGGGTGTGAAGCGGTACCGAACCCTGGATTTCTTTTTCGCGACGTGACATTTCTGCTCCACCCAAGCGGCCAGAAACCTCGATGCGGATGCCCTTAGCACCGGCGTTCATGGTGTTCTGGGCGGCCATTTTAACGGCGCGGCGCCAGTTAATGCGACGTTCCAGTTGACGGGCAATGTTTTCGGCAATCAGTTTAGCGGCCAGCTCTGGGCGACGGACTTCCTCAATATTCAAACGAACTGGTTTTTGAATAACTTTTTCAATATCGGCTTTCAGTTCTTGTGCGCCAGCACCACCACGGCCAATAACCACACCGGCTTTAGCGGTGTGAATAGTGACGGTCACAAGGTTTGGTGCACGCTCAATATCAACTTTCTGGATTGTGGCGCGGGTTGCAAACTTACGCTCAATAAGGTGGCGAACGTGCAAATCTTGACGCAGCCACTCAGCGTATTCGGTCTTACTGGCTACAAACCATTTGCTACGCCAGTCTTTATTAACCTGAAGGCGCATGCTAATTGGATTAACTTTTTGGCCCATTACTCGGTCTCCTTCTTGGTCTTGGTCGCTGCTTTAACTTCGGCGGCTGGTTTTTTAGGCTTAACTTCGCCGGTTACCTCAATTAACACATGGCTAGCTTTCTTCATGTAAGGAGCGGCGCGGCCATGGGCGGCTGGGTTAAAACGCTTCAAACGTGGGCCAGAGGTAATCTGCAGTTGGGTGATAAGTAAACTGTCTTCTTTGAGTCGACTATTGTTAATGGCATTGGCTTTGGCCGAGGCTATAACCTTGGCCAGTGGTTTGGCAGCCCGTTTGCCGGTGTGCTCAAGAATTGTCAGAGCGTCAGCTACTGTCCGGCCACGAACCAATGCCGCAACCAACCCTAGTTTGCGTGGGGTCTGGCGGATACCTTTGGCCGAAGCGCGAATTGTAGTAGTGTCACTCATCGTTATTTATCCTTCTTGGCGTGGCCGCGGAATTTACGAGTCGGGCTAAATTCGCCAAGTTTGTGGCCGACCATGTTTTCACTGATGAAAACCGGAATATGCACACGGCCGTTATGAACAGCGATAGTTCTGCCGACCATCTCGGGTGAGATAGTACTGGCACGAGCCCACGTTTTAATAACCGTGCGGTCATCGTTACCTAGTGCGGCAACTTTTTTGGCTAGTTTAGGGTCGATGTACGGACCTTTTTTCAGTGAGCGACTCATTATTCAGTACCCCTGCTCTCGACAGTGCGCGTTGCTAGGTATATAGCCGATATAGCGAGATCCGCTCCCGACAAGGCGTCGCTTCTGAGTCTGTCAGGTAGGTTGGATTCGAGTGATTTAAAAACTCTATTGGCAGATGTCATAAGTTGAACATCAACACCGTTACTGTCGCCATATGCATGAGCCAGAACTGCAGCAAGCGCACCCATTGCAGCTAATGTCTGTGGTGAGCGGTCGCCCGTAGCTAATAGTTTGTTCCATGCCTCAGCATTAGGCACCACGCCTTGATCGTTGCTATGTTCAAAATAGTTGTTGGCTAATTCGTTTATGCTTGCCATATTATTTCCTCTTTGCCTCGTGCCTTGAACGCACGATGTACTTAGTTGTGCTTTGGCGGCGGCGGGTCTTGTAACCAAGCGCCGGCTTGCCCCAAGGTGTCTTGGGGTTACGGCCTGGGCCGGTCTTACCTTCACCACCACCCATCGGGTGATCGGCTGGGTTCATAGCTTTACCATGAACGCTTGGGCGCCAACCCATGCGGCGTTTGCGGCCAGCTGAACCTAGTTTGACATTCTGATGTTGTTCATTCCCGACAGATCCCAAGGTAGCCATACATTCTAGGCGAACTTTACGGATTTCGCCGCTCGGTAAACGGAGCTGGGCGTAGTTTTCTTCTTTGGCAATCAACTGAACCTTGGCACCGGCGGCGCGGGCCATTTGGGCACCCTTGCCCGGCTGAAGTTCGACGGCATGTATAAATGTACCGGCTGGGATCGAGCTGAGTGGCAAACGGTTGCCAGTTTCGACTGGTGCCTCGGCGCCACTATTTACTTTGTCACCAACTTTCATGCTGGTTTCGGCAATCACATAATGGTAAAGTCCGTGCTGGTCTTTAAGACGCGCCAGACGAGCTGAGCGATTGGGGTCGTATTCGATGGCCTCGATCGTAGCAGCTGTGCCTGGAGCCAAACGATGATTTACTAAACGATAAAAACGCTTAACGCCACCACCACGGTGACGAGTAGTGATGCGACCCATGTTGTTGCGGCCGGCAACACCTTTTTTAATGCGCATCAGGCTTTTAACACCCTTACTGTGGGTGATCATTGACGTGTCGGTCGTAGTCATACCGCGACGGCCAGGAGTAGTTGGTTTATATGCTTTAATAGCCATTACTTCTTCTCCTCAGTGGCTGCGAAGACCGGGATGCTTTGACCTTCAGCCAAGCGCACATAAGCCTTTTTGCTGTCATTGCGAGTACCTTTAGCCCAGGCACCGCCCTTACGGTAGGTGCGCTTGACTTTACCTTTGGTAATCGCAGTTGTAATACTGGTGACAGTAACGTTGAACTGCTTAGCAACGGCGTTTTTAACGGCCAGCTTGCTGGCGGTGGTCGGTATGCTAAACACATACGTGCCGGCCTTGGCCTGTGCGTAGCTCTTTTCGCTAATCAGTGGGATAATTTTCAGTTCCATAACTATGCTCCCAACCATTCTTCGACGATAGCCAAGGCTTTTTTGCTAATTAGCAGCTTGTCGGCGTTAAGGATGTCGAACACATTAAGGTACTTGGCTTGTACTACCTTGAGATTTTGCATATTACGGGTGGCGCGTACAACTTTTTCGTCCTTGACACTGACAGCCAGAAGTACGGTCTCGTTTTCGGTCACTTTGTATTTGGCCAGTAATGCCTGAGTTTCTTTAACGCGGCCTTCTGGGCAAGCAAAAGTGTCGATTGGAACAACTTTACCAGCTTGGGCAGCTAGAGTCAGGGCTTGACGCAAGGCAACGCGCTTAGCACGAGTAGGAACAGTAATGCTGTAGTTTTCGTTGCCAAGCGGGCCGAATACTACACCACCTTTGCGCCAAATTGGGTTACGAGAGCTGCCAAAGCGTGCGCGGCCAGTACCTTTTTGCTTCCAAGGTTTCTTACCACCACCTCTGACTAATCCACGGGTTAGGGTTTTAGCTAGATTCACACGGCCATTAGCCAGGTAGGCGTTGTATGCCATCTTAAGGAGTTCGTGGTTAGGAATATCAACTTCAAACACACTCTTAGGCAGAGTTGACACGGTTGTTTTCTTCACAGTAGTTTCAGCCATATTACTTAACCTCCCCGATCATTACCAAGCCGCGACGTGGGCCAGGCACAGCACCTTTAAGGCCAATAAGATTGCGTTCGGTATCAACTAAAGCGACAGCCAAATTCTTGACTGTCACTTGTTCGGCACCCATGTTGCCGGCCATTCTTTTGCCCTTAAAGACTTTTTGCGGGTACATCGAGCCAATTGAGCCTGGGCGACGGCTGTAAGCGCTATAGCCGTGGCTGCGTTGGCTCTGGCTAAAGTTGTGGCGCTTAATTACGCCGGCGAAACCTTTGCCTTTGCTTGTGCCGGTGACATCTACGTGTTCACCAACTTCAAATTGCTCGACACTTAAGTTCGATCCGACGGCTACGCCTTCTGGGAGTTCAGTCACTCGGACCTCACGGAGGAC
This sequence comes from uncultured Candidatus Saccharibacteria bacterium, assembly GCA_964405095.1. GTDB lineage: Bacteria > Patescibacteriota > Saccharimonadia > Saccharimonadales > EFPC-124 > CAYOML01. The sequence continues at coordinate 5,763 of CAYOML010000011.1, read as the reverse complement.
CTTTGGAGTAGCTTTGCTGGCTTTAACGTGGCCTTTGGTGGCATTGCTCAAGTTCTTACCCGTTCCATAACCGATTTGCACTGCGCTATAACCGTCTTTTTCGACGGTCTTTACTTGAGTGACAGTGCAAGGTCCCGCTTGGATTAACGTTACAGGAATTGCAACGCCATCCTCCTGGAGGAGCTGGGTCATACCGATTTTGGTACCGAGTAGCGCTTTCATTCGCCTTGCTCCAAAGAAAAAACTTGGTATCTTGTGGTTTCCAGCGCTCGCCGGACCTACAAACGTACCAAGATTCCTATTTAAATCTTGATAGAAAGTTACATCCGATAGTTTATCAGTTTGTGACCTCAGGTGTCAAGAGGTGAAAACCTAAATCCCAAAACCCCTAATACTTATGGCTGGGTCCTGCCGCACGGTCCGCCCCTAGTTTGTATTTTTATGGACATACCATAAAAATAAAACCTGGGGCCGCCCCGCCGTGCGTCACCCCTCGTTTATTGGGTTTTGGGAGTTAGATTTGAAATTACTGTACGGCCGCGTTGAGAGCTTGGTAAGCATCACCTATGGCTTTATCGGTTGCCGTATTGAGTTTCTGGACCACATCGTGCAGACTTTGAAGTCTGGCGATTGCAACTTGCAACTCTTTTGATTTGGCGGTAAAGCCGGCTTGATCTTTTTTCTTATAGAGATCTGGCATTAGCGCGAGAGTTGCCTGAGTAGCCGCCACTTCTTTAATTATGCTTGCGTGCAGCGCCACCGCAATATCGGGAGGCGTGATCTTCTTGAGTTGGTTGAGCATTGTTAGCCAGCCCGCCGCCAGGGCTTGTTGCTCTTCTAGATTTTTGCCAGATAGGTTTTTAATCTGTAATAGCGGTTCTATAACTGCATTCTCGTAGGCCAGAACTTCAGAGCCGAACTTAAGTGCCGAGCTCATGGTTTTAACCTTTTCAAGCAAGGCCTTTTTGTCGTCGATTTTGCTTTGGGCAACTAGTGACAGCCCAAGAACTTTCCCTGGCTCAGGAGCCGACTCGGCATCGCTGGATAACTTATTGGCGAGTGAATCCAAAACATTGCTCACGGCCTTTGTGTCGGATTTGGCTGATGCGGCTTTAATTTCGGCCTGGCCAGTCTGGAGCTCGGTCTTAACCTGTTGCCTAACGCTTGTGATCCCTGAGGCAAACGCCGATTCGGCCTGAATCGCCGCAAAACTCCAGCCGCCGACCACAATCATGGCAACCAGAACCACACAAACTATCGAGATGATAATTGCTTTTTTACTCACAATTGGTACTTGATGTATCTTCATATGCCGAGTGTTGTTGACCAGATTTCGCTATTAAGCGGCCAAGGGTTAAATTTGCAGCCCCTAAGACTAATCGATTGCTGTTGCATAACCGGTGCTGCATTGCCAGAGTTAGCAACGCAGTTGGTGTGAGGATGGCCCAGCCAGTGACCGGTTTCGTGATTAACAACCATATGCTGATAATTGCGCAAATCTCCGCCGGCATTATTCCAAGCACTGGTGGCGCCTAACCAACGATCCTGATTAATAACCACGTAGTTGCCAGAACGGCAGCTGTAATTACTGTCACAAAGACCGCCAAACGTAGGCACTTGCGAGGCTTGGCTTAAAGCAACAATGTATGACCCGCCGCTAACCACTTTTTGGAAGGTTACGCCTAGGCGTTTCCAGCCGCAGGAGTTATCGTAAGTTTGCTGAACTTTAGCTGCAAAGTCATTAATGTCGGCCGTAATCATTCCTCTGGTTATTATTTGGTATTTTACCACCCTAGCGGTAGCTGTCTTACTTAGTGAACATTGGGACGGGGCAAAGTAACTAATCGGTGCAGTCAACTCAGGAACCGGGAAATCTGCTAACGTCGGTGCCAGCTTACTAGCTGAGGTTACCGGGCAGTAAAGTGTAGATTCATCACATTTTAAAACCTCTGTTGGACCCTCGGCATTCAGCCTTGCCGGCCCAGAGAATACAAGTGCCAGCGCGACAATAAGGCCCATTAGACTCCCTCGCATCACACAACTATTCCGGCAGGTAAAAAGAAGCAGACAATAGTTACTACAATCAAAACCGCATATTCGATTTTGCGGTCCACCTGAAAATGATCATGACTGGCAAACAGCAACCCCAAAAATAAACCGACTGGAAAAGCATGCAGCGCAAAATCACCAATAAAGAGCGGGTGGCTAAATTTTAACCACAGTGAGCCCAGTACCACATATAGCACCAATTTTAAGAAATAGGCGCTGTCTGGCTCGTTTGTCAGTTTAGGTTTCTTTGGCATATCGCTTACGGTTATTGTAACTTACCGCTCTGATGCCGCGCAAACCTACGGCTTATTACGTACTACGCCAGGGTCAATGCTGCCTTTAAAACGTCGATCCAACTCGACACTGCCAGTTGTGCCACATACGAGGAAATGACCATCGGTGGCTTCATAGCCAAAGTGTTCACCAGCGTCCTCTAAGACCTCTATATGAACATCAGGGGATTTCACTCGATGGCCACAATAATCGAGTACCGAACCATAAATCTGGATCGAAGCCATACCGCTAGCTTTCGAGCCAACAAACCAACCGGCGTTACCCATAATTTCGAGATGTGACATACCTCTGACTTCTGTACCGGCAAAGTCGCCAGCTGAGCCCTCGACCGTTATCTGAGCAAGACCATGCATCCCAAAGCCAACAGACGCACCGGCATTGCCATTAATGATAAGTTTGCCATTCTCGAGCCAAGCACCTATGTAATTAAGCCTACCGTCTAAGCGCTCGGGGATATTAAACTCAATGGTGTCGTCATCGGTCATGCGCTCAGCCAACATTTTAGATATCAGCAATACTACTCGGTCAGGGTTGAAATCATCACCAAGCTCAATGCCAAAATGATGAAGGATCGACTCTAACTCCTCGTTCCAGACACGCTGGATGTGATGTGGTAACAAAAGATCGCCCAGGGCAGCATTAATCTGCTCTAAGGGTAAAGTTGGAACACGCGGTACAGCATCACCGCCTGGCGAATACTGGAAAAATCTGAGGGGCGCAGCTGTAATTAGCTTGCTGAGTTCGGTAACAATTTCATCTTCGCGCCTCGCCAGTTGCTCAGGAGTTAAGCGAACTGACGTTTCCCATTCTTCGCTAGGGTATGCCTGCCAAGTTTCCCGATCTAGGGCTGTTATATCGGCGCCAGTCGGGCCTTCTCCGGGTAAGTCTTGTGCGTAATGAATAGCGCCACCACCAACATGTTTCTCGGCACGAAACCTGGGATATGTTGATGCATGGGTTGGAATGTCAAGGTGTTCGCCGTCGAGGCCAACATACGGCAATAGTGAACGGTAACTAGAACGCAGCTTAGAGAGGGCCTCTATAAGCAACTGCCGGGCTCGTTCACGACTAATGCCGTAAACCTGCCCAACTTCATCCAGTGTACGCGGCATGCGGTCATCCAGACCATAAGTTAACCGTATAATACCACTTAAGCGCTCGGACAAATTACCTAATGCTTCATCAATTGCCGCTCGGCGTTGCTCAACAAAGAATTCTGTCGCCAGTGGGCTACTATTTGTATCGGCCATCACTTCAGCCATGGGTAACCTGCTTGGATCTTCGTCGTACTTATCACGCTCTTCGTCTGCGCCATGCTTTAAAACTAGCTCATCAAGTGGTACGGTTTCGGGGTAGGTATCCCACTCTTTAAACTGTAAGAAGCGCTCCATACTCATTCCCTGTGGAGGCGTATCGAGGCGTCTGACAGCTGCGATCTTGGCCCGCATGGTTGCCGATAGACTTGGTCCAGGTCTTTCGTCAACACTTCCCACGAATCTGATAAGTGAGGCACGCAGCGCAGGCATGCAGAACGATATAAATTTAGCGGGTTCACCTTTTTTATTAAGAGCGCCAGGTGTAAAACTGCGAGCAGCCTTAATGATGCCCACATTCAGCATTTGAACACGGTCGTCATAAACGGCATATGGCGTACGGCTTCGTGTTGGGTCAGACGGAACCCACGCGTGTGAAGTTTCTTTAAAGATGTGTCGTTTGCCAGTGCGTGTTCGACCACCAGCACGTAACCTGACATTCGTTGCTTCGTCGTTACTGCCCGGCACAATATTCATAGATAACCTTGCCAAATAGGTTGCAATGCGCAAGTTACACTCGACTAATAAATGCTCTGCCTCGCGCCCAGCACGGATTCGCCGAATGACACCAAAATATGCATCCTGAAGTGAGCGACTAAGCCGTGGCTTGCTTTCAATTCTAGCTTCGAGGGCCTCCTTTTCACTTTGGGCGGCAATACCATCTTGGATTTGTGCTGCCAGAGCGTGCTCTTGTTCGACAGTTAAAAAGCGCCGTGGTGACCCGGTATGTTCGCACAAGAGGCGCGAGACCTGTGCTTCGTAAGTTTGCCCGAGTATATTCGCAATATGAAGCGCACCACCTGGAACGCTGGCATATTCTTCGTCGCTATAATCAAGATCTGCTTCAGAATCCCAACCATCATCAACATCGATTAACTCCGGTGTTTCGAGACGGGTCGGGTCTAGAGCATCAAAGTCAACTGGGCTTGACATATCTATATATTACAACACAAGTCGGCTGTTAACACAACAAATAAGTGAGCAAATAGAGAATCTTGTGCTGTCAGACCCCAGAACTGCTACATGCGAATTTCGGCATCGCAACCGGCTGGCAATGACAGATTCTGCAGAGAATCTATAGTCTTTGGCGTCGGGTTTGTAATGTCGATTAAACGTTTGTGAACACGCATCTCAAAGTGTTCACCGCCCTTTTTATAGACGTGTGGGCTTTTTACTACTGTGTAAGTACTGCGGCGAGTCGGCAAGGGTACAGGGCCAGCAATTGTAGCGCCGGTACGAAGTGCAGTGTCAATAATCTGTTTAGCAGATTGGTCTATGACTTTGTGGTCATAGGCTTTTAAGCGAATACGTATTCGCTGCTTTTGTTCTTTCTTGGGCTCAGTTGTGGCTACCATGCTTGTTTTATGCCCCTTCACCGTCAGTTGGCGTTTCGTCACCGAGGGCTTCACGGTTTAGTCTTTCTGCATCATCACGCAACCAGACGGCTACTTCCAGTTGTGCAGCTTCTTGCAAATCTCGAAATATTCGTGCTTTGACAGCTTCGGGTAACTCGTCCCACTCTCTCTCTGCGTCATCAGGGTCAGCGTTTCCGATTGAACTCTTCGCAAGAAGCGCTTCAAAAGCGGCTAATTCAGCTGCACTCAATTCATCACCAGTTTCGCCACCCGGTTCTCTTTCAGCCATCACTTACTCCTCATTACTGTGCATTCACTCGTTAAAATTTACTTAACGATCTTAGTTACTACACCAGCACCAACAGTGCGGCCACCTTCGCGGATAGCAAAGCGCAGGCCCTGGTCCATAGCAATTGGAGCAAGCAGTTTTACCTTAAAGGTAACTGTGTCGCCTGGCATAACCATTTCTTTGTCGGCTGGGAGCTCGACTTCACCAGTCACGTCTGTAGTGCGGAAGTAGAACTGAGGCTTGTAACCCTTAAAGAATGGCGTGTGTCGGCCACCTTCTTCTTTGGTCAGAACGTAAACTTCTGATTCAAATTCGGTGTGCGGAGTGATCGAACCTGGCTTGGCAATAACCTGACCGCGCTCGATGTCGTCGCGCTCGATACCGCGGAGTAGCAGACCAGCGTTATCACCAGCCTGACCTTGGTCGAGCTGCTTTTTGAAGGCCTCGATGCCAGTTACAACGG
>CAYOML010000010.1:0-43310 GCA_964405095.1 uncultured Candidatus Saccharibacteria bacterium | reverse complement strand
CTGGACTTATTACGACATCTGTGATATATTTATGCAAATAGCTCGCGCTGGTAAGGAGCGCGTTTTTTATGGCCCAGGATCAGTCTAAAATCAGAAACATTGCAATTATCGCCCACGTCGACCATGGTAAAACTACTTTGGTAGACGGGCTGCTTAAGCAATCTCATGCCTTTCGCGACAACCAGGCCGAGATGAGCCAGGACTTAATTATGGACAGCGGCGACCAAGAGCGCGAGCGCGGCATTACAATTACTGCCAAAGTTACGGCCGTGCAACACGGTGACTATCGTATTAACATCATCGACACTCCTGGCCATGCTGACTTTAGTGGCGAGGTAGAGCGTACGCTTAACATGGCCGACGGCTGTCTGCTAATCGTTGATGCCCAAGAAGGCCCGATGCCTCAAACCAAATTTGTGCTTGGCAAGGCGCTGGCAAACAACCTTAAACCAATTGTAATTATCAACAAGATCGACAAACATGGCCGTCGCATTGCCGAAGTCGAAGACGAGTTGTCTGATTTATTTTTAGAGCTAGCGGTGCATGAAGATCAGCTGCATTATCCCGTGTATTTTGCTAACGGCCGGGCTGGCAAAGCCTGGCGCGAGATGCCGAATGACCCAGACGCCGAGGGCGATCTAGACCCGATTTTTGATGCTGTAATCGAACACATACCTGCACCAGCAGTCGAACTCGACAAGCCATTCCAAATGCTCATTACTGCCCTAGCCTGGGATAATTACAAGGGGAAATATGCTATTGGCCGGATTACACGTGGGCATGTTAAGGCTGGCGACCAAGTAGTGATTTGCAAAAAAGACGGTACGCAGGCCAAAGGCAAAATCGAACTGGTGTTTATGAGCCAAGGCCTAACCAGGTTTGAAGTGCAAGAGGGTGTTGCCGGTGACATTGTACAATTAACCGGCCTCGCGGAAGTACAAATTGGTGAAACTGTGGCCGACGCCGAACAACCAGAAGCTCTACCGGTGATTGAAATCGAAGCCCCAACCTTGGAAGTTTTCTTAGGCCCAAACACAAGTCCGTTTAAAGGTCTTGAGGGTGAATTTAACACTGGTCGTCAAATTGGCGAGCGACTTAAAAAAGAACTCGAAACTAATGTTGGTCTGCGCGTTACCGAGCAAGGTATTGGCTACAAAGTTGCCGGCCGCGGCGAACTTCATGTTAGTGTGCTAATCGAAACCATGCGCCGCGAAGGTTATGAGTTTGAAGTTGGCCGCCCACAGGTTGTAACCAAGCAAGAAAACGGTAAAACTCTTGAACCTGTCGAAGAATTAATTATTGAAGTACCTGCTGAACATGTTGGCACAGTACAAATGGAGCTTGGCCAGCGGCGCGCCGCACTCAAAGAACAATTTACCTCGTCATCTAAAGGTGTCACCAAACTAGTTTACGAACTACCTACTCGTGCCTTACTTGGTCTGCGTAATATCTTAATCACTCAAACTAAGGGCACAATCGTTATGAATAGTTTGATGGTTGGCTATCAGCCCTTAGGCCAAAGCCTGCAACAAACACGCAACGGTGCATTAGTTGCCTACGAAACGGGCATGACCACGCCATTTGCTTTGCAACTGGCCGAAGCCCGCGGCACAGTCTTTGTCGGCCCGACCACAAAAGTCTACGCCGGTCAGATTATTGGGCTAAACCGCCGCGGCGACGATATGGAAATTAACGTTTGTAAAACTAAGCAACTGACCAACCTCCGCAGCTCTAGCAGCGACGGTGTGGTGCAGCTAACTACCCCGACAATATTTAGTCTCGAACAATGTCTGGACTTTATCGAGAATGATGAACTACTCGAAGTCACGCCCAAAAACCTGCGTCTGCGCAAACGCGAACTCGACCCCAATAAACGCAAACGCCAGAATAATCAAAGCCGTTTAACCACTGGTCGGTAAACGACCTGTAAACCAGTCGCGCATAAGTTGTGATTCTGGTATGCCTTGGCTCACAAGTTCGGTACTCAGTTCGTCAACCATTGTGCTTGGGCCAGACAGATATATTAAACTTTGGCCAGGTTCGGCGATGTCTTTAGCCATGACTCTTCGGCCGAGTATGTAGTTTATCTTGAATTCCAGGTGGTCATGCACCCACGCATCGAGCTCAGTCTTATATATGATATCTTCACTTGCTGAGCTGTATATAAGTTTGGCCGCGATTGGTTGTTGGTCGTGAACACGCTGCTTTAGCATCGAATGATATGGTGTTATGCCAATGCCACCAGCTATGAATATATGTGGTGTTTTGGTGTTTCGCCAAACAAACTCACCCTCAATACCATAGGCGTTAACTTTGGTGCCAGGTTGAAGCGATGCCAAACTGTTTTTGTAAGGGCTGCCGCTTAAGCGCGTAGTAATCATAATATCTTTTTCGTACGGAGCCGAGGAAATACTAAAACGATGTTCGAGCGACTCATAGTCCCCAGGCACCTCAATTTTAATCGATTGCCCAGGGGTCCACTTTAGAGGCTCTACTGGGCTAAATACAAAAGTTATTGCGCCCCCGCCTTGGGGTAAAGATTCTTTGAACACCAATTTCATTATGATTTTATTATGCACTAAATGACTGCTGAACCACCCCCATATGTTGTTTCAACGGCACATTCCGCGCGGGGCAGCTCTTGGTGAGCTGCTCCGGCTGCACCCTGGGCATCCAGGCCGTTGAAACAGCATAGTGTGGGTGGTTCAGAAATAACTTCTAGACACCACAAACTTTTTATGCTATTATACGTACAACCTATAGATGGATACCGAGTAGTTATACGAGTTTCTCGCTGTTCATCACCGAGATTAACGTAGGTATAACGAAAGGTATTTTTTCATGCCATATAACTCTTTTAAGGCGCGTCGGCGCCCTGGCGGCAATAGCCGTTTTAGCAGCAATGCTGCTCATATCCGTCCTAAACGTAGCGGTTCTTATATTGACCCGCAAAAGTTTGTTAACAAGTCGGCTCAGACTCAAGAAACAGTCGTTTTTGTGCCGGAACACACTTTTTTGGATTTTAATTTTGCGCCTGCCTTGCAGCGTAATATTAATGCCCGCGGCTACATACACCCCACCCCGGTTCAAGATCAGGCCATTAAGCCTGTACTAGCCGGCAAGGATCTAATTGGGCTGGCTAACACCGGTACCGGTAAAACCGCAGCTTTCTTACTGCCGATTTTGTCGCGCCTAGCTCTAGACCCAAATAGTGTTCGTGCCTTGATTATTGCGCCAACCCGCGAGCTGGCTAACCAAATTGACGACGAGTTTCGCGAGTTTTCCAAAGGCCTCAATTTATATAGCGCTCTGTGTGTTGGTGGTGTAAACATTGGTCCGCAGATTAAGCAAATTAAGCGCGGTCCGCAGATTATTATTGGTACACCTGGTCGCCTAAAAGACCTTGTACAGCAAAAAGCTTTGCGCCTTGGCACGGCCGATGTATTGGTGCTCGACGAAGCTGATCGCATGCTGGATATGGGTTTTATTACCGACATCCGCTTTTTAATCGCTCAGTTACCTGCCGAACGCCAATCACTTTGCTTTAGCGCTACTATGACGCCTGATATCCGTCGTTTAATAGATGGTATTTTAACCGACCCAGTGACTATTTCGGTCCGCAGTGGCGAAACCGCCGAACACATCGAACAAGATGTTATCCGGGCCCATTCTAAAGAACACAAGGTTGAATTGCTACAAGATTTACTTCGTCAGCCCGACTACGAAAAGGTGTTGGTGTTTGGCCAAACTAAGTTTGGTGTACAGCGTCTGGCCGACAAACTAATGACTGCCGGGATCCCATCGGAAGCCATCCACGGTAACAAATCACAGGGTCAACGCCAACGCGCACTTGATGCCTTTAAGAAAAACCGTGTTCGTGTACTGGTTGCAACCGATGTTGCGGCGCGTGGTCTCGACATTCCTAATGTTAGTCACGTCATCAACTTTGACCAACCAGCTACTTACGAAGACTATGTGCACCGCATTGGCCGCACTGGTCGTGCCGGCAAATCTGGCAAAGCCCTGACTTTTGTAGCCTAAGCTAATGCTCTGAACCACCCACACTTTGCTGTTTCAACGGTCTGGATGCCGAGTGCAGCCGGAGCAGCCTACTTGGCTTCCCCGCGCGGAATGTGCCGTTGAGGCAGTAAAGTGTGGGTGGTTCAGACCACAACTATTGCTGGATTCTGTTTGTGCTAATATTAGCTCATGGATCAAGCAAACAACGGCAACGGTTCGGATAAAACTGTGCCACGCAGCCGGGTGGTAGTACGCAGCCTAAAAGCCGAAGCCGATAAAAGACGCTCAAGTGCCGAAAAGTTTGCCGACTGGTTGACTGATTACTTCGGGACAGTCATCTTCTTGGTCATCAACGCTATTTGGTTTGCAGCCTGGATTATCATCAATCTTGGGTGGGTGCCGGGCATCCAGCCTTTTGACCCTTTCCCTTTTGGCTTACTCACAATGGTAGTGTCGCTAGAGGCAATTATCTTAGCAATTATCGTTCTAATTTCGCAGAACCGCGCCTCGCGGATCGATGATTTGCGCGAAGAAATCGACCTGCAGATTAATACTTTAGCTGAAGAGGAAGTAACCAAGATTATTAAGCTGCAGATTATGTTGCTAAAACAGAATGGTGTTGATGTACACAACGACCCTGATATTCAGCGCATGCTGATGCCGCTTAGCAGTTCCGATATTGAACAAAGACTTGAGCGTGAGTGGCATACTCCCAAGCGCCCCGTGAACCGTTAGCTTGTACTTCGCAGGCAATATTGTCATACTAATGGCATTATGAGGATTACTATCCACGTGGAAACCAAAACTTTTGTTCGGCTTCTGCTAGTGGTTAGCGGCTTTGTAGGTGTGGTCTTCTTGGTCTGGAAGTTATGGGCTGCTTTGATGATAATTGCGATTTCTTTGTTCCTGGCTCTGGCGTTGAACCCGCCAGTCAGTGTATTGTCGCGCCGTCTGCCTGGGCAAAGCCGGATTTTGGCGACCGCTCTCGCCTACTTGGTTGTGTTGAGTGTTCTTGGAGCATTTATTTATGTTGCCCTACCGCCGGTTATCGACCAAACGGTCAAGTTTGTGAACGCTTTGCCTCAGTACGTTCAAGACTTGAGCGAAAGACGTGGCGTGGTTTCCGACATCATTAATCGTTATGGGTTGCAAGAAGAACTAAACCAACTGGTTTCTGGTGCTCAGCAACAAGCGGCAAGTTTAGCTGGTGGTATTGGTAGCTCGGTAGTCAACGGAGTTTCCACAATTTTGGGCGGAGTCGTAACGCTTATCACGGTCTTGGTCTTGACTTTCCTGATGTTGATTGAGGGCCCACGCTGGATGGACCGCCTATGGAACTTATATAGCAGTGACGAGAGATTGGAACGCCACAAAAGATTAGTTGCGAAGATGTACAAAGTTGTCAGCGGCTACGTTAATGGCCAAGTGGTAGTCGCGGCTATTGCAGCAGTTGCTGGCCTGGCTACACTACTCATTATGACTAATTTCTTTAATGTTTCCTCCGAAGCGGTTATCCCCTTAGCTGGGATTATCTTTATCACCGATCTTGTACCAATGATTGGTGCCACTATTGGGGCTATAATTGTTGGCCTGGTGCTATTGTTTAACGATCCGGCTTCGGTGTTGGTATTTGCGTTATATTTCTTGGTTTACCAACAGATCGAGAACAACTTCATCCAACCATTAGTGCAATCCCGCACTGTTGCCTTGAGCGCCCTATCAGTATTTGTGGCGGTTATTTTAGGTATCAGTCTGTTGGGTATTGTAGGTGGTATTGTGGCGATTCCGGTAGCCGGCTGCATACGTGTGGTTGCAATTGATTACCTCCAGCATCGTAAACACATCGCCGAATCCAAACCAAAATCCGGTCTATTCGCTAAACTTGTAGCTAAGGCCAAGTCTTAGGCCGAGCGGTTCCAGATAGTACCCAAAGGCGTATCACGCAGAGTGATATCTGACTTGACTAGTTGGTCGCGTAACTCGTCGCTGGTTTTAAAGTCTTTTTTAGCACGGGCTGTTTCGCGCTCGGCAATCAACTTTTTCTGCTCTGTGGTGATGTCCGGGCTAGCCAGCAGGTTCAAACCAAACATGCGATCGAGAAATTGCAGGAAATGATCGAATGTTTTGCGAGCCTCAGACGCGACTAAACCTGTCTCGGCACCATCGGTGATATCGCTAAGTGCGGCGAGCGCTTCGGGTGTGCGCATATCACGCTGTAACTCTTCCAAAATTATTCGCTTGGTCTCTATAAAGCTCGGCGCATCCAATGTGCCGCCATCAACCAACTGAAACCGCAAATCGGCAAAAGCCTGGAGATTAAGGCGCCTTTGCCTGGCAGCTTGTAACCCACCTAGATTAAAATTGGACTGCGTGCGGTAGTGGCTTTGCAGTAGCAACAAGCGCAAATCGAGCGGGCTAAAACCCTGTTTGGCTAGATCGTGTAGCAATATACCGTTGCCGGAGCTTTTGGCGATCTTGGAATCGTTAACCAGAATGTGGTTATTGTGTAACCAGTAACGGGCAAACTGTTTACCGGTGGCAGCTTCAGACTGGGCGATTTCGTTGACATGATGTATAGGGATGTGGTCAACGCCGCCAGTGTGGATGTCTAGGCTATCACCCAGGTATTTCATGCTCATGGCTGAGCATTCGATGTGCCAACCCGGGAAACCTTTGCCCCACGGGCTACCCCATTCCATATCGCGTTTTTGGCCTTTGGGTGTGAATTTCCAGAGGGCAAAATCGGTGGGGTTATGTTTTTGGAGGTTGACTTCGACTCGGGCGCCCGCTAGCTGCCCCTTGAGGTTGAGTCGTGCCAGGTAGCCATAATTTGGGAACTTGGCTGTATCAAAATAAACCCCATCGTCGATTATATAGGTGTAACCTTTTGCTTCGAGTTTTTTTATTAATTCGATTTGCTCGGCAATGTGGTCGGTGGCCCGTACCAAATGGGTCGGTGTTTGTATATTTAGGTTCTTCAGGCCCTCCAGAAAATCTTCCATGTAAAACTTGGCTACATCCCAGGCGCTTTTGCCTTCACGTTTGGCGCCTTTTTCGAGTTTGTCTTCGCCTTCGTCGGCGTCGCTGACCAAATGACCAACGTCGGTTATGTTCATCACCCAGTCGACGGCATAGTCACTTTCGCGTAAAATCCGTACTAACGTATCCCAGCGCACGTATGCGCTGTAATTACCAATGTGCTGGTAATCATAGACAGTTGGGCCGCAGGTGTAGAGTGCAACTTCGGGTGGACTTTGCGGTTCAAAATGCTCGAGGCGGCGTGTGAGTGTGTTATAGAGTTGCATTCTCTAATTCTACCTTGTTTGATCGGCCGTATAAAGTGGGGACCGCCAGAATAACCATGGGTAAACTCTGAGACGGTCGTCAGCGACAAAAGTCGCTTACGACATGCGGGAAGCATAGTCTCCTCGTTTACCCATGGTTATTCTGGCGGCTGGCGCATACATGAACACGCCAGCCGATACAAAACACTGGTCCTTGGCGAAGGCTATGTTTCCCGCATGCCGAGCATAGACTGTTGTCGATGTCGGCGGCCTGAGACAAGGGGCATGGCTTTATTTCGGTATTGCTACTTCTGAGCTGAGTCGTAATCTGCCAAAGCCTTGGCAGTTGCGCTTGATAAATCTGCCTTAAGTTTCTCGAGCGTCTCGTCATAAATTCTGAACCCAGCCGAGTAAGCATGCCCACCTCCACCAAAAAAAGCCGCCACAGTTTCAGCAATCTTAGCATCTGGGTTGGCGCGCAGCTTACCAGTCATCTTACCATCTGGGTAGGTCTTAATTGCCACCGCCAGGCGGACGCCTTCCACTAAACGCATCTCATCGAGTACTAATACTGACGGATTGTACTGGTCACTATATTCTTGGATTTCTTCCCACGGAATATGCACTACAGCCAATGCACCCTCCAAAAAATATTCAATGCGCTGCAGTAGTCGGCCCTTATATTCCAATATCCTAGCCGGCTTTTTCATAAACTCGCGGCGCCGAGTTTCGATATCACTAACCTTGGCACCTTTTTCGACAAGCTCGGATAGAGTACGTATGCTTTTTGCTGTCGTTGAGTCGGTTACCAGACCAAGTGAGTCTGCCAGAATGGAGATTGCCAGGTTCTCTGCCGCGTCAGCAGGCACCGGCCATTTTAGCTCCTTGGCTATGTCATGGATCAACTCGCCGGTTGCTACGGCTGTAGAGTCGTTAACCATGGTAAATTCGAACGGCAGATCACTCTCTGTTAAATGGTGATCGATGACAATAATTGGGTGTTTAGTAAGCTGTGCCAGGTTTTGCGGTACGATGGCGCGGTCCAACAGAGTAGCGCTTGATGTATCGACGATAATTGATAGGTCAAAATTACGGGGTAGATCATCCTCTACTCGATCCCAACCCTTGGCGTAGCGCAAGTATTTAGGAATTTCGACTGGGCAATACAAACTAACTTTTTTACCCAGGTCGCTTAGGATTGCTTCGAGAGCCAGTGCCGAACCCAGGCTATCACCGTCCGGGTTCTCGGCTTGGATCACCAAAATCGACGAAGCATCATCTACGATTTTTTTAACAACCTTCAAAACAGATTCGGTCATGACCACATTGTAACAGTTTTTGCTGGCAGCGCTGAAGGTTAAAGCCTCTGTCGACCTTCAAGTGCATGGCTCAACGTAATCTGATCAGCGTATTCTAGGTCAACACCTACGGGCAAGCCCCGCGCCAGGCGAGTGATTTTGATCTTGGGTGAGTGCTCGATAATCTGTTTTTGCATGTAAAGTGCGGTCGACTCACCTTCGACGCTGGCATTGGTGGCCAGAATAATTTCTTTAACTTTGTCGTCTTTCAGGCGTTGTATGAGTTCGGCAATATGCAGTTGTTCCGGGCCAATGCCATCTATAGGTGAAATCACTCCGCCCAGCACATGATAGGTTCCCTTAAATTGGCCAGTGCGTTCTAAAGCCACAACGTCTAGTGGTTCCTCGACTACGGCGATTAACGTTTTGTCGCGGTCTGGATCGGTATATAGTGGTGACATCTTTTGATCTTTTTCGATGAGAGCAAAAGTCTTAGGACAGTTGCTAACGCCAGCGTGGAGTTCATCCATAGCACCCGCGAGGCGCTTAGCGAAACCAGGTTCGCGGCGCAATAAATCGTAAGCGTAGCGTTCGGCAGTGCGTGGCCCAACACCCGGTAAGCGACCAAACTCTTCAATTAGTCGTAATAGTGCCTTAGGGAGGATGCTCAGCATGGCGATATGGGTTACAGCCCCAAGCTGCCTAGACCGCCCATCAAAGGCTTCATCTTTTCGGCAGCAACGTGTTGCGACCTGACAATAGCCTCTTTGACGGCGGTCTCAACCCAGCGCTCCAACTCGTGAATGTCGTCTAGATCAACCTGTTCGGGATCGATCGAAATGTTCTTAATCTTCTGTTCGCCGGTAATTCGCACTACCACGGCGCCGTCGCCGGCCTCAACCTCAATAATCTCGTTAGCTAGCTCTTTTTGAGCCTTTTTGATCTTCATCACCATTTTGGCTTGGTTAAACATGTTACTTAGTCTCCTTTATGCCTATTTTAGCAAATTACCTCTGATAAACCCAGAAGCGGCGAGCATCGCGGCTGGCGTCAGTTATGAGTAGTGAGTCGAATGTACCAAGTACCTTCTTTGGTACAGCCGTAAGAACGCTATCGGCGATTATCCAAGTGCCTGCCAGTTCAGTGGGTGGATTATGTTCATCAGCCACCGTTACATTATCACGATGCCAGGCGATGGTTTGGTAAAGTGATCGCTGGTCAGTCGGCACAACAATCACGACATGTTGGCCTGCATCGACTTTGTTGACCCGCGCCTGGGCTAAAAATGGGTCACTATTGAAGATGGCAGT
This sequence comes from uncultured Candidatus Saccharibacteria bacterium, assembly GCA_964405095.1. Classification (GTDB taxonomy): domain Bacteria; phylum Patescibacteriota; class Saccharimonadia; order Saccharimonadales; family EFPC-124; genus CAYOML01. The sequence continues at coordinate 33,398 of CAYOML010000010.1, read as the reverse complement.
TGCCTGCGGGCTATAAAGCATGCCGTAAACGTAACGTTGATAGCTAAGCTGCACAATACTAAACAGCAGAATACCCAAAGGCAAAAGGCCGAATATTCTGGCGTACGGGTTAAGGGGAAATAAGCGGTACCAGTAACGAATAATTTGATTAAGGCCTATGGCAATCGCCATCATAGTTGGTACAAATAAAACGGCTGTTAGATGTGGGTTAAGCCCAACTACTGGTACTAAAATGGCGGCCCAAATCAGCAGCACGTGAGCACGCACCGAATGAAAATCACGTAACATGCGTGCCGCGCCAACTATTAATAAAGCAGTGCTAGCTATACCGATAATTGGTGTGATAGTTTCGCCAACTGTTACGTTATATGGGTTAACAAAGGCACTGGCGGCTGTCCAAAGGTTGTTACCGAATTGCAAACCGTCCGGCAGGCTTGACGGAATGGCCATCAGATCCCAGGCTTGGCTAGGGTTGTGGTATATCCCCCAACCAAATGGCACTAAAATAAGAATAAAGAAAAAACTACCAATAAAGACACTAACCCTGTTGCTCTCGCGCAACAAATAGCGCAGATGTGGTTGGGCGATACCGGCAAGCGCTGCCGCTGCAAATAAATAAGCCATGGCTGGCGTGTATAAGGAAACAGCCGCGCTCATGACAAACACGATACGCCACCACTTCCAGGCTTTGGTTTGCTGAGAAACATATGTGGCACTCAGTAGTATTAAGCTGGTCCAGAAAGGAATCATAATTAGTGGTGCCCCAAGCCGAGCCATACTCAAAAACCAAGCCGAAACGAGAACTATAACACCAGCAGCCACAGCTACGTTGGTTTTAAACCAACGCTTTAGCAGTATTGCTACAAGTAAGGCCGTTAATAATCCAAAAACCAGCGATGGCAGCCGCACGCCTAAGGGCGATAACCCTAACCACTCGGTGCTGAGTTTCTGTAAGGCGTGATACGGAATATCGACTATGTGCTGAGGTAATTGTGTAAAACTAACCTCGTTCGAGGTGACTACGCTTTGTTGCTCGCTAGGCCCTACGCCCGGTGGAATGCGGTCGCTGTACACGAACAGCAACGTAGTGGTTAAGATTGCCAACAAACCATAGGCAATCACAAACCGCCGGCGATACAGTGTCCATTCCGCAACTGGCCTAAATTTCATAATGCTTACCTTGTAGTATAGCCTAACTAGAGGTTAGCTAGGAGTGTTTTTTATCAAGCGACATGAACTTCATGCGCTCGGGGTGGAAGAATAACTCGATGTTGCCGGTTGGGCCGTTGCGGTGTTTACGAACCATCACGTCGGTCACATGTGGGCGGTCAGTTTCGGGGTTGTAATAGTCCTCGCGATATAAAAACATTACTATATCGGCATCTTGTTCGATTGAGCCCGATTCTCGCAAGTCACTCAGTTGTGGGTGTGGTGGGTTGCGACTCTCGACCGAACGACTGAGCTGTGATAGGGCTAAAACTGGCACGTTAAGTTCGCGGGCAATAAGTTTGAGCCCGCGTGAAATCTCGGATATTTCCTGAACACGGTTATCACCGTAACCCCTAGTACTACCGCTCATAAGCTGTAAATAATCGACCACGATTAGCCCAAGCGGGTGCTCGTGCATGGCTCGTCTGGATTTTGTGCGCATTTCGAGCACACTCATGCCCGGCGTGTCGTCAATATAGATCGGGGCTTCGGCTAAAACGCCCATGGCACTGGAGAGTTTTTCGAAATCATCATCGCTAAGATTACCGGTGCGGATATTCCAGGCGTCGACTCCGGCCTCGTCGGCCAACATGCGGTCAACCAACTGCTCCTTGCTCATCTCCAGGCTGAATACAAGCACTGCTTGTTTTTCCTGCACGGCCACGTTGTGCGCTAAGTTAAGGGCAAAAGTGGATTTACCCATTGCCGGACGAGAAGCTAAGACAATTAAGTCTGAGCGTTGGAAACCCGCCAGAAGATTATCCATGTCGCGGTAGCCAGTTTTAACACCGCGGAGCTTACCCTTGTCTCGATGCAGCTCCTCCATACGGTCAAAACTTTCGGTCAGGATTTGCTCTAGCGAAGCTAAGTCCTGGCGCAGGGCTTTGTCGGACACTGCAAATAGATGAGATTCGGCACCTTCCAATAACTCGTCTACATTGCGCGCCTCATCAAAACCTAATTCGGCAATCCGCGCCGAAGCTGTAATTAACCTGCGCCGCATGGCGTTTTGGGCAATAATTTCGGCATAGCTTTCGGCGTGAGCAGCAGTTGGAACTTGGTTGCTAAGCTCGGTCAAGTATTCTGCACCACCGGCCGCAGTTAGTTCATCTTTTTTCTTAAGTTCGTCAGATAAAGTCAATAAATCTACGGGTTTGTGGTGTTCGTAAAGACGCAGCATGGCATCGTAAATAAGATTGTGACGTTTATCATAAAAGTCATCAGCAGCCAGTTTATCACTGACGCGCGTCAAAACAGTCTCGTCGATTAGGGCTGCGCCTAACAGACTCACCTCTGCGTCGAGATTCTGTGGTGGTAACTTCCCCTCCGGTAACTTCGGCTCCCCTCGAGCCCCGGCCGAATCAGTTCTTGTGCGGGCCATAGTAGTTATATGATACCAAAGTTCCTCTTAAAACACCTTATGACTCGATCAACTCACCGCCGCCCATAATATCGGCGACAGATGCGGTAGACGGGTCAGTGGCCACATTGGCGCCGATAGCAGTCTGAATTGACGGCGCTGCTCCAATTATTGTCACCATGGCACTGGCCAGGGCGGCTTTTTGTTTGGGGTCGTCGAGCTTCTTGCGGTGCAACTGGTATTTAAAGTGTAATGTAAGTCTTTGGTCTTTGGCATCGAATGTTATAGTGGCATGTTTAAGGACGGCGTAAAGTGGTGCATTGGTTTTTTTGATAGCCGTTAAGACATTTTGCCAGGCCTCTTCAGTCAGAGTTACTAATGTACTGCTTGGGGCGATGGTCTTGGGTTCGTCTAAAGTAATGCTGGGTATGATGGGCGCAGCTGTAACGAGTGTTGGGGCGTTTTTGATCTCATCTTTGGGTAATTTGGTTGCTGGTGAAGTCGGTGCAGATTCATCAGAAAAAGACGACATCAATACTGTCAGTAGCTTCAGGCGCGGGTTGTAAGCTCGAGGCACATCAAGCAACTTGTCGACCAAGTTATATAGTGTGGGTTGTTTAGGAGCAGCTACCACTAAGAGCTGAGAAAGTTGATTGGCCAAAGAAACAGTCGAACCCCCACCGTTGTCTAGCAATACTAATGATGCTAGAACCGTCTGACGGTCACCAGCTGCCAGTGCACTCACAATCTTCTGCAGGCTGTCACGGGGCATAAGACCGAGAGTTTGCATTACTACTTCGGCGGTAATTTCACCATCTGATACATGCATCATTTGGTCGAGCAAGCTAATGCCGTCACGGAAACTGCCGTCGCCATGTTCGGCAATAAGTTCAATAGCCTCTTTGCTGATCTTAATGTTTTCTTTTTTAGCAATGCTGCTAATATGCTCAATTAATTTTTCCTTGCTAGCGGGCCTAAAAGCAAAGCGCTGTGTACGGCTGATAATTGTAGCCGGCAATTTGTGGGCTTCTGTTGTTGCCAAAATAAAAACCACATGGGCTGGCGGTTCTTCGAGGGTTTTAAGCAACGCATTAAAACTCTCGCCTGTTAGCATATGCACCTCGTCAATAATATAAACTTTGTACGGCGCGTTAACTGGGGCAATGTGTACCTTTTCGCGTAAGTCGCGGATGTCGTCGATACGGCGGTTACTAGCGGCGTCGATCTCGATAATATCTAGTTGTTGCGTATCACTGTAGGGCATCTTATTAATCTCGAACGCCAAGATTCGGGCCACCGAGGTTTTGCCTACGCCGCGTGGGCCAGTAAATAAATAAGCATGGCTAATACGTCCGGCCTTTATGGCTCGTGCCAGAGTATCGGTTATATGCTCCTGCCCGACAACTTCGGCCAGACTGCGCGAACGGTATTTGCGGTATAAGGCTTGGCTCATAGCAAAAAAATAGCCTGCGCCGTTTCTCCCCTCTCCTTGTCTCTATAGCATATATAAACAACCGGCGTTTGCACAGCCGTTTTTATAACTACACTTTTTACCTACAGTGCGGCTTCGATCGCAGCCCACTCGGCGTCGCGGTTGTCTTCGGGGACAATAATGCTGACTTGGTCGCCAGTTTTGCACTTAAAGTAGGTTACGCTGGCTAGTAGTACTCGGTAATCTTTGCTACCGACCTCTACATAATACGTACCGTCGCGCTGCAACAGCGTACCAATCACCTGCTTTCGGGCGACTGGTCCAATTTGCTTGTAAATAAAGCTACCGTCATCGGCAATCGTCAGTTTTAGGATGTCACCTTCGACTAATTTGGACTTGCTGGCATAGTTGGCGGGCACTGGATAGGTTTTGCCATCTGGGCCAACCATTGTTTGGCCGTCAAAGACACCTTCGATAACTTTGCCGGCGACTTCTTCGCTGCGGGCCGCGTGTTCGACAGGATCTTCGCCAACAAGGCTAATTAGTAATTCTTTAGCAGCAGCTAAGTTAGTCTCGGCGTCCTGAATGAGCGACTTCAGCCGTTTAATCTGCTTCTCTGGTAAATCTGCCATGGTGGATATCCTTTTGTTTTGTTTTCGGGCTTTTCAGTTCCTCGCAACCCGATCACTTGCCGTCAGCATAGCATCAAGGTCGTCAGTGGTCAATAAAGTTATCCACAGGCAAGCTGCACCTAGTGTTAGAGTACTTCTCTAGGGTCGAGCTATGTAAGCTATAGTATTGGTGTGGTTGGCCTCAGTCTTGATTGATTTTGCCAAGAAAGCTTGCATTGTTTTATGGTACTTTTCGAATGCATCGACGGTTATGTACTCGTTGTTAGAGTGATGACCTCTGCCAGCAATACCGAATTCACAAGCCTGGTCGCCAACAAGCCCATAATAACGTCCGTCACTTGTACCATGCCTTTTGACCGCTTCAAACTTATGGCCTTCAATCTTCTCGGCAGCGGCTTTAAGCTGCATGAACAAAGGGTTTTTGGGGCTAGAGTAGAACGGCGGTTCTAGCGACGGAATGTCAGTTATACGCGCCAAAGGATCGAGCTCTTCCACCAGAGCCGCTAGGTGTTGTTTGCTTCGGAAGTGCGGGTCATCGTTTGCAAAACGAATATCTAGTCTCATCGATGCATGGTCTGGGACTTTAGTGTGGGCGGTATTGTTGGTGGCTATAGAAGATATGTTTACGGTTGTGTGGTGTACCTCTTGTGCCGGCAGTGGGTATCGCTTGAGCAAGGCATCGGCAAATTTAGTTGCTCGCAAAATTGCGTTTTCGCCTTTCCATAAATAGGCGCCATGAGCCGATGTACCGCCAAACTCTAATTCGACAACTGCCATACCTTTACATTCATTAGCGATCTCGTATTTGTCTACATCGCGACCACATTCACCACAAATCACGAAATCCGCTCTAACACCACTCTCTATCTGGTATTTAGTTCCCCGCAGGCCGGAGCTCTCTTCGTCAGTTACAATTTGCAGCCCCAGGGCGTAAGGCACTTTATCAACGTATTCACAAAAAACGTCAGTTAGTATGACTGCCGCCGCTTTCATGTCATGGGAACCTCGACCGTATAGTTTGCCATTTTTGAGTACCGGCTTGAACTGGCTTGGTTTACCCGGGACAACATCCACATGACCATTCAACATGATTCTGAAGTTGTCTGGTTGGTGGGGGCCTCTGTACGCTAGTAAACTGGGTATACCATCTTTCTCGAAGTGCTCGATGGTTATATTTTTGCCGCAAGTTATTAACATTTGAACAATAACATCGTAAGCTTCCCGTAGGCCGTCTGGATTTAAAGCAACCGACTCAATACTTATAAGTCGTTTGGCGATGTCTAATAATTGTTCACTTGATCTAACCGGCATAATTCTCTCCAACAAAAAACCGCCTTGCTCGGCGGCTGACTTGTTATTTTTTTAGCAATTTAAGCCCGCGCCGCCTTATGGGACATAATCACGAGGTTAATAAACATATACTTACTCACAGGCCGAAGTATACTCCACTCAAATATGATTGACAAGGCCCCAAAGCAAAATAAAAAACACCCGCTAACTCGCGCGGGTGTTTAATAGTGATCTGGTCGGTTGTCTAAGCGGCTTTAGGTTACTTCGACGGTTGCGCCGGCTTCTTCCAAAGTCTTTTTGGCGGCGTCAGCTTCGTCTTTGCTAACTTTTTCTTTGACTACGCTTGGAGCATTGTCGACTAGGGCTTTGGCTTCGCCAAGGCCCAAGCCAGTTACATCCTTAACAGCCTTGATGACGGCAACCTTTTGGCCACCGGCTTCTTTAAGTGTTACGTTGTATTCGCTCTTGGTTTCTTCAGCAGCACCAGCGGCTTCGCCACCAGCTGCAGGCATGGCCATGGCCATTGCCGGAGCAGCTGCGCTTACACCCCAGTGCTCTTCAAGGAATTTAACAAATTTGCTTACTTCCAGTGCGCTCATTTTGTCGAGTTCGTCGACCAGCTTCTTGAATTCGGCTGGTACTTCGACGGTTTTCTTTTCTTCGTCTGCCATTACATTTCTCCTTAAAATACGAAAATTATTATTCCAAAGCTTTGGCACGTGCGTTCAACACGTTCATTACACCACGTAAGTTGCCAGCCAAGATATTGACAAATCCGCTGAGCGGAGCGGCCAAAGTACCAACCAACATCCCACGGAGTTGCTCCTTGGTAGGTAGGCTAGCCAGGGCTTTAACATCGGCTTCTGCCAGTAAGGTACCGGCGTTGTCGATGGCACCAACCATTCGCAAGGCTTCGTGCTCTTTGGCGAATCTGGCCAGCACTTGAGCTGGGGCAACTTCGTCGGTAGAGCCGATGGCGTAAAGTAGTTGGCCTTGCAAGCCTGCTGTGTCAACAGACTTTAAATTCGTGGTTTGGCCCAGGGCGATACGCACCAAGCGGTTTTTGACTACTTTAATGGTGATATCGGCTTCGCGGGCGGCGCGGCGCAAGCTTTGGAGTTCTTTTACACTCAAGCCATTGTATTTAGCCATAACTGTCAGCTTAGCGCTGCCCAGCAAGGCGACAAGTTCTTCGACTTGAGTCTCTTTTTTCTGACGAGAAATCGCCATATTAAAACTCCTATCTCTTACATTTAATCCGACCAGATTGTTAAGTTGCCTAACCGAGAAGCGCAAAGAATTTAAAAGAGTCTTTGATTCTCGTATTACCAAAGACTCTTATTCAGGGAGAGAACAATTGTTTGTCTCATTTCCTCGGTAGCGGATTAAGCCTTTTCACGGCAGCTACTGTCTTTGGTAATGTTCACCCAGAATTGTACACAAACATTGTGCGTGTGTCAACGTTTTTGGCCAGCCGTAGCAGTTATTAAATGGTGTGCAAGTCATGCACTTGACAGCCCACAATGTCTGTGCGTAAATGTTGTTTGTGAACACTATCAACCGTTGGGCCCACACCACGAGCAAGCAAGCTAAGGACTTTAGCTTTATTATTCTCATGCCTGACTCAGGGGTTGACCTTCGTTCATAAGACATAAGCAGAAACTGACAAACGAACCGGGCTCAACCCCATGAAAGGATGAGTCCGGTTTTTCGTTTCTGGCTAGAAGTTGATTGGTCGCCGTGAGCCTGTGATACTGGCCGTCTACAGGCTCACGGGGGTTAATCACCCTGCGCCGTTCTTGAACCGGCAATCAACGCGGGTTATGGGTATACGCATACGTACTATGCCCACAGACTCAACAAATTATATATTATGGCTCAAACAGTTAATCATTCAGAACGTGATCCGGGTATAAGCCCGGCAGTTGCACTTGTAGTTGAACTCGCCCGGGCACGTCGCAAAGCTTACCGCGAAGTTAACGCTTTCTGTCTGGAGCCTGGTGAAATTACGCTTAGAGCTGCTGTTGAGGATCACGGTAATCCCGAGATTGACTGGGAGATAGCACAGGGTTTGTTAAACGAGATTGATCAAAGAAGGCTTCATATCATCCAGAGCCTACCTGCGCTTGATGACGAGAGCGGTCGACCTACTGGAGTCACTGCGGCTGAGCGTTTTGTAGCTTTTGTCGAGAATGACGCCTTATGCGCAATAGATCTTAAACGCATAGAGCACACCGGCGATTGGGACGGCGCAAATGAACTGGACGGGCAGGTAGATGACCTTGTTAGAAGTTTGATGACTGACCCAGTGTTGTCTGAGCAGTATTGGTGCCAAAGGCACGAAATTTCTGAGGACACCTGTTCTATGCACCTTTATGAAATTGAACCCGGCATGTTAAGAGACGGTTTGCTTTATGTGGGTCGCAATACAAAAAAAGCTACATTTATAAATAATCGCAATGAGCGAATGAGAATAAATAAACGCTCAGAACTCTTAGTAGACTTGGCGAAGTTATCTTCAGACGAATCACGCAGAATAATCTTAGCTATGGCTGAGCAACCAAACGATGGTGTTGTGCTCACCGACGGTTTGTTTTGGCGTTTCAATGACTTTATTACAACGCGTCATCCGGCGATAATACCCGTTAGTAGTACGGCCTATGTTTACCGTGATGCGTTTGAAAGTCATGGGCACGACGGACAACCTGATCCACTACTCGACAATTACGCCGAACTGCGCGAGGCCTGGTATGAGGCGGCTTTACAAAATGGGCACGGAACTTCATAATTTAGGTGGTTACTAAGGAGGGGCGCACCATGCATGACCAAACTATCCAGAACCAGGACACCCAGGGTCAAGACGCACAGGCTGATGGCTACTATGGCGACGCAGATGTAGCTGATGAAGAACTTGATCTGAGCTTTTTGGATCAAGATGATGACACCAAAGAAAAACAATAAGCCTCTACGTATCGGGCTGGTCGTCCCGCATATTTTTATGCATAGGGATATTTTGTCACATGTCATATTTTCACCGGGCAAACTTGCTCTAGAGCTAGCTGAAGGGCTTAAAAATCTCGGTGCAGACGTCACTTTGTTTTCTCCCGGCCCAGTCGATACCTCAGTTAAGAATATCACTGGGGATCTAACATATTTTGAGCAGGAACTGGCTGGTCGAGGCGATACGTACTTAGATTTGCTTAAAAAACACCCCTTCACATTTATTACGCTTGCTCGCCAGACACAAGCCGAGCTAATAGCCAAGGCTTACGCCATGGCCAATATCGGCGAGTTAGATATCGTCCATATTTATACCAACGAAGAAGAAACCGCTCTGCCCTTTTCAGAGTTGTGTAAGCAGCCAGTGGTTTTTACTCACCATGACCCATTTAACTTTTTGGTGAAGTACAAGAATCTATTTCCAAAATATAAACGCCTAAACTGGATCTCGATGTCGCTTGCCCAGCGCCAGGGCATGCCAGCGGACACAAACTGGATAGCAAATGTTTACCATGGCATACCCGAGCAGCGGTTTAAACCTAACCTAGTGCCGCGTGGTGATTACATTGCTTATTTAGGTAGAATAATCCAACCCAAAGGCGTTGATTTGGCTATTGCAGCGGCCAAGAAAGCTGGCGTAAAACTCAAGATTGCTGGTAAGCACTACAGTGGCGATAAAGACACTTATTGGCAGGAGCAAATTGCGCCTCAGATTGACGGCAAGCAAGTCGAATATGTCGGCTTTCTTAAGTCGGACGCCGAGCTGCAAGACTTTTTAGGCAATGCGCGTGCCCTAATTGTTCCTTCCCAATTTGCTGAACCTTTTGGACTAGTTGCTATAGAGGCTATGGCTTGCGCTACGCCAGTAATCGTCTTAAAATCTGGTGCTCTGCCTGAAGTTGTCGAAGACGGCATAACCGGTTTTGTCGTTAAAAGTGTAGATGAGATGACTGAAGCAATATCCGATGTATCAGAAATTGACCGCAATGCCTGCCACACAAGCTTTGAAACTAAATTTACTGTTGATAGGATGTGTGCTGAGCATTTAGCCGCGTATAGATTATTACAAACATAACACAGCAAATGTCGGTCCCCTTAGGCAAATCTTTATTCTAATTCGGTGCCAATTATATACGCCTCCTCTCCAATGCGCGCATTGTAATGAGGGAAGATAATATATTCTCCAGGCTTTGCTATATATTTCTTTTTACCCTCGGTAGCGATGATCTGCCCAGCCTGCAAGGCATCAAAATTATGCAATCTTGCACTCAATATGAAATGCTTGGATTTTTTATAAACTATTTTTTTGGCTTTTATTACTCGCTTTGGTCTGGCTGAGTACTCAACAGGTTGGTCGGTCATGTCAAAATGTTTTAAAAATTGGTAGATTGTTGTTTTAGCAAATTCTTTGTACATCATCCATTGAGAAATTGGTCCGCATTCAACACAGAGGCCAATTTTGCCGTTTGAGTGCATATAGCCATCACTCGCGCCCGGTTCCGTTTTTGTCCAGTTTGTGGAAATAATATCCACGTCGAACTTAAGCGCAATATCGATCGCCGGGTCTTCGCAAATAACAAACGGTGAGCCCTTATCGTCGTAAAACATATGAAGATCTAGAAGTGCATCACACTTATCCAGCACTCGCATCAGTTCCCTGGCTCGGGTGTCTTCGGACGTGGTTCCCTGGTTTTCTTTAAAGAAACAACGATTCAGGTTTTTGCCCACCATACGCACTCCAGCTTCGATAGCTGGCGGATTAGCGAAGGCAATAAAGACCTTGCCCTTGGTGACTTCTAAGGTAGGGATTAATTCCTGCAAAGCTAACACACCGGCAAGTTCGTTACCATGGACACCAGCAAAAATTGCGATGGTGGGGCCCGGTCGAGCTCCAGCAATCATAACTATTTTTGGGAAAATCATATGTTACTCCCTTTCAATATCATTACTTCGTCACAGCAGCCGTTGACGGGCTTCGCCGGGCAGGTGCTGCATAGGCTAAAAGCGCTCTGCGGCACCTCACCATAGGCAGCGTTGATGTAGCCTGCATCAGCGAATATTGTCTTACTTTTTGGGTTACAAAAGGCGTAGGGTATATCGCCTTCGGCTGTGAGTGACTTAGTAACTACCGCAACAAGCTTGTGGGCGATGCCCTGTTTGCGATGCTCAGGTAATACTAACAAACTACCCACTTCGACCATCGGTTTGCCGTTCCAGATTTCGGGCGTCATAGCGCCAACATAACCTGCCACAGCGCCTGCTTGTAGAGCCACAAAACCCATGTATTTGTTACGTATATCCGTGGGCTCAACTGGCAGCATTTGTGGCACTTCGCCAAGCTCACCTTTGGTGTAGGCTGACAAAATGTCAGCAGTCTGCACTGCCAGTGGCTCCGGCAATTCACTAAATAGTTGTATCTCTAAACTCATTTCATTGTCCTTTGTAAAACTCCATATTTAAAACGTTAAAAAGCTCCCTATTTACGGGAGCTGTCTGGAGCCTAGCGATTTTTTAGATTAGCAATTACAAGGACAACTCCCGTGGGTACGTGAGCTGTCGCGACGAACGATAAAAGTGTTGAAGCTAAATTTCTTCATGGGCAAACAGTAACACAGTTTGCGGCTTAGCACAACAATTATACAAGATTGTTCTTAGGCGAAGGCAGGCGCGAGTTGCTGCCTAGTTTCGACGTTCTCGTCGAGCAAGCCTTCCATGCGCATGGCTCGTATCATTCGTGTTACACCAATGCCGGCGCCAAAGCGTGGGATCATTGGTAGCTTCAGATAAGCTTCAAGTTCGGCTTCGACACGCTCTTTGGTGAACAGTTTGAACAGTAATTCGGCATACTTGCCTTCGCTGATAGTGTAGAAGTTGTGACGCATTTCTTCGGCGTTGCTACTACGCTCGGCACTGCCGACAGTTTCTTGACCATGTATTATTACGTCGATTTTAGCGAACTCATCTTCGCTCAGTTGCTTCATGTTCCAGAATGGGCTGGTGCGGGCTGGGAAATGCTGCAGGAAGGTTATTGGTGCGAAGTCTTTTACCATTTTTAGCTCATGTTCGGATTCTAGGGTACTGGTTTTGTAGAACTTAGCGGCCTCGTCATAGTTAACTTCGGCTTGCGGGCTAGTAAAGCCGATGTGGCTTAGCAAGTCCTTTTCGAGCTGCTTAAGATCTTTGAGTGAACCATGGCTTTCGAACTCGAACATCGGAAAGATGCGTTCGTGACGTCCCGGGATTGGTGTTGGTTCGTCACGGTAACTTGTCGTGACACAAAAAACACCGGCAACTGCCGGGTTCTTCAACAATTCGTATTCCAACCACATTTGCCCTGTTTGTGGGAGGGGCCACGTAACATTAGTAAACTCAAATTTACTTACGGTCTTGGGGTCTTCGCAAGCCGCCAAAATCGAAAGCCGTGACTGAATCGGTACCTCTATAAATCCCCTACCTTCAAAAAACTCGCGCATCTTGCCAACTGCTTGGCTGTAGTCGAACATGCTGATCATATTCGTACCCTCCTCATAATTACAATTGTTTGTGACAACTTTTGGTTAAAAAAAGGAACTCCGTGTGGAGTTCCTCGTGCCGCCTTGTTAAAGGGCTAACTATTCCCTGTTAATAATAATCCTCAAGCCATACTAATTAAGCTTGCACGTTTTGTCAATGGTATGCGGCTTTGATGCCTTTGTAGTACCATTAAAATATGCGACCTATTTGGAATGGTTCGATAAGCTTTGGTCTCATAAACATTCCGGTGCGGATGTATAGCGGGGTTAATCATCGCGAGGGGATTGACCTTGATATGTTACATAAGGCCGATCACTCGCCTATCCGTTTTGCCAGAATCTGCCGCAAAGATGGCCAGGAAGTACCCTGGAACGATATTGTAAAAGGTTACGAATATCGTGAGGGTGATTATGTTGTTTTGAGTCAAAAAGATCTCGAGAGTCTTGACGTAAAACGAACGCAAACTATCGATATTGTGCAGTTTGTTAACGAATCTGATATCGACTTACGCTATTTTGAAAAGCCATATTATCTAGAGGTTGTTAAAGGTGGCGACAAAGCCTATGCCCTGCTTCGGTTGGCACTGCAAAAGTCTGGCAAGGTCGCCCTTACAAAGTTTGTACTACATGAACGAGAACACGTGGCGGTTATTAAACCACTCGGCCGAGCGCTGGTACTTGAGCAAATGCGCTTCCCGACTGACTTGCGCGAACCAGGTGAGCTACATTTTCCGACCGATAAAAATGTCACTACCAAAGAAACCGAAACTGCCCTCAGGTTAGTCCGTCAGGAAACAAAACCGTTTATCGCCGAAGATCTGCATGACACGTATACGGAAGAGCTGGAAGAAATGATCAAGGCCGGGGCTAAAGGTAGCAGGCCTAAAAAAGCGCCAAAATCTACCAACCCCACGACCACCAAGGATCTAATGAGCGCCCTCAAAGCCAGTCTTAAGGATTAATAGCGTGGGCCTTGGGCAATATTTTAAGAAACGAAACTTCAAGCTAACACCCGAACCTACGGGTAAACCTAAGCCCAACCACAGCAAGAAACTGGCTTTTGTGGTGCAAGAACATCATGCGTCGCAGTTGCATTATGATTTCCGGCTGGAAATTGACGGGGTACTCAAAAGTTGGGCTGTTCCCAAAGGTCCAAGCCTTAACCCACACGAGCACCACTTGGCCATCAGCACCGAAGATCACCCGTTCGAGTACCGAAAATTCGAAGGTGTTATTCCCGAGGGCAGCTATGGTGCCGGTAACGTTATTATTTGGGATGAAGGTTGGTACGAAGCGCGCAAAGGTAAGCCTGGCGATGACGAAAAGACCATGCGTACTGAACTCAAAAAAGGCCACCTGACGTTTATCCTGCACGGCAAAAAACTTAAAGGCGAGTTTGCGCTAATAAAGATGCAGGACGCTACCGAACAAAACGCCTGGTTGCTGGTGAAAAAGGGTGACGAATTTGCTTCCGGAGCCGACATTACAAAGCAAAATGAATCTGTTAAAAGTCACAAACGTGTCGATGACCTTGGCGGTAAACTACTCGACCTAAAATCTTATCCCAAAAAAAGTACACCCTGGCGGGTTAAACCCATGCTTTGCACACTGGTTGATGAGCCATTTAGCCGTGATGACTGGCTGTTCGAAATTAAGTGGGACGGCTTTAGAGCAGTAGGCAGCAAAAAAGGCAGTGCCTTGCAACTTTACTCGCGTAATCAGATCGATTTTAGCCAAAAATACCCACCGGTTTACGAAGCGCTCCGGGCTTTTAAGCACGATGTAGTTGTTGACGGTGAGATTGTGGTGGTTGATAGTAGCGGTACTTCGCATTTTGAATGGTTGCAAAACTGGCATCGTGACCCGCAAGGTGAACTTCGTTACTATATTTTTGATATTTTATGGTGCGACGGCCACGATCTACGCAAGATGCCACTGGTTGAACGAAAACAAGTTTTAAAATCGGTGCTACCTAAAAACGACATCCTACAATATAGCGATCATGTCGAAACCAAGGGCGAGGAGTTGTTTGCAAAGATGAAAAAGCAGGGCTTGGAAGGTATGGTGGCTAAAAACGGTTCTAGCCCTTACCGGGAGGCTGATCGTGGTACTGACTGGCTAAAGATTAAAACAGGCCTGCGCCAAGAAGTTGTAATTGGCGGTTATACCGAACCTCGTGGCAGCCGGCAGTATCTGGGCTCGCTGATTGTCGGCGTGTATGATAATGGCAAGCTGGTTTATGCCGGTCACTCCGGTGGCGGTATACCCGATGAGCAACGTAAGCAACTACGTGATAAGTTGGCTAAGCTTGAACGCCAAACCTCGCCATTTACATCGTTGCCAAAATCTAACGCGCCGGTTCATTGGGTGCGTCCAGAGTTGGTCTGTGAGATGAGTTTTACAGAATGGACTAAGGAAGGTTATATGCGTCACCCACAATTTGAAGGCCTGCGCCCAGACAAAAAACCGAAAGCTGTTCACCGCGAAAAGTCAAAAACATTACCGCCTGCTACTAAGAACACCAGCGGTCTGCCGTTCGAGCAAACACATCTGGATAAAATCTTCTTTCCGAAACAAAAATATACCAAAGGTGATATTTTTAAGTATTACGAATCAATGGCCGACTACATTCTACCGTACGTTAAAGACCGTCCATGCTCGATGAACCGCATGCCAGATGGTATAACCGGCGAAAGTTTTTATCAAAAAAACAATGAACATTTACCAGACTGGGTGCCGCACGCCGACATATTCTCGGAATCTAATAACGAAAATCTTCACTGGATTGTCGGCAACAATCTGGACACTTTACTTTATATGGTCCAACTTGGGTGTGTCGAAATTAACCCCTGGAATTCGCGGGTTAAACATCTGCAGAAACCCGACTGGATTATTATCGACCTCGACCCTGAGGGTGTAAGTTTTGCAAAAGTCATAGAAGTCGCTCGGGTGGTCAAAACAGTTTGTGATGAATGGCAGATACCAACTTATCCTAAAACCTCGGGCAAGACTGGTCTGCACGTATTTATTCCTGCGGGTGCTAAATACACATACGAGCAGACAAAGAACTTAGCCCACTTAATCGTACTAGAGGTAAACAAACGCTTACCAAAGATCACTAGCGTCGAGCGCATGCCTGAAAAACGGCAACATAGGATATATTTGGACTACCTGCAAAATCGCGAGGGTCAAACCCTTGCAGCTCCGTACTCACTACGCCCAACACCGGAAGCTACTGTCTCGATGCCGCTTCATTGGGACGAAGTTAAAGCTGGCTTAAGTCCTAATGACTTTACAATCAAAAACGCGTTACGTCGTCTAACTAGGGTTGGTGACATATGGAAGCCAGTGCGTGGCCAAGGCATCAACCTAGCCAAAATACTAGGACAAGTCAAAGACTAGACAATTTGTTCGAAGTCGGCTTGGTGCAATTGGTTGTGGTGTCACACTACATATAGTGCATAGGAGTACACTTAAAGTATGGAGGTAATATGACAAAGAAAGTTATCATACCGATTATTGTTTTAGTTATGAGCGTTTTAGTGGCTGGGGCACTTTGGTTGTGGATGTTTAAGCCTGCCGAACCACTACCCGTGTCAAGCCCCAACGGCACCACACCGAACTCAAACCAAAATCAATCGCCAGCAGCCAGCTACAAGGAATACACATCTTTAAAGGGAATAAAGATTAGGCTGTACGAGCCGATAAGCGGTGCAACTGTTACCAGCCCAGTGAAGGTGCGTGGCGAAGTTCCGGGCAGTTGGTCGTTCGAAGGGTCATTCCCTGTTAAAATAACTGGCGAGCAAGCAAATGCTCTAGCAAATGCCGCTGCAAAACTTGAGGGCGACTGGATGACCGACGATTATGTACCTTTTACGGCCACACTAACCTTCAACCCCGGTGATACTAAAACTGGTTTCTTGATTTTGCAAAAGGATAACCCGTCTGGCCTAGACGCTAAAGACGATAGCATAACTGTCGAAGTGAAGTTTTAAATTGTTTTAGAGAATGACAAGGTCAGTTTTAATATGCGGGTGAGCTTGGTAGCCTTCAAGCACAAAATTTTCTTCTTTAAAATCGTCAATACTTCTGACTTCACCAACAATTTTTAACTTTGGGAACGGGAATGGTTTGCGTTTTATCTGCTCCTTGGCAGCTTCGATGTGGTTAACGTACAAATGAGCGTTTCCAGCCGAGACAATTAGCTCGCGAGGCTCAGCACCAATTAAATATGCTACCATGTGCAGTAACATCGAATACTGGGCAATGTTAAATGGTGCACCCAAAAATACATCCCAGGAGCGCTGGTAAAGATGCATTCGCAGCTTGCCTTTGGTCAGATCGAACTGGAACATGGTGTGACAGGGGGGGAGGCGCATTTCTTTGAGTTCACCAGCATTCCAGGCATTAACCAAAATAGCTTTGGAGTCGGGGTTGTTCTTAAGTTCATCAATCGCCCATTGCAGCTGATCAAACTCGGTCCCGTCGGGTCGCCGCCAATGGCGCCATTGCACACCGTATACTCGGCCTAGGTCTGGTTTGCCGGCTGCAAAGTCGTCCCAATAGTGGATTTTGTGCTCGTGCAGGTAATCGATTTTGGAACTGCCCGAAATAAACCAAAATAGCTCATGCAGCAGAATTTTAAACGGCATTTTTTTGGTGGTTAGTAGCGGGAAGCCCTGGCGCATGTCAAAACGCACCTGATAGCCGAACAACGATTTTAAGGGATGAATGCCGCGAGATGGTTTACTTTTGCCATCCTTCAATATGTCGACGATCAGTTTTAGATATTGATATTCGGGATGTGCCATATTACCCCACGATCCTAGTTACTTTTTTACCTGCTGCTTCGAGCATTTTTAAGCCATAACCATCGGAGTGATCTTCGCGGTAAACAAATTCGGTTATATCGGTTTGAGTGAACATACGGGCACAACTTGGGCATGGCAGTAAATTGATAAATAATGTGGTGCCGTGTAGATTGAGTCTTTCTTTTTGAGCTTTGATCATAAGCTCGACTTCGGCGTGATTGGTATCGTAGTGGTTTAGGTCATTCATTGGTGAAAAGTTGGCTTCGCGGCTGGCACCAAAATGCATTGCATGGGTCTGATAGGGCACTACTTTGTTGAAGGTGGAAGCGAGCAGTTGGTATTTAGTGCCATGTTTTTTACCAAGCATCGCACCTGTTTGGAAACTGTAGTCGTAGGAATGTTTGGCAACCTCGCTTGCAAGTTGCAACATTTCGGATGCGGTGAATTCCCCTGTCTTTGGCAGTGTGGGCAGTTTCGTGGCTCTTTCGTAGTCTCTGGCCTCAGCTTCATCTGTAAATGGCGAAACAAGTTGGTAGGTAGTGCCGCGGTTTACTAGCGTGTAATACTGCGGTAGGGTGTGGAACATTTGCCTCCACGAACCATTAATAAACACGGCTTTTTTAAACGAGATTTTTTGCAGAATAAAATTTAGCTCTCGCTGGAAATAACTCAACGTAGATATTTTGTGGGTGGTGCTACTGCCATTGACTTTGTCGATGATCACTTGGACTGTTTTTAGTCTTAGCGTTCTAAATTGTGGCTGTTCTTCAAAGCCTAAGATGTACGATTCTTTGGCAAGCCCCAAAACAATGTTGCCTTGTGGCAGATAAGTTTTAACTAGTTGTCTAAAACGGGTTGGGCTTATTTCGCGCGGAGCAGCAAGAAAGACAGCTTTTAAACTATTAATGGATTTTTTGCTGCCGAAGGCCAGGTCGGACCAATCGAAGTTCATAACTCATCTTCCCGATATTTGGCGTCGAATCTTTGGCTCAGAGCTGCAATCTGTTTGGAGTGTGTTTGATAGGCAGCGGCGTTTTCGAGTGGTGTGTTTTTTAGTTTGCGTATGTTCCAGGTACTAAGGTCTGGAGCGTCAAAAGGTATACAGTGGAAGTGAAGGTGTTCAACAGTACTCTGTGAGTTGGGACCCTCTTTTTGAATATACTGAACTCCTTTTATACCATGCACTGTGCGTATAAGCTTTTTGGCAATGTACATCAACTTTCTGAAAGTTTCCCATTCCAAAGGAGTTAGTTCTTTAAGTGAGCGGACGTGCCGACGTGGTACCACCATCATATGGCCGTCGATGTAGGCAAAGAGTAAAACTGTTAAAACAACGCCGTTTTCTTCATGGACTATATATTTTTCACGCATATCACAAAACACACATTTGCCGACATTCTGCCAGATATTATCGTATTTATCGGTAATTCGGGCGTCGCGGTAAGCTTCTTGTTTCTTCTGTTCTTCGGGTGGCAGTTTCATTAACGCTCTTTCAGCGGGTCTTTACGCAGCTCCATAAAGTCTTTAAAAACATCACCAAGTTGGCCGCCGATGGCACGTTGCACAATCTTGGTGGTCGAAAGCACCGTTGATTGGCGATCGACAACTTTTACAACCCCGCCATATTTAGTGACAGTTTTATACTCTTTAGATTCTTTGTAGTTTGCCGCCCAATCTTCTTTAACGGTAATAAAGACGTCTGGTTTTAATAGGCCGAGCGACGCATTGCAACTTGGTTCTGGCAGAATGGTTACAAAATCAACGCTGCGCAGGTATGTTAGCATTTCTGCCCGGATTTTTTCGTCTAGAATTGGCTTGTTTGGGCCCTTTACTTTGCGAATGGCTTCGTTGCTGCTAACGCCAACAACTAAAATATCCGCTTCTTTTTTTGACTCTTCCAGATATCGGCATTGACCGACATGTAACAGATCCCATGAACCGGCGGTAAATACAATGGTCTTGCCTTTGTCTTTAAGTTTTTCGTGCAAGGTCATCAAGTCGCTTTGCGAAACTACCTGTTTTTTCCACACCGACGGTAAGGCCATAATCCCCTCCTCTACAAGTTATCCTTATTCTATCATTGGATAGGCGTCAACCGACCACGTTTTACTAACAACGCTTTGGTGCGCATAAAGTGCTCGTTATCTGGTAATGATTCGTAGGGGTTATGTCGTAAAAACTTGTAAAAATCGTGTAGCAAGAAGAAGTCGATGAGTGATTCGAGAATTGGCGCAGCAACATCTAGTTTAGTAAGACCGCGCTTGTTGTAACCTGAGGTCAGGAAGTATTTGCGGATTTTAACTTCGGGTTTGTATTTGCAGTCGACAAGTAAGAAAGCTAAAGTGCGCGCGACGTCAAGTATAGGATGGCCGTGAGCAGCTTTTTCAAAATCAAGAACACCAACTACGATTTTATTCTGGAACAAAATATTGCCTCGTACAAAATCAAGGTGGAGGGCATGCTGGCCGGGCAGATTTTGGCAAGTATCGAGAATAGCAGTAAAATCAATCGGCGGTGCATTTAAGCCTAGTTTATCTTTAAGCGCAGTTTTGGCGCCAGTTTGGTTGAAGTATCGCTGCATGCGCTTCGCGTACTGCCGTAGCTCATATGTTGCCGACGGCAGCTCACCATCATAACCAACAAGCAGGGTATGCAACTGACCCATGGCGCCGCCTAGGGCCTTAAGGTGTTCCATAGTGTATGCTTCCCAGGGAATTGTTTGTCCTGGCAGATAGTTGTAAAGAGCAGCATAACGCGTGCGTAAAGATGATTTTAACTGTACGATTCCCGCTTTATAGAGTTTACGCGCTGGAAAACCATACTCGGCTAAAAAACTACCCAGGCTGTTTACAGCTTTAATACGTGATAGGATACCAGGTTCATTCTTATAGATAATTAGGTTACACGTACCGCCGTTAGCCAGCTTTATTGGGTATACATGGTTGCGATAGCCAGTTTGATGCGGCAAGATTTGGCGGTAAGACACGCCGTAAAGCCTCAGAATATCGGTGACTGTTTTCCTCTCCATCTCCTAAACAGTACGCTATAATCGATGCAGAATGAAAGTTTTTATAATAGCTTCGCTGACTGCCGATGGCCTACTGGCCCAAGACGCCAACGACTTCGTAATGAATTGGACTAGCCCTGAGGACGTACAGCATTTTGTTAAATTGACCAAAGAAGCCGGCGTACTTGTTATGGGTTCGCGGACTTTTGATACGATTTTGGCTGCCGGCCGAAAGTTACCAAAGAGGAAGATCGTGGTTTACAGTTCGCGCAAGGATGCCTACCCAGCTGATGTCCGCCCTGATCCAACCGAGATTACCAGCGACCCACCATCCGAAGTTGTTGCTCGTCTAAAAAAAGAAGGCTTTCCGGCTGTGGCGGTCTGTGGTGGTGCGCAAATTTATAACTTATTTATGAAATCGGGCGTGGTAACAGACTTGTATCTGACCGTCGAACCCAAGGTTTTTGGCACCGGCGTGCGTTTGTTCAACGCCGCGATGGACATAAATTTAAAACTCGTATCTTGCAATAAGCTCAATGACAACACGCTAGCCTTGCATTACCAAGTTCTAGGCTAAACTGACTTATAAACTGCTTTAGGATTGCCAGCGCAAATATCACGCCACATGATTTCGGCAATCGATTTGAGATCGACAATACGGCCATTGTTAACAATTTTAATATCGGGTTTAATATTCCGACGCTGGGCTTCTGTCAGGTCGCTGCTTTGACTATGCATGCCCGGTCGTTCTATGCCCACTACTAGTCCATCGTGTGCGTGTATAATTTCGGCATCGCTGGGATAACGGACACCAGATATGATCACCAAAGATTTCTCTTTGTCGTGTAGTTCAATACGACGCATCAGTTCGTCATACCAGATCGTCTTGCTGATTTTGATTACAAGGTAGCTGCCTAGCCATTGCAATAAACTGCGGTACTTTTCTTTGTTCTTTGACGATAATTCTCGATTAAGTAGAATTGGTTTTTCCTTGACAAGTTCAAAGTAGATAAACAATTTTTCGTACAGTTCGGGGTGAGCCAAAGCATGGTGTTTGTCAAAGGCTAATTGATTCCATACCACGTCGTGGTGCAGATGTTCACTTATGGATTCTGGTAACCAGATCAGTACTTGGTTGGCCAGGTCGATATTGTTGCTAGCTGTTTCGTAACCTAGTTCGGCTTTGAGGGCTTTGTTAAATGCGTTTGCGATTTCGGCCACCACATGCCAGGTCTCATATTGGGCGTGATCTGCTACAACTTGCGCTAGGCAATCGGCAAAAGTAGTTTTACCACTGCCAATCGCGCCGGTAACACCAAGCAACTCACCCATACCTCTAGCATAAAGCAAAAGACGTTGCGGGTTAAGCTGATTCTGTCATTTCAGATATTTTGCTCGAGCCACTCGGCGTACGTTTTAAGATGGCGTTGAGTGATTCCAATGCCGTTCTTGTGGCAGCAATCTCAGCATCAACCAACGCCTGTTGCCGATCGAGCCTGCTTTGCAATAATAGCAATCCGTACTCATGCGAAGTCAACCGCGGATCACTACTGTCAATATATGGATCGTCGAAGCCCACCACTTCTGACATAATCTATAGTTGGTTACTATCTACCTTTATGCCTGGGCCCATCGTCGTGGTAATGGCGATTCCCTTAATCAGGGCACCTTTTATACTAGCTGGTTTGTTGCTGCTAACGTTATCTAAAAAGGCCTTGGCGTTGTCATATAATTTGGCACCACCAAAGCTGACCTTACCTACTCCGAGGTGCACAATGGACTGTTTGTCAACGCGATACTCAACCTTACCAGCCTTAGCTTCGGTAACGGCCTTGGCAACATTGGCAGTAACTGTGCCACTCTTTGGGTTGGGCATTAAGCCACGTGGGCCAAGTAGGCGGGCATATTTGCCAAGTTTAGGCATTAACAGAGGTGTGCTGATTAACACGTCGAAGTTAATTTCTTCTTTTTCCAGTTGAGCTAAAAGATCATCTTCGCCAACAATATCGGCACCGGCTTTCTTAGCCTTTTCCTGCTGATCGGCGCTGGCAAAAACAGCTACACGAACTTTTTTGCCCGAACCGTTTGGCAGATTGACGGTACCACGGATATTTTGGTCAGCTTGTCGGGGGTCGACGTTCAGGTTTAGGTGAATCTCGACAGTGGCGTCGAACTTGCCAACACTGGTTTTGGTGGCCAGATCGGTGGCTTCTTTAAGGCTGTAGGCTTTACCCTTTTCAAGCAACTCGGCTACTTTACGGTAGTTTTTGCTGCGGCGCTCGAAGCGACTGCGAGTAGGCTTAGCTTTTGGTTTAGCTTTAGCCTCGGCTTCGCCTTGCGGGGTGGTATCGTGTTTAGCTTTGCGCTCTTCTTTAGCAACTTTCTCTTCAACTTCTTTTATAGCCTTTTCGCTGCGTTTACCGGCTTTGGCTGCAGCTTGTTCGACTTTGGATTCTTCGGTTGCTTCTACAGCTGCTTCTACTTTTTCTGGCTTCTCGGCAACCTTGGCTTTAACTGTCTTGACTTTGGTAGCTACAACCTTTTTCTCTACTTTTTCTTTAACTTCTTCAGTTGACTTAGGTTTTGTAGCCATATTAGCCCTCCACCACTTCTACGCCCATGCTGCGGGCTGTGCCAGCGACGGTTTTCATAGCGGCTTCTACGTCGTTAGCGTTTAGAAAAGCCATTTTCTTTTCGGCGATTTCGCGGACTTGGCTTTTTGTGATCTTGCCGACCTTGTCGGTGTGCGGCCTGCCAGAGCCCTTTTCCAACTTGGCGGCCTCACGAATAAGGTCGTCGACGGGTTGACCGATGACTTCGAAGCTCATGGTGCGGTCTTCGTACACTTTAACGTGTACCAACACTTCTTTACCATTCAGCTCTTTAGTTTGGTCGTTGAAGGCCTGTACAAACTCCATTAGATTCAGGCCATGTTGACCCAAAATAGAGCCAACTGGTGGCCCAGCACTAGCTCGCCCTGCGGGCAAGCGCATCTTAAGATTTGCTTTGACAACTTTTGCCATATGTCTCCTTATGCGGTCCTAGCGGCTTTCGAGGCCTCCCGCATGCTTATTTGTTGGAGTACGTAACTGGAGTGATTATAGCCTATTGTCCGGCTTTTGTACAGGAGTAAGGTTGGATAGGGTCTGTCACTCCTCGCGGTAGATACCTTTGATCTCTTGTTGTACCTCAAGGTGTATCTTACGGTAAATTCGTAACCGCATTTGGAGCGCTTTTAAAGCCAAACTAGCGGCTGCTAGCTTCTCATCTAGCCCAGCTGCCTCATCATAAGTTAACATTTCAGGTCGCAGACCATCCAATTGCGGTCTAACTGCGTCAAGCAATCCCACTGCGTTGGCGTGGGCCTGTTGGAATGGGGCGACACCAACTTCTACAAAGCTGTCGTATGCCGCTAGTGCTTGCTCAGCAGCGCTTGGCTCGACGGGATCATAAGCCATATCTTTATACTTTTTTGACCTGCAAAGCGTCGAGCTCTACGGGCGTGTCACGACCAAACATACTGACTAAGACTTTGATCTTGCCTTTTTGGGTGTCGATTTCGTTGATAGCACCGTCAAAGCCCTTGAATGGCCCATCGATGATACTAACGACTTCACCTGGTGCAAAGTCGATGCGATGTTTTGGCTCGTCGACGCCCATGCGCTTCTTGATTTTAGCCATCTCGTCGTCACTGACTGGGGTTGGGGTTGAACCACTACCTACAAAACCGGTGACACCTGGCGTGTTGCGGATGATGTACCAGGCGTCTTCGGTCATCTTCATTTCTACTAGTACGTAACCTTGGAAGATTTTCTTTTCGACAATTTTTCGCTTGCCGTTTTTAATCTCGATTTGTTTTTCTTTTGGTACCATCACGTCAAAGATTTTATCGGCCATATCGACGGAATCGACACGCTGGCGGATACTCTCGGATACTTTTTCTTCGTAACCGCTATAAGTGTGGATGGCGTACCACTGGCGGGAAGAGTCGTAGCGTTGTTGTGTCATCTATAAAATTACCTGCTTAAATACTATTTCGAATCCGTAGTCGAGAGCTAAAATAAAAGCTACTAGAACAACTGTAAAACCGATTACGGCCAAAGTCTGACCCCAGGTTACGCGGCGTGTTGGCCAACGTACTTCACGTAATTCGCGCCATGAGCCGGCGAGGTATCGCCAGATGGCCCTAATCCAGCGTGGGACTTTTACGTCCCGGCTGAGCGACTTACGCTTTGTTACCTCGACCCGCTTGCTAAGTAACCCCTTAACCTTGCTAGGTGTTCGTTCTTTTATACTGGCTTTTTTAGCCACGTGCATCTCCCTACTTAAAAACCTACCATCAGTGGTAGGTGTCTTGAGTCAATAGTAAACTACCTGTCATGTTGCGTCAAGTACATACCTCTAGGTGCGCTATGGTAGGATAAAAACATGAGCATAACGCTGATTATATGGGTACTGTGCACTACAATAGCCTTGTTGACCTTGGTGACTGCGACCCGTCTTGAACGCTTTGAACGCATTGGCAGCGAAGCAGCCGCAGGTTTGATGTTGGCCAGCTTTCCATTTTTATTCACATCCCATCTTAGCTGGGTTTTACTAACGCCGGCAGCCATTTTGCATTTGTGGCTGTTTATTTTGCCGGCCCGACTGATTATGGGGAGGTTAGAGCGACAATTCTTGCGACGTAGCACGCAGCTAAACGCCCTGGCTGGTCTGGCCGGTGTTCTGGCTGTCTTGGTGTTATATATGAGCCCTGTACCTGTCAGCGGGCAAATAGCAGCCAGTTTATGGTTCTCGATGACACTGGGTGTAGCGGTTATATTTTTTGGCCAACTTCTTTGGAACATGCGACATTACCATCTGGAAATTGCCAAACAAACGCTGCGTGAAAAAGACTTACCGACAGTTAGCCTGTGTATTCCGGCGCGTAACGAAGACCATGCCCTGACCGAATGCTTGCAGGCTGCGTTATCGTCTGATTACCCTAAACTCGAGATTTTGGTGCTGGATGATTGCTCACAGGACACTACTTCGACCATCATCCGTTTATTTGCTCACGATGGCGTGCGTTTTTTGCAAGGTGATGTACCGGCCGAAGGTTGGTTGGGTAAGAACCAGGCCATGCAAACCCTCGCTCAGCAAGCGTCTGGTGACTATATTATCTTTGCAAGTGTCGACACACATTTTGGTCCCAAAACTATTTCTGAGATTATGCAGTACACGCTGGCTCATAACTTAGAGATGGTGAGCGTCTTGCCGCAAAATCGTTTGGGTTTATCGGTGGCTACACTATTCCCCACGATGAATTATTTTTGGCGACTCGTCTGGCCGATCACCCGCCGCCATGTGCCGGTTTCGAGCCGATGTTGGTTGATTAACGCAACCAGCTTGCGCCAACTGGGTGGATTGGCATCGGTCAGTCGGAAAATTTTGCCTGAAGAATCATTTGCCAGACGATTATTTACCCGTCACAGTTATCACTTTGTTGTCGGCGACTTCGCGATGGGCCTGACGGTTGCCAAACGCTGGAGCAGCCAAGTAGAGACGTCAATACGGCTACTCTATCCTACTGCTAAACGCCAACCACTGGCTGTACTTGTGTTGGTATTGGCTGTAGCCGGCCTGTTTATTTTGCCTCTGCTTGCCGTTGTGGTACAGCTTATCTTGGGTGCTTACGGAGTGATATTTTGGCTAGGGTTAGCCGTCAGCGCGCTTCACACTCTTAATTACGCAATCGTCATGGCTAAGAGCCAATCTAAGAGTTGGCCGCTGGCAGTGTTGTTGTGGCCGTTGGTTGTTTTGCAAGAAATCGGCTTACAAGTAACAAGTATGTTGTCTTACGAATTTGGGGAGGTTAACTGGAAGGGGCGGAATGTATGTTATCCGGTGTTGGGGTTGCCACAGGCGGGTGTGAAGTCGCCTCTTTTGGTGGGTCGGTCAAAGGGATAATTAACGTAAAGGTGGAGCCGTGATTTAGCCGGCTTTCAAATTCAATCTTTAAACCTACCTTTTCGGCTAATTTCTTACACACATAAAGGCCAAGGCCGGTGCCGGTAGATTCGCGCGTCCGGTAATCCTCCGAACGGTAAAACTTTTCAAAAATACGTTTCTGGTCGGCTTTGCTAATGCCAATCCCTGTGTCGGCAATCGAAACCGCTACAAAGTCCTTTGTTTGGGTACCGCGGATAATAATTGACCCTTCTTTGGTGTACTTCAGGGAATTTGTAACTAGGTTTTGAATAATTTCCTGCATGTATAGCTTGTTGGAATAGACTTGCCCGAGTTTGGGAGCAAGATCAAGATTGAGGGACAGTTTTTTAGCTTCGGCCTGAGGCTGGTATTCGGCGAAGATTTCGTTGAGCATGGTGGGGACGTCGATTGGTTCAATGCCTCCAGCAGTACCACGTTCGGCGCGGGCCAAAGTGCTGAGGTCGTTAACCAATTTGGCCAGGTAGACAATTTGTTCGTGCGAGTTATCGACGGCGGCTATGATCGCCTTTGGATCGACGTTATGCTCGAACATTAGTTTAATATTCGACAAATTACCTTCGGCTATGGTCACTGGTGTGCGCAGTTCGTGACTGACGACCGAAACAAATTCATCACGCTCATCTTCTAGTGACTTTTCTTTGGTAATGTCACGCAGAATAAATATAAAACCTCGCTCACCACCACTGCGATAGCCAGGTTGTATGGGTGCAACGTTTACGTAGAGGCGGACGATATCACCATCGCTAAACTGGTGGGCTAGGTCGCTACGGCTAAAAACTGTGTGTCTGGCCGCAGCCTCTTTTATTAGATCAAAATGACGATCTTTGCTGTCTTGCAGCTTCAACACTGTGTTAATTGATCGGCCGGTTAAATCGAGGTTGGTATCGAGCAGGTTTAAAAATGTGGAGTTGTATACTTTGATAATGCCACTTTCGTCGGTGGCAATTACTGCATCGCCCATACTGTTGACGAGAGCCATGAGGCGCTCTCGCTGATAAATTTCCTGTTGCCTCATTTTCGCTAATCTGGCCCGTTCACGCTCGGTTATGGAACGGATGCGCGAGATGATGAACGCAATCACCCCGATTGCCAGTGTGCTCTGCAGGATCTCAAGTTTTTCGCTGTATACCAAATCCGGATAAATGATTAGAAATACTCCAGCGGTTGCACACAGGGCTGCAAGACTGGCTAATAAGCCGCGTCCGTCAAAACGGATCTCGGAACCTATTATCAACAGAATCCAAATTACTAAGAAAGTGCTCAAGAAGCCGCCCACAAAGAAAATGAACAATGCGGTCAAGACATGGAATGCCACAAACATTGCAATATCAAGCAGGCCTGGGCTGCGCCTCTCGGCTGTATAGCGAATGGTTAATATGGAGGCAATTAAGTAGACGGTAACAATTGCAACAAATTCAACATCACCACTGTAAAATCGGCTATCAGCGTACCCTTGGCGGGCTAGCAGGCCAAATATGATCATTAATAACGGCGTAAACGCCGGCGCGTTTTTAAACAAAAACAGGGGTTTATCGTAGTATGAAGACTTGCTTGCCACCTTGGTGCCTATTATGCCACACCATAAGCGCTATTCGCTATAAGTAGGGGTGTTGCGCCTTCAGATCGTGGCGAAGTTGTCGGTAGTTGGGTATTAAAGCTTCGACGTGTGCCCAAAAACGCGGCGAATGGTTCATTTCGCGGGTGTGGCAAAGTTCGTGCAAAATAACATAGTCTATGAGTTCAAAAGGCAACTGCATTAGCCAGATATTAAGGCTGATCGTACCTTGTGTCGAACAACTCCCCCATCTGGTGCCTGCGTTGCTAAACCGCGTACCCGAAAATATAAAGCCGTGCTGATTGGCTAAAGCCGATAATCGGCGTGTCAGATATGCCCTTGCCTGCTTGCGTAAGGCCTTCAACGCGGCCTGCTTAATATAGATTTGGACTTCGGGCGAGTGGGTCGCCATCATGTTGGGAACGGTTATGTGTAAGGTTGTATCGACAAGTCGGGATGTCAGTTCTGGTCCGTCACTGATCACTAGCTGGTGTGATTTACCGATAATATCTCCATGACTCAGCGGTGTCAGGTTGTCTTGCGTCTGAGTTAGATTTTCGCGAACTTGTGAGCGCGATTGGTCAAGCAGACGCTTGGCCAGGTAAAGTGGTGCATATTTTGGTAATGAAATGCTAATTTTGCCATTTTGACTGATTTTTAGTCGGACACTGCGCGCCAGTGCCGAGCGCCGCAGAGTTATGGCACCAAATTCACTGTCATTGAGAGTAATTGCCATGTTATGAAATAATCAAACTGCGCCGTCTAGTAACTGGGTTGTCGGGGCGCTCGGTAGGGCTAGGCGTCCGCTCATTGGGGCGTTCCTGTTGTTCGTGAGCAGCCTCGGCTTCTTGGATGTGGGGAGCGCTTAAGCGGCGCAGGACCGTTTTAGCTTGAGTGCTAAAGGCGTGTTTGCCACTGATTACTACGTGGTCTTCGCGGTTCGGCGGAGTGTGACGTTTGCTTAAACTACTAAATTGTTCTTCGGTAAGCTGGGGAGAGTATTGATCGTCCAAGCGACGTGGGTTACGGCGCAGCGACCGCAGTTTGGCCGTGGTGTCATCGGTCTGTACCCATATATGCAGTACGTCGTAGCCATGAGCTTTGGCTAGTAAACTTATTGTCTGGCGTTCTGTGCGTGTGCTGCTACCACCATCAACTAAAAAGCTACGTTTTGTTTTTAGTAACTCCCCGATCTGGTTATGTGCCAGGCGCTGGATAATATCACGTTCTTCTGAGCTAAACAGTGGTGCGGCAAATAACTCATAGCACAGACGATCATAGCTGACTAGTGGCGCGCCGAACATTTCGGAAAACTGTCGCGCAAAAAAACTCTTACCCGAACCGGGTAATCCTACAAGTACCAATACCAGTGGTTTTGCAAACGCCAGTGTCTTCATGTAAACACGCCCGCCATATTTACATTTTCTTTAGGAAGCGAGCTTGAGAGTATTATAACATGCTAACAGCACTAGTATAATCGACACAATGTGGTACACTGTGTGAGCCTTCACAAGCTTCAACTGCGAGAGGGGGTGAGCGAGATGACCGACCCGGACCCACCTATCAACGGTGACGATCCGTTCGGCGGCGACGGCGATATCGAAGAGTAGCCGTCGTGTGGTACTCGTGTTTCCAGCCGAGCTGGAGCACGAGTACCACCTCGCTCTTTTTATTTTTCATCTCGCTCCGTATATCGTGCTTGGGATCTCAGTTATGCTTGCTGTTTTGCCACCAACCAGGATTTGCTTCAAGTTTAACCGATTTAATTGTTGCCAAATAGCCAAACCTTTTTTATAATCCTCGTTTAGTGACTTTGAACATAAATAACAAACAACCAGAGTTGATCTGGTATCTTGGTTACGGTTCTAACCTAAACACTCAGCGGTTTTTGATTTACATTTTGGGTGGCAGGGCTAAAGGCGGTAAAATTACCCAGCTAGGTTGCTCAGATCATACTTTGCCGCGCGATGACCGACCCTTCGAAATCCCCGCCTCACTTTACTTTGCCGACCACTCGTTTATATATAACGGTGGTGTGGCTTTTATCGACCAAAGCAAACCTATAGAAGCTATCAAGGCCCGCGGTTATCTAATAACCCGTGACCAATTTTGCAGTATTATTGCGCAGGAAAACATCAGAGACTACCCGATTGTTTTGCCAGGACTAGCGGATTTTCCTAAAAATGGCTATGTTTTAGATAATAAATCTGGCGACCCACGCCTTAAATACACCAGGGTTATTTATTGCGGTGAACACGCTGGATATCCGATGCTCAGCATTACTGCCGGCGCGCCCTATACTGAATTTAACCGGCCATCGCCTGCGTATCTTCAAACAATTAGCCTGGGGCTTAAAGAGTCTCACGGCTTAAGTAACGAGGCTATCACCGATTACCTCATAAACAAGCCCGGTGTGGCTGGCAACTACACACGTTCAGAACTTATGGGCATAGCATAAGAAAAAGAATCTGAAGAGCTGTCCTCGGCAAGCGCCAAAATCACCCTAGGTCTATACGCTGCGCAATGGTAAGGGTCATAGCATAATGCTTATCGACCTGTCCGGCAAATCTTTGATTGATTAGATCCTCGATACCTCTTAAAAATGCTTCCCGCTTGCTTGGCTCTAATGCAATATGTGGCGAGTATGTTGCTAATAATGCTACGTAGTCGTGAGCCGAGTACGACAGAGTAAGAGGGAAAATAGAAAAGTCTTTAAGGGAAAAAAGTTTTTCGTCAACCTTCTCGGGCGGATTCAAGGAAGCTATAGTTGGCAGTTGGAAGTTCTTATCCGGAAGAGTAGCTCCATTCACTGAAGTATATTTATCATAAAGTGGTTTACTTGCAAGAAAGAACTTATCGCCATTTTCGTCGGAAACATGTTCGGTGTGGATAATAGCCAAGTAACCTCCAGGTACAAGAATGTGGTGTGTTTTTGTGAATTTGGTTTCGGGTTTTAGCCAATGGAAGGCAGTTGCTGAAAGCACTAAATCGTAGCTATTTGCTGGTAGTGATACATCCTCGTAAGCACCCGTAATTACTTTTACATTGGGGAACTTAGCTAGTACCTTGCGTGCTTTTTTGGCAAGGTTGCCTCCTAATTCGATGGCGGTAATATCGTACCCGTGAGATGCAAGTGCTTGTGTGGCCTGGCCAGTGCCGGGTCCGATTTCTAATAATTTTGCTCGGTTCTTTAACTTGGTTATAGTGATCAATCTTTTGAATAGTCCCTCGGGATAGTGAGGGCGAAATGTGTGATACAGTTCGACATATTCATCAAAGACTGTCCTCAACTCTTGGTTCATAACGTTATTCTATAACAGCTAGCGAGAGCTCTCATGTAATAATAAGTGACCCGTCCTCATTGAAATCGAAAGCCCCATAAGCCACTTCCCATAAATAGCCGTCTGGGTCGGAAAAATAGCCGCTATATCCACCCCAATCGGTATCTTGCGCTGGTTTTTCGATTTTAGCGCCCGCGGCCTCTGCGCGCTTCAGTACTTGATCGACTTGTTCCTTAGTGCGGACATTATGTGCAAGTGTAATGCCTGTAAACTTTGACCTAGGTACATTAAATTCTTCAGATACGTCTTTGGCGAGCTTATCGTAAGGGTAAAGCTCAAGACACGTGCCATTTGTCTGGAAGAAAACAATACCCTCTTTAACTGAACTCGTCGTCGGCAAGCCCAAGCCGTTTTTATAGAAGTTAAACGATCTCTCTAAATCTGCAACGCCAAGACAAATAATACTGATACGTGGTTCCATAGCCGATTAATCCTCCTTGCTGCTCAGTGATTCATTCCTGAACACCCGCGAAAGCGCCTCATAATCTTCTTTTACCTCAGCCCGCTCGTCCTCAAAGAAAATCTTAGGGCCATAATCTCTTTCAATCTTCCCATTGAACCATTCTTGCCATTCTTCATACGTCTTAGTATTTTCCGGCCGATTCATATAACAAATCACTGGGAAAAAGCTTGTTTGCAAATGCCACATTCCATCTGCTGTGGCTAGCACCTTTCCTTCCAGTGTTGTGGGTAGATTGCCTGATCGGCAGGCATGCGTACGAACAGCTTCAAGGATTTCCTTTGCCTCGTTTCTGTTAAACTCAGCTTTTAGAAGTATTTCTTGACCTTTTTCCTTCGACCAAGCCTCAAAATTGTCATGTTCTCTTTCGTATCGACTGTCGCCCAAATCATGTAGTAACGCAGCGCAATACACCTTTTCGATATCCGCTCCGTATTTGTCTGCCAACTTTTTTGCCTTGTCGGCAACCCACTGGGTATGATTCTGCCACATCCATTTGCCCATGCTTGTTGTTGCGGCTTGATACAGCCCGCTCACTTCGGCAAATACTTTCCCACTTTTTTCCATTAGCTAATAATACCAGTTCTTGGCGCACACGAAGTCTTCGAAATATGAGCAAGTGTCTCTTACTAGGCTTTGCGGATTCTTTGGAGTAAGTTAAGCCGAGCGCGGAGTTGGGCTGTACTTTCCCAGGTCCAGTGACGGGTGACCATAATTGCAAACATGATCAAGATTGCCAGAACGGCAATCACTATGCTGCCTTCGGGTAGATGACTTAGTGCCTGCATGCTTGCGCCGATCGTTGCAGCACAAGGGATGGTGATGAGCCAGCCTACAAGAATATCCCTTGTTACTTTCCAGCGCACCGATTCCTTGCCTCCTGCCATGCCGGCGCCCATGATTGACCCGCTAACAGTATGTGTTGTAGACACCGGGAATCCTGCAATGGCTGTGAACCCTAAAATACTCGCGGTGGTGGCCTCGGCTGCGAACCCTTGGGGCGGCTCAAGCTTAACCAGTTTATGACCTAGGGTGTTGATGATGCGCCAGCCGCCCAGATAGGTTCCGGCAGCCATGGCCGCGGCCGACACGACAATTACCCACAGAGGCACGTTGAAAGTTTTGTCGGCGCTGCCGGCTATAAGTGCCAGGGCAATGATCCCCATTGTTTTTTGGGCGTCGTTCGTACCGTGGGTAAACGCTACGAAACTGCCAGATACGAGCTGCAGTCGGCGGAAAATCTTGTCGGTGTCAGTCCAGCCCTTCTTACGAATTATCCAGAAAATGAACAGCATAAGCAGTGAAGCTCCGATGAAGCCCAGGATGGGGGCGGCCAGCGAAGGGACCAGAACTTTGTCCCAAAGGCCATGCCATTGCACCACATTCCAACTGGCAGCGACCACGGCCGATCCGATCATGCCGCCGATGAGAGCATGCGACGAGCTGGTCGGCAAACCAAACCGCCAGGTAACCAGGTTCCAGATTGTGGCAGCCACCACCCCGGCTAGCACGACCTCGAGCGTAATGGCGGCGGGCAAGACAATTCCTTTGGCGACGGTGGCGGCAACGTTCAAGGAAACAAACGCACCCAAAAAATTGAGTAGTGCGGCGCCAACCACAGCAACTCTCGGCGAGACCGCCCGGGTCGCAACGCTGGTTGCTATGGCGTTGGCGGTATCGTGAAAGCCGTTCGTGAAGTCAAAAACTATAGCGAGCAGTATTACTGCTACCAGTAAGATTTCCATACAGCTTAGTTATACCATGCTGCTGTCAAAATTGTGCAACTGTTTTACCTGAA
>CAYOML010000009.1:0-44243 GCA_964405095.1 uncultured Candidatus Saccharibacteria bacterium | reverse complement strand
AAATGTAGCTTTAGACTGCTGGCTATTTTACAGGGTAGCGCCTCTGTTGTCAATGGAACCAATGTCAAGACTTTTGGTATGTGTCCAGTGCGTCCTGGGCGGCTTGTTGCTGGGCGGCTTGTTTCGACGGTCCGCTCCCTTTGCCCTTGAGTTTGCCACCAATGTACACACCAAGTGTGAATATCTTATCGTGGTCGGGTCCGATTTCTTCTATAACCTTATATACGGGCGTTTGGCTGTCGTTGCTCTGAGCAACTTCTTGAAGCCGTGATTTAGGGTCGCGCCACGACCCACTACTTAGAATCGTATCGAATGTACTAAGAATGTTTGCGCGAATAAATTCCGCGGCTTTTTTATAGCCTTTGTCGATGTAAATCGCACCAATCACAGCCTCAAAAGCGTTAGCCAAGATCTGCATGCGAGCGCGCTCACCGCCATGTTTTTCGCCGCGACTCATACGCATAAGATTGTCGAGTTCTAACTTGTGACCGGCCGCGCTGATAGATTCTGTGCGTACTAACGCTGCCCGCCAATTAGTCAAGATACCCTCGGGCTCGCTGTAATTGCCATATAAAAACTCAGTTACCGCCAGCTCCAATACGGCATCACCCAAGAATTCCAGGCGCTCGTTGTGCTCTTTGGCGCTTTTTTTGTGCTCGTTCATATATGAACGATGCGTTAGAGCGGTCACTAAAAGTTCTGGATTATCGAAAACAAATCCGAATTTATCTTTGGCGAAGGTTTGGTACTGGTTATAATCCTGCATGGCGAATTTTCTTCATCGCGACTAACAATAATTTTGATATATCTTCATATTCAATCATATCAAGAGCGTCGGTCATCTTAAACCAGCCAATGCCATTCATCCATTCTTCTTTTTTAAGAGCGTTGGTGTCGCCTAGCGCCCGAACCATATAAATCTGGGTAGTCATGAGTACCAAACTTTGTTGGCGCCGGTAGCGAAAGTTAATCTTGCCTAGCCAGGCCATAACTTCCATCTGCTGCAAACCAGTTTCTTCGCGCACCTCGCGCTCGGCAGTTTCTTTAGCCGTCTCACCTTCTTCGATGTGGCCCTTAGGGATTGTCCAGCGATCCTTGGCGTCTTGCGTTAGTAAAACCTCAAGGTCGTTCGACTTTTTTTCGTTGCGCCTAAAAACTACCCCGCCTGCGGTTTGTTCGCGGACTACTTCTTGGATAACTGGTTTATGACGCTGAAAATACTTACGGAAACGTTCAAACTTTGGAACCTGCATCGGCTTTTCCTTCTATAAGTGTGCGGTAGGCCGTACCCAACACACCGTTGACAAACTTCGATGAATTATCCGAGCCAAAGGCTTTGGCCAGCTCAACTGCCTCGTTGATGGCAACTTTGGGTGGCACTTTGGTGCTCATTTCTAGCAACTCGTAGAGCGCCATGCGCAGGATAGTACGGTCGACACGGGCGATCTGCTCAAGTGGCCATTCTGGCGCAATTGGCTGAATGGTGGCATCAAGTTTTTCGGTCTGAGCCGCCACGCCGTGGACGAGCACCTGGACAAAGTCTTTGTCATCGATGGTCTCGTCGTAGCGATCAAGGTTGCGGCCAAGAATCTCGTCAATATCGGCCGTCTCGTCCGCACTATCCCTGCGGAACTCAAACTCGTAAAGGGTTTGTAGTGCGATAATGCGACCAAGGTGCCGGTTTGATGCCATATATTTCGAAGTTTGTTAATGTTTAAGTTGCTTTAATACAAGGCAAAACTATGCCTTCTTACCGCTCTCGCGGCGTGTGGTGTAGGCTTTGACTTTGGAGCCTGCGTTGGACAACCTGGAATTGACCCGACGGGCTAGTTCCAGCACCAAGTGGCTGCGCCTTGTCCCAGTTTTGCGAGGGGACGATTGCTTCTTCGGTTTACCCATGGGAAAGGAAACCTCCTTTGATTTACTGATATAACTTAGGAGCATTATAACTTGAAAATACCTTCGTGGCAATGTGCGGCGTCTCTGGCGACTAGAGACTATTCCATGGGGTTTTTACGAGCCGATTCATGGTTACTTATAAACTTTTTAAACGAGAATCGACTAGTTGTTGGGTCGTAGGCGCGTTTTACCAACCGTACACCAGGGTATATAGCCAAAATGCCGATGGTATATGGATAACTTAAGTAACGCATGTTGATGCCATGATGATCGTAGGTTGCTACTGACATATTCAGATATTTATAAAAAGCACTTGGGCTGTCGTTAATGCGACGCATAGACATGCCAACCACAAGTTGACGGTCAAAAATGACCTTCATTCCGGCTTTAGCAACATGAATACCAAGATCAATATCTTCGTGGAGAGATTTTATATGGCACACTTCTTCCTTAACGGCTAGCCAGGCCGAACGACGGATGCCCATGTTTGTGCCAAACAAAAAAGGAAACTCACTCAATTTATGGATCATTTCGCGGGCAATTGTGTCGAAGGCCTTACTGAACTTTGGTGCCGGCATATCTTTGTAATAAGCTGGGCCTGTAACAGCAGATATGTTTTTATCTTTGAAGACCCTTTCTAACTGCTGAGTCCAGTCGGCGGGTAAATATGTATCGGCGTCAATCCGACCAATAATGTCCCCTGTAGCGGCGTTAAAACCGGCGTCTCTAGCAAAATCTACACCTTGCCGCTTTTCTTGGATAACTTTAACTGATGGATATTTCTCAACCACCTGCATTGATCTATCCGTAGAATTGTTATCAACTACTATCACCTCGTATGGCTTAGACTTCTGAGCCATAACAGCATCCAGGCAGGTACCAATATCGGCTTCTTCGTTGTAAACAGGAATGACCAAAGATATCTTCATGTTAGCTCGATGATAGCATATTTACTTGGGTGCTGAGCGGCTGGGTCGAACACCTTCCCGCTGCGTTTGGCGTCTTCGTTCACCAAGTAGTGGCCAACTTTGTCGAGTAAAATAATCGGTGCTTTGTTGACCTCAGCTAATTTTTTTAGCGGGTCAAGCGGCTCTATGTTATCCATCATACCGTGCACAAAAACTAAACGCGTATTGGTGGGTGCGGGTAGTTTTAGTAGGTTAGTCTCGGCCGAAACTTTAAAACTCGCTAGCAAAGTCTTTGGCTCTTTATAACCCAGTTCATCGCGCCGGCTCTTATAGATTTGCTTACGAATATTGGTATCACGGGTCTTGGTAAATATCATGCTTTCGAACTGGTTGAGCGGTCGGTTGTATAAGTAGAGGCTTCTGAGTTTGGTAGGTAGCAATTTGGCGCTTTTTTCATACAAATTAAGTACTCGACCATTCATACCGCGGCCGTCAACGTGTGTAGCAAACATATACCCGTCGGTAACACGCTTGTCTTGAGACACTGCCAGATAGTTGTAGGCAACAATTGCACCAAATGAATGGCCGACAAATACATAGCGCTTGGCTTGAAGATAGTTCACTAAGGTCTCGACGGCCTGGGTGTAAAGTTCGAGTAGGTTATTTGTTTGCAAATTCTTAAACGGCTCAGAAATACCATAACCTGGCAGGTCGGGGATAATAATTGTCGCATCCGGAAAATAATGTCGGTATTCCCACGCCAAACTGCTAAGCCCACTGTGATAGCCCTTCATACCATGCCAAAATATGACTGTGTGTGTACTGGTTATTTTAGGTAGATCAACCCAAAAAAACAGCTTCTCGCCGGTATTTAAGGTTACTTCGTTTCGTTTCAACCAATTGTCCGAGTATATTTCTGGCATGTCATTCATTATAATGCCTAGGAGATGACAATAGGCATATTTATTGATGACCGTTACCCAATCTCGGGCGGCTCAACCCGTAGCGTGCAACTGCAGGTTATGAGTCTACAGAAGATGGGTTACGATGTTGTGGTGATCTGCCCAGATACATCCGAGGATTTACCCTACGTTTACAAAGTCCCAAGTATCAAGGCGCCTTTCATGCCAGAGGGTACCTTGCGAGCATCCCGAAAAATTGCCACAGAAATTGCTGAGCGTTTTAAGTTCGACATTGTGCATTCCCAGACCGAACGAGGCGCGCTGTTACTGGCTCGGCGAGTTGCAATGCTCAGCCGCGCTAAACATCTACATACCTTTCATGGCAACTATGCTTTTTTGATCCCATATTATCCACTCGTTGCCCGTTTGTTGATTATGGTGAACGACTTTTATGTGCGTCATATACTCCACGCACCTAATGTTAATATGCCTGCTCAACTGGAGGGTTATTACAAACCGGGCCAAAAACTCGAGAAGATGAACCTACGCAGCCTGGCAATGATTGCTAGCATCGTCGACGATTACATAACTCCAATGCCGTATATCCACGACAGCATCAAAAAAATCGCACCACAAACTAATGGTAATGTTATACCCACCGGTATTGACGCTAGCATCTTTGGTTCGGTCAAGCGCCGCCGCTCATTTGAACCACCGTTTAAAATTATTCACATGGGCCGAATTGTGAAAGAAAAGCGCGCTAAAACAACCATGGAGGCATTCTTATTGGCTGCGGAGCAGGTACCAGACATTGAGTTGACGGTTATTGGCCCTGGCGCCCAACGCAAAATGTTACAGGTCATGGCCGATCATTCACCCTATAGCGAACGCATACATATCCCTGGCCCAATATTTGACCGGCAGAAATTGGTACAGGAGCTGGCCGACGCCGACGCATTTATCACCGCCTCGTACCGTTTTGAGACTCAGGGGATGGTCTTACTCGAAGCCGCAGCCGCAGGGTTAGCGCTAGTTTACTGTGACGATTTGATCACGGTTGGCGTCGATCCCTCAAACGCGATACTGACAAAACCAGATGCCAAATCGTTGGCCGAGGGTATAATACAGCTGGCCCAAGACCGCGCAGCTACAAAACGCATGGGCGAAGCCAGCCGTCGGATTGCTCTAGAACTGTCTATGGACAAAGTCGAGAAGCAAATTAGCAGTTTGTACCAAGACCTGACTCAGGGAAATTAAACAACAATATTTATCAGACGGCCGGGAATGTACACTACCCGTTTGGGTGCGCCAGTGACAAACTGCTTGACATGGTCGTCGGCCAGAGCCGCAGCTTCTACTTGCTGCTTAGTCACATCAGATTCTAGCAATAGGGTGGCGCGGACTTTTCCATTCACTTGCACAACAATCGTCAATGTTTCTTCTTTAAGCAAAGCTTCGTCCCAGGTTGGCCAGCCATCAACGTGAACCGACGCTGTATTACCGAGCTCATACCATAACTCCTCACTAATATGTGGAGCAAAAGGCGCAACTAATTGCACCATACTTTCGAGTGCAAAATGCCAAGTCTGTTTATCACTAAAACCCTCATCGGCTTTAGCCTTGTACAGTTCGTTCACGCATTGCATCATGGCCGCAATAGCGGTGTTGTATCTTTGATGCTCGATATCTTCGGTCACTTTTTTGATTGTTTGGTGAATTAAGCGCTGCACATTAGGACTTGTGTGGCCCGAGACAGATTTGTCCGCCAAAAACTCCCCGACCAAGGTCCATATGCGTGACAAGAAACGGTAGGCGCCTGGTACACCTTGTGGGTCCCACCTGGTCCACAACTCGAGAGGCGAGGCAAACATCAGGTAGGTACGCAGTGCATCAGCGCCATAGCCATCGTTAATGATTTCCAGCGGATCAACGCCATTGCCTTTGCTTTTACTAAACATTTGGCCGTCATGGGCGGTAATTTTGCCATTGAACAAGAATTTTTTGAACGGTTCGGGATTATCAACCAGGCCTTGTTTGTAAAAGAAACGTGTTACAAAACGAGCGTAAATCATGTGGGCTGTAGCGTGATCGGCACCGTTATAAAAGTCGATTGGCATCCATTTGTTGACTAGTGCACTATCAAAGATCTTATCTTTGTTGGTTGGATCAAAGTAGCGCAGCATGTACCAACTACTGCAGATGTAGGTATCCAGCGTGTCGGTTTCGCGCTCACCTTCTTTGCCACATTCGGGGCAGGGTGCCTTAAGCCATTCGGTAGCGCGAGCCAGGGCGCTGCGGCCATCGCCGCTTGGTTGGAAATCTTTGAGTTCTGGCAACACAACTGGCAGATCCTCGTCTGGCACCAACACCGCACCATGGTCAGGGCAATGAATAATAGGAATTGGCGCACCCCAATAGCGCTGGCGGCTGACGCTCCAATCATGCATTCGATAATTAACCCTGTCCCGAGCCTGATCTTTTTTAGCTAAATCGGCGACAATTTTGTCACGCGCGGCGCTGCTTGTTAAGCCGTCATAGTGGCCAGAGTTTATCAGCACGCCCTCACCAGTGAACATTAGGTCGCCCTTCTCCAGCCATTCTAAGATGTAGGGCAATTCGGCTATTGGCTGAAGTGTGGGAAGTTGCGCCGGTGTCACCCATTCGGTTTCAAATTCTTCATGAGCCTCGCGTTTGGTAGCCACCTGTTTTAGGCTATTTAATTGAAATAGGGCCACATTACTAAATATGTTTCGGTTTACATCTTTGTGGGCAGCGTAGAATTTATTATTTCCGACCATCGGAAGTATTTTAAGCAACCTCACATCGGCGTAGCCAGTTTCCTCTTCAATTTCACGAGGCCCGGCAGCCTCGACCGCTTCGCCCTCCTCAATGCCACCCATGACAAAGTTATGCCAATCGAATTTCTTCCAGCGCAGAGTTAAGTACAAATCTTCAGAAGGATGTTTAATAAGACAAATCACTATGTTACGGTTGGTGTTCTCTCTGCCCTCACGGGGTGGATTATTATGGTCCAGCAGTGATGGGGCCACGACCTGCTTTATAGGCAGATCGAACTTCTTAGCAAATTGGCGATCTCGTTCGTCGTGCCCGGGAACGGCCATGATTGCGCCGGTGCCATAGCCTTCAAGCACATAATCGGCTAACCAGATTGGGATTTTTTGGTCATTAACCGGATTGATGGCATAGCTGCCAGTAAATACGCCAGTTTTGGTGCGGTTGGTATCCTGACGTTCGACTTCGGTTTTAATCTGAGTGGCTTTTTCGTAGGTGTGAACATTTGCTCGATGTTCATCTGTGGTTAGCTTCTCAACAAGCGGATGTTCAGGGGCTAGTACGATGAATGTGACGCCAAACAATGTATCTGGGCGAGTAGTAAAGACTTTTAGTTTCTCCCGGTGTCCATCTATAGCAAAGTCAATCTCAGCACCTACGCTGCGGCCAATCCAGTTTTTTTGTGCCAGTTTTACGCTCTCGGTCCAGTCCAGGTCGTCGGTAGCGTCCAGCAATTCGTCGGCATAATCTGTGATCTTAAAGAACCATTGTTTAACTTCTTTCTTTTCGACAATTGGGTCGTCAGATGCATCGTGGCGCCAGCATTTACCGTCGATCACCTGCTCGTTGGCCAAAACTGTTTGGCACTTGGTACACCACCATTGCATACGACTGTCTTGGTAGGCAAGTTTGTTGCGGTACATCTCGCTGAAAATCCACTGTGTCCACTTGTAATAAATCGGCTCATGGGTAGCAATTTCTTTAGACCAGTCGTTGCTCCAGCCCATCGCTTTGTACTGCCTATGATAGTTTGGAATAATTGTCGCCATAGATTGCTGCGGTGATACACCAGCTTTAATGGCGTAATTCTCAGCCGGCAAACCAAAGGCGTCCCAGCCAACCGGATGGTAACTCTCGTAACCTTGCTGACGCTTGAACCGTGCCAAAACGTCGCTAATGGTGTAATTCATGGCGTGGCCAATATGAATACCGGCGCCACTCGGGT
This sequence comes from uncultured Candidatus Saccharibacteria bacterium, assembly GCA_964405095.1. Lineage (GTDB taxonomy): Bacteria > Patescibacteriota > Saccharimonadia > Saccharimonadales > EFPC-124 > CAYOML01. The sequence continues at coordinate 36,516 of CAYOML010000009.1, read as the reverse complement.
AATTAAACATGCTCATGGCAATATATTTCGGCTTGCTACTGTGCAGGTTGGCCTTGTATACCTGGGTTTCATCCCAGACTTTTTGCCACTTGGGTTCAATTTTTTTCGGGTCGTATCGTTTCATATCGTTCTTATCTTATCAGTTAATACCTTGCACTGCGTAGCTGACTTTAGCAAGACCATTTTTTATCTTTAGCTTTGTGATGGTTACGTTGCCGATTTCACGCACACTTCTTACATGCGTGCCGCCACACGGAATGCCAAAGTTATCGGCATAGAGCACAATCCGGGACGGCTTATTCTTGGGTATATTTGGCGGTACGTGCCGGCAATACTTACCCATTTCTTCGGGCGGCATAAATAGAATCTTGTTTGAGTAGTTCTGACTTGCAAGTACGTTGACGCGATCTTGGACCCTAGTTTGAAGTGTTGGGTCGAGCTGGGAATCGTTGACCTCGTATTCTACAAAACTCATGTGTGGGTAGTGTCCACCCCGGCCAGGAATCCAATCGGGCTTAAATTCGACCATCGCCATATCTACCAGATGACCGGCAGAATGCAGGCGAGTATTAACATTGCGACGCTCCACATCGACTTCGCAGTGTACTGATGTGCCAACCGGCCAGTTTATATCTGAGTTGCCAATGTGTAGCACTACACCGTCTTCATCAAGTCGAACTTCTTCAACACTGAAGTCATTAATCATACCCATATCCCAATCTTGCCCACCGCCCCGCGGGTAAAAACAAGTTTGATCAAGCACAACAACAGACCGATCGTCTTCGGTTTTACGAATCTCAACCACACTAGCATCGCAGGTGGTAACGTCAAAATCTTCTAGATATAGTAGTCTGGTGGCCATGTTAGCTCCTCGGTTAATTTAGTATTCGTGGCTTAACTAAAACTATCTCCCCTAAGGAAGTCTGCAAGCCACAAAACCAAAACTAATCGCACGAATCATATTATCCGGAGTATACCATATCTGTTATCTAAGGCTAAAATCACGGGACATGAAGAATAGCTTATCGCCCGACTTCGTTAATGTATCATAAAGTTCAAGAGTCCCTAACACGTGTGGCAGTTTAGCCATTTTATTGGGTTGGACCCACTCAAATGAATAGCGTTCGGTCCATGACTTTGGTGTCGGACCGTTATAGGTGCCACTGTAAACATGGCCGATCATGTGGGTTACGACTTCCCCATTGCGATCATGTATACGAAAGTCGGCGAGACCACGCCGGCGTAGTGTTATATTCTCCAGTTCGGCCTTCTCGCGCAGTTCACGGTGAGCGTGTGGCAAAGGATCTTCACCAAAATGTTGTTTGCCGCTCAAGAACATGTAGGTATCAATGTATGGCTGGGTGTGGCGAAGTGTCATTAGGACTTGGCCCTTGTCATTATGTAGCACAACAACGGCCAACGGCTTGGGATGGCGGGCAGGGGAAAACTGAGTGCTGCTAATAATATTGTCGGCATAGCGTAAGCCGTTAAGCGCCAGCTGGTACGATTTATCTTGCTTTTCTACATGACGACTCTTGATAAGTTGGTTGAGGTGATACATAAAAATGTTACTCTCCATACCATCTGGCTTGAGTTCCGAAAAATGCAGCGATTTTGCAATCGACAAACGCCTTAAAATCTCCCTTTGTATGTGATGTTCGACAACAAATTCCTTCACGAATCAATCCTACCACACGATGCAGTGGGCCTGCTTGGTACTACAAACTTAAACTCCCTAGCGTTACCGCGATTATTTAAGGCGATGGGTAGCCACTGATTGTCGGTTGGCCACATGTCAGCATATGGTATATCGTTGCAATTAAACCAGCGCGGGAGCATTTCTTCACTTTCCTCTGGTTCACCCTGCCAACTACTAGCGGTGAAAACATGTACGCACATTTTGGCGCGTTCAACAGTCAAAACTCCGACTTTTTTAAAGCTCGTGGGCAGCACACTTATTTCTTCTTGACACTCGCGAATCAGAGCCTCCAATACTGTTTCGCCAGGCTGTAACTTACCACCAATGCCGTTCCATTTACCCTCGCCATAGCCCCGTTTTTTGAGACCAAGTAGGACTGCCCCGCCACCCCGTAAGAACAAAAGTGTTGCTTCTTGCATGACGAATGCCTCCACAACCACAATAAAAAGAACTGCGTTTGCATACAGTGCAACGCTTTTGACTCAAATTATTTTGACTCAGGCTACTTAAACTTGCCGAATTGTTGCTGTTTTATGGCTAGCCATTCCGCTCCTTGGCGCACGAGTAGGTTTTCTTCTTGTGTACTATGCAGTAATTCTTTGAGCGCTTCTTCACTAAAGACTCCGTTTTGTGAGCCTTTGACTAAAACTACCGCGCCGCGTTGTAAAACTTGGTGGGCAAAGGCGCCAGCGTCATAGGGGCTAGAGAAGCTGCGAACCTGACAGCCTTTTGTTATCGCGGCTGGTGCTAGGTATTTTTCGGCGTCAGCGCCGATCGTAATGACCCAGTCTAGCAGACCTGGGTCACAGGCCTCGCCGACTAGCTTGTGGGCATCGGGTGAATAATTACCTAGCTCGTTCATAGAACCTAAGATCACAATGCGTTGCTTAGCCGGGAACAGATACAAGGCTTGTAAGGCAGCTACCGCCGCTAGCGGGCTAGAATTGTACGTATCATCAATGAGAGTACTGTTTTTTAGACCGCGCAGCGGGTTCATCCGGCCATGCACTGGCCGAATTGCTTCTAGCCCGGCCTTGATTTCCGGTGCCGTCATGTTCATCTTGGCAGCAACCGCACCGGCGACAACGGCGGCGCGAATACTGTGTTCGCCGACCAGTTGCAGTGCCACCGGCATCTCACCGTGCTCGGGCGAGATAAAAACTCCCTTGTAACCACTACCCGGCTTATAATCATCAATCCGATACCGATACTCAGCAATCCCACTCGTCCCATAAGTATTAAGCGCTGTACCATCGGCCACAAATTTAGTAAAGACCCCATCGATGTTGTCCCGATTGATAAACGAGGTTTTGGCAAAGTGAGTAATCGCCAGTTCCTCAGTAGCAACATTGTCTAGGTTGCCAAACGAAGCCATATGTTCGGCCGCAACAGCCGTGACCACCGCAATATCCGGCACTATGTACTTTTTAAAGTAGCCAATGTCGCCAAGTTTGTCGGCGCCAAGCTCTAACACTAATACGTCATAGGGGTATGGTTGGCGCAGCCGTTTTTCACGCTCCATAAAAACCTTAACCCAGCCGGTTATACTGCGCAGATTGAGCGGCATAGCCATGTTAAAAATGGCCATTGGCAAGCCGATTGGCGTATTGTAGCTGCCATACTGAGCTAAAACGCGGTAGCGCTGGCTGAGCACTGAAGCAATCGCCACTTTAGTGCTGGTTTTACCTACACTACCAGTTACAGCCACAATCTTTGGCTTGCGCTTCTTAAGCAGTCGGCGTGCCTGGAATTCGAGTACAAGTGTTATGAAATGTTTAAACACGTCTACATTAGTATACTAAATACGCGGCGTTATAAGTCGGTTGGGATACTCGGCGCCATGAATTCTGGGCCAAGCAGGGTCGTAATAAATTCCGAAAATGGCTTAGCGTTAGTTGGTTTTTGAAGTTTCTCTAGCTTTGGTAGATCCGTTAGCAGTGTTACAGTTAAGGTCATTTCGCTGCCCTTTTCGGCATTAACTAGACGTATCTGTTTGAATTTTTTGCTGTCGCGAGCAACCCAGACCTCGATGGTCGTATCACCCGCCGTGCCTGGGTCAGTTTTGGCTTTTGCAATTTCATCGTCTGTCACCTGGAACGATTTAAGATTGGCAGCTTTTAGCGCAGTCAAAAACTCGACGTACGCAGCGTCATCGACTTTAAGGCTAAAGTGGGCACTGCCCTTACCATCAATTGTCTCGTCGGCATAAACTTTATCGGGGCGCAAGAAGTTATGTTTGTCATAAACATCTTTAGCCTGCTTGATGTCGTCAGATGAAAGCGAGCCAGTTACTGTGTTGTTGCCTGTACTCTGCTTGGCGAGTCCTTGTATCTCTTCTTTACTTAGCGTGAACCATTTATTATCAATATTTTTTAACTGCGCCGAAAACACGGGCACGAGGTAGTTGTCGTTACCGTCAGGAACAAAGGTTTTAAGAAGATTCCCATAATTAGACAAACTCCCAAATTTGAAGAAGAGCGCCTCGTCGAAAAAACCAATGGTGGCAGTCACGCGGCTGTTGCCAGTGCCAATCCCAATAACAGCTTCACCATTTTTGGGGTTGTCTGTATCGGTACGCACGGCAATATCACCACTAACTGTCACACCGTTATTACTTGTGCCACTAGTTACGCTCAATTTGGCGGCAAACGCCTCCTCGTCGCCAAGTTGGTCGGTGGCTTGTTTAAGTACGTAGTCGGGAGTGTTGGTAATGTAAGCGTAGGCCCCGTAGGCAGCACCGGCAACTACTAAAATAGCGACCACAATCGCAATCATCAGAACTTTTTTATTGCGCGGTTTGCTAGCCACCGTAACCGGTGTTGGCGGCATATCTGGTTCAGTTGGTATAGGCTGTTGCGGCATCGTAGGCGGCTCTGGTACCTGAACCTGAGGCTGCTGTGGCGGTTCTTGTGTTGGCTGTTGTGGATCCATATTGATTCCTAAGTTATCTACTTACATCGAGCATACTATCGTCTAAATCTAATCACAAGCTCTATCAAATGAACATGGTCACCAAAAACATAAAGGCGACACCCATAATTGTCATTAGAATGGTCGAGTACGAGGAGTGTTTGCTATGTGCCTCGGGCAAAATTTCGCTGGCACCTATGTACAGCAAAAAACCGGCAAAGAAACCAAGATATAGCGTAAGCCCGCTGTCCGAAATATGTACCATTGTCCCAACTATCGCACCTGCCACAGGGGCTAAGGCATCAACCAGCAGCATCCCTATCGCCCGGCGCCGATTGTTCTTATTGACCAGCATTAAGGTCACAGTATTTAGGCCATCAGAAAAATCGTGAGCAATAACCGCAATTGCCACGGCAATACCAACTTCGGTACCAGCCTGAAACCCTAGGCCGATACCCAGACCATCCAGAAAACTGTGAGCACTGAGCGCTAAAGCACTAGCAATACCGACTTGCGGATGGTGGTGTACCTCATATTCACTCTCCTGGCTGTGGTGAATCAATATTGATTTTTCGATGATATGGAAGAGCAAAAACCCAACAACCAGCGCCAGCATAGCACCACGAGCGTCGGTAATGTTATTTAACGAACTAAATATCTCGGGCAGAAGATCAAAGGCAACAACCCCAATTACAATCCCAGCTGTTAAGCCAAGTAACCGATGTAATCTGTCGCGATTCTTCAAGCCAACAAGGCCGCCGAGCAGTGTTGATACAAAAGTCCCAACAGCGAATATTATTGGTGCCATAAGTTGTTCTTATTGTGACAGATTAACTACGCGTCGAGCAAGGCATCACCACTCTTGGGCTGCATTCCCCCCAGCGGCAACGTAAACCAGAAGGTCGTTCCCTTGCCTTCTTCACTTTCAAACCAAACGCGGCCACCTGATGATTCGACAATAACTTTTATTAGATATAATCCTAGACCTGTGCCGTCAGTTTCGACTTTTACAATGTTTGAGGCCCTGAAGAAACGATCAAAGATCTTAACTTGCTCGCCGCGTGGGATGCCGTAGCCGCTATCTTTGACTTCGGATATAATTTCGTTACCCTTGCGCACGACCCGGATATCGATGCGCCCGCTGTTGGGGGTGTATTTAATGGCATTGGTCAAAAGGTTCATGTAAACCTGGCTGACCAGCCGAGAATCAATGCTAACTTTAGGCATTGAGGCATCAATGTCAATCTCTATCTTCTGCCGACGATCAGTGATATCGGTTTTTAGTTCATCTACTACATTCTGTATAAGTTGTTTTAGGTCGGTCGGTTGTGGGTCGACAATCACTCGCCCGGACTCCAACCTCGAGATGTTCAATAGCGAGCCGACGAGTTCAATCATACGTTTGGTGGATTGTGTAATATTGCCAACGAACTCCTGCTGTTCTGGCTTGAGCTTTCCAGCATCACCGGCTGCAAGCATCTCTCCAAACCAGCGTATTGCCGATAGTGGCGTCCGTAACTGATGTGATGCGATCGCAATAAAGTCAGTCTTCATACGATCTACTTCTTTTTCTTTGGTAATGTCACGAATAATTTCAATAGACCCGACCACTTTGCCTTCTTGCGTTACAGGTGAGGCGGTTATTCTAAGCTCGCGTTTAACGCCCTTCTCTTTGGTGGTTTGTACTTCGCGTTCTATTTTCTTACCGGTTTTCAGAGCTACAAATAATGGTCGTTCCGACGATGCAATTTCCTCACCCCCAGTATCGTAAAGTGTCAGGTCGGTCAGTGGCCTGTTAATGATGCTTGAGCCTTCGACTCCAAGCAAAGTTGCTGCAACAGCGTTAACAAGTAGAACTTTACCGGCACTATCGGTAACAATTACACCGTCACCAATGCTGTTCAACATAGCATCATCTTTAGCTTTACCGTCGGCTAGTTCGTGTACTTGGCGTTGCAAAACCTGGTACGAAGTCGATAACTCAGCCGTCATTTTATTAAAGGCTGCAGCCAAATTACCAATTTCGTTGGTCGCTTTTACATGAACGTTGCTTGGCTGAAAATCCCCCTGCATAATCTTGCGCGTTTCGGCCGTTAATTCAATCAGGGGGCGTGTCAGGATGCGAATATACATATAGCCAAAGAACCAAAATAGCCCCAAAACTGCCACTGCAATGGGCAATATCTGGAAGTACAGAACAGCATTAGTTGAGTTCGTCACCTGCGACCGCAAGTCACCAACCACTTTCAGCAATGAATCTTGCTTGGCGATAATCCCCAAGCTAAAGCTAGTGCCAACTACAGGTGAAAAAGCAGCATATAGATGCGTGTTATTGGCGGTAATTTCCTTGAATCCCATCTTACCGGTCATCATTTCCTTAAGTACCGGCGCAAATCCATTCTTTACATCTTTAAGGTTGGCTCCAAACTCACCCTTTTTGGCCGAACGCCCAAGGATGTCCTTATAACCTTGGTCAGGCAACGCAATAGCTTTGCCATTATTGTCTATTAAAATGGCGTATGAGCTTTCGATCGGGCTATAGTCTTTAATATTGTTGGCTATGTTGCTTAATATAACGTCGATACCAATAACACCAACAAACCTGCCATCGGTCTTATACACAGGGCTAGTTACAGTTATCATTAAGCCATTACCAGCCGGGTCATCGTACACATCAGTCGTTTTGGTAGATTTGTCGGGATCATGAGTAGGATCGGCAATAAAGAAAAAATCAGCTGATGTCGGATTAAAATTAGGTTCCGAAACCGAGGCGAGACCTATATTAGGATAATAGCGAGCCTCGCCTTGCAAACCTATAAAGTAAACAGCCACAGCGTTAGATTCATCTTTTAGCATCTGTGGCGCGTAGTAGTCCATGTAACTGGTAAGCTCAAGTTCACGTTTGAGCTGAGAGTCAATGCTGACCGCCTTATGCATGAAAACAGAACTGAGTTCGTTGGAGCTGTTGGTGTATTGCCCCGCTGGCAAGCGATAAATATGTCCGTCATATCGCCAATGACTACTAGGGAAATTAGATGGATTATCCAGCAGCCCCCTTACATACTCGGCTGCATTACGCCCCTGATGTTGAATATTCGTAAAAATCAAACTGTTTTTGGAGGCAGTCGCGGTTGCAGTCTGTTCTAGAAATTGCTCGGCACGCTCCTGCATGGAGCTTGTAGTGATTTTCTCGGCTTCGGTACCAGACGCCAAGATACCTCGTATGCCCAAGAAACCGATAATGACTATGGAAATAGCTGTCAGTGCAAAGAACAGGACAGTAAGTTGTGTTTTTATACTCCTACCAAACCATTTGGGCATCGATGTTTTTCTGTCTACTCAGGTATAAGCATAAACAGAATCACTACGTTGTACAATGGGTTAAGTCACTTACCTTAAGGATATTCGTTGTGGGAGGAGAGCGAGGATGGTACTTACGCCCTGGCCGTCTTCCATACAGTTTATGACTATCATCGTCGCCTCCTTCCATTTGCAATTTAGGCCGTAAGAAAATACACGGATGTGATATTTATTACTGCAATGATCTGTTACAGATATCAATTAACCTCGAGTTGCAGCTCGCGACCCAGAGCATCGAGGCCATTCACAACCATACCACCAGTAATCATTTTCACTAAACCTTGTTGTTTAATAACGCGCATTTCTCGGCTGACCGTTTCACGAGTTAGACCAGAACGAGTGGCTAGTTCGCTTTCGGTAATTTCTAAGTTATAACTGCCATTGGGATTCCGGGTTCCAAAGCGTTGGGAACTCAGCCATAGTTCGAATAAAACACGCTTACGGGCGCTATTCTGCATTAAAAACACCATGCGGTTTAGCAATCCATCAACACCCCTATAAACCCGGGATAGTAAATCAAAGGTAGCGTCTGGGTGTTCGTGTAAAAACGCGACTGTTACTTTCGCCGGTGCCTTTCGCACCTTCAGATCAGTATAGGCACCGTAGAAGTAGCGGTTGGGTGTGCCGTTAATTGCCCATGACATAGGGAAAAAAGCTGGCGACTTGAAAACGTTAACAACAATTTCGTCTCCGGTGGGAGCAATGTCGAACTGACGTACCTCGCCCTTGGCTAAAAAATATACTCCGTCAGGTTCGGACCCGCCACGAATCAAGAGTTTGCCTTTTTCCACGGTTTGAAGGCGATAGTCGGCAAAAAAATCTTGGATTTCTTGTATGGCAGACACTGGCATATGTTTCCTGGTGACATTGGTCACGGCTTTATTATACCTTGTAAGACACGTTGTAGCCTAAGCCTCGCCGACTTCAGTTTATTCCAAGAATCTAACATATATAATTGCAGGTGATTTATGAAAAGACTGCTTGTTTCTGCTCTAACTGTCGCCGCATTTATCGCCTATGCATTGTTTGCGCGTTCGGACACATCGGCGGTAGCCACGCCAAGTGTGTCTTCATCCAGCCAAGAGCCAAGACCAGTTACTAAATCCACCGCGTCTACAGACCCGCAACCAAGCTCACCCTCGACAGCTAATGCATCCGCTACTTATAAAGACGGTGTGTACACTGGCGATGCCGCGGACGCCTATTACGGCTTTGTACAGATACGGGCTTCGGTTCAAAATGGTAAGTTGACAGACGTCGCTTTTTTGCGCTACCCCAATGATCGACAGACTTCATTGATGATCAATCGCCAGGTTATGCCAATGCTGCATCAGGAAGCTATTGCCGCCCAAACGGCCCGTGTCGATATAATTAGCGGCGCGACCGATACCAGCCAGGCGTTTATTCAATCGCTAGGTTCGGCCCTGATTCAGGCGCGGATTCAATAAATGCGTCGCACCAGGTTAATAATGGGTATGCCTGTCACGGTTCTACTGCTTGGGCCTAAAGCTTCGAACAGCGCTTATCAGTTAGTCTTTGATCATTTTCATTCTATCGACAGACAATTTAGCCCATATAAAAAAGATAGTGAGCTAGCACGAGTCAATGCAGGTTTACCCGAAAGTTTGTGGAGTGACGGTATGCGGCAGATTCTGCACCTATGCGAACAGACTCGACTTCAAACCAACGGCTATTTCAATATTATGCATAGCGGCCAGCGCGATCCATCTGGGTTAGTGAAAGGTTGGGCCATCCACGCAGCAGCCGAGTTACTGCATAGACGTGGCATCAATAATTTTTATATTGATGCCGGCGGTGACATCCAGACTAGTGGTTACAACCGGCATGGTAAAAAATGGCGAGTTGGTATACGTAACCCGTTCAATCATGACCAAATCGTCAAAACTATCGAGGTGAGCAATCAGGGCGTTGCCACCTCTGGCACCGCTATCCGCGGCCAACATATTTACAACCCGCTCGACCCCGACACACCTCTAACAGATATTGTCAGTATAACTGTCATCGGCCGTAACATATACGAAGCTGATCGTTTTGCGACTGCGGCTTTTGCTATGGGACGCAGTGGTGCCGAGTTTATCGAACGCCTGTCCGGCCTCGAAGCGTACATAATTAATAGTAATGGCATTGCAACTTCAACCAGTGGACTCAGCAGGTACGTAGCAGAATGAAGTTTATCGACAATCTACTCAATAGAATAACCATGTACAGATTAGTGCTGTATTACCTGATTGCCCTTTTAGTTGCCGCCTTGGGGTTGTCTATATTTGGTATTTTGCAGTATTCACCACTGGATATTTTGCTGTCAAGTCTGTTTTTAGTTGCAGTCTGTCAACTTGCTAACGAGATATTTGCCTGGGCATTTAAAGCGCCGATTAACTTCGAGTCGGCTTACATTACCGCGTTAATTTTGGCATTGATAATAACACCTTCAACTACACTACACGGTATGGTCTTTTTGGGCGTAGCAGGGCTAATCGCCATGGCCAGCAAGTACATGTTCACCATTGGTGGGCGACACATTTTTAACCCCGCGGCAGTGGCTGTTCTTTTGACAAGCCTGGCCGGTGGTGACAACGCCAGTTGGTGGGTGGGCAGCCTTACACTGCTCCCATTTGTAATAATAGGGGGGTTGCTGGTAATGCATAAAACCCGCCGTTCGTTTATGGTTCTTGGCTTTATAGCATCAGCTCTGGTGGCAACGACTGTCTATTCATTACTCGCCGGTAGTCTACCAGCTTTTAACCTACAAAGGATGTTGGTTAGCTCCGCCCTGTTCTTTTTGGCATTTGTTATGCTTACCGAACCACTTACCTCACCAACCACACATAAAGAACAAGGTTGGTATGGGATGCTGGTGGGGGTGTTATTCCCCCCACAAGTACACGTTGGTGCCATATTCTCGACACCCGAACTAGTGCTCCTGATTGGCAACTTTTTTGCCTACTTTGCCAGCTCACAATCTAGAATCATGCCAACCTTTGTGCGCGCCACCGAAATCGCACCTAGTACCTATGACATAGTCTTTAAACCCAACCGACGACTTAAATTCCAGCCGGGACAGTACATGGAATGGACTTTACCGCACAAACATAGCGATAGCCGCGGCACACGGCGTTTCTTTACATTGGCCTCCTCACCAACTGAGTCCGAACTGCATCTGGGAGTTAAATTTTACCCAAACAGCAGTACATACAAACGCGCCCTAGCCACTATTAGCGCCGCTACACCTATTGCCGCCGGACAGCTGGGTGGGGATTTTGTATTACCGCGTAATCCCCATCGAAAACTGGTCTTTATCGCCGGTGGGATTGGTGTTACGCCTTACCGAAGTATCATCAAATATTTGCTCGACAACAACCAAACCCGGCCAATCACTATGCTGTATGCGGCACGCAACGGCAAAAATGTAGTCTACAGCGACATTTTTGAAGAAGCTAGGACCAAGATTGGCCTAAAAATAATATATGCCTTGAGTGACTCAACCGCACAGTACGCCACCCCCTTTGTGCGCCATGGCAACGTATCAGCCGAACTGATTCAGCAAGAGATACCAGACTACCTTAAGAGGCTTTTTTATGTATCCGGTCCACCAGCTATGGTAAGTAGCATCACGCACAGCTTACGCCAATTGGGTGTGCATAGCCGCAATATAAAAACCGATCTGTTTTCGGGCTACTAGTTACTGTTACTATTTGAGTGTGCAAACACTGTGATCCTGCTCATAGTAATTGGTGCGTACTATACTATATTCATATAGACTAAAGACTAAACAGACCGAAAGCAGGGCGATAATGCGTGTATCATATTCTTTAAAGTTAGTGGTTTTGAGCTTGATTGGCCTGATTGCGGCACTGTGGCAGGCTGTTGAACGCGTGAACATGTTAAAAGACCCCAGTGTGCCACTCGCTTGCAACATAAACCCGGTAATCGATTGTGGTACAATTCTCAACCACCCGTTAGCCTCGTTGTTTGGCTTCCCCAATGCCTTTATTGGCATTATTATGTTTAGTTTGCTGTTATCATTTGGTATTGTCACATTGCTCGACAGTGACACAAAAAGAGCCCAGCACTTTTTGTTGACAGTTGCCACCATCGTATTACTTTTTAGTATATGGTTCTTTGGTGTTAGTGTTTATTTGATCGGCAAAATCTGTATATTCTGCATTTTTATCTGGCTGGTTAGCATCCCAATATACGTATATACACTCCGAGAATATTTGAACAATAAAGGTTCATTGCAAGGTTTGCTGGTTACTATACGTTCGGTGATCGATAAACATGCCCTAGCAACAACACTCATTATTTACACTACGTTGTTGTTGCTCTTTTTGTATAGGTTCAGAGACTACTATTTCGGATAAACAACTGTGTGTTTGCTGTGCGTTTATCTATACTGTTTCGACGGAAGATTATTGCTTGCCTAATTATGGGTTCGGGGATAAGGTTATCTTCCGTAAACCTAAATGTGCCTTTAGATGTTCGGAACTTGCCTAGTTCTTCGCCTATTTCCGCTACCATCTCATCAGATGCTGGGAACATACTCATATGGTCCCTGAACGCCCCAAAGAAAATCAGATACTGTTTTTTGTACCTGAAAGCCGGTATCCCGTAACTAATTACTTCCTCGACCTCTGGGACTATCTCTTTTATGATCTCACTTAACCGTACAAGAACGGCTTTTTGGTTTGGGGTAGTGTTTTTAAGATAATCATCAATGGCTGACATAGTTATAACCCAACCACACCCGCACTCATTAAATCTTTGGAAAGTTTTAGTGCACCCTGGAATTGGATACCCTGGATCCCCACTGCCTCCGCTCCATCTATGTGTAGCAGACTGTCATCGATAAATAATGCTTCCCCAGGGTCAAAGTTCAGGCGCTTCAGCATAATATCAAATATTTCTTTGCTGGGCTTGCTATAGCCGACTTCGCTGGATATAACAACTTCATCAAAATACTGCTCTAGGTTATTTTCTTTTAGGATTTGCCGTAGAAAAACTGAATCGGCATTTGTAAGCAAACCGACCTTGTAGTTGGCTTTAAGTTTGCTAAGTATGCTGACTACATCAGAGTCTATCGCTGCAACTGTGTCGAATTCCTTGTGGATAGTATCAACGGGCTGGCCACTTAGCGAACTTAGCGTATCAAAAAAACCTTTCATATCGATACTGCCAATATCGAACTTCTGAACAACTTCCGAAAAGCTCCCTTTTCTTTCATAGCCATGGTTTCTAAGCCACGCATTATATGGATCACTCCGTATGACATCGAAAAAGTCAAAAATAATAGCCTTGATCATGCACCTAACTATAGCAAAAAGCTAAACTCTTCAGTCACGCCTAATGCGCGACGGGATCTTATTGCGCGGATATTCTTCGTGAGTCTTTCTATGTAGGGCCCATGAACATAATCACACACTATTATAGAATGCGGTTGATTTTTATTAGACCAAAGCTAACTTGAGGCAGCAGTACGGTTCAGGCTCAGCAGTTTGACTACCCCCCAGCCAACAAGCGCGTAAACTGCGATTGCAACTAATATTGATGGTTCAAAGACAGAATGGATATCACCGGCCACGGCGGTTGTTACACCAAATATTGTATCAAAAGGTGCGGTTAACAAACCGGTAACACTATAAATAAAGTCCACAAAGCCACTGGTGGGGTTGGCTCCAAGTAGCTTTAATACAAATCTAATAGCTAGCAAAATAGCGATTGTCCCGACCAAAAACCAGACGCCGTTGGTCACTATTGATTTACTATCTGCAGAAGCAGTAGTATCCACTTTGCGAGTCTGCTGCTCGACTTTAGTGCCTGTTTCGTCTACCCCTTCATCCTTGCTGGTGGTAACAGTTTCTTTAAATTCGTTCATGCCTACCTCACTATTTATAGGTTAAGTATATTACGTATCGTCACACAAACAAAGAATCGACATTCGTTATGACGGGGACAATCCTGTTGTATTATGAAATCTATGAGCTACATCTCAGTTATGCGTGAAGCGGCACTTTTGGCAGGCAAGTTCATGTTGAACCCTGAGGCAAATATGGCCTCCGTTCAAAAAACGAGCGCTAATGATTTTGTCACCGTTGCTGACATAAAGTCTCAGAACATGTTAAGAAAACATCTGGCTGCAGCCTTTCCTGAAGCGGTAATCCTTTCCGAGGAGGACCCGAAAGATAGGCGTGATGAGCTTTTTCGTCCCGATTTTACGGGTTTTGTACTCGACCCAATTGATGGCACATACAACTTTAAGCGCGGAATGCAGGAGTCAGCCATATCTATTGGTTATATCGAGCATGGAGAGCCTAAAGTGGGCGTAATCTACGACCCATATAAGAACGAGTTGTATGAGACTGGGAAGGGAAAGGGTGCGTGGTGCAACTCTAAACCGATTCACGTTAGTAAACAGCAGAGTTTAGAGGGTGCCAGCATCGCCACAAGTAACGGCTATGATTACGACGCAGCAGTTAGGAACTTCCAGAGGCAAATTGCTATTCACGACAAGACCGGTGTTATGCCCTGGACTAGTTGCCCTGGCAGCGTGGTTCTAGTAATGGCCTGGGTTGCAGCAGGACGTATAGACGCCATCCACCACACTGGCTTTAAGCCGTGGGACAATGCTGCGGGCTTGTTACTGGTGCGTGAAGCCGGCGGTATAGCTCATAACCTTCAAAGAAAAGAAGCGAGATTCACCGACGCCGCCCTTTTAGTTGCGACACCTGTAGTTGGACACGCCTTAGAAGAAATATTTTCTAGCCTAGACCCTACCTTTCTAAAATAGACATGCTGAATACTTTTACAGCAAGTGCATATCGAGTGAGGTCGGCATGAGATCTTAAGGCAGACAACTATCAATGTATGTACCGGCCCGGATCTGTTCTACACCACAATACTCGCTTGCTAATCTTGCAGCGTACGCGTCTTCACTGTCTTCGACTATCGAATCGATAGACAATCCAAGTATATCCTCAGCAATCATGGGGACAAATCGTACATGTTGATATCTCTGGATTGATTCTATTGCAAGCCGTGCAAATATTTCGGCTCTTTTTGAGTGATAGGCATTGGTGAGTATGCCAACTTCACCCGCCCCAATCTCCACATTGTCAAATTCCCAATCTGCCAAAACCGCTTCGAAGTTGTGTCGAGTACACGGTAACGAAGAAACGAATCTAAGATTCGCATCAGGAACTCGAGCCAAAAGAAAACGGCCCATATCCCTGGCCCTATTGTATCCACCAACTAGTGTCATCTCAATGCCAGGATTGCTCTTCAGCACTTGGGCAGCTGCTTCCATACGAACCTGCCCGCCCACATATATGTCATCTTGAAAGTTAGCAAACCGATCGTCAGGTCCAATAGACCCAGGCGCCAAGACAACTACCCGTTCAATTTCAATTTTATTTGACATTACCTAGAATCATACAACAATCTGCGGTCATTATTCTGGAGGTCTACCGTGGAAGTTGTTGCAACTAAGATACCAGGAGTTTGCTAAACTTACTCAACACCACCACAATATACGTAGGTGTCTATGCCTCTGACCAAGCCAGTCTTAGCATTTATATACATCCTTCTGTTGGTATCGTTGCTATCACACGTGCCTAATTCCCAGTTCCAGTCGTCGTTTTGAATATCAGACGCATGAAGATGGATCGAGTTACCCTTTAGTAAACCTATAAAGATTTTACCGTTATATTGTGGCTTTATCAGATCATAGGCTTGAGCTATAAATAAACGGTCGCTTGTACTAAGGAGTCCTTCCGAACAGTCAGTATTTGTCCAGGGGCAACTTTCCTGAGTGTTGGCAGAATAATTCAAATATGCCTTTTGGAGTTTTTCAAAAGCCACCGGTCGCAGGAGGGCTGGGTGATCACGAAATTTAACATAGTCTTGGTAACTTATACTGGCCCAGACCCCTAGACCTGTTGCGATAATTATTGTTGAGACGATTATAATTACGAAGTGTTTTTGTTTTTGCTTCATAGTTTAACTATAGCAAAGTGATTATGGAACTTTTAGACAATAATTTTGGAGGTGCAGTCATAAAAAAGTTAGAACCCCCACTAGATGAGTTTAAGAGGTGGAAAAGTATTCTCGAACTCAATTTAGAGAACATAAAAACAGATAGAGAGTGCAAACTTTAGCTCGCAAGGGATGGTTTAACCATAGAGGTTTGTATGCTAGCCCAAAGCATTTCTGTACTAGCTTGGCCAATGCTAGAATTAGAGCATGAAAATCACACTTATTGGCAGCTTCACGCTCAACGACCATCAAAAACAGCGATTACAAGAACTAGGTGATGTCACCGAAACTCCAGAACCAGCTTCAGTCGAAGAGTGGGTGCAGAAAGTCCAGGGTGCTGATGTTGTTTGTAGCGATGGTTCATACCTACTTGAAAGCCTCAACAAGCTCAAAAATGTTTTTGTGACCTACCCCTTCATTGAACTTGGCATGTTTGATTCTAAAACGCTTAAAGAGAATGGTGTAACCATAGCCAACACCCAGGGTAGTAACCGCGATTCAATCGTAGAATGGGTCATGTTTATGGTTTTGTCGCTTTTCCGCCGCACACCTGGCTACATCCGCGTTACTGAGAATCCGCCCTTTGAGCGCACCGAGAGTTTGCAGCATAAAAAGGTATTGGTAGTTGGCAAAGGCAATATTGGCGCCCAAGTTGGTACGCTCTGCAAAGCATTTGGCATGGATGTTGATTACTTTGTGCGAGGCGATGATCTACACGCCAAATCATCCGAGGCTGACATGGTTATTAACTGCCTGAGTGTCAATTCGTCTAGCAAAAACCTCCTCGACGAAGCCTTCTTTATGGGTCTCAAGCCTGGTGCTTACTTTGTATCGTTTGTACGACACTTTACTTTCGATATAGAAGGGGTCATAAAATCACTCAACAGCAATGTTTTGGCTGGCGCAGCCATAGACTGTGATCCTGAACCACTTCTAGATACCACAAACGATTTTTATAAGAAATGCTTAACGAACGACAAGATTCTGGTCACTCCTCATGTTGCTGCAATCACCGAAGGTGCAAGAGCAAATGCTATGGAGACCTTGGTACAGAATGTTGAAGCCTTTGCTAAAGGCACCCCTCAGAACGTCCTAGATAAGCAATAACTAGCTTATCTATAATTCGCGCACAGGCTCGATTGGTTTTTTGTTTCCCTTGCCCTGAATAATTGCAATGAGGTCAGGTAATATGGCCGCTATTGTTCCGTAGCCTAATAACGATACTTTGTGTGGTGTAGCCATTTGGATCTAATCATAGCAAACTAAAAGACCTCGCGAGATGCGAAGTCTTTTAAGCATAAGTTCCTTGGAGGGCCAGGAGGGGCTCGAACCCTCGACACCCTGCTTAAGAGGCAGGTGCTCTAACCAGCTGAGCTACTGGCCCATTAGACGAGACAGGTTGTATTTTACACCCTCACCTCTGTTATTGCAAGGCCGGCGCGCTTGGGACACGTCGCTTAACACGAGCAGCTAGTGATGTATAGGTCGATCTGTCTACACGCCGACCACCACGTGCTTTTCTGTAGGCCGACAATAGAGACATAGTTGGTTCAGCCGGACGGCGGGCCCTAACATATACAGTTTCGCCTTCGAACCAAAGTTCTCTGCCAGGCTCAACAGGCTCCAGCCCAAGCTCACCCATAAATCTGTCTGTCACATGTAAGGCTGTTTTGTCTGGTTCTTCACTGTCAAAATCAACTAACATTTTTTCTTGCGAGTTATCGTCTGCACCTAAAACACTACCTAATCTACCCATAACCCCCAATTCACGCAATAAATATGCCTGACCCAGCAACCCAGCAGTCTGGGTTTGCCATTCTATCATATGAGACATAATGTCCGCATTGGGCCGACCAAGCGAGAGTGCAAAATCGAGTGCCGCTTTACCGACTATTAGTTGACGGAGACTACGAGAAAAAACTGTAGCTAACTCATGACCTATGCCTTCATCGTTAGCGCCTAACCTTGTAGATAGGTCTGTCCAGTATGCTTGCTCGGCCTCAAGCTGTTCGCGACGTGGTGGCAAAATCACCCTACCCATCGTTGGGTCATTCAAATCGACTGTACTGATAATTTCACTTGTTTGTGGCTTACGTGAGGGTACGAGGATCACAAAAACGCTCTTTTCTGCCCACCTCGTAACATTACAATCTGGTGGAGCATGGCGGAGTCGAACCGCCGACCTCTACAATGCGAATGTAGCGCTCTACCAACTGAGCCAATGCCCCATGAACAAATTGTTAAGTATAAAATCTGGTGGGGTTACCTGGACTCGAACCAGGGACCTCGTCATTATCAGTGACGCGCTCTAACCAACTGAGCTATAACCCCTCGTCGTGCTGCTCTTGCGGACAATTTTACAAGACTAAGTCTACAACAAAGCAACAGATTGATCAACGCCGTCTGTCCATAATAAGGTGAAGCTAATCAGAGTGACGCATTTCCCTAACACGCCGATTAAAAGCCTTGATTTCTTCCATTCTAGCTCTATGAGCAGCCACTTCAGCTTCACCCTTAACTGCGCCTGCTTCAATGTCCATATTATGCATGTTAAAAAGCAATGCTAAATAACGTGAAAGTTCGGTTAGCTCCTCCCTGCCCAACGTGCCACCAGCCTCCAAATAAGCTTTGGCTCGAGGCTCAAGAGTGCTCATTTGCTCTTCGCCAGCTAGCAACCAACCAGGCGAAGTCGAGCCGGGTTCGTCTCTCGAATCTGGATGTCTTTGTAACATATTCTCAAGCCATTCCCGCTCGGAAGGCTCAGCACGCTCATCTCTTGGATGAGGTAAGTCGCCACTATCATAGTGTATATCAGACATATCGGTAGCTTATCATAAAAACAAGAAAGTGCTTTAACGTGAGATAAATTTGGTGGAGCATATCGGATTCGAACCGATCACCTCTTCCATGCCATGGAAGCGCTCTAGCCGAATGAGCTAATGCCCCATATCAAAATAGGCGATTAACACCTACTTACGCAGGCAGATTATAGCATGTATTAGATCTGTATAAAAGGGGTCAGGACTAGGCTCTTAGGAGATCGTGAGTGTAGTATCCATCGGGCATGCGACCGTCACTCAACGCAACCCCATGGACCACCGGCCGATGTTCAATCTCAGAATTGCTGACGTATCGATCCTCTTCGGCGCAAAACCCTATATGCTCGTGCTCATTTTTACCGAACGGCCAGTGCACTACGTCACCCGGCTTTGGGTCTTGAGTCGGTTTCCAGCCAGCTTCTTGCATCTTTTGCAAGGTTGTCGCCACTGTGGCATGTGGGCGGTCAATGAGCCCATTCAGTGCCAGAACCCCCGATACCGCTAGGGCGCATGAGGCTTGGCCGTCCTCGAGAGCGTCAAACTCTTTTCCGGCTTGATCACGCACATAGATGTGTCTAAAAAGATCACTACCCACCACTGTTTTGATGGTATAGACAAGGTTTTTAGCAACAAGTCTCGTTAGGTTAGAATCTGGCATACAACATGGCGGCTTGTGCGTGCCCACCCGGCTCTTTTTGTTTTAGGTATATGTTTATTTTATCTGGTACGCCAAGAGCCTTGGACGCACGAGCCTAATTAAACTATTGCACAAAAGTGCTTATGCTGCAAGCCCTGAGGTTTTTAAGTATTCCGCGAGTTTATAGACAGTCTGTTTGCGATATGAGAGTTTGGACCACATTTCTTCGTCGAGTTCACCGCGAGTTTTGGTTTGACCGTCATGGATAAAGATTACATCCCAACCAAAACCGCGGGTGCCAGCTGGCTTGTGAGCTATCGTCCCCTGCATTTCACCCTCGAAGAACCTGATCGTCTTGCCATCAAACAAGCCATATGCCAAATGAGCAACTGCCCGTCGATCGTCAAAGCCATCGAGCATGCGGCATAAGGCTTCATAGCCAGGTTTTTCGAACCACTTGATAAACGGGCCGGGTAAGCCGCCCAATGCTTCGAAACCTAGCCCACAATCCTCGACCAAAACAGGTCTATTAATAATGCCATGCGCCTGACGAGCTTTATGCTCCACGACCTCCAATAAATTAAGTGATTGAAGCTCGTCGAGATCCAACTTACGATGCTCGATGGGCATACCAAGCCACGCGGCCACTTGATCGGCCTTGTTTTGGTTACCAGTAACAAATATCGGCCTCATAGAGAGAGAAGTTTTAATAGTGCTGCTTCGTCAATTATTCTGGTGCCGATTTTTTCGGCTTTGTCGATCTTGCTTTGCCCGGGGTTTTCGCCAACCACCAAATAATCGGTGGTTTTACCAACCGAAGATTGGAAAGTACCACCTAGGTGCCGGATTTTTTCGGCCGCTTCTTCACGCTCCATACTAAGTGTGCCGCTGATTACAAAGCTTTTACCGCTGAGTGAACCACCAGTGCGGGTGACTTTTTGTGGCACAACGCCGGCGTTGGTAAATTTTGCCAGTAGTTGTTCATGGTTGCCAGTTGCAAACCAAGCCACAACGCTTTCGGCAACCACTTCGCCTACGCCCTCTACCTGGCGCAATTCATCTACAGTTGCCTCGCGTAGTTTTTCTAGCGTTCCAAAGTGGTTGGCGAGATCGACGGCTGTTTGAGCGCCAACGTGTCGTATCCCCAACCCGTACAAAAAATGCGCCAGCGGGGGCCGCTTCTTATCTTTTATAGCCTCGATAAGTTTGCTGGCTGAAATATCTGCGAAGCGATCGATTTTTAGTAGTTGTTCTTTAGTTAAGCTATATAAATCGGCTTGATCATGAATTAATTTAGCATCAAGCAGTGCTAGCACGTTTTTCTCGCCCATACCCTCGATATCTAGCGCACCTTTACTGGCGAAGTGACCAATTAGGTTGTGAACGCGAGCCGGGCAATGGGTGTTTGGGCAACGCCAAACGGCGTCTTCGGCCTTTAATTTTATGAGTTCGGTGTTACATTCCGGGCAGTTTTTAGGCATTTTGAAGACTGGTTCTTTGCCGGTGCGCAGTTTTTTGAGTGATTCGACGACCTCGGGGATAATATCGCCGGCTTTATGCACAATAATCGTATCGCCAACCCGAATATCTTTGCGTAGCACTTCGCCTTCGTTATGCAGAGTGGCCATTTGGACTGTCGAACCGGCAACAGCTACTGGCTCGAGCACGGCCACAGGCGTCGCCGCACCGGTGCGGCCAATGCTGATAAATATATCCTTGACCTTAGTCGTGGCTTGTTCGGCTGGGTATTTGTAAGCCACGGCTGCGCGTGGAGCTTTGCCAACCACGCCCAAAAAATCATACAGTCCGCGGTCGTTGACTTTTATGACTAAGCCATCGGTGTTAAACGGTAGTTGGTGACGTTTTTTTTCCCACACGTCTGCAAATTTTATAATACCGGCGGTATCTTTTATCACGGTTGCCTGGCTGGTCACCAAGAAACCTAGCTCGTGTAAAATATCGTAGCATAAACGGTTGGTCGCAACTTCTCTGGGGTCATCGCGCTGAAGATCCCACGCCCTAAAATGCAGAGGCCGTGATTGCACCAGTTTGGGATCGAGCTGTCGCACCGTACCGGCGGCGGTATTGCGAGGGTTGGCAAAAAGTGGCAAACCCTGAGATTCACGGGCTTTATTGAGCGCCGCAAAATCTTCTTTATACATTACAATCTCGCCGCGCACCTCTGTTATACCTTTGGTAAAAGGCATAGTTTTAGCATGCACACGCAGCCGCAATGGTATTGAATCAATCGTCCGGATGTTAGTCGTGACGTCTTCGCCAACAACACCGTTACCACGGGTCACGCCACGCACTAGCAGGCCGTCCTCGTATACCAGAGAGCAAGCCAGGCCGTCCATTTTAACGTCGACAAAATATTCAATTTGTTTGCCAGGTGCTAACTTTTGGATTCGATCGCGCCAGGCCTCAAGTTCGGTTTGGTTAAAAACGTCGTTCAGGCTCAAAACTGGTCGTTTGTGGGCGACGCTGACAAACTGCGACGAAGGTTCGCCAGCCACACGCTGAGTCGGAGAATCAGAAGTAATAAGTTCTGGGTATTTGGCCTCAAGCCCGGCAAGTTCGTGTTTTAGCCCATCGGCAGCAGACTCGCTCATTATGGAACGATCATGCACATGATATTCGTAGCGATATTCTGATATTAGTTCGCGGAGTTTGGCAATCCGGGTGGCAGCAGCGGCTTTGTTCATAGTAAACTACGGTATATTTTGTAAAGGTAAACCGAAGAATAAATTAAGGTCGTGGCACCCAGCAGTTGCACAACTATTGGCACCAAGGGCAGCCAATCTAGTTTTAGCCAACTATCCAGCAAAAGTGTTGGTATAAAAATCACCGCCCAGCCCAGAACGATCACAACAGCCAAATTAACAACTCGCAGGGCGACTTGCCAACGCCGGCCCACAACTAACTCACTGCCAAGAGACAGCGCCTGCCAAGGATAAACTCCAGGTAGAGAACTAACAACAAAGGCCATGACTGAACCGGTGACCCAGTAGAGTGTCAGTAAGCACAGCAAACCGGCAGCGGCAATAATCGCCATACTCTCTACTCCACCTTGCAACCAAGCCCCGGATTGCACTATTGCAGCTATAAAAACCCCAATCAGTGCCGGCAGCAATTGGATCATGACAAACAAAAGAATAAGGCTGGTCGGGATAAGTGGCCCGCAACAGTTATAAAGCGCCTCTCGAATACTGGTTGGTGAGTTAGCAAAATGTCGACGCAATACCCAAGCTGTAGCTAACCAGAATATTAGTGTCAATAGCAGGCCTATGAACTGTTGAAGCTGATCGCCAGTAGGGCTAAGACTACCTGTTACGGCCGAAGAAAACAGTGCCGTGGTTGCTCCAAACTCGCCCAAATTGCCAGCAAATAGACTTTGGGCCGCCTGACGCAGTTCTAAAAAGCCTTGTTGAGAAACTCCGCCAATAAACAAATAACCAAGAATGGCATATATTACTGCCAGACCCCCAAATAGCCATTTCTTTTGCCATATTAGTTTGAAGCTATCGAATACGAGTGCCGGGACCTTAATAATGTTTGACGGGGTACGCTTGGTCTTCGGCGTAAGACGGAATGAGCGGTGTGGCCGTTTTGCAAAATAATGCCGTGTTCGCCAGCGTACTCTGGCCAGAAAACTGGTTTGGATAGGTGTTGCTGGTGTGTTTTTGCTTGTAGTCTTTTTTGGCATATGGCGCAAGCTATAGTTGGTTACCCATCGCCCGCAGTCGGGCAATGCGGTCTTTAATTGGTGGGTGGGTACTAAACAGCCGCATAAGTGAGTTACCCTTCAAGGGATTAGCAAAAAACAAATGGGCGGTAGAACTGTTTTGGCGGCGCATGGCCGAACCGTTCTCACCGATTTTTTCTAGAGCACTCGCCAGGCCTTCGGGGTAACGAGTTGTTAACGCGCCAGTGCCATCAGCTAAATATTCACGCTGCCGTGATACAGCAAGTTGAATTAATAATGCGACTACTGGTGCCAAAATAATAGCCACAATTGCCAGTACTGCAAATACTGGGTTGCGATTTCCACGGTCATTGCCGCCCCACCACATCATGCGCAGAAGCATATCGGCGATAAAACCAATGGCGCTGACCAACCCAAAAACAATCATCATCACCCTAATATCGTAGTTTTGTACATGGCCCAGTTCGTGTGCGATCACGCCCTGTAGTTCGCTGTCGGACATCATATCGACCAGACCGGTGGTGGCCGCAACACAAGCATGGTTCGGGTCACGCCCGGTCGCGAAGGCGTTCGGTGCCGGATCGTCTATCAGATAAACCTTGGGCATTGGCAGACCAGTAGCTATAGCCAGGTTCTCGACGGTTCTATACAACTTGGGGTTATCCCGCTTAGTAATTTCGTGTGCGCCGTTCATAGCCAACGCCAGCTTGGCGGCCGCAAAGTACTGGATTAAGGCGTAAAAACCAGCCACAACTAATGCTAGGTAAATAAAACTGGGTTGGTTATACAGATAGCCAAAGATCCAGCCCAACACACCAATAATGACCACAAAAATGGCCATTATGAGCACGGTGTTGCGTTTGTTCGCAGCAATTGCCGAGTACACGCCTAAAACCCTACCTTAAAACTTAACGTCGACGGGCTTTTCGGCCGCAGCTTGGTCGGCAACTTCAAAGAATTCGCGGGCCTTAAAGCCAAAGATGGCAGCCACTAAATTGCTAGGGAAGGTGTCGATTTTGATGTTCAGTTCGCGGGCTGCACCGTTATAAAAGCGGCGCGAAGCCATGATTTTGTCTTCGGTGTCGGTCAGGTCAGCTTGCAGTTGTTGAAAGTTCTCGGTAGCTCTTAGTTGAGGGTAGTTTTCGGCAACTGCAAACAGGCTTTTTAGGGCTTGTTCAAATTGACCTTCAGCTTTGGCAGTTGCAGCCGGACCTTGGGCGTTTAGGGTATTAGCCCGAGCCTCGGTGACTTTCTCGAAAACTTCTTTCTCGTGAGTAGCGTAGCCCTTAACGGTGTTAACCAGGTTAGGGATTAGGTCCATTCGGCGTTTTAGTTGTACGGTAATATCGCTCCATGCTTCGTCAACACGAACACGAGTCTTAACCAGAGTGTTATACAGACCAACAACAACGGCTAGAACCACGACTACTACCGCAACAATAATCCAGATTAGTTCCATTATGTGCTCCTTATATCCTTATATCCTTATACCTATATTGTAGCACTTTTGGGGCGCACAAAACTCGCAGTGCCTTAAAATGATATGTACAATCACTCTTACTAACACAAGGGTGCTTTTTGAAGTCAACTTCCATCATACGAAGTTGTTTATTATACGAGGTCAGAACCGTGGTTATTAGATTATAGACATACCTACTTAATATTCAGGCTAGATTACGTCGATTAAAGATCACAAAAGATAGCATACTATCATGACTGGCACTACAAATGACCCATAATACATACATTGGATTAACAAAAAATTGCGTGGTTTAAGTTTTGGAGCTGTTAAGGTTAAGAAGATACAAGCTCCCATAATTAGTACTGCCATAAATGTTATTAAGCGAGCAGTCATGGACAACTCCCCAGTTGCCAACATTATGAGTAGCGTTGGTGCTAATAGAAGGGCTGATGTACCTGCTAATATAGTGTGCCATTTTGTCATTTTACCGCCAATTTCTGGTACCAGGGTACAAGCTATCTGAAAGATAGCTGAAGCAATAAAAATTGTGTTGAACCACCAGGAAATATGAAATGTCGGCGTAAACCAAACCGTAAAGAATGCAATAAAGAGCGATTCCACAACTAAAAAGAGTCCAAAATAATATAGGATTGATGTGCGGTTAGTCGCTGCACGCTTGCTAAGCGTCTCATGTCTATCTAAGGGCCACCTGTAGACTACAAACGCAAGACCTGCCGTCAGTAAAACGAATGCTAAAAGCCCAATATATCGATAGTCCATTGCTATTGCTCAGCATAGCAAAACCAAAACGACTTCAGAAGGAGTTGGTACTTTGATAATTTCTGGTGCGCGGGGCGGGACTTGAACCCGCACGCCTGTTAGGGCAGCTGATTTTAAGTCAGCCTTGGCTACCGATTACAACACCCGCGCGAGTTTTGTCAATCTTACTTTTTTATTTCTACCTCTGTGGGTTGGCTGCAAGCTATGACAGTTTGGGCACAAAATGCGCAGATTTTCTAATCTGTTATCCTGATGATCACCATTAACATGATCAAGCTCTACAGGAATTCTACCATCTGACGAGCGCTGCGACCAGCCACACATTTCGCATTTTGGTTGCTTTATACCAGCCACAAAGAGTCTTCGCTTCAGTGTATGGCTTTGGTAGGTACTATTAGCGACGAGAATCACACTAAGGGGGCGGGTCGGAACAGGCCTAAACTGCAAATTAACATTCCAACCCATACCAGTAAAATGTTCGGTATCAAGATTAAGCTCTTTAACCCTCTTCTTGATTTGGTCATAGTTGCCGCCAGCTGGTACAAGTTGTAGCTATATAAGAACAGCCCGATAGCTTTTAAACCGAGCAACCGCATTAACTAACTGGGAATCAGACCACGAGCGTTTTTTAGGCATGCACGCATGCTACCACAAGTTCCCTCAGCCGCAATACATATGGAGGCGCCGACCAGAATCGAACTGGCATAAAAAGTTTTGCAGACTTCTGCGTAACCACTCCGCCACGGCGCCATAGCTACTATAGCCACATTATACAGATTAGATACACGGCTGAACAGTTGGCGGATCGCTCGGCTTCATTTATAGTCATAATAATGTTTGCACGCCTATTACATCGCAAAGTCCATCAAAATGTGTCTACCGAGCGTGTTTTGGTAACATCCCTGGTTGTTGATTTGTTGGATGTCCTTATGAATGTGGTGGTAGCTATTATAACCGGCAGTGTTATTATGCTGGTTGAATCAATGCAGGGAGTAGCCGACGTTACATCTGTTGGCTTGTTGCTTTTGGGCCATCGTAGGTCACACCGGCGCGCCAACAAGCAACATCCCTTTGGATATGGTAAAGAGGTTTACTTTTGGTCGATACTTTCGGCCTTTATTGCGGTGGCCATTACTGCAACCCTGTCATTTTACTTTGGGTACAGCGAGTTCATGCACCCAACTGGGGTAGATAATATTTATGTAGCTTACATCATTTTGAGCATCGCTATCGTAACGAATACTTACGCCTTTTGGCTGAGCGCAAAAAAACTATTGGGTGACAGGCCATTCAGACAAATACTGCGCGTATTTTTACGTTCACACAGAATCGCCACTAAAACCACATTTGTACTTGACGCAATGGGCACAGCAGCCGCTACTATAGGCTTGTCCTCTTTAGTGGCCTATCAAGTGCGCGGTAACATATATCTTGATGGTATCGGCGCTATGCTCATGGCGATCGGCCTGGCCATATTTGCTATTTTGCTGTTAATTGGTGCCTTAAGCCTAATAACCGGCCAAAGTGCACCGCGCGATGTAGAGCGCAACATCCGTGACAAAGCGCTCGAAGTTGAGGGTGTACATGAAGTAGTTGGCTTGAGCACTATGATGTTAGGCAGCGAAGGTATTCTGGTAAACATAGAGGTGCACTTAAAAAATGATCTAACCACCGACCAAGTCGAAGTGGTGATAGCCGAAGTTAAACAACACGTGCACAAAATCGGCCCTGGTATGCAGGTGCACGTCGAACCCGACGCGCGTTAAAGAGTTGCGAGTTTCATAACTTGCGGGCGCATCTGACTGGCTAGATACAGCGAACCAGTTATAAGTAATATAGGCTCGGGGCGGCTCAGTAGTGTCTTGAGCGCTTTGGTCTGATCCGGTTCAATTTCGATGGACTCAAAACCGGCTTTTACGGCTGACTCGGCAAGCTCATTCGCGGGCATTGAACCACGTGCAAAATCTTGCAGGACTTCAAATTCAGTGATAATAAGATGGCTGACAATCGGCTGCAAAGCAGTAAGTCCCATTGTAATTTTAGGCCCTGTAGCTGCTTTGAAGTTGACAACTGCCGCTACTTTGTTGATACCCATCTCTTGTAAAGCTTCTCGCAAGGCGTCAACCTTTTGCCCGTTATGCGCACCGTCTATTATCACCGTCTTATCACCAACCCGGAATTTCTCCATGCGCACAGGTGGTTGATGTTTCGACGCAGCCAACAACTGAGGGCCCGACAGATCTGGCAAACCATCACGCTGAGCTATATACCTATAAGCAGCCTCGGCCATTACCCAGTTGCGACGCTGAAAACCAGGCAGGCCATCAGGTGCAGATTTTTGTCCAACTATCTCAAGCTTGGCATGTTGTTTTTTGGCAAAATCGCGGATGACGTTAAGAATAACATCGTCCTGATGTTGCACTAAAACGTGGTTGCGAGGCTGGATAATCCCGGCCTTTTGGTAAGAAATTTCTGGGAGTGTCTCACCAAGTAGCTCGGTGTGATCGTAGCCAATATCGGTAATAACACACAGCTTATCTGGGCGACTAATTGTGTTTGTGCCGTCTCTTAGACCTCCAAAACCTGTTTCAACAACCACATAGTCGAGGTTTAGTTTTGCAAAAACCCAGTAACAGAGCGCCATTAATACCTCAAAATACGTTGGGTGGATGCCGCTTTTTTTGACAATAGGTAGAAACTCGTTAATATATGCAACAAAATCCCTATCTGGCATAGGCTCACCGTTGATCTGCAGGCGTTCAGTAATAGTAACGATGTGAGGCGAGATAGTCATACCTGTGCGCTGACCAGCCGCCTGTAGTAAGGCATTAATAAAATAGCAAGTTGAGGTTTTACCAGAGGTACCTGCAATGTGGATAGCCCGAAGTTGCTCCTGTGGATTACCTAGGTAAGCTAACAAGGCCTTCATGCGATCAAGTGTATAGCTATCACGAACCGACCTTTCATGGCCGGGTACATATTCATACAAAGCCTCAACCGCTTGGTTTAGGTTTTGGTACTTCATGGCATCACTTCGCGCTTGGCAAGCAACGCTTCGACGATTGTCCGAGTCTGAACAGCAGCTTTAACATCGTGTGACCGAATTATGCTTGCACCGTTTAACATGGCATAACTTTGCAAGACGACTGTGCCAACAGCCCGTTCTTCAACCGGGGCAATTTTACCGTCGTGGGCTAACGCCTTGCCTATAAAACTTTTATTTGAGGCGCCATACAAAACCCGATAACCAAGTTTAGCTAGCTCGGGCAAACAGCGTGTGAGTTCATAACTCTGCGGTGCAGTTTTCGCAAAACCTATGCCCGGGTCGATAATAATGTTATCAGGCCTAATACCGGCTGCAATTAGTTGTTTGGTCCGTTCTTTGAAAAACGCTATAACTTCAGTAACAACGCCTTTTGGGTAGTCAGTTAGATGCGACATAGTTTGCGGTGTGCCGCGTGAATGCATGACCATCACTTGGCAACCAGCTTTGGCAACGAGCCCCACCATTTCAGGATTATCGCAACCATGCACATCGTTCACAATTATGGCTCCTGCTTCGAGCGCTGCTTTGGCTACCGCCGGCTTAAATGTATCGACCGAGATTGTTTTATCGGTAAGCTCACGGGCTAGTTTAATTGCCGGCACAACCCGCAATATCTCATCAGCCTCACTAATGATCTCGGCACCAGGACGAGTACTTTGGCCACCAATGTCCAAAATATCTGCGCCATCATTAATAGCAGTTTGGATATGCGCTTTCAGCGCTTCGTGGTCACGTACATCAAGCCCATCACCAGCAAAAGAATCTGGTGACGTGTTAATAATAGCCATAATCTTAACCGACATAGCCCTAAGTCTAGCGGCCCAATACTTTAAAGTAAACTGTTAATGCCTTTTACTTGTTATCTACGATAAAGTCGGCATTCTGCTCAGGATGATACGTATTTTGATACTCGAGATCATTCGCAGCCCAAAGATCCCAGTGGACGGAGTTTTCATTTTGAGCGTCTCGTGCACGACCACGCTGTTTGGCAATCTCTATTGGTGTGTCAACCCAAATCTTATAATCGTAATACTTAACGATATCGGGATGGCAGGAAGTAATGCCTTCAATTATTAAATACTGCACGTCAGGCACAGCAATTGCTTCGCTGAGCTCATTAGTCTGCCAAATAAGTCGTTGATACACTACAGGTTCGCCCTTCACCACCGGCATCAGTACTTGTTTCTCTAATCTTTCGCGGTCAAACCCACCTTTATCCCACGATGCCTCAAGTATTTTTTCCTTAACAATAAAATCATCAATACTGACCACATAGGCGTCATCTAGTACGTTCTTAAGCTTCTCAGCAATGGTCGATTTTCCCGATCCACCAAAACCGTCAATTGCGATGAGCACCGGCCTCCGCTTGGCAGTACTTTTGGGCTTGATGTAGTTGGCGACTTCTTTTATGGTCATAGCACTATCTTCTTAGGCTTCTTAACCACTCGCTTGCGATATTCGTCGGCCATCATATAGCTTAAATGGTCCTTTACCCTATCAAGGAACATTTTACCGTTCAGATGATCTGTTTCGTGCTGGGCAACATGTGCTACAAAACCACCAAGAACTTCTTCTCTTGTGCTTCCGGTTTCATCCAGCCAGCGCAGTTTTATTTTCGCGTAGCGAGGGACTTTTGCAAAGAGAACATCATCGCCTGTTCCACAACTAATGCAGCCTTCCCACTTTGGCTCCAACTTGCCATACGTTTTGACAATTTCTGGGTTAATAATAACTGTTTCGAAAGGTTCTAGTTCGGGACGATTGGGTGTAGGTTTAATACCAATAACACTCAGCGCAATGCTTTTGCCGACTTGCGGAGCTGCCAGCCCCACACCATAGTCTTCCTTTACAAGCGTATAACGCATATTGGCAATTAGGGTTTGGGTTGCTTCGGATTTAATTTCTTTGAGTGTCAATCTTTTTGCAACATCCCTAAGTACAGGGTTACCCAATCGTGTGAGTTTTAGGGTTCTAGGCATACCGTTATTCTCTCAGATATCGCCAGATACGCAAACTGTACGATTGACTCACGCTATTCACCCATCTATGCTCAGTTCATGGAAACAACGCGGTACACAACTCGCTCTGACTTCTTCGCTGGCATAGATGTTGGTGGCACAAAGGTCCACATCTTAGACACGCTCAGTACCAAACTCCATCATTTCCTGACGACAGACTATTCCGATTTATACGGAATACTCGATGCATACTTTGAGCGGATGGATGCGCGTCCGACTAACATTGTCATAGATATGGCCGGTCCACGCGACGAACAAACCGGCGAGATGCGGATGACAAACTGCCCGTGGCCAAAGTTCAATCCTAACCAAGCGGCCAAAAAATACCCTGGCACTACTTTTGCCACAACTAACGACATGGTAGCAGTCGCTGCCGGCATGCTTGCGGCAACAAGCCTGGATCTTAAACAACTTAAACCCGGCAAGGCTGCCCCCACCGGCAACAAGGTGGTTATGACCATCAGTACTGGTGTTAATAGCTGTACCGCTGCTTGGGACGAGATTACCAAACGTCATGTTTTTATTCAGGCTGAAAGCGGACATACCAGTTTTGGACCGCGTAACAACATCGAGCGACGTTTTTTTGAACACCTGACCAAAAATTATCCTCATCCTTCCGTAGAACTGGCTCTATCTGGCAAGCACGGCGTCGAAGGTTGGGTTGATGTCGCCCTGGGAGAGCTTGATGCCCCAGAACTAGCGGCGGCCGTCGAACACGCCCGCAACAATGACCAACCTGTAGGCGTAGTTCTTTTGGAATTTGCAACTCATGGCAAAGGCAGATCGCAAGCAGCAGCCCAGATTATACTTGGTCATATGGGTAGTTTGGTGGGGCATATTCTTGCCGACAAAGCCTTAGCTTATAAAGCAAGTGGCGGTATTTATTTAACCGGCAGTGTCTCGATGGGTCTTAGCGAATATTGGGCCGAGGAAACCGATCTCATAAAATCCTTTGTGCGCATTGGCACTAAAGAGCACGCTCCTTGGCTCGAAGAATTACTCAGCAACATCCCCATCTATCTAATCACCAATCCAGATATAGCCGCAAGTGGCGCGTTAGCGCTGGCGAAAGAAAAACTCTAAAGTATGCCGTACGGCGTTCCGCTAGAGGAGCTGCGGAACGCCTCGACGCACGGTCAGTCAGCTGGTGCCCAACTGGTGTCCAATAAATCAAACTCGGCTACTATGTAGGACAACGTACTGTCCCTCGCATCCATGAGCTCGATCCGGTCATCAGTCAGACCAGTGACCGTCACCCAGTACGAACCTGATTCGTCCTCAGTGACGTAGAATTCATCACCTAACCCTACGTTTCTGCCATCAACTTTAAATCTCATTTACCGCCTCCTCTAACGATTGACAGCAGATATACAATATCAGATATCTGTGTCTTTGCAATACAAAGAACTTCTCGTTTTTGCACAAGCGAACCAGTTTCAACTTACGTTGTGCTTACTATTAGTCTATTGGTTCAGCACCCTGTATCTTAGATGTGTTCCAGCACATATTCAGATAACACCGGAGCATGGGTTGTGCCGCTCTTTGCCGATCCTGTTATGAATATATTCTTTTCCCCGGCGGAACTTTTTGTTAAGAGCAGGGGTTGGCCGGTTGGGGTTGAGGGTCGAGTGCAGTAGTCGACGTCCTCAACCACGATATTAGTACCAAGATATTTATTAACCTGTGCAACAAAGTGTTTCGCCATTGGCTTTGCTAATAACTTCATAGTTGAATTGTCCACATATTCTCCTGTCCACCCAAATCCACCTGATACATGTAACTCCTCACCATCTGGAGTAAAGTTTATATATGCAGATGGAGCTGGTGTGGCAATTTTAAAAGGCGTTGTATAACCCCGATTAGGCGTTGTCACCCAGCATCCTACAATACCCTGCACATTATGTTCTAGATATTCAATGGGTTGTTCGTGTGTAACGCCTGCAGTCCATACAATTGCTTCAGCTCCGATTTGCGCTGCGTCTTTAATAGTCACTCCCCAGTGAAAGCTAACTTGTGGGTTTTTCTCAAGCCTGTTTAATAAATCGATTGCGAGTGACTTAACCCTAATACTGATGCCGGGTACAACCAGTTTTTTGGAATAAAGATTATTGAAGTTCTGATTCTGGGCTACTTTAACCTGTGAGTCATTAAAATATCGACCGCAAAATTCGATTTCCATTGCAAAATCGTCTTCAAAAGCAGTTCTATTTTCAAAGTACACATCGACACCACTGTCTGTTATTATGTGTCTTCTAATAAAAGGATACTTCTTGGCGAGATTCTGCCACGCTTTAAGTCCTCTGTAGTTTAATTCTGCATGAGCAGAATCTAGTGCATTGAGAGCATCTGAGCCAACGTATGTAGCTTCAAATTTAGCACGATACTCTTTTTCTCTAGGTGTTAGTTTGGCCTCATCTTTTAGTAACCAGCCCCTGTTACTATGTTGTGGGGTATTCCTGAGGGCATCCTTGTGAATGGAGTTTTCAAAACCGATACTTTCAGAACCAGTAATATGCCTGGCATCCCTAGAACCGTGAGTTACGCTTTTATGGCTGACTGTGTTGACAGGGGATTCTTCGGCATCATAAATATCAATATGTACGCTTGTATGATTCTCGCTAATATGAAACGCAGCCAACAGCCCGTTGATACCCGCACCTACTATGGCTACACGACTTTTCTGCATGGATCAATGATAGCAAAAACTTAAGGGCTAGGGTTCATGCCTTAGTAAAGAGTATGTCAAAACCGCGTTGCCACTGTTTTCCATCATTGGATTTTTCCCAGTAGGCTTTAGTGGTCTTTTGGTTGGCGTTACATCTACTAGACAAACGAGCCCGTTTTAACTTCGCCGGCTCTTTTGTAGTTGGCTAGAATGACACCACTTGGCAAAACTTGAGAGTCTATTAACTCAAAAGTGGCAGGGATCGTTCCTTCTGCAAACAGACGTTTCCCTTTACCAAGTGTGACAGGAAATATTCTTAGCCGTAGCTCATCAACCAAATCGTTCTTTAGGAGTGTTTGGTTAAGCACGCTGCTACCCCACACATGAAGCATCGGACCGTCCTCTTCTTTCAAAGCTTTGATCTCATCCACCACATCATCCCTTATAAGAATTGATTTTTCCCATCTAAGGTCTACTGGTCTATCTGATATGACGTATTTTCTAGCTTTATTGAACGGGTCGGCTATCGGACCCTTTTGCCTAGGCCAATACCCGGCAAATATCTCATACGTCTTGGCGCCGAGCAGCATGTCAAACGGCACACTCAGTTCTTCATTGATTATATTGTCAAAAGACTCATCAGAATATGGCACAGTCCAGCCACCGTATTTAAAGCCGCCCGAGGTGTCTTCTTCTGGCCCGCCGGGAGCTTGCATGACGCCGTCGAGGCTGATCATTGTGAGTACTACTATTTTTCGCATACTTACTATTTTAGCAAAACAAAAAATCCCTTTTGTGTGGCAGACGTATGATGGTTAAAATGGGTTTTACCCGAGTTTGATCTTTCAAGTAAGGTAGACTAAAAGAATGAAGAAAATAATTGTTGCATCACAAAATCCCGTTAAGATCCAAGCCGCTCTTACTGGCTTTCAAAGGATGTTTCCGAAAGAAGAGTTCTCTGTAGGTAGCGTTTCGGTAGAGTCTGGCGTAAGCGATCAGCCACATACCGACAATCTGACCTACGTGGGTGCGTTTAATCGTGCATCCAATGCTAGCAAGGCCGTCCCAAACGCCGACTTTTGGGTAGGACTTGAAGGTGGGATCGAAGCTAACAGTGATGACATGTGTACATTTGCCTGGATCGTAGTTCTTGCGGCCAACGGCCAGGTCGGCAAGAGCCGAACGGCAACTTTCTTTTTGCCAGCCAAAGTCACCGAACTCATAGGCCAAGGCAAAGAGTTGGGCGAAGCCGATGACATTGTGTTTGGCAAGACCAATTCGAAACAAGCCAATGGAGCACTCGGGTTGCTCACTCACGACATAATTACCCGAACCGAGCTTTATCAAGAAGCTGTGGTATGCGCGTTAGTACCTTTTAAGAATCCAAAGCTTTATCCGGTCTGAGTTCTCTAGGCAACATTCTAACTCTCAGACAAACTACTAGCCTAATAACCGATTGGCTGCAAACTCAGTAATCAGGCCCCTGTCACAAATTAGATGCGCAATAAAACCACCAGAATGTCCAAATACAATCGAGCGATGATGTTTGGCGCCTTCCAGGGCCATGGTTCCCAGTGGCACTACCATGTCGGTAAGCTGAGTCAAAACCAACATACGCTCCTTCTCTTCGCTGGTAAGGTTAGGGATTGTTTCAGTCTCAGCCATCATCACACTATCAAAGAAAGCTTGCGACGGCCTATCGGTGTCGAGCTTTGCCCTGCGGTATAGCGACATGAGTCGGCTGTTATCATAATCGCCTGCAGCCAAACGGCCGTGCGCACTCACCACACAAACATTTTTATCACTCAATCTGTGGAAAGCGTTTATGGCCAAGCTGCCTCCCGCGCTTGAGCCAATAATTGCTACCGCGCCAAAGTCATGGAGCATTTCGGTTACTTTTTGCTCAACCCCGTTTAGCTTGTCGGCAAGACTTGCACCGTCATACCAATCAATATGTGCGTGCCCTATATCTAGACCGGCGCGATTCCACCACCATTTGACCACCCTATCTTTAAGTGTAGTGGCGCCATCACCTAATCCGTTAATATACAAATAGCCGACTTTTTCTGACATAGGCTAATAATAACAAAAGAGATCATAATGGCTTCTTTTATAATTTTGGTGCAGCGGATGGGTAAATTTTTAAGAGGCAATAAGGTCAAAGCTAGTAACTCTGGCCTATCGGTACCACCCTACAAAGCTACGAACTAAGTCTTACCATTTAAGTACTTGCTGGCAACGCTTAAAGCGAATGACGGCAGGATGATAAAAACGGTTATCATTAGCAGTTTCATCAATAGTTTGTTCAAGTCAGAGCTGTCAACATCCCTCTCCGAAGATGTGAGAATGACTAAAACACCCAGAACGCCGAAAGCTATTGAAGAGTAGATAAAAATTCTCGTGGCTACCTTTTGCATAGTTTTAGTATATCAGCCTATGGTATGGATAGGGTGCACATATGGTGCAGCGGGTGGATAAAGTTTTACGCCAAATAGATGAAGAGACGAGAGTTACACTAACTATCATATTTATCTAAAAATGCGCCAACAGTCTGGTTGACCTCATCGATAAGCGATTGATGTAAACGATAGTCATGATCCGAATTTAGTTCGTGCAGTTCTTTTGGTTTAGCGGATAGCTCGTAGAGTTCGCGAACGCCACCGGGCTTTGCCGACTCATCACGATTACCAAGAATAAACAACTTCGGCTTGTTACATATCCTTAGGCCGTCGGCTAAATCGTACTTTTGTTGATCTTCAAAAAAACTATAAGGTAAGTCAAAGCGTTTGGTTTCCGGCCCGCCACCCGGCGGAAGATCGCGATACTCTGTGTTGTAGCCTTGTTGCTTCCATCTTTCATCGGTCCTGCCCGTGAACGCGCCGGGTGCCAAGGGACAAAAGATCGAAACAAATGAAGTAACGTGTGGATTTTCCATAGCCACGAGCGTTGCAATGCTCGAGCCGCGACTATGACCCATGATAAATGTTGGGCGATTGCCAAAATATTCGATCAACTCGTTGGCGGCCTTAATGTAGTTGGTCATCGTGTAAAGGTTTATATCGCCGGGACTTTCCCAAGTACCGGGTGGGTCGAAACTGAGTGCCAAATAACCCTTGCCTACAAGATAATTAACGTGACTGCGCAAATGTGCGTAATCCTTAGTGTCGAGTTTGCCCGGTAACACCAATGCAACTTTAGCGGCGTTTTTGTCGCCCTTTTTATAGGTGGCTATCTCGAAGGTTTTAGTCTTCAGTCTATCCACAATCGTTTAGCTTCCAACCACTTGTTTTAACTTTTCGAATTCTACCGTCCACTCAATACCAAATTTGTCTCTAAACATCCCAAAATACGTACCCCATGGGCTA
>CAYOML010000008.1:12364-49009 GCA_964405095.1 uncultured Candidatus Saccharibacteria bacterium | reverse complement strand
TATTGTAGCAGATAACCTTAAGATAAGTAAAGATAATGCAGCTGAACCACTCACTTTATTACTTCATCGGCCTGGATGCCGAGTGCAGCCGGAGCAGCCCACCAGGGCTGCCCCGTGCGGAATGTGCCGATGAAGTAATAAAGTGAGTGGTTCAGCCAATAAATATTGACAATAGTCAAGCAAATGTGATTTGATATTCGGCAATGGGGAAGGTCGGCGGACCTAACGGCGCATTCGGCCTGGCCGAGAGCGTCATATACGGGCAATGGCAGCACGCTTGCCAAGCTCTCACCTAGTTACATACCGCCCTTTACTTTTCCCAGATAGACCCCGAGGGAGTTAGGCTAGCGATCCTGGCCAGCTCTCTCGGGGCATATGTACCCCTACCGCCTGCTGGCGGCTTTTTTGTACCTCATGTACTATTAGTAGATATGAAACAAGTTCGCCAACTGACCACTTTGTTTGCGCCGGCTCATTATGAACTGTCGTTAGACCTTACTACCCGCACGGCGCGCACATTCAGCGGCTCTGTAACACTAAATGGGGATTTATTAAGCGAGAGGACAGAAATTATTTTGCATAGTAAAGGCCTGGACGTTACCGCCACAATCGATGGCCAAAAAGCTAAGTGCACGCCTGGTCAAGATGACGAGATGTCGTTTGCGACTGGTGCCAATCTAGCCAAAGGCCCACATACCCTAAATTTGCAATTCAAAGGCAAAATTACCGATGCCATGAATGGGCTGTACCCCTGTTATTTTAAGCACGATGGTCAAGACAAAGAATTATTAATGACCCAGTTAGAAAGCCACTACGCCCGAGAATTATTCCCATGTATCGACGAACCAGCCGCAAAAGCCACCTACCACCTAACACTTTCTACCGAACCTGGTGTTACAGTACTTGGCAACACGCCCATAGCTAGTGCCTCGGAGGACGGCGGCAAACTTGTCACCACGTTCGAACAAACTCCAAAATTGAGCACCTACCTACTGGCCTTTGTGATTGGTGAGCTTGGCTACACCGAAGCCATCAGCCAGCATGGTGTAAAAGTCCGCTGCTATGCAACCCCCGCCAATGTGCAGTATTCCCAATTTGCCGTCGACTTTGCAGCTAAAATCTTAGATTTATACGACGATTACTTTAATCTGCCATACCCTCTTGCCAAGTGTGATTTGGTTGCCGTGCCGGATTTCGCTGCCGGAGCCATGGAGAACTGGGGCCTGGTTACCTTCCGCGAAAACACCTTACTATTCGACGAAAAGAACTCACCTGTCGATGCCAAAGAATATATCGCCTCGGTGGTGACGCACGAGCTAGCCCACCAGTGGTTTGGCAACTTGGTCACCATGAAGTGGTGGGACGATCTGTGGCTAAACGAAAGCTTTGCCAAATGGATGGAACACTACGCCGTAGATAAACTAGTGCCCGAATGGCGGGTTTGGGAACAATTTGGCGCCAGCGAACGGCAGTACGCTGCGGCCCGCGACAGCTTAGCCGGCGTGCAAGCTGTGCGCGAAAAAGTAAACCACCCCGAAGAATTGCACAGCTTATTCGACCCTGCCATTGTGTACGCCAAAGGCGCCTGCTTACTGCGTATGTTAGAGGGCTACGTTGGCGAAGAAACCTTCCGAGACGGCTTGCGCGTTTACATGCAAAAGCACCAATACGGTAACGCCGACGCCAACGATCTATGGGCAGCGCTCGATACCGTTAGCAACAAAGACATTAGTAAATTTATGACACGCTGGATCGAACAGCCTGGCCATCCTGTGGTTTCGGTAAATT
Source organism: uncultured Candidatus Saccharibacteria bacterium (assembly GCA_964405095.1). Classification (GTDB taxonomy): domain Bacteria; phylum Patescibacteriota; class Saccharimonadia; order Saccharimonadales; family EFPC-124; genus CAYOML01. The sequence goes on along the minus strand of CAYOML010000008.1, from coordinate 47,221 downwards.
CTAGTGCCGCAGATATAAAACTAACCCAGCGTCGTTTTTACGCCAACCCGACTCAAGCTAAAGACGAAGACACGATCTGGCCGCTACCACTGCTAAGTGACCAAATTAAAGCCGATCTACTAGATACCAAAAACGCCACCTACCCAGCCACTGGCACATCTGCCCGCATAAATAACGGCTACATTGGCTTTTACCACACCAAGTACGACCCTGACGTCCTGCTAGTCATAATTAATGAAGTCTCGAGCGGCAAACTAGGCGTTGTAGACCGCCAAGGCTTGCTAGTAGATGCTGTTGCTTTAGCCAAAGCCGGCGAACAATCCACCGCGGACGCCCTAAAACTATTGGCCGCCTATACGCGTGAATCTTCCTACCCCGTATGGCAAGCCATGGGCAGTGTTATTGGCGCCGCCAAAGTCATAATTAACGACGACCCAAAGTACAAACCCAGCCTGCAAAAATTTATCGCGGGAGTCGCCCAAAGCGAATACCAACGCCTGGGTTGGGAACGCAAGACAAGCGAACCATATTTTGATGAACTGCTGCGCCCAACCATGATTGGCCTGATGGCCTACAGCGAAGTGCCCGAAACCGTCGACAAACTACTTGTGATGTTTGACGCTGCCCAAAAACCCGAGGACATCACAATGCCCGAACTACGCGACATAGTATATATCGTAGCCGTTCGCGAACGCGGCCGCCCCGCCTACGACAAACTCCTGGAATGGTACAAAACCACCACTTCGGCCGAAGAACGCGTAAACCTCATTGGTGGTATGACCAGTATGCGCCAACCGGCGTTAGCTAAAGACATGACCAAACTATTCACCACCAAACTAGTTAAACCCCAAGACCTGGCCTACTGGTTTATCTACGGCATGCGTAACCGCCACGCCCGCCAGGCCACCTGGCAATGGATGATCGACAACTGGGATTGGATTGTAAAGCAGTTTAAAAACAGTAGTGACTTTGTGGACTTCCCCAAATATTCGTCAGGCGCCATGATGACCCGAGAGGAGCTGGCCGATTACAAGCAGTTTTATGAACCAAAACTGGATGACAATTCTATTGCAATGACAATCCGACAGGGCATAGAAGATATCGAGACACGAGTCCTCTGGCGTGAACGTGACCTACAAAAAATTACCGAATTCCTTGTGAAGTAGCCACACTATTGCAATAATGCTTATCCTCCTATTAAACTAGAGGAAATAGGAGAACAAAATTGAAACTAACTTGAGTCGAGTATTAATACCATGCACCGCGTTTGTTATGTGCTCTTTCATCGTTGCCGACACGACAATTACTAAACTCGGCGAATGTTCTGATCCCTTGGGTTGCAAACCAGCCCTGCACATCGAGCCTGAGCCGGTCACAATAGTGCCTGTATCCCCGTCATCACTTGCCACCACATCGTCATCGTCAAGCTCTACATCGAGCTCAACCTCTTCAAGCTCAACCTCTTCTAGCACGACAACCACCATGCTTGAGATCCATACTTAGTAGTAAAGTACGTAACTAAAGTTCAGGCACCCACGTGCATTGTGCGAGATCGGTACCTGTCAGCTCAAGTACAGCAAGGTTATAATCGGCTACAGAGGTGGTTTTTGCAATCCAAAACTCCGCTGCAAAACGCATTTGTCGCAGCTTTTTAGGGGTTATATAATCTAGACCACTTCCCCATCTGTCACTTGAACGATATTTTACCTCAACGAAGTAGACTGCCCCGTCCTTGCTTACAATCAAATCAATTTCACACCAGCGTGTGCGCCAGTTGCGGTCTATGAGTTTGTAGCCGAGTTCAATCAAATATTTCGCGGCGGCCTCTTCGGCGGCGCGGCCTATGCCAGTAGTGTTCAAGCTGCCAATCCCTTTAGCGGCGCAAAGCTCATGCGGTGCTGGGTGCTGGGGCCGAACTCGGCAAGCAGAGCCTTGTGCAAGGCTGTACCGTAACCAACATGGCGCGAAAACTGGTATTGGCCCAGGTAGCGATCGAGGGCATGCATGTAACTATCGCGCGCTACTTTAGCCACAATGCTGGCGGCCATTACAGCGGGAATTGTGCTGTCAGCCTTAATTACTGTTTGAGCGCGAGGGTCGTCGAGCAACATTAGGTTGCCATCTATAATAATTTCGTCAATCGGCACGCTTAGTTGTTTAGTAGCAATTCGGGCCGCCATTTGCAGTGATACGGTCAGGCCCAACATGTCTATTATTTGCGAATTTACCCAGCCAATGCCAACGTCGCCGGCAAGTTCTTTGACTTTGTAGGCCATCGGAGCACGATTTTTAAGTGACACTAACTTGCTGTCGTTTAGCCCGCGCACTTTGGCGTCATAAGGCCATGCCACCGCCACCACGCACAGCGGCCCAGCCCAACTACCTCGCCCTACTTCATCTATACCCACAATCATCACGCCCACTTTAGCATTATTTGGCCGAACATGTCAGTCTGAAAGTGTATATTAAACACATGGGCGAACATGACGAAGAGTATTTGCAAGGCCGAACCGATGCCCAGGTTTACGAGGATATAACCGGCCGGCTTCTTTTTGCCGCTGCCGAACTTGCTAGGCAGAATGGGCATAATCCTCTGGCGACCAGCGAAGAAGCCGCACTCTCCCAGCGCAGTGCTGTGCATTCTACTTGGGACCAATCAGCAGCCGGTAGTGAGGTTGTGTATGAGTTTCATGACAAAAAGGACATTAACGATAGATATCAAGTTGTTACTATCAACGGCCCAGATGAGAGAATACTAGCCATTCTGGTACGTGCCGGGCTGATCGAGAGACATAAATTTTATCGAAGCCTAAGGTTTTATATTAATGACCCAAGTGATGCCGCAATAAGCGGGTTACCCGATGTCATGTTTTCGGCAATAACCTTCAGGCGTGCGCTCGATCCAGACGCAAGTGTACTAAGTTATAAAAAATTCGAGCAGCTAAGCGACGATGGAGGATTATACGAAAAGGTGCCAAAACGCACACGCAAACGACGCGCCAGAGAACTTGCCCAACTTGCTTTTTTGCGTGATGAATACCCAGACTTAGGCGACTAAGCTGCTACTTTTTATCGCCCTCGGCTGCTTTTAGCTCAGCCGCTTCTTCTTTGGCGTATTCGTCGTGTTTTTCGGCTAGTTCTTCTTTTAGCTGGACAATTTCTTCTTCGGCAGCCTTGTTAGCGGCGTTAACCTTGGTGCGGTCAAAGCCAACGCCTGTTAGGCGGGCAGATTTACCACTGCGCTTGCGTAAGTAACTAAGATAATTGCGCCGAACCTTGCTGCGCTTGGTAATTTCGACTTTAAGGATTAATGGGCTGTGCATTAAGAAAGATTTTTCGACACCAACACCGCTGGCAATCCGGCGGACGGTAAAACTGCTTGTCAGGCTGCTGGTTCGATCGGTACGGATAACAACGCCTTCAAAAACCTGAATACGCTCTTTGTTGCCTTCCTTGATTTTTTGGTGCACGCGAACACTGTCGCCGCTGCGAACATCGACAACTTTCTTTTTGCGCTGGGCGTCATTAACGGCCTGGATCAGATGGTACATACTTAAAGTCTCGCTACGTTTATTTAGACAATTAGGAACATTGTACTACATCTGTTGCGGCCATGCAATACTATCTGTAGAATATGGAGTAATGACTGGGTTGAATCATGCATTGACTGGAGCAGTTATAGGCATCGCTTTGCAGCAGCCGTTATTAATAATCCCAGTAGCCATACTTTCGCATTTTATTCTCGACGTGATTCCGCATTTTGACCACGAGGTTTATCGTTATGGTGGCAAATATTACAGCCAGATTGTTACAGCTGATGGCCTGGTAACCATTATTGCAGTCGCGACCTTGATGCTGGCCTTTCCGACCCTTGCTCTTGCGATTGCACTCGGCGTGATCTGTGCCGTGGCTCCAGACATCCCATGGCAATATTATTACACTCATGGTCGCCCGCAAAACTGGTACTTTAGATTCCATACTAAGATTCAGTGGTTCGAGCGTCCACCCGGGTTACTAGTCGAGGCTAGTTACCTGATTTTTATCGGGACAACCCTGCTGGCCTTGATCTGAACACCTGAGGCGGGGCACGAGACCTTGCGGTAATGCGCCCCGCCCTCAGTTCAGTGAGCTAGTAGTGTCTGCCTGACCTTTGTGGCGAAGCTCCTGGCATCACGTATCCTGCATTTGGCTGCTCGAAAGCCACCGGTCGGATCAAGTTCGAGAACTGCGTCCCAAACCAGACCTCCCACCGTACTAGCCGCCTCATCGTCTGTCATACCCGACAACTTGGCAATCTGCTCGTAGGTGAGCCCGTTTTTGCCTCCGAAAAGCCTGAGGATACTGACAACCACGACCTGCGCCCTGAGGCGAGCGTTCGGGTCTACTGCCACCATTTCAGGACCTCGATTCTTCCGAAGTTACCCCTGACAACAGTACTATAACATAGGAACTCGATTACACTAGATCACACGATTGATTTCTTCAATTGTCGTAATACCTTGGCAGGCTTTTAAGATGCCGTCTTGGAGCATAGTGACCATGCCTTGCTGACGAGCAGTGGCTTCGATGGCATCAGAATTTACATCCTTTTGTTCGCCACGCAAGTAAGCCTGGATGTAGCCGGTGATCTGCATCTGCTCCATAACAACTATCCGCCCGCTGTAACCAAAGGGGTCTTCTTCTGAAGTACCTGGCTTATATAGAGTCAGCTTTTCGAGATCGGGCGCTTTAACGCCCTTGGGTAAATCTTTAAGGACATCTGCCAGATATTTTTTTATTGCAGTGTCGGGTTTATAGGCAATCTTGGTTTTGTCGTCTAATTTGCGAACCAGGCGCTGGCCGATTACCAGACGAATGGCGGTAGAAAATATTGGGTTTTGGCCAATCATATCGATCATCCGACTAAAGGCCGTAGCCGCCGTGCTGGCGTGAAAGGTGGCTAGGACCAAGTGGCCGGTGATCGAGGCTTGGATGGCAGTTTTAGCGGTATCGACGTCGCGAATTTCGCCAACCATCACAACGTCAGGGTCTAACCTAAGCACCGCCCGCAGTTTTTCGGCAAAACTATCGCCCTTTTGGGTATTAACCGGAATCTGACTAACACCCGGCACAGCCAGCTCAACCGGATCTTCGAGTGTTAATATCTTACGGTCGGTGGTATTAAGGCTGTTAATAATGCTATATAGCGTCGTTGATTTGCCCGAGCCGGTTGGGCCAACCACCAGCACCATACCATGAGGGTGGGCCACAATCTCGTTGATCGGTTCGCGTTGTTGATCGGTTAAACCCAGATGTTGCAGGTCGAGTAATTTGGGATCGAAATTGAATAAACGTATCACTGCGTCCTGGCCATAAACCGTTGGCACAGATTCTATGCGCATGTTTAGCAACCGGACGACTTTGCCGGTTTCGTCACGAATTTCTTGCTGCATATGGCCGGTTTGTGCATCGGTTGCGGCCGTGCTGATGTTACCGCGAGTCGCGATACTGGCCAGCAAGACGCGATATTTATCTGGGGTGATAGTGGCTATCGGGTGCAGTGCACCGTCTACCCTGAAGCGAATGCGCGTTTCTTTTTGCTGATTTTCCAGATGTATGTCTGAAGCATTCAGGCGGTCGGCTTGGTTTATAATGTACGTCAGCATGTCATCGGCGCGAACTGTCGACAAGGTCTTTGAGACCTCGCCAATCGTCGCGCTATCGCCTTCTTTGGCTATCTTAACATCTTCGTAAACTACCTTTTTGGGCGGGTCGTACCGCAACATCATTTCGTCGAAACCGCCATCCGAAATCATCATAAATCTAACATTCCGGTGCTGGAACCGGCTGCGTAGTTGTGTCAGCAAAGGTTGAGGTGTCGAGACGGTGATGCCAAAAATTAGCTGTACTTCATCATTGCCATCACTCAGTGGCACTATCCGCCCATCACGCATTTCTGCGACGGTCAGGGTTTCTTTATACAGAGGTGTGGTGGCGGTGAACTGGCGAGTGTCGAGGTACTGCAAGCCCAGCAAGCCGGCCCGTCGTTGGGTGTTTGATTCCTCTTCGTCTCTAAATCGTGTCTTGTCGTCCGCCATAAGCATTATTGTAGCGCATTAACCTCCGGTATAGTAAGGATGTGGACATCGTAGTCATCGCTCATAACATTCGCAGCGTGCATAACGTGGGCGCAATATTGCGAACCGCCGATGGTTTTGGCATCAGTAAAGTCTTTTTGACCGGCTATTCGCCATACCCCGCCCAAGCTGACGACCAGCGACCACCACATGTACGCGATAAACTCACGGCTCAACTGCATAAAACCGCCCTGGGCGCCGAAACGATGCCTACCGAGTACCGCGAGCAACCCGAGCCATTGCTCCAAGAGCTCCGCAAGCAAGGCTACTGTCTGGTCGCGCTAGAACAAGATAAACATTCGATCAATTTGCAAACCTATCGCCCAGTTGCCAAACACCTAGCTCTGTTACTTGGCGAGGAGGTCCATGGCATCACCCCCGAACTGTTAAAGATATGCGATGACATCGTCGAAATCCCCATGCACGGCCATAAAGAGTCATTTAATGTAAGTGTGGCCGCCGGAATAAGCATGTACGAGTTGAGTAAACCGCACATTTAGGGCATACTACTAATTAACATGCCTCAAAAACAAAAATCTCGCCACAAAAAAGCCATATCACACCACCATCTTAGACACCTGCATATTTTGCGTGTGTCGTGGTTTGGAATTTTAGCCTTTGGTCTACTGACCATTCAATTTGTATACAACGCCCAGCTGGCCGAGGCTAGGCGACCACAAGTTTTAGCCTACGCAACAAATGTTTCGCAGTATGGCATGTTGTCCGCAACCAACAGCGCCAGAGCTGCCAATGGTCTAGCTGGTTTGGCACTCAATGCAAAACTTAATAACAGTGCTCAGGGCAAGGCTAACGACATGATTGCGAATGACTATTGGGCACACGTATCGCCCACCGGAGTTAGCCCGTGGTACTGGTTTAAACAAGCCGGCTACAAATACATCAAGGCTGGCGAGAACCTGGCTTACGGTTTTGATAACAGCCAACAGATTAACGATGCCTGGATGGGCAGCTCCGGACACCGCGCCAATGTTCTTGGTGATTATAAAGACGTGGGTTTTGGGATCGCTAGCGGGGCTAATTATCAGGGCGGACAGTACACAGTCGTGGTTGCACATTATGGTAAACCGTATAGCACTTATGTTGCGCCAAAAACAATAACTCCTAAAGCAACGGTCAAGGCTGCTCCGAAGCCAGCACCGGCTCCAGTTCCTGCGCCAACACCTGTGCCTGCGCCCGTCGTTCCTAAGACCGAGATTCCAAAGACTCCGGAACCAACTCCTCCCGAATCCGCCCCAGAAGAGGCCAAAAAAATCACTAACTATGACGCACTGCTTGGGGGTCAAGCCAGCTGGGCTGTCTACGCCAGCCTTGGTTTAGTTGGAGTTACTTCAGTCGGTTTTGCTGGCACTCACTGGCGATTGGTCAGACATGGCTGGCGTGATAGTAAACACTTTATATTGGTCCATCCTGCCATGGACACAGCGGTCATTGCTGCAGTGATTGCGATGTTCCTGACCGCGACTTCAGGCTTCATACATTAGACACTCCATGGGAGGGTGGGGCTGCGCGCATGCGCACCCTGCTGCTCGTCCAACCAAATTTACTTTAGCGCTACGCAATCAGCCCCGAACAAGCCGGCAATGCTAGACTGCAATTCTTCTAGCGGTTCAACCATAAATGGCATTCGCATAGCCGATTTTTTATCGGCGCCAAGAACTAAAACAACTTCGTGCCCACCAGGGTATCTATTAAATGCTTGTTTGAGCTTTAGCAAAGCGTCATGATCATCGGGGTCCTTAACATGCACATACAGGCGCGGTTTAATCTCAATAATAGGTTCAGGCAGTGGCTGGTAACTGACTGTGATACCTTCTGGTGTAGCCTCGACAGCTTTGGTTGTCACTGCGGCCTTCGGTAACTTCATGTTTCTGCCGGTTGCCATATAACCATCTAGTTCTTCCGGTGTAACAATCACAACCTCATCTGCGATGAGCTTAAGTTCTTCGGTTATGCGCCCCTCGCGGTCTTTGGCATTCAGTTTGCCCTTTACCCGCACTACGGCGTCCTGAACAAGTTTCTCACCAAACTCTTCATACAGACCAGGGAAGATAATAACTTCCATTTCACCGGTTTTGTCTTCAATTTTAACGAAGGCCATCTTGCTGCCGTTTTTTGTCTGGATGGACCTGACGGTTGAAACCACGCCGCCGATTCTAGCTTGTTTGTTATCCATTTCTTTGGTGAGCTGGCTTATGGGCATGGCCTGTTCGGCAAAGTAGGCGTCGTATCTGTCGAGCGGGTGTGAGCTCAGGTACAAACCAAGCAACTCACGCTCCCATTGTAACTTTTCGTGCTCACTGATTGCCGTTGGAGGGCTTTCAAGACTGAGTGGTGGAATCATATCACTTAGCATATCGCCAAAGAGATCGGTCTGTCCGTCGGCGGCTTGTTTTTGGACTTTGCTGGCGTAAGCCAAAAGGTTATCGAGGTTGTACATGAGGTCGCTGCGGTTGCCAAAACTATCGAAGGCGCCAGCCTTGAGCAAACTTTCCAGATTCTTGCGATTGACAATTCGGATGTTCACCCGCCGTAGAAAATCTTCCAGGTTCTTAAAGGGACCATTTTCGCGTGCTCTCAATATCTCTTCGACAGCATTTCCACCGACATTTTTAACAGCATTCATGCCAAAGCGTATCTGGTTGGTATCGGGTACCACCCCAAATTCACCGAATGACTGATTCACATCTGGCGCCAGCACATTCAGACCAATATGTTTACATTCAGCTATTTCGATGGCTAGTCTATCGGTATCGTCCTGATCGCTAGTCATCAATGCTGCCATGAATGCCGACGGGTAATGTGCTTTAAGATAGGCCGTACGGTACGCAACCATCGCATAGCAGGCCGAGTGTGCCTTGTTAAAGCAGTAGGCGGCAAAGTCTTCAAGCTGTCGCCAAAATTTTTCCATTAGCGCCCTGTCGGCGCCAACTGTCTTGACACCACCTTCGATGAACTCAGTTTTCATCTTAGCTAAAATTTCGGGGTTTTTCTTGCCTATAGCTTTACGTAGCGTGTCTGATTGACCGCCGGTAAAACCGCACATTTCTTTGCTAATCTGCATGACTTGCTCTTGGGTCACGATCACACCATAGGTCGATTCCAAGGCATTTTTCATGGCGGGGTGTAGATATTCGATTTTTTTGCGGCCGTTTTTGCGGGCAATAAAATCATCTATCCACTGAATTGGCCCGGGGCGATACAAGGCAACCATCGAAATAATGTCTTCGAACACTGTCGGTTTTAGTTCTTTAAGATAGCGCTTCATGCCTGCTGACTCCAGCTGAAAAACGCCTGTTGTATCGCCATGAGCTAGGAGTGCGAAGGTTTTAGGATCATCGAGAGGCAGTGTCGTCAGGTCAATATCAACCCCATTAACTTTCTTAACTATCCTCATCGCATTCTTGATGATCGTTAGGTTGCTGAGGCCCAAGAAATCGATTTTAAGCAGCCCGAGTTCGTCAATGGGATACATCGGGTACTGAGTTGCGACCACGCCCTTCTGGGCCATTTCAAGCGGGACGTACTTAACTAATTCTTCGGGGGCGATTACTACACCAGCGGCATGCACGCCATGTGAGCGGATTGTGCCCTCCAAACGTATTGCCAGATCGAGCACCTTCTTAGCTGTAGGGTTGGTCCCGTATTCCTTTTTTAAATCCGGATCTGTTTGGATCGATGTCTTTAATGGAATATGCCGACCCTGGATCGGTGCCGGAATCATCTTTGCTAGGCGGTCGGCTTCGTTATACGGCACTTCGAGTACCCGAGCAACATCGCGCACGGCCGCGCGAGCTGCCATTCGGCCAAAAGTGACAATGTTAGCCACTCTTTCATGGCCATATTTATCGGCGCAGTAGTTAATTACTTCATCGCGCCTGGTATCTTGTATATCGATGTCTATATCTGGCATGCTGACGCGGTCGGGGTTCAAGAAGCGTTCAAACTGTAGGTCATATTTGAGTGGATCGATTTCTGTGATACGGAGCGAGTAAGATATGATCGACCCGGCCGCCGAACCACGACAACCAAAGACAATACCCTTATCTTTTCCCCAGTTAACAAAGTCCTGAACAATCAGCATATAGCCGTTAAAACCCATGCGGTCGATGACGCCTAATTCATAATCGGCACGGCTGGTTACCTCCGGGGTTAATTTACTTCTGGCCTCTTTCAAACTTAACTTGCTAGCCTGGTCGCGGGGGATACCAGCATAATTTTCAGCCAGCCCCCGGAATACTAGCTTCTCCAGGAAAGTCTTTTCGGTCTCGCCCTTTGGTACTGGAAATTGAGGAATCAAAAAGCCGCCAAGCTTTAGTTCTACATTGCAGCGCTCAGCGATGGCTTTAGTATTGGTAATAAATTGTGGGTGGGTTTTGCCCCAGCGCTGGCTGATCTTTACGGGATCTTCGACGAATAGATCGAACTTAGCGAGACTCATACGATCTTGATCACTGAGAAACGAACCTGTTTGAACGCAAAGGAGAATTTCATGGGCTTCTTTGTCGGCGGCGGTGGCGTAGTGGGCATCGCAGGTCACAACCACCTTTATATCGAGTTCTTCAGCTAGTTTTATTAATTTGGTGTTCACCTTTTCTTGGCTGTCCCACTTCATTTGGTGTTCGCTATGGCCGTGATCTTGAACCTCGATATAGTAGCGATCACCAAAGGCTTTTTTATACCAACGCGCCGCTTCATATGCCTTGGCATCTTGATCTAGCATAAAGTTTTCGCCGACCTCACTACTAGCACAACCAGACAAACAAATTAAGCCCTCGTTATATTTTTCAAGTAGAGCATGGTCGATACGTGGTTTGTAGTAAAAGCCATCAAGATTGGCAATAGTGCTGAGGCGCATGAGGTTTTCGTAGCCCTGGTTATTCATCGCCAGCAAGATAAGATGGTAGCGGGCTTTGTCCTTGACGGGGTCTTTGTCGGCAATCGTTCTGGCAGCTACGTAGGTCTCGATACCGATTATCGGTTTAATGCCTCGGGCCTTGGCTTCTTTGTAAAATTCAACCGCCCCCGATAGTGTGCCGTGATCGGTCATGGCAATCGATTCCATACCTAAAGCCTGCACTCGATCGAGCATTTCTGGCACTTTTTGCAGGCCATCAAGCAAGCTATAGTGCGTGTGATTGTGCAAATGCACATAGTCAGCAGGTGTTAGCTGCGGCTTGATATCAGCCAAAGTTTCCCCTCCATCTCTTATTCCAAGTATAGCACTAGCGATTACCACGTTTTGTGGTGATAAACACACCGTCCTACAATGTGGGCTATCTGCGACCTTGTTCTAATGAATGCTCGGCCGCCTTGACGATTCCATCAAGAAAAGGAATGTAATGGACTATCGATAAGACCCAGAGCACCAAAGCGACAACTATTGTGCCGCCAACAACCGTGCCAAAGCCAAAAAACACACCGCGGATCAGGTTCATCACGTATAACCGGTGTCGGTTTTTGTAATAATCTTCGAATAATTCCTCGAGCATCGTGCGAGGTGCAGCTTTGACTTCGTCTTCAAAAATTTTAGTGAGGCCTTTTTTGACGGCCATAAGAGCTATTACCGCTTGGTATCTTTGTTAAAACCGGCTTTAGCACCTTCAACGGCGTTTTCAGCCCGGTCCTTCAACTCTTCGGCTTTGTCTTTGGCGCCTTCGGCAACAGATTGGGCTTTGCCCTTTACATCGCTGACGGCTTGTTGAGCCTGACGCTTAACATCGTTAGCAGCGTGTTTAATATCTTGACGAGTTTCTTTGCCACTCTTCGGCGCAGTCAACAAGCCTGTTACCAAGCCAGCCAGTGCCCCTACCATTAGGCCAATACCGAATTTTCGTTTACCCATGCTAGTCGTCCTCCTTCTTGTTTTTATTACGTCGGTCAGTAAAACGGGTAACCAATTCCATTACTAGTTTTGAAATCATGGCCGGTGCCGCAGCTTTGCGGACCATGTTAATAACACTCTCGAAGTGACCAGCCGAGCGCTCCACGCTGGTTGCAACGTTGCGTAACTTCTTAGCAATCACTATTAAATAGACCGTAAGAATGATAGCTAAAACTAAGAAGACGGCTAGGGCGACAGAGAGTATCACTACAAGAACTTCCGATGCTGTCATGTTGCATTAATCCTGTTTATCTTGCCCTTTATTATAGCAGTGAGGATCGGGTGACGCAAAGTGACAAGCTAGCCTCCAGCCTGTCGGTCATGGTCTTCTCCATCTATTAGGTCTGCATAATGTCGTACTGATGCTTTGTTTGATTCGTACTTGAGCATTTTAATCGCCTGATCTGGGGATGTCCAACACAAATCGACGTGCTCGGCACTCAGCCGAGGTTCAAACTCTTGACGGAAAATGACTGCAACAACATGTTCAGTAAATGTCTTCCTTAAACCTCGGTGCATATCTGTAAACACAAACTCGTATCCGTCGTTGACCATACGTTCACAGTCATCGGGAGTTGCCCCTAACTCCTCGTTAAGTTCACGGTATGCCGCTGCCTCGACAGCTTCTTCAGGTTCAATCCCCCCAGTCACAGGTTGCCAAAAGCCACCCTTTTCTTCATTGCGTTTCAAAACCAACACTTCAAAGCCGTGATACCCAGGCCCATTACGAAACGGAACAACCTGCACCTGACCAACTCTGTTATCGGGGCCGACATTAACCATACAAGAGCAACTTAACTTATAGGCCTTTCATTTGGAGAGTCGCTCGTGCAGAAACTCTTTAAAGGCCGCTCCAAGGTCTTCGCGGCGGAGAGCAAAATCAACAATGGTCTTTAGGTATTCAAGTTTGTCGCCAGCATCATGGTAAACGCCATTTTTAATCTCGGCGGCCATAATTTTTTTGCCATCGGCTAACATTAGTTTGAGGGCGTCGTTATAGTATAGTTCGGACCCTTCAGACATCTGCTCTTGAACCTTGTGCAGATACTTGAAGATATCTGGAGTAAACAAATAACCACTTACTGTAGCAATATCGGATGGTGCAGCCTCTTTGCTGCCGGGCTTTTCGATTATAGCGTCAGTGTCAATCACGCCAGGCTCAATTTCTTTACCGGCTGCAAACCCATAGCGACCGTAATCGCGCTCATCATGGACGCGTATACTGGCCAATACCGAGGCATCGTACTTGTTGTATACATCTATTAACTGCTGGAATCTGGCTGGCGTAGCATCTATAAAGTCGTCGCTCCAGGTATAGATAAATGGGTCATTACCTATCAGGTGCTCGACGTTAAGCAGCGGCGTGCCATTGCCGTAAGGGCCTTTTTGACGAACATAGACAAAATTCGCCAGTTTAGAAATATCTTCCACCATCTTGAGCAGGGGTTCTTTTTTAGGGCCACCCATCTTGAGGTTGGCGATTAATTCGGCACTGGGTGAATCAAAATGGTCTTCAAGTGCCCGTTTGGCTTGGCCGGTAACAATTATGATGTCCTTAATACCAACTGATACCAACTCCTCGACTACGTGTTGGATGATTGGCTTGTCGACCAGCGGCAACATCTCTTTTGGCATGGCTTTAGTCTGAGGCAGGAAACGCGTACCAAAACCAGCCGCAGCAACTACAGCCTTAGTGATTTTCGTCATTTACCCTCTCCTTATACCCTGAGCTGTTTGCGTAAAAGTTCGCTGACAACAGCCGGGTTGGCTTTACCTTTACTTGCTTTCATAACTTGTCCGACTAAGAAGCCAACTGCTTTGGATTCGCCGCCTTTAACATCGGCCACCGCTTTTTGATTGGCTGGGTCAGCCAGGACTGAATCAATAATAGCACCTAATGCCTGTTCGTCGTTTTCCTGCACATATTCGAGTTTGGCGGCGGTTCGGCGGGCGTCTTCGCCCTTGCCATCACGGAATGAGTAGAGTAGGCTGTCGGCGTTGTTAGAGCTCAATTCGCCAGCTTTCGTCATATTAAAGACGTCTATAAACTGCTGAACGGTAGGCAGTAAACCGACTTCGCCAGCGCCGCTGGTTCGATCTTTGATATCACGGTTAACTAAGAAGTTAGCAGTGAACTTAGCAGCTTCCCCACTCGCTTGCTTACCCACATGGAGGGCTGTTAGAACATAGCCAAGGCCGTTCAGTGCGTCTTGCAGAATCAGGGTTTCGGCAGCCGAGGTTGGAATGCCGAACCGTTCAATTTGGGCGCGCAGTTCAGTCGGCAACGCCGGCATTGTCCGTTTAATCTCTTCAATCTGCGAGTCAGCCAACTCAATTGGTGGTAGATCGGGTTCGGGGAAGTAACGATAATCCTGAGCTTCTTCCTTGCTGCGCTGAGAGATAGTGCGCTGCTTGGCTTCGTCCCAACCACGCGTTTCTTGCTTAATCTTTTCACCTTTTTCTAGCAATTCGGCAAGGCGGACAGCCTCATATTCCACTGCGCGCTCAACAGCCCGGAAGGAATTAAGATTCTTAACTTCGACTCTTGTCCCCAGTTCTTTGGAATCCTTCTTCGCAATCGATACATTAACGTCAAAGCGCATATTGCCATGTTGTAAGTCGCCTAGAGTTACACCGGCATACTTCATTAACAGATATAGTTCCTGAACATATGCCTTGGCTTCGGCAGCGCTGTGCATATCCGGCTCGCTGACAATTTCGAGCAGCGGCGTGCCGGCGCGGTTTAAATCGACCAGACTGTAATTGGCACCCTCCGGATGAGTTGACTTGCCAGCATCTTCTTCCAAATGGGCGTGATGAATCCGCACCACCGATTTATTGTCGCCAAAGACTATTTCGACCTTACCACCAAGAACAATCGGCCGGTGAAGCTGAGTAATCTGGTAGCCTTTTGGAAGATCGGGGTAAAAATAATGTTTGCGATCAAAGCTGCTAACCTTGGCGATAGTGGCTTGTAAAGCATGGCCAGCCCGCACTGCCAATTCGACAGCTTTTTCGTTGAGCACTGGCAAAGTACCCGGTAGACCAAAACAAATCGGCGAAACAACGGTATTTGGCGCTTTATCACGGTCGTCGTTGCTGGCACCCGAGAAAAGTTTCGTCCTAGTATTTAGCTGTACGTGGCATTCTATGCCAATGGTCGGTTCGTACTTATCTGGTACATTGAGTTTCATGACAATTCCTGCTCGATTATAGCTCGCAGGTCATTAAATAATTTTAGCGGCTTCGTTTCTTCGAGCGTAAACCATTTGGCTTCATATGCACCTTCGGCTTCGAGTCGAACGGGCTGCTCAGGCACATGAACAGCGTATACTGAGTCAATGTGATAGTGGTCGGGCTGACTGGCAGGCGCAGGGCTAATATGTTCTTCGAGAATGTATTTTGGCATTGGCAAAAATAACGAATGCTCGTCAATCGTTTGCGGTCTTGGTAAAAGATCGCTAATATCGATGCCGGTTTCTTCTATAGCTTCGCGTATAGCTGTTTCGTAGCCATTCTCATTTGGCTCTTGATGACCGCCCGGATACATCCAGCGATCTAATTTGCGATGATGCAACAAGAGTACTTTTTTAGGCACACCAGTACTTATCATTAGTACCGAAGCAGTTTGATGTTTAGTCTCGGCCATTTACAGCGCCCCCAAATCTTTCAAGCCTGCCTTAAAACTGCGTAATGCTTGATCAACATTCATGGCGTTAAGTGGCACATTCTGTTCGTGGGCCAGGCGGTTGCGAAGTTTATGAGCTTGCCAAATCTGGTCATTATTCATGAACTGGCCGCGCGCATTTTTAAGCCGATCACCCATTGTTTCACCGGCTACACCACGATTTTTTAGGGCGTGATCAAGCAATTTATCAGCTTCGATGATTGCTAGGTTCAAGCCTATGCCACCGCTAGCTTTAAAACCTTCAATGTTTTTCCACTGGGCTGCGTAATAGGCGTGGTCCAGACCGCTGTGCTGTTTGTTGAGCCTGCCAAGTCCGGCAAATGCGCCAACGGCCACAATTAGAACAAAGGCCAAACTAATTAACAGCATGCTATCCACGATTAGCCTCCTCAAGCTGTTTAGCAAGACTGAACAGTAACAAGTCACTGCGCTGGGCGCCAATAATATGCAGGCCAATCGGCATGTCTTGTTTGTCTTTGCCGGCCGGCAGACTGAGAGCTGGTAGACCCGTCAAACTCACCGCCACAGTCATGACATCGGCTAAATACATGCGCAGCGGGTCGGCGGTCTTCTCGCCGAGTCTAAATGCCGTGGATGGTGCTACCGGCCCGATTAGCACATCATACTTGCCGAATGCTTCGGCAAATTCGTTGATCAGCTTTGTACGCACTGTCTGAGCCTTGTTATAGTAGGCGTCAACAAAGCCGCTGCTCAGAACGTAAGTACCAACTAGAATGCGCCGCTTATTCTCAGAATTAAAACCTTGGTCGCGTGTAAGGCCATAAAGTTCCTGTAGATCCTTGGCTTCTTCAGCACTATGGCCAAATTTGATACCATCGTAGCGGCTTAGATTAGAGCTGACTTCGGCTGGTACAACTATGTAATAGACTGCCAGCGCCAAATCGACAGACGGTAAACTAACTTCTTCAACCTGATGCCCGAGCTTTTTGAGTAGTTCCACCTGTTGCAGTACCGTTTGACGCACCTCAGTTTGTACCGCATCGGTCATGTATTCTTTAACAAGCCCAATTTTGAGCGGCTTTACTTTGGGTGCCGGTAGATAGCTTGGTGCGCGATCTGGCAGTGTCGTCGCGTCATACGGATCCTTGCCGACCATGATATCAACTGCCAAGGCAGCATCATCGACGCTGTTAGCCATTACGCCGACAACATCTGTGCTGCTGGCCATAGCTACTACTCCATGCCGAGAAATTGCACCGTATGTGCCTTTGGTACCCACAACACCGCAATAGCTAGCTGGCAATCGGACCGAACCACCAGTATCTGTCCCTAGCGCAAACGGCACAATATTCAGTGCTACACTGGCCGCTGATCCACCCGAGGAACCTCCGGGCACTCGCGTTTTATCGTGCGGGTTCCTCGTTGGGCCAAAGTCGCTGTTTTCGGTGCTAGAACCATGGGCAAAAGCATCGAGGTTAGACTTGGCAATCACAATCGCGCCTTCGGCCTCGAGTTTCTCGATGGCCGTGGCCTGATACGGTGCTTCAAACGACTTAAGAATATTGCTCGCAGCCGTTGTTTTGCCGGTTAGAGTCAAGAAATTGTCTTTGGCAATAAATGGCACTCCACCCAAGCGGCCAATGTCTTTGCCGGCTTTTAACTTGGTGTCGAGCTCGTCGGCACGCTGCAGAGCACGAGCCTCGACTTTACTAATAACTGCGTTGTAGTCTTTAGTATCGTCAATTTTAGCAAGTGCCGACTCGACAACTGAGCGGACAGTTTCGCCACTTACAATACGCTGTTTAATGTCAGAGATAGTCATAGTACTTTCGGAACCTCAATGTAGCCATCACGCCTACGGGGAGCGTTTTTTAATAGATCTTCTTGGCTGGTTCCGTAATCAACAGGCACGTCGGGGCGCGTGACGTTAACTAGGCCAGTTACCTGGTAGGTTGGTTCCAGCCCCGTGGTATCGACTCCATCTAGCTGGCGCACGTAACCGAGTATGGCGTCTAGTTCTTTGGTAAGTTTGATCGCTTCTGTGTCAGTGATCGCAATCTTAGCCAGGGACGCCACGTATTTGACGTCGTCAACAGAAATGCTACTCATTGATTAACAGTATAGCAAACTGATGGTCAGAACTAATATTTAAACAGGTCTTCCAAGCTCTTGTTAGAATTGTAATTACGCATGTAGTCAGGCATGGTCGGGGTCGCATCCTTAGCACGAAGAACTGTGACGGCTGTTATAAGCAAGGCAATCACCAAAGCTGTGCTTAGTACCGCCATAAAGGCAGCGAACTGTCTACCCATGTCACGGCCTTTGGCTAGTTTAAAGACATACCAGGCAGCCATACCAAATACTACAGCTGCAATTAGTGCTGGCACGAACTGTGTGAGATATAAGCTGCCTATCTGGGCGTCGGGCACGCCAATCTGCACCAGTGAACTAATAACGACACTAACCATGCAGATGTCAGCGATTAGTTTGGCCGACACCAGCAGGCCTAGGGCCAGATAAACCGGCACCTTGTAAGCCATTCTGCCAGAGTAACCACGACGCTTCATCCACTCGGCGCGGGTACGACGATCAAGTACTACCAAAAGCGGCACAAGAACCACCAAGGCCGCCACAATCCCGACAGCTGCCATAGCTTGCAGATAGGCAACACCCCCACTAGCTATCAGCCCAAGGCCGCCCATCATACTAGCACCCATGGCGGAAGCGCCTGTCCATATACTTATAGCCATGGAAATGCCCATGGCTAGCAAGGCGGCTACTACCACCACCAATAGCATGTGTCCCAGATGCTCGAGCGACAGAAAAGTCGCACCGTTGAGTTCGCGTTTTAAGAATTGTCCGCCAGCGCTTGGTATGACCGCCGGTGCAGGAGCTACAACTGGGGTCTGGCCAGTTGGTTCGTTTGTTTCTACCATTTTTTACCCCTATTTAATGTTTTTATTATAACACCCGGCAAAGAGGTAGTCAGCCCTGCAAATAAAATCGCGAAGCGATTTAATAGTGGGGTGGCACACGGTGGGGCCGCCCCAGGTTTTACTTTTTTGGTATTTTCCAAAAAAGTAACAACTAGGGGCAAACCGTGTGACAGGACCCCTTCATAATCAACGGTTCATTTAAGTCGATTTTTCAACTCGGCGATAAGATCGCGTAATTCGGCAGCGCTCTCAAACTGCAAATTCGCAGCGGCCAACTCCATTTCAGCAGTAAGATCCTTGATAACCCGGCCGTAGTCTTCTTTAGGGATTTTCTCGAGCTCGTGTTTGACAGTTTCAGCCTCTTTGGGAATTAGGGCGCGTAGACCTTCATCAATACCCTTACTAATACTGAGCGGTGTGATGTGATGCTTAGTGTTGTAATCTTCCTGAATAGTGCGGCGGCGGTTAGTCTCATCAATAGCCTGCTGCATACTCTTAGTTGTGCTGTCGGCATACATAATAACCCTTCCTTCTAGGTGCCGTGCAGCACGACCGATAGTCTGGACCAGAGCCTGTGCCGAACGCAAAAAACCTTCTTTGTCGGCATCAATAATCGCTACCAAGCTGACTTCAGGTAGATCCAACCCCTCGCGCAGCAGGTTTATGCCAACTAGCACGTCATAGACGCCAAGCCGCAGATCACGTAAAATATCGGTGCGTTCCAGAGTATCAACATCGGAATGGACATAAGTAACTTTTATTTGTAAGTCGCTTAAGTATTCAGTTAAATCTTCAGCCATTCGTTTGGTGAGAGTGGTTACCAACACACGCTGGTTTTTGTCGGTGGTACTTTTAATTTCAGCAATTAAATCGTCTATCTGGCCCTTAGTCGGGCGAACGATGATTTGCGGATCAAGTAGACCAGTTGGGCGGATCACCTGTTGGATAGGTTCACCACTGCGACTAAGTTCATATTCGGCTGGTGTGGCGCTAACGTACACCACTTGGTTGATATGCCGCTCGAACTCGGTGAACGTTAATGGTCGGTTATCAAGCGCGCTGGGCAAGCGAAAACCATAGTCTACTAGGACTTCTTTGCGAGCGCGATCGCCATTATACATACCGCGCACCTGCGGCAAGGTCATGTGCGATTCGTCGACAAACAGTAAAAAATTATCTGGAAAATAGTCCATCAAAGTCGCCGGTTGGTCGCCAGGCTCACGGTTTGTTAAATACCGGCTGTAGTTTTCGATGCCTTTTGCAAAACCAGTTTCCTCGAGCATCTCGACATCAAACTTAATACGCTGTTGCAGGCGCTGGGCTTCGAGTAATTTATTGTGTTTTTCAAACCATTTAATGCGCGCTTCAGATTCTTGCTTGATTTTACCGATGGCAATTTGCAACTGGTCGCGCGGTGTTACGTAATGTGAACCTGGAAAGACACTGATCTCGTCTAGCTCGGCAATAATCTCGCCAGTCAGCGGATTTATGTTAGTAATCCGCTCAACATCATCACCAAAAAACTCAATTCGGTAGGCCGTTTCGCCACCGGCCGGGAAGACATCGAGCACATCGCCATGCACCCGAAAAGTACTGCGGTGAAAGTCAATATCGTTGCGTTGGTATTGAATATCGCTCAGCCAGCGAATCAGTTTATCTTGCTTGCGACGCTCACCTTTTGTAACAGTTATCGCCATGTCGCCGTATTGCTCTACCGAACCCAGGCCATAGATACAACTGACGCTCGCCACTATCAAGACATCGCGCCGGGTCAGTAGCGAACTGGTCGCGGCATGACGCAAACGATCGATCTCTTCGTTAATTTTGCTGTCTTTTTCAATGTAAACATCACTACTGGGGATATAAGCTTCTGGTTGATAATAATCAAAGTAACTAACAAAGTAATGGATCTCGTTATTTGGAAAGAACTGTTTAAACTCGCTGTAGAGCTGGGCCGCCAGAGTTTTGTTGTGGCATAGAACCAGAGTCGGTACCTGCCGATTGGCAACAATGTTGGCCATAGTAAAGGTCTTACCCGAGCCGGTTACACCTAGCAGAGTTTGTTCCTTTTGTTTTTTTTGTAACCCATCAATCAGCGACGCAATTGCTTGCGGCTGATCGCCTGTCGGTTGGTACGGCGAAACAAGTTCAAACTTACTATTTAACACACGTCTATTCTAGCAAACCTAGCCGCGACCGACTTTTTTAGTGGGCGTGGTAGTAATCTTGCTGCGAAAGTCGGCATATTCCTTATCGAGGAATGACACAACTTGTTTAACAATACGTTCTGGATCGGTATCGTAAATAACATGTGTATTTTCGGGGACTGGTAAACGGTCGATGACTGTTGGGATAAAATCGGCCGCGCCACCACTGCCAAGTAAAACCGCACAAAACTTATGGCTCTCGACAGCGGTCGTAAATTCATGCAGACTGCCCATCCGCCCGCCAACGGTAATCAGCGCATCGCTAGAGCGCACTAAATACACATCCCGGCCAACATAATCCATGTTCGTAAAGTTTATGTAGTCAAAATCGGCTACTGGTAGACGGTATGACATAACATGCTCGCGAATGCTGGCTGCCGGCGAAAACCCAATCGACAAACCACCATGGTCTTTTGCGCCGCGAGCAGCATATTCCGGTAGCCCAATCGTTGCGCCAGTTGTTAACGTGTGACCAGCTTTGGCGATAGCAGCACCTAGCGCATAAGCTAAAAGGTGTGCCGGTTCAACGGTTGTGCCAGCAGCTGCACCAGAGACACAAATTTGATATTTACTCATGTATTAGTAACAGTATAAATGCTTGTGGTTAGTTAGGGCAAGCTAGATTGCGTGGAGCCGAGTAGTACCACTCCCATATTATCCACCGCTCCGGCATAGGAAAATACCTGCGCTTAAAGTCCGGGAAGGACAAAGGATGATATGGGAGTGGTACTACTCGGCTTCGTGTTACCGCAGATGCTCGGGTTCAATCATGTCGTTATCGAGCTGTTTTAATACCTGGTCCTGCAATGTCTTTTGACCCATGTAACGCATAAAGACTTCGTTCCATAAACTCTCGCGAAAATGGTAAATGGTGCGCTGCTTATAGGGTGTTTTGTTACAATACGACGCCGCCACGTCCATCATGTTAAATGGCAGTGGCCGTTTCTCGTACATCAGTGCCACATAGTCAAGATCCTGCCAAAACTCTAATTCAGGATCAATGCGGTACAGAACTTCTTCGGCCTTGCGCCAATGTAAATCTTCTGGCTGTACATGAGGTTGGAAGATCTCGGGGTGGCTTTCGGTTTCGAGTTTACCAAAATAGCGCTGAATAACCCGCCAATGAATGTTCTGCCCAGCCATGATTGGCCCCAAATCCGGGTCAGCTATAAGTGTATCAACGATAATCTTGCCGAAATTTTTCTTAACCTGCTGCAGCTTGAAGAACGCGCTATACAACCGAATCTCGTTGGTGTAGTGGAACAATAACGACATTACCCAAATGGTTATACCGGGTAAATGTTCAGTTTTGACCGGTAACATTAAAATTACGCCTAGTTCCTTCAGGTGAGTTATGTTGTGACGCTTTTTCTCGACAAAATGTTCGGCAATGTCACCCCACCGATCGCGTGGCATGATGACAATTTCGATTTTGCGGGTTTCGAAGTCGCTGGGTGTCAATTTTTTATACATTTCGTCAAAGTTATTGAGCCATTCTGGACTCTCGGCAAAGCGTAATGCACCGTACACTTCGGCAAGGTTCTCATGCTTAAGCATGCTTTCGACCGACCGATGGCCAAGGCGTTTCATAATATCCGGCGGCGGCATGTGCCTGAGCATATCTTTGGCAACACTCTTCTTAAGTACCCAACAGTCGCGTGGTGTTTTGACTTTCTCGGCCGCACTTTTCATGAGCGGCAATAATTGTTCGACGGGCATATCCTCATGGCCGCCGATCTTACGGGTCAAGTGTTTGTTGTGTTCGTGGATTTTAGCGTTTAAGGCCTCGTAGAGTTCCGGGCCCGTAGTGTCCTTCTCGTCCAGACCCAGGTTTTTTATAGCCCTGGCTGCCTTTTGATGAATATCACCAATTAGCTGAGTATCAACACCCTGACGGTGGCTGGCCGCCTCAAGCTGCTCGAGACTTTTTGTAAACAACGGTTCTTTGGCACCAAGCAAGTCACTTAAAAATCCACCCATGCATGTATCGTAGCATAAGCTTTGTGGTATGAGCCATCAGTCTGAACCTGAGCCACCCCCACTTGCTTGTTTCAACGGCCTGGATGCCGAGTGCAGCCGGAGCAGCTCACCAAGAGCTGCACCGCGCGGAATGTGCCGTTGAAACAAGCAACTGGGGGTGGCTCAGAGTCTTATCATTGACACACAACCAGGACATGGTAAAGTCTGTATTAAGCTTGCGGTGCACGTTGTAGGCGCAGTGGTTGCTAGGTCTTGGTAGTAGGCTTAAGTGCCGAATCTGGGATACGTAGTCACTGCGTGCTATGGCCTGCACCGCAGGCCCTTCAACTTTAATCGCCAAGTGGCGATTTTTTATTGGCTATAATTCTTCTGTTTTTAGCGGCATGCCGTGCAACTGCGCACCCTTATGTAAAATACCGGTTTTTGCACCATGCTTAACGACTACCGAAGTCGAATTGGCACTGGCAAAAATCACAGCCTCTTGCAGTGTTTTACCTTCGGCAATTTTTGTAACAAAGCCTGAACCAAAGGCATCACCGGCGCCAAGTCGGTCAACCACTTTTACGTCTTCGTAAACACCACCCTTTACCACCATGTTGCCATCAGTGGCAATTACACCCCTTGGTCCATCAGATATAACCACCATCTTAACAAGCTGAGCGGCATGATGGATAAGTTCTTCCATGCTTTTACCTTCAACAATTTGCTTCATTTCTTCTTTGTTAGTAATCAGCACTGCAACGTCATCAAGAATTGTTCGCAGTTTAGCAGCCTGCTTTAATTCCCTAGCCGACGGATTCATGGCTACCTTCACGCCATTTTTAGCAGCAATCGTCACTATTCGCTCAAGTAATTCCATCGAGCCGACCGATGAAACATAAAGCCAGTCTGCTTTACCTATAGCCTGTAAATCCAGATCTGAGCCATCTGTGCGCAGCCTAGTACCGTGATACACCAAGACTGTACGCTCGCCTGATGGTGATACCAGAATTGTGCTGTAACCGGTCGTATATTGATCGTCCTCTCGCACATAGCGCGTACCGATACCTTCGGCATCTAGATCGCGCATCACGGCTGTAGCGGCAATATCAGTACCTAAGATACCCATAAAATCGCTTTCGTGCCCTTGCCGTGCAAAGGTAGTCGCAGCATTGGTAGCGTTGCCACCGGTCGAAAACAGCACTTTTTCTATATCTAGTTTGGCACCGAGCGGTAGGTGCTCAAAACACACACCATGGTCGCAAACGGGTGCGAATATATCACCACCAATCAAAAAAACGTCCTGAGTGGCCGTTCCGATAGCAAGCATTCTTAACGCAGCACTCATATTTACAGCTAGTATACCACTTATGCTTGCATCTTATGTACCATCATCATTATGATGATGAGCGAACATGACAGATCAGTTGATAGTCAACCCGAGTGGCCCTGAGCTCAACGAAGCAAAAGTTGGCACGCCGACCGATCAAGGGTTCGAGATCGCTAGTTGGCTGGTTACACTCGATGTTATGTCGCGTTTGGCGGGTAATATCCCGAGGAACATAGATAACATAGCAATGCTGAAATTGTGTGACACTGTTCAGGCTGGGCGTTTCAGATCGTTTCTGCTACAGGTTAATGCGGCCGGGGAAAGCAGCAGCAACAACAAACTGCGAGAAGAGTTATATGGCTCACCGTTTTTTAACGGTCACGACCCAAATGATAGATCGCGCCATTTGGTAGATGAGAACCTAGCGCTAGCTTTGAGATTATATGAACAAGAACATGAAGCCATAATAACCGCAAATAATGCAGGTGTCGGTCAATTACTGAGGTACGTTAGCGAAATGTCGATCTTTTTTGCCAAAGAGCTTGTTGCAGCCTTTGAGCCTACAAACATACCCAACGGCGTGCGCAACATACCACAGCTCAACTTGCAAGCAATGATCGCCCACAAACACGGGCAAGCCAGATTTTTCCTACGCAAGTACTACGAAGACGAAACTGCCCAAGCAGTCTAAATGACAGCCTTACTAACAGAGCCGAAGGTGTCGATTTTTTCTTCGACGACTTTT
The DNA here is from genome assembly GCA_964405095.1 of uncultured Candidatus Saccharibacteria bacterium. Classification (GTDB taxonomy): domain Bacteria; phylum Patescibacteriota; class Saccharimonadia; order Saccharimonadales; family EFPC-124; genus CAYOML01. Next base: position 22,377 of record CAYOML010000008.1, on the reverse strand, counting down.
TGAACAGCATCTTTAACTTCATCCATAAGCTTTACCAGTGCAAATTCTTCGGGATGCTCTTTCAGTACTTTTTCGGTGGTTTGACGAAAGGCAACTCGCATGTCCGAGTTAATGTTGATTTTGCTGACACCAATTTTAGCCGCTTCCTGAAAGTAATGACCAGGTGTGCCACTGCCACCATGTAGACTGATGTTACAGGTTATAGCATTGCGGATGCGCTGCAATAATTCTATATCTAATTCTTTGGGTACTGGGTATTTACCATGCAGGTTCCCGATGGCCGCGGCAAATGTATCTATGCCGGTGGCATCAACAAAGGCTCTGGCACCTTCTGGTGTCGAAAAGGTCTTTTTGATCTCTTCGTAGTCGATGGGCTCGGTATGTAAGTTAGAGCTACCGCCAAAATAATGCGGCTCGCTCTCGACTACAGCGCCGGTCAGCCGAGCGTATTCTACCACTTCTTTGGTGGCTGCTATAATCTCTTCGTCGCTGGCATCATGGTTAGCTTGACTAACGTCTATATGAATGAATTCGAAACCGGCATCGATTCCCCGCTTGGCATCTTCGACGCTAGGGCTGTGATCGAGATTAATGTACATCTCGACTCCATATTCAACTCTGTAGTTGTCAACCATATCGCGCATATTGTCGAGACCGATGGCCTTGACTTCACCATCGCTAACCTCTACCATCACAGGTGCCTCTTTGGCCTGAGCAGCCCTGCAGACAGCAATTAAAGTTTCCTGATTGTCGACATTAAAAGCACCAACTGCAAAATGTTGCTGGCGACTGCGTTGCATTAAGTGCCGAGCGCGGATACAATTTTCGCGGATTTGTTTAATGGTTAGAGCCATATCTAACGCTCCACTTTTACGGTAAATGTTTTAAGTACTGTAGCTAGCTCGGCTTTTTTTGTCGTCCAAGTCGCTTCCTGACAGGTAATCGCGATTGAAGCCAGATGACCGCCAAAAAGCTTATAAACAACAGTGGTATTCTGCTTTTTAAACGCAATGCCCTCAACATTTACATTCTGTGTGATGTCTAGCGACTGGAAAGGATATTCCTGTTTGTCGGTGGCATCTATAATTGTAAAATCCGCACCATCAAAACTGGATATCAAAGTCACACCTTGCAGCGCACCGTCTTTGGCCATGTTGGTGATAGCCTCTTTGGCGGTCTTACCTTTAGTTGCATCCACACTACTGACAGTAGTGGTTAGACCGCAGATAGTTGCGTCGTCATAGTAGTAAGCTGTGGTCGCGTCGCGTGTATTTTGGTCACGTTTTACATATACCGCCGGCAAAGTCTCGGGAGCAATCCAGCTGACCTTCTTAACATCCTTGGTTGCAGTTGTGTCGATAGGCTGAACATCTGATGTAGTGTTCTTTTGCCACACCAGCCACACGCCAATACCAACTGCTGCCAGCAAAAAGACCGCCGAAACAAGCAGGGCAATTAGCAAACTTGATCCACCGCGCTTGATGGGTGGTGGCTGGGGACTGATTGGCGTTGGTAGATTGACTGTTTCGTTTGGTTGATCGTCCATAATATTACCTGTGGTACTGGGGCATCTTTCCAACCCATTGGTGCGCCTGGATGGCAATGCGTGGCCCATCCATACCAAAGTGTTTTAATAATTCATCCGGCTTGCCCGATTCACCAAAACGATCTTTCATACCAATTCTTAGTACCGGCATAGGCAGTTTTTCGCTGAGTAATTCGGTTATTGCACTGCCAAAGCCACCGGCAATCTGGGCCTCTTCTACGGTAATAACGCGACCACATTTTTTAGCGCTGGCTACTATGGTTTCTTCGTCGAGCGGTTTGACTGTTGGGACATGTACAACTTCGGCTTTTATACCATCCTTAGCCAGGATCTGGGCAGCCACAAGTGATTGGTAGGTCATGGTACCGGTGGCCATAATAACCAAGTCACCGCCTTCACGCAGCACGTAAGCTTTACCTAATTCGAACGGCGCTCCTTGCGTAGTAAAAACTGGGGTGTCGGCCCGGCTTAGGCGTATATAGCTGGGTTTGCCGTTGCTAGCTATCGCTGCAGTGGCCTTTTCGGCCTCAATACTATCGGCTGGGGCTACAACTATCATATTGGGTAAGACACGCATCAAAGCAATGTCTTCTAACATTTGGTGAGTCGCACCATCAGGGCCAACACTGATTCCGGCGTGCGAGCCAACAATTTTAACCGGCCGATCGTTCAGACAAATAGTGGTACGAATTTGCTCCCAGTCACGCCCTGGACAAAAAGCAGCATAGCTACTTACGAATGGGATCTTACCCATAGCTGCCAGACCACTGCCTACTGTTACCAGGTTTTGTTCGGCAACGCCCATTTCGATGTACCTATCGGGGAATTCTTCGGCAAACATACTCATTTGGGTGGACTCAATCAGATCAGCACACAAAGCCAGAACCGCTGGGTTTTGCTTGCCAACCGCCAGTAAGCCCCGGCCAAAACCTTTGCGGTTCGATTCCAGCTTGGCTTTGCTAGGGTCGTCAACAATAAAATCGCTCATGCTTACGCTCATTATACAGCCTTGGTGTTACCAGTTACCACACCATAATACCTACACCTATGAATGCGATGGTCGCAGCCAACAGTTTGCGCGGCATTAGCTGTGTCTCATGCAGAAATATGGCCGCTAGAATAGTAGCTAGAATAATCTTGAGTCCGCTGAGTGCACCCACTAGTGAAGCGTTGTTGGCCAGTACGAGCGATAATACAAATAATAGTCCGGCAGCCCCTCTGACCAAGCCCATCAACATTACGCTTAAACTGAAGTTGAAGTTTTTAAACAACGCGAATTGTTTGGGGCGATAGATCAGAGCCAGAACGATTAGAGGTATGGTTTGTCCGGCAATCCCGAAGACACTATAAGTTGGCATACCAATGTTGTTTAACAGGTACTTCTCGCTGGCGATTGCCGCCCCTACAAATACACTGGCAACAACCGTTAATATCAAGCCAATGGCCCAATCACGGCTCTGTTGTTTTGATAAATGGGCACTGAGCATAAAAATAATTGAGAAAAACAGTAGCAATGCTCCGACAAGTTGCCATGGAGAAAGCGTTTCTTGTATGGCAAAACTCGCAAATAACACCGCTGCTACAAGATTTAACGTTGCAAATAACGAACCGACTGCGGTGTCTACAAAGCGAAAGGTTATAAAGGTCAAAACCGCCCAGATTGTGAAAGCTAAGCCCGTTAGAATAATCTGCGGGGCGAAATTTGCAGCTGACTGCACCGAAACGCTTGTCCAATTTAAAAACGCATAGCCTAGAAAAATAGCCCAAGTAATAACCAGTACCACACTTAAAATTTGAAAGTGGGCTGACTGATATCTGGCCGCCAGTTGCCGCGACTGCAACGCAAAAATGCCGGCAAGAATATTTTGCAATAGCATTAACACCGGCCATGCGATCATCAGATTAGTCGTGATCCCCGCTGATCTTGCCGCCTAATGAGCGTAGTTTTTTAAGCGCATCTTTAGCTTCTTTTTCATTGTGAAGCATGCCGTGCCAATGGTAATCGTATTCCATAAATGGTACGCCCTTACCAGGGATGGTGTGAGCAATAATCACACTGGGGCTTTCAACAATTGCCCGCGCCATGCTACAAGCGTCGATAATACTTTCCATATTGTGACCGTCAATTTCTTGGACATGCCAGCCAAAGGCCTCCCACTTGTTGCGCAGATTCTCGAGTGGCATAACTCGTTCGGTTGGGCCGTCAATCTGAATGTTGTTGCGATCAACAATAACGATTAAGTTATGCAAGTGATATTTAGCAGCAAACATAACACCTTCCCAAAAATTTCCTTCGTCATGTTCGCCGTCGCTGGTTATGCAATAGACCCAGCGATGATCATCGCCGTCGATTGCCAAAGCCTTGGCCATACCAGCAGCCTGGCTGAGCCCACAACCAAGCGGCCCAGATGTTGTTTCCATGCCCGGCAGACGTAGTCGCTCGGGATGGCCTTGCAAACGGCTGCCAAACTGGCGAAGCGTGGCTAATTCTTCTTTAGGAAAATACCCGGCGTGAGCCATGGTGACATATCGCACCGGCACCGTATGGCCGTTACTGAGCACTAAAATGTCACGGTCTTCCCAATCTGGTTTCTTAGGATCGTGACGAAGGATATTAAAATACAGCGCAGTAAAAATGTCTGTCAGATCAAGCGGCCCGGCAGTATGACCGCTGCCAGCTTTTTCGAGCATCGTAATAATGTCGATACGTATGTCGTTAGCTTTTTTTTCGAGCTGCGGAATGGTTAGCTGCATACTGCTTACGATTATACGGTATAAAATCTAAAAAACGAGCGCCTTTGCAATAGCTTTGTAGGCCTCGGCTGCATCGGGGGCCTTTTGGATTGCCCCACCTACAACTAACACATCAACACCCCCTAGCGCCAATTGAGCAGCATTTTCGGCGTTGACGCCCCCGTCCCAACAGATCTCAACATTCGGGTTAATAGCACGGATCTTCGGCACTTTTTTTAACAATTCAAAGTCGACGTGCCCACCAAAATGACCTAGTTCACCACTAAAAATCAGTACATGGTCAGCTTCGACTATAACTTCGTGGGCTGAATCAGGCTGCGTATTTTGCAGCAACGCCACACCGGCCTTAATACCAACAGCATGAAGTTCGCGTAACATGGCTACTAAATCTCCTTCGGCTTCGGCCTGGATAATTACAAGCTGTGGCTTTAGGCTAATTGCCGTTTCCAAATAATCGCCCGGTTTTTGATACATCAGATGCAAATCAGCCAACATACCATCTGGCCAGTAGGCTTGAGCAAGATTAACTAATCGAATGGGCGCAAAAACCCCATCACAGAAATCGATATGGACGCGTTCTGCAAATGGCGCCACGAGAGCCATTTCTTCGCGGTAGGCTTGGGCATCGGGGGCGGTCACGCTGGGACAAACAATGCTCACCCGTAGACCTCTTCTATTTCTCGCAGGCGACGAGTGTGGCGTGCCGCTTTAGAGAAAGGTGTTTTGAGCCAGGTATCGACAATGTCGTAGGCTTTGGCTTCATTGTCTTCTAGTACACGTGCTGGCAAGGCTAAAACATTGGCATCGTTGTCGTTACGAGACATGCGAGCTTCTTGTTCGTCTTCTAGCACTACAGCGCGGATGCCTCGTATGCGATTGGCGGCAATTGCCATACCCTGCCCACCTTTGCAAATTAGAATGGCCCGCGGGTCGGCATCCTCGCTCCCCAAGACCTTGGTGGCTGCTGCAAAGGCAAACTGCGGGTAGTCATCGGCCGGGTCGAGCACCTTGTTACCAACGTCTTCAACTTTGTGACCGGCTTTTAGTAGGTGGGCTTCGAGTTTTTCCTTGAGATAATACCCGCCGTGATCGGAGCCGAGATAGATAATCATTACTGGGTCGCCTTACCTACGTCGGCTACTAGTTCGACCAAGCGGTTGCTGTAGCCCCATTCGTTATCGTACCAGGCAACCACTTTTAACATGTCGCCACCAACTACTGACGTAAGAGGTAGGTCGACAATCGCCGAATGACTGTCTCCCTTAAAGTCCGAACTTACAAGCTCTTCGTCGGTCACCGCCAAAATACCTTGATAGAACGGCTCCTTGGCAGACTTACGAAAGACTTCGTTAACTTCTTCTATCGTCACCTTCTTTTTGGTGATAAATGTAAAGTCGGCCATGCTAACAACTGGCGTTGGTACTCGCACGCTCAGGCCATCAAAGATACCCTCAAGGGCTGGTAGGGCTTTGGCAGCAGCGATAGTCGCACCGGTGCTGGTTGGCACAATATTCTCAGCCGCAGCTCGGGCCTCGCGCCAATCTTTTGCCGGAGCATCCTGCAAACGCTGGCTGGCAGTATAGCTATGAACAGTGGTCATCATGGCTTTTTCGATGCCAAAGTGGCTCTCCACAATCGCGGCCACAGGTGTAATACAGTTGGTCGTACAACTGGCGTTCGAAATTATAGTGTGATCGGGTTTAATATCTTGTTCGTTGACGCCCATAATGAAGGTGTCGTGGTGCGTGTCGTCTTTTTCTGGCGCCGATAAAACCACCTTTTTTGCACCGGCATCAAGATGCACCTTTAGATCTTCATGCTTAGTGAATAAGCCTGTTGCTTCTATTACAACGTCTACACCGTGAGCACCCCAAGGCAGCTCTTTAGGGTCCTTTTGCGACAGCACCTTAATATGCGTACCGTTAACAATAATACCGCTATCGTCGGCCTTCACTTCATGTTGGTATGTACCATACGAGGAATCATGTTTTAGTAAATGCGCCAAGGTTTTAGTATCTGTCAGATCATTAATGGCCACAATCTCTATATCACTACGTTCAAAGGCAATCTTGAACGCACAGCGGCCGATGCGCCCAAAACCATTAATTGCAACTCGGGTCTTCGCCATGATGTTCCCCCACTCCGGTTATAGCTTTAGCGTTGTATAGCTTTATTGTATAAGACCTGGGCAAAGTATACAAAATTATTGACTGTGCGGCCCTGCCTTGCTTGTTTCAACGGCACATTCCGCGCGGGGCAGCCCTTGTTGGGGCTGCTCCGGCTGCACTCGGCATCCAGACCGTTGAAACAAGCAAGGCAGGGCCGCGCACAAGCTTATCGGTAATTTTTACTTCTTATATCGTTCTATACACTCTTTGATGATCGTCTTGGCGGCTTCTGCATCACCCCAACCAAGAACTTTGGTTGAACCGGGTTTTTTAAGATCTTTGTAATGGTTAAAATGATGTTCGATTTTTAGTTTCCATTGATCGTGCAAGTCGTCGATGCTAGTAATGGCATCGCCGGTGTTGCGGTCATCCGATGGTACAACAACAATCTTGTGGTCGGCTTCGCCGTCGTCTTCGAAGTTAAGTACACCCAAGATTTTACCTTCAAGCCAAACTCCGGTTGGGATTGGGTCATTGGTGAGAACCAAAGTGTCTAGCTCATCACCGTCCTCGTCGCGGGTCTGAGGTATAAAACCGTAGTTGCATGGTTTAGCGAAAATGCTTGGTTCGACGCGGTCGAGCTTAAATGCTGCACGCTTGCGGTCCCATTCTATTTTAAGAGTCGACCATTTAGGAATTTCAATAACGGTATTTACTAGGCCGTCGTCTGTTGCGCCTGGGTCTAAGACTTGGTTAAAATCAGCCATGTTTTCTCCTTTAAACTTGGTGTGTAGCTCGGTTATAAGTTTAACATAGAGTAGGCGGCCCAGATCTCATTCCAAAACCTTAATACTTAGGGCTGGGTCCTGCCGAGCGGTCCGCCCCTAGTTTGTATGGGGCCGCCCCGCCGCTCGTCACCCCTTTAATAATTTAGGTTTTGGAATGAGATCTGGGACTTTTTGATACACTATAAGCACATGCAAATTGTTGGTCATCGCGGCGCTCCGGGCATGGCGCTCGAAAACACTAGAGATAGCTTTCAGGCGGCGATTAGGGCCGGTGTTGACTGGATAGAGTTTGATGTCCGCGCAACCAGTGACGGCCATGTGGTTGTCTTTCACGACCCCCATACACTACGCATGTCTGGTAAGTTTCACGTTATATCACGCACTCCCCTGGCTGCCCTGCAGAGGTTAAGACTACACGGGAATCAGAGTATGCCCACGCTATCCGAAGCCCTTAATTCAATTGGCGGGCAAGCAAAGGTGATGATCGAAATTAAGTCGGCAGGCTGCGGGGCGGCCGTTGTTAATAACATCATGCGACTAATCAATAAGGGTGTACGCTATGACGAATTTAGGGTGGGTTCTTTTAAACCCGAATGGCTGCGCCAAGTTTGGGAACTAAATCCACAGATTCCTCTAGTGCTGTTTCACCGCCCACATCGGCCTTTACGTTTTTTGCACGTCAAAGGGCTAGAACTAAAAGGCGTGGGTTTTTACTACCATCTGCTGCCCCGCAGCCTGATTGAACTTGCCCACCTGCATGGGTTAGAAGTTTATGCCTTCCCAATTATTACCTCGGCTATCGATACTCCATCTCGGGCCCAGGCAAAACGACTCGCCCGTAGGGGGGTTGACATAGTGGCCACCAATCGACCAGGCCGATTACGAAATCTAAGTAGTTAGACCTTCTCGCTCATTGGGGTGATAGCGTGGCGCTCTTTCATTTCAAGATATTCACGAATTTTTAAGGCAGCTGTAGCACCCTCACCGGCAGCGCTAGCGATTTGCATGGTAGCTCCGCTACGTACGTCGCCTGAGCAAAAGACACCGGGGATGCTTGTTTGAAGATTATTATCGGTAATAACAAAGCCACGATCATCAAGTTTGATGGCAGTGTTTTTCAGAAAGCCAGTGTTTGGCAGCAAGCCAATAAATATAAATACACCGTCAGTCGGGAACTCGACTTTTTTACCATCTTGAGTAGCCATGACTTTGGTAAGTTTTTTATCTTCGCCAACAATCGCCTCGGGCGCAACGCCAAGATGCACAGTTACTTTACCGGCTTTTACAACTCGGTCGAGGTCACGCTGCAAAATTTCCGACGCCTTGATTTCACTGCGCACCAAAAGATCGATGTGGGTGGCATATTTGAGCAAAAATAATGTTTCCTGTATGGCTGAGTTACCACCCCCAACTACTACCAGTTTTCTGTCGCGGTAAAATGCGCCGTCGCAGGTTGCACAAAAATGCACACCGCGACCATAAAATTCGTCTTCACCGGGGATACCCAGTCGTTTGTAGTCAGAACCAGTGGCAATTAGGATAGCTTTGCCTATAAATTCGCCGTCGGTAGTTACGACTTTCTTGTGTCCACCTTCGTCGACAATGTTTGTGACTTCGCCTAACTCGATTTTGGCACCAAAGCGTTCGGCCTGGGCTTGGAAGCCGTGTGCCAGATCTAACCCGGCGATGCCATCGGCAAAACCCGGATAGTTATCGACTAAATCAGTGATAGCCGCTAAGCCCCCAATCACGCCCTTTTCAATAATTACAGTATCAAGATCTTCGCGTGTCGTGTACACAGCCGCAGCCAGCGCTGAGGGGCCAGCACCAATCATAACTACGTCATGAACGGTTGGTTCAGCCATTACGCGGCCATTCCCTGGATGGCCGAGGCTAGCTTGGCTGGGTTCCAGCCAATCGTGATATTTTTGGGTGCTAATTCGTCGGTTTCATCGGCAACGACTGTCACCGGGACAGTCATGGCACCGCTCATTTCGATAATTTTCTGGCGCACTTCGGGGTGATCGTCCATATTCACAACCGTGTATGTTAGGCCTTTAGTATTCAAAAACCTCTTAACCACCTCGCAATAGGCACAGGTATTAGTAGTATAAATAGTAATTGTTTTTGCCATTTTTAGTTTCCCCTCTCTTTCAGCCTTTATAGTATATCTAGTGTGGTTATGCTTATACAAGACACTAGATGTTGTAGTTATGTCGCTATTTCGGCGCGCCGATACTAAACAGCTCGATTTCAAAAACTAAGTCGGAGTTTGGTGGAATCCCGTAATTGCCAGCTGCACCATAGCCCATACTAGCCGGGATGACCAATCGGCGCTTGCCGCCAACCTTCATACCGGGGATGCCTTTTTGCCAGCCTTCGATTACGCCGGTAAGGGGCAATGTTAGTGGTTCACCGCGGTCGTAACTGCTATCGAACTTAACACCTGTCTGTGCTAACGTGCCTTTGTAATGGACGTTAATGGTGTCACCTGCCTTCACTTCGGCACCCGTACCAACAACTTCGTCAAAAATTTGTAGCTCGGTCACTTTACCCTCCACTTTATATGCTGTTTTATCGACTTGTCCGGTTGGCTTGGTGGCATCAGGCGCCTTTAGAGATTGGTCTTGGGCTGTTTTTTGGTCGTTGTTATTTAGGATAATCAAAAAATACGAACCAATAAAACCCCCGGCCATAACAATAGCTATAACCCAGATAATAATTCGAGTTGATTTTTTAGTATGCGAAACTTCCACTGTCTTCCCTCCGATTAAGCCCTCTAATTATAGGCCAGAGTTTTGTAGAAACGAAATGATG
>CAYOML010000008.1:0-12264 GCA_964405095.1 uncultured Candidatus Saccharibacteria bacterium | reverse complement strand
TATCTGGCTAATCTCAGGTGAGGTTAAGGTACGATTGGTGTGCTGCAAGTTGATTCGTAAAGTAATTTGTTTGTTTTGCACGTCATTTTTTGCCTGATAGATACTTAGCGGCACTACAGCAACTCGCAGCTCTTGCTGCTTACGTAATACGTCCTTAACTACTTTTTCTAGATCAGCGTAGGCAATGGCTGTCTTGAGCCTAAAGCACAAATCCTGAGTTGCAGCCGGGAATTTCGGCAACGACCGGTAGGCAGTTGCTTGCTGGTGCTTAAGAATCCTCTCCAAATCAATCTCAAAGCCGGCGCTGGTTTCCGGGAGTTTGAGGTTTTTACGGGCCTCTGGGTTATATTCGCCAACAAAACCGGCAAACTCTTTATCGGCTCCCAGATAAATAAAACCTGTGCGTTTAGGTTCAAACGGCGCATACACCTGGCGACCAATTTCCCATTGCGGCATATGATCGGCTTGTTTGATTAGGTATGGCACATGCAGACTCTGCAGGAGATATTCAAGATAGCGTTTGGCATGGTAATAAGGCGCACCCGAGCTCTTGGTTTTGGCGGCATAGGTAAGTGCAATAGTCTGGTATTCGCGAGGCAGCGCGTCACATTCCAAGTCACCCTTAATGTGCACTTTGTTCATTTCGAACAGTGCAAATTCGTCGTAATCAGCTTTGATGTTAGGATGAACCTTTTCTAGGAGGTTTGGCGTTAGACTAAGACGGTAGTGTTGCAGATCTGGGCTTAAGGCGTTACGTATCCGAAAGGCATGAACTTTGGCCTGACCGACTTGATCAAGCAGTTTTTCGTGCACAAAGCTGTAAGTTTGCAGCTCGTTGGCACCAGCGGCGGCAAGCGTCGTGCGGATATCAGATTTTAGATCTGCCATTGGATCGAGCTTGACAGCACTGGTTGCACGCCGTGGCAGCTCATGGGGTAGTCTGTCATAGCCCATCAACCTGCCGACCTCTTCGACAACATCCTCGGGGATCTCGATGTCGGTCCGCCAGAACGGAGCTTGAACGCTAATGTCATTGCCTGTTACATCAAGAGAAAACTCAACATTCGTCAGCAGCTTGGTAATTTCTTGTTTGGTCAGCTGCGAGCCAAGTCGTGAATTGATAAAATCCGCCGTTAGGCGCACAGGCGGGTACACACTTCCACGCTCCATTACGGCTTTTGGCAAATGGTTATCATCTACGAGCCTGCTAGCGACTTTTCCGTTAGCATGGAGCCGAAGATCGTCGGTTATTTTTGCGAGCACAGCCAGAGTCTGTAGGGGGCTTTGGCCCTTAGTAAAGCGCGTAACGGCATCTGTAAACAGGCCATGTTCCATACTGGTACGACGGATAGAATACATATCAAAGGTTGCAGCTTCTAGAATAATGTTAGTCGTGCTAGCGTCGACTTCGGTTTCACCGCCGCCCATCACACCCCCCATACCTAGCAAAGATTTTTCTGTGGCAATCATAATGGCATCTTTGCGCGGTTCAACCTCTTTGCCGCCGAGAAGCATAATTTTCTCGCCCTTTCTGGGGTGACGGACGACAAGTGTGGCGTGGGTCGCATCTTTGTCCTGCGCCACAACTTTATCGTAGTCGTAGGCGTGCAGGGGCTGGCCTGTTTCGAGCATATAAAAGTTGGTGTAGTCGACGATGTTATTGATCGAACGAAGACCAGCACGCGCTAAATCGACTCGCAGCCATACCGGGCTCGGGCCAACTTTAACGCCACTAAGAACGATAGCTGTGAAACGCGGTACTAGCTTAGGTAGTTCATTGCGGACTTCTAGTTTGAACTCTTTTACTTCTAGCTTGGGTACCGCGGGATCAACCTTGTACCAGCGCGGGCTCTTATATTTACGGCCGTGGATACCTTCGATTTCGCGGGCGACACCAAACCAGCCAAAACAATCGGGCCGGTGGGTAAACATTTTGTTCTCGATGTCGATGATGACGTCGTCCTTTAGATGGTAGGCTTCGGCAAATAAAGTACCAGGCGCAAATTCTTCATCAAGCTCCAAAATACTTGTATGGTCGTCACCTAATGCCAGTTCGCGAACACTAGCTAGCATGCCGTTACTGAGCTGACCGCGGATGGCGCGGGCTTCCAAAACTAATGGCTCTTTATCGAATGTTTCGGGCACAGCCATACCGGGTGGCAGCCAAATAAACAATAGATCCGCCTTGACGTTGGGTGCACCGCAAACCACCTGCACCAATCCGTCTTTACCGCGTTCTACGTCTTTGACGACACCGCCGTCGTCGATCCGACATATGCTCAAGTGGTCAGAGTCGGGGTGTGACACACACTCGACAACTTTGACAATTACTGCGCCTTCGTACTTTGCGCCAAAATCGACAGTTTCTTCGACTGAGCCAAGTTGAGTACCAATTTTTTTGACTAGTGCATCAACACTTGACCGAGCCGGGTCGCCGGCTGATTTGTAAAGTTCGTTAGTATATTTGATTGCTTGAGTACTTATTTTCATTTAAATTGCCTTAAGAAAGCTAACTTGCCAGATTGGAAGTGCCGGATATCTTCGATACCGTATTTCATCATGACCAGGCGGTCGAGACCCAGACCCCAGGCAAAACCAGTATAGATTTTAGGATCTATACCGCCCTCTTTTAATACGTTGGGGTGAATCATGCCGCAACCCAAAAGTTCGATCCAACCTTCGTATTTGCAGGTCATGCAGCCCTTTTTATTACAGAACGGGCAGCTAATAGAAAATTCGAAACCTGGTTCGACGAACGGAAAGTATGACGGTTGAGTTCGAAACTCTAGGTCGGCTTCATAGTACGTAACTAGGAATGCTTGCAAGGTGGCCAACAAGTGGCCGACGTTAATGCCCTTGTCGACATACACACCCTCGATCTGGTTTAAAGTGTGTTCGTGTTTGGCGTCAAGATCCTCGTTACGGAAGACGCGGCCAATTAGCACACTACGAATCGGCGGCTTATTAGCTTTTAACACACGGTTTTGCATTGTGCTGGTATGAGCCGGGGCGATTAGACCTTCTTCGGTCACAAAGGTGTCGTAGTCGTCGCGAGCGGGGTGGCCCTCTGGAAAGTTAAGCGCACCAAACATGTGGTAGTCGTCATCTAGCTGGCGCGAATCAAGCACCTCGTAGCCCATACGGTTAAAAATATCAGCCACAACTTCGCGCTCAACACTTAAGGGGTGGCGACTGCCGATTTCAGCGCTAAGCAAAGGGGGCAATTGACTATTAATATCGAATGGCGCCGTGGCGTCGATTGGTGTAACTTCGGCGCTTTGCTGCGCCGCTTCATAACCATCTACCAATGCCTCAAGTTCCTGCTTTAGCTCATTTATGGCCTGCCCGTACGCTGGGCGTTCAGCCGGAGCCACATCTTTCATACCGGCGAACAACGTTTTAAGTTCAGGCGCACGCAAAATAGCCCGTTTATCCGTAAGCGTTTCAAAACGAGCTTTTAAGACCTTAGCAACGTCAGCGATTTTTGGGTGCATAAATCTTTACTCTAGTATACCGGTTTTACTATAAACCACACACTCATGTTATGGTAGGTTTATTACATCAGGAGGAAGATGCTCATGGGAGAGTATGCACGTGTCAAAGTCGAGAGAACATTTATGGGCATTCGCTATCGCCGTACCGAGACGTTACCACACCGGCTGCGTGATGCCGACGAAACACTACCGGAGATCGACCCTGGGTTCCGGTTGGATGTAGATCTTATACAGCTCAACGATATTCTAGCCGCGCACAGAGTCATAGCTAAACGTGGAACCACAGACGAAACCGTAGTTGCAGGTAGAGTTATAGAGGGTTATGTTGTCTCAGTGAACGCCAGAAGTGTTGTGATTAGATCAGACGATGGCTCGGACGCTGTACTACCGCTATGCGACTATCTCGATAGCGAGCTTATCGTCCCACCAAGAGGTGTAGTTGAAGATATGGAGGGACCGGACGCACCCGGCCCCGACGCCAATGGTCGGCTCCCAGGCGAACTATTTATATGTCGCTACGCCTTCTATCTTATGGGCAAGCTAGTAGATGGTGATTTGGATGAACTTGAACCTCTTGCAGAACAAGAAGATTACGATTGAATCTAGATACCGTTAAAAATAAACAACACGAATAAAACCAGTGCAATAACAACCATTGTTACAACCCCGACCCAAAATAATGAGCGGCCAGTTGCGGCTTGTGAATCTTCCATCATAGTTGGTACTATCTCCTTTTGTCCGCCTAACTCTTGCGTTTTAACACGCTCAGCAAGATCAGCGGCGATTTTAGTTTGTAGCTGGCTTCTTCGTTCGTTTTGGTTTAAAAAAAGTGCCATAACTTACCTAGTGTATCACGCACAGTTAGTGTTTTATGTTGCATTTTATACGATATAGTACCTGATCCTAGCGCATGGTATACTGCAATCATACATATAAGGAGGGGTCCTATGCCTACTAAGAAATCTAAGACCAAAGCCACGACAGCGACTCGTTACAAGAGCCTACTCGCCGGTCAGTGGTCAGGTGAACTAATGCTCGGTGCCTTGTTTGGCGAGATGTTTGGAACATTCGTGCTAGCAACAGCAGTATTGATTACCAGCGGCAGCATTATTATTGCTGCAATTACCGTCATCATTATGGTGATGGCTTTGAGTCGATTGTCCGGCGGTCATCTTAACCCTGGGGTTACACTAGCTTTGCTAGCCACACGCCAGATCTCAGCCGTACGCGCTGGAGGCTATATCGTCGCCCAGCTGTTGGGTGCTATGTTGGCACTCCTGGTTGTGACGCAATTTGTAGCAACCGGCCAACCCGACCCAGCTATGGGCCAAACACTAAAAGTTTTCGAAGCTCCAACGCTAGTCGGCGACTGGCGGCCATTCTTTGCTGAGGCTCTTGGCGCAATCGTCTTCGGTTTTGGTATTGCCGCCTCGGTACTCAACAAAAAAGAAGGTATTGATGCCGGTTTCACCATCGGTGGTTCGTTGCTGCTTGGCTTGCTACTAGCCTCTCAGGCTTCGGCAGCCATTCTAAACCCAGCCGTAGCACTTGGACTGAGCGCCTACAAAGTTGGTGTTGAGGGTATGGCAGCCGGCGGTTGGATAACAGTTTGGGTATATGCCCTGGCACCAATCCTAGGTTTAGCTGCAGGTGCATGGCTCTACAAGCTACTTAAGTGGGATGTAATGAGCGGTAAAAAAGCCTGAGATTAATCTAAGGTTCTAACTCAACTAAAAACTGGCCTCACCGATGATGGGCCAGTTTTTAGGATAATACCGTTAGGGGACCCCACACGCCGGCAGTTGCACGACGCGTGAGGCCCCGTTGCGGAAATTGGGTAGTTACTGGGTCCTGCGCCGCTTGGGCAGCACGGCTTCCAACCAGTCGAGGAACCTTGTCCAGGCCCTCGACAAGACAGTTGCGATGCCTACTAGCAGCAGAAATCCACCTATCACGACAGTCAAGAAGCCTGCCATGAAACCGATGTAGATCAGCGCGTTGAACAGGAAATCCTTCACTTGCCCTCCTCTCGCTGCTCGCTACTTACAAGCGTCTATATTATAACACATATATCTATTAACCGTCAAGTCATGGATAATCAACTGCTATGGGTTCAATAAGCTCCGAGCTTGTGCATGTATAGATCGTAAGCCTCAAGGTGGTGAATCAGTTGCACCACACGCAATAGGCTTAGTCAAGGAGTGTATCTTGGGGTTTGTCCACTATAACTGGTTCAATAACCGGCGTGCTAGACGAGATTTTGACGACATCTTTATCCACCTTTTTGAGTTCGTGATGGGCAGTATTAAAATGATTAACCGTTGTGCCAAGGCTCTGGCCTAATTTGCGCATATAAACATCGTACGTCTCGAGGTGTAAGCGTAGCTGCACAACCCGGATCTGAATTTCTTTGGCCTGTTCCTCGATCTGCAAGCTGCGCAAACCTTGTAAAACCGTCTGCAAGTAAGCCATAAACGAAGTTGGTGAAACAATAATTACATGTTTGTCACGAAAGGCATATTCAATAAGATCGCGCGAGCTGGTACCGGCTGTGCCGATTTTGTTGACGAGCAGGTCATAATATACGGCCTCGCTGGGGATAAACATGAAAGCAAAATCCATTGTACCTTCGGATTCACGGATGTATTTAGCAGTTTCATCGATGCGGGTTTTGAGATCATTTTTTAGCTGACGAGCGATGACCTCGCGCTGGGCCTTGTCTTTTTCCTCGACTAGCCGATTATAATTTTCGAGCGAGAACTTGGAATCAATCGGCAAGATTTTGTTCTTGTCCAAATAAATTACAGCATCGACGACTTCGCCGTCTTTAAACTTATATTGCAAAGTAAAACGCTCCGGCGGCAACACGTTCATCAGTACAGTTTGTAGGTAATATTCGCCAATCACCCCGCGCTGCTTAGGATTTTGTAAAACATTTTGCAGTAGTTTTAACTCGTCTGCCACGTCGACTACCCTGCGGTTAGTTTCGTCGAGCTTAGTCAGGCGCTCGGTGACATCGGCAACCAGTTTGGCGCTGCTGGTTAGCTGCTTCATCATCGATTCCTGATTTTTATCGAGGCGCTCTGTTAAGTGGCTCTTAAGCCCGTCTTTTAGCGCCGAAACACCTTCGTTCAATGTCATCATGTCCTGTTTTAACAGATTAGCTGTGGTATCGTTTTTAAGATCGCTCAGCCGCTGGTTAAGCATATAAATAAACAATGCAAAGCCGACCACGACCAACGCCAAGACTACAATCAATACCACCTCGAGCATGTGTTTAGTATACCGCCGTTAGGTTGTCAGCGTCCAATAGATGAGAGCCACAGCTCCCGCCGACAAGATTAGACTGGCCGGGAAGTTGCGCAGCCGCATCACCCAATAGAATAAGCCGTAGCACAGTGCACTAAGCACCGCGATAAATACATAAAACTCAACACCATTGCCAGCCGTTAAAGCACCGAGGTGTGAGCGATAGCCCCACAGGGCTATGGTCACGGCTGCAACTAATGGTAGCGGACGAAAAATACCCCAACTCGCGAAGACCGCGACAACAGCTAAACCTACAATTATTGCCGCAGTATGGTAGGCGGTCACATTTCCACCTGCAACGCAAACTCCGGTCGTCTCACCAGAATGGCAAAAGACTGGCTTAATAAACAGATTAGCAATCAAAACACCTATTAGAGGGACAATGACACCAGTCAGCAAACCAACCAGCAGTACCCGTAGCATTTCGCCTCTCTCGGCCGCTACATACGGTTTGAGAACTTGCACAGAATCGGTTTCAGCCATATCCCCTCCTACAATCTTTTTTCTATTGTAGCAAGTTTAGTGTGTTTTAAACAAGCGGTCACGGTAAACAGCCAGCGCGCCTACACATGCGCATAATGCACCGACCACAACATCTACAGGAGTGTGAACCAAAGCTGCCACTCGCCCCAGTAGAACCGCAAAGCCCAAACCGAGCAACAAAACACATAAGGCCCTATTACGAGTCGTGACCCATACAATCAACACTAACGACATAGCCACCATGGCATGTTCGGACGGAAAACCGGGGTTACTTGCAGACCAAGCGCCTGGTGCCACGCCTAGTTCAATATAGGGTCTGTCACCTTGGTAAAACAGACTGAGCAGCCTAGCTAGGACAAAGCCAATTGCTAATACCACTACAGCTTCAACGAAGACTCTTTTTTTGTTGCGGTGTGGAAGTCTTAATAGAAAAACAGAACTGATGATAGCCATAATGAAAATCAGCCAGTCAGCCATGAAGCGAATTACGATTGCCGTAAAGTCCATATGCTTTAAGCATACGTTATAATAAAGCAAATGCTCAACTATGGCCTTGTGCAGCTTAAGCGGCTGCTGGTATTACTGCTGATTATCAGCCTTGCGTGGTTTACGGTTTTTAAGTTCTTCCCGGCCCTGGATAGTCGACTTCCCTTTTTAATAGCACTACTCGTAACCTATGGTTTTTTGGCTTACATTGCCATACCTGCGCTGCTACGAGTTCGCCATCTCATCCAACCACCGACTCATGTGCCGACACGCACGATTGCTCGCGACGGCTGGACAGTTGATCCTATCAATTTAGTGATCCTCGCCAAAAACCAAAAAGAGTTTACTTGGGCCATGCACAAAGCTGGCTGGCTTGACGCCGATCCGTCTACCATCCGCAACAAGTTACACATGATTTATGCCATGATTTTTAATCGCCCCTATCCAACTGCGCCATTTGGTACATACTTTGTTTTTGGCCGCAAACAAGACCTTGGGTTCCAAATCCCTATCGGTGGTGGCAGCCCGCGGCACCGTCACCACATTAGGTTTTGGCGCCTTGGGACGGCACATATTGGCAAAGAGCACGCCCATAACGGTTTTTGGCGAAATTTGCTGAGAGGTTTTTTACGTAAAGAAACCGCAGTCTGGGTTGGGGCAGCAATTTACGATCGCGGCCTCAATATTCGCCTGCGCAACTTGCAGCTCGACCATGGTGTACAAAGCGACACCGGCCTTGAGCGAACATACGTGGTTGAGACACTACAAAAAGCCAACGTATTAAAGGATTCGATTGGTATCAAAGCCGGCGAACCATTGCGTACCCGCCACCAGGGACTGGGCGAAATAATCATTGCTGATGGTTATATTCAACTGTGCGAAATTAAGCGCCAGTTTTTGCCGCCAAACTAGGGGCGGTCTCCGCAATCTGACGCAAAACTTTAAAGTAAACTAGCAGGTCTTGTGGTTTGATTTGGCTGTAAAGAACGGCTTGTTGATATTTAGCCAGGTCGACCTCGATAACAGCGACTTTAGGTACAAATGACGGGCTCAAGCGCACAAGTTTGGCGCGGTTGTCTTGAGTGTGGCCCTCACGGTAGACAATGCCCTTGGCCTCCAACACATTGATGCTGGTTGTTACAAAAGCCAGCGAAGTATCGAGCGTTTTAGCCAAATCCGAGATGCGCAAACCATTGGTGCCAGCATCAGATACCAAGCCGATAACCGACCACTGCATCATGGTAACGCCGTACTCACGCAAGGCATGAGCTAAGGTTTCTTTGATGACTCGATGGGCGCGTGACTGAATGACGGCCGCCTGATAGGAGGTTGCAACAGGAGTTTGACTCATAGTGTGTGTAACTATAAGAAACTGTGCTTAATAAATCAACCCTTCTAAAACACTAGTGATTACTTGCGGTATACTGGTATCAGAGGTAATTCGTATGGAACTAGCTAGTAGAGATTTTTTGCACAACAAACCACTGCCAGATCAGTTTACTTGCCGCGGTGCCAACCAGAGCCCCCAACTCAACATTATTGGCGTACCTACCGAGGTAGCCAGCCTGGTCTTGCATATGCACGATCCAGACGCCGTTGATGGCGACTTTAACCATTGGCTGATATGGAATATTGACCCGAAAGCTACTGAGATCGCCCAGGCATCGTCACCCCCAGACGCAAGTGTTGGGCGTAACGACTTTGGCCGTAACGATTATGGCGGCCCTTGCCCGCCTAGAGGCTCGGGCACTCACCGTTATATGTTCGAGCTGTACGCTCTAGACAGCCGGCTAGACTTGCCAAGAACGGCCAACGCCCATGACTTATTGGCCGCTCTGAAACCACATATCTCGGCACACACCACTTTGATTGGTCTAGTCAGCGCCGAAGCGTAACTGACATGCTAACATAGGGTTATGGAGAGGAAACGGCTATTGGTTGCATACGGTGTTGTTACTCTGTTAGCAGCCGTTGTTATCACGTTACTTATTGTGGCTTTTGGCCACCGCCCCGGCCAGGTTTCGACCCAAGTTACTGATGTTAGGCTCAGTGGTACTCTGTCTTGTCTACCCCACCAAAATTCAGCGCCCGGCCGACCCCAGACACTAGAGTGTGCTGTTGGTTTAAAAACCGAAGACGGCCGCTTCTATAAATTGCTAGATCTATCGGCAACCGATTCCAGCACCAGTTTCAACACTCGAGTTTATATCACCGGTCAGATGAGCCAGCCCAGCGCCGATGAGACATACGATGTCGTTGGAGTCATCAAAGTTACTTATTTCAAAACCTCAACTGGCCAGTAAATCAACAAGCTTGCTGGGTTCGCCGTAGTGAAAGACAATGTTATCGATGGCGTTTGCCACGGGATAATGTTTAATGTTCAAGTGGCGACCAAGCTCATACAAAGTCACAAGCCCCTCACTTTTGAGGTGCGCACTGGCGATCTTCTCGGCAAGCGACTTACCAACTCGGTAATTAAATGATTCTTCACTAAAACCCGTCGCCAAAATATCTCCCAAGCCGGCAACACCTTCGGCGACTTGTGAATCGGCCCGCAAATCGCTCAGGATCCTCTTAAGTTCGGCTAGCACCATGACAGCTAATTTGCCCTTGGCATTGAGCCCCATGTTCAGCCCGTCAATAATCCCAAAGCCAATGGCGTAGACATTCTTTAAGACGGCACAGAGGGCCACAGCCCGCATATCACCAGACATCTCCAAGTGAATTTTGGCAGCTGCAAAGTGGTCGTGTAAAGTCGAGAACCAGGCGCTGTTAGAAAGTGCTAAGACGCCATGGGCCATGCGTTCTCGATCAATTTCTTCGGCGATCATCGGGCCGTAAATAACACCAATATCGTAATTCTCGGGTAGTTTGTCACGCAAGACTTTGTCCATGGTAATAAAACCTGGATCTACACCTTTAGATAATGTTACAACCAGCCGCGGTTCGTGTGGGAGTGATGCCCTGCTCAGTTGTTTAGCAACATTTTTCACTTCCCAGGATGGCACACACAGTAATAACACCTGGCAGGTGCGGACTAAATCCTCAATGCTCGACGTAGTCGAACGTGTGGGGTCTTTATCAAAATATAGTACCTGTAAGTGAGCCCGTGTGAGCGCACCGCCAAGCGCATGACCAATCTCACCAGCGCCAATAATGCCAACTTGGGTTAAAATACTTTCCACTAGATGGTATTGTAACACGCTTATGCCAGTACAATAGGAGTATGCAACCCTTAGCTGACAAGCTTAGACCGACCTCGCTCGACGATGTAATTGGGCAGGCTCATTTGCTAGCCGATGGTGAAATTTTGCGCCAAATTGTTAAGAGCAAAAAGCCAGCCAGCATGATCTTTTGGGGCCCGCCTGGCAGCGGCAAGACTACATTAGCTCGGATTATCGCCAATGCCGTAAAAGCCGATTTTATCGAGATGAGCGCCGTAACTTCTGGCATGGCCGATGTGCGCAAAATGGTAGAACGAGCTCGTTTGAATCGCAGCAGTGGCGTGCAAACGGTGCTATTTGTAGACGAGATTCATCGTTTTAACAAAGCTCAGCAGGATGCGTTTTTGCCGCACGTCGAAAGCGGCCTAATTACTTTAATCGGTGCCACCACCGAAAACCCTAGTTTCGAAGTTATCGGCCCACTTCTTAGTCGTAGCCGAGTATTAGTGCTTGAACCTCACAGCAAACAAGACCTTGTAAAACTTATCGAGCGCGCCGCCAAAGACCAGGGCTGGACCAAACGCCTTACCCCGGCTGCTGCAGATTTACTCGCCGAGCTAGCTGGCGGTGACGCACGAATCGCACTCAGCAACTTGGAACTAGCCACCCAGATTACTAAAGGTAAAATCACGCCCGCAGTAGTAAAAACCGCCGCCCAAAAATATATCCCTGGTTATGACAAAAACGGCGAAACACATTACAACGTCATCAGTGCCTTTATAAAAAGCATGCGCGGTAGTGACGTGAATGCCACGCTGTATTACTTAGCGCGGATGATCCAGGCCGGCGAAGATCCAAAAATAATTGCCCGCCGGATGATAATTTTTGCCTCCGAAGACATTGGTTTGGCCGGCAATGGCGCCATAAGCCTGGCGGTTGCCGCCTTCCAAGCTGTCGAGCGGATTGGCATGCCAGAGTGCACATACAATCTGTATCATTGCGCCATCGCCTTGGCTAAAAGTGAAAAGTCTCGCGCTGTGAGTGATGCTAAATGGAAAGCCATCCGCTTAGCCGAACAATACCCCGATCTGCCCGTGCCGCTCCACTTGCGCAATGCTCCAACCAAACTCATGAAAGATCTCGGCTACAACCAGAATTACGAGTGGCAAGCCGGTTTTAAGCACCAAGACGGTTTTTTGCCGCCTGAAATAAGTAACGAAAAGATATTTTAGGGTGCCGAACGCGCACAGGACACACTAAGTACAACACTGTCGCCATCGGCTTTTACGTTGGCTACAACACCACCGCTAGCTTCAAAATCGATACCT
>CAYOML010000007.1:0-51122 GCA_964405095.1 uncultured Candidatus Saccharibacteria bacterium | reverse complement strand
ATGTCCTCTGGTCGTTTGACGGATCGGACGAGCCGATTAGAGTCGCGAAACAAACAATCAATGTTCTATAAAATCTTAGGAGTCTCGTAATGGCAGCTGCAAAGCAGACGGTCCAGTATTTCTGGGGCCATATGCGCAAGTACCCAAAGTATATTGTGGGTCTTGCCATATTCATCCCCCTCAGTGTGTTATTCAACGCCTTTTTGCCGGCGCTTGTTGCTGCTGATGTCATAAACCGCGTAAGCCACGGTGACTTTACAAGGAACGACCTGTGGGGCAGTTTTGGACCATCACTTATGACTTACGCTGCCCTTGTCTTTTTGGGCGGGATTGTTTTATGGCGAATTTCGGTGATTTTGATCTGGAAGCTGGAGATGTTGGTAACTAGGGACATCCATCAAGAAGTCTTCGAGCACCTTATAAATCAAAGCTCGACCTTCCATGCTAATCGCTTTGGCGGTTCGTTAGTATCGCAGACCAACAAGTTAGCCGGTGCATACATACGTTTTGCTGATAGTACTTGGTTTGACATCGTTACTATGATTGTGGCTTATAGCTTTGCTTCATTCATTTTGTGGCCGCGCTCGCCAATGTATGTGATTGCGCTGTGGGTAATTAGCCTTATTTTCATGGTGACAATGTACTTATTCAGTCGCAGAGTTCGGGCCGCCAACGCTGCCGAAGCCGAAGCTCAAAACAAGCAAACCGGTTATTTGGCCGATGGTATGACTAACATTATGGCCATAAAGAGCTTCGCTGCCGAAGGTTACGAAAACCAACGCTATGCGGCCGTTACCGAAGCCAGCCGGGCAGCCACTACTCACGTAATGCGCGTGACAACTCGTCGTGATATTTTGTCCGGCAGCTTTACGAGCACCATAAATGTTTCGGCGTTAGTTATTGCCTGCGCCAGCGTCGTCCTCTTTAGAGCTGATGTAGCGGCTGTGTTCCTGATGCTTGCCTACACCGGCGATCTAACTCAAAGGTTGTGGGAGTTTAGTACCCAAACACTACGCAATTACAACCGCGCAATTGGTGACTCGCAGCAAATGCTAGATAATCTTGCATTGAAGAGTGAGGTCCAAGACTCAACCAGCCCGCAAGATGCTCAAATAAAGAAGGGTAAGATAGAATTTAAGGACGTCTACTTTAGCCACCCCGACGCGCACGAGCCCCTATTTAAAGACTTGAGTCTGAAAATAGAACCCGGTAAAAAGATCGGTCTGATCGGACACTCTGGCTCTGGCAAAACCACTTTTACAAAACTTCTGTTGCGTTACTCCGACATCGACTCGGGCGAAATAAGTATTGATGGCCAGAATATTGCCGACATTCGCCAGACCGACCTTCGGCGTTCCATCGCATACGTACCACAAGAACCGTTGCTATTCCACCGAAGTATTCGCGAGAATATCGCCTACAGCACACCTAAAGCCACTAATGATGATGTCCTCCTTGCCGCCCAGCGCGCCAATGCCACCGAGTTCATCGATAAGCTACCGAACGGCTACGACACTCTGGTTGGCGAGCGCGGCATAAAGTTAAGTGGCGGCCAACGACAACGCGTAGCCATTGCCCGCGCCATGTTAAAAGACGCCCCAATTTTGGTACTCGACGAAGCAACCAGCGCTTTAGACAGCGAAAGTGAAAAGCTAATCCAATCGGCATTATGGGAATTAATGGAAGGCCGCACGGCAATTGTGATCGCTCACCGTTTAAGCACCATTCAGCGTATGGATAGCATTGTGGTCCTGGAAGACGGCAAGATTGTCGAACAAGGTACACACAAGGAATTGCTCGAAAAAGACGGTGTCTATGCTGGCCTCTGGAAACATCAGTCCGGTGGGTTTATTGAGGAATAACCTATGAATAAAGATGCAACTCAGCTCGCAACTCAGCGCTACATAGCAGTTGTGTGGCGGTACCGCAAGTTTTCGATTCTGTCACTGATCGCCGTGTCATTAGGCGCAATACTGGTATTTTATGCTCCACCGCTAGTCGTAGCAGCAGTACTACAACGCTTCAACGGAACACTCCCCAACTTTAATGACCTTTTACCATATTTGATGGCGTTCGCAGGGGTGTGGCTCGCCGGCGAGACTATGTGGCGGACAACATTCTGGCTACTACAGAACTTTGAATCTAGATCGCTGCGTTATTTATACAAAGAAGCTTTGCACGAACTTAGTAAAAAAGACTTAGGTTTCTTTCATAACAACTTCGCCGGTTCGCTTACCAAAAGAGCATTGGCCTACGGACGCAATTTTGAAGGTTGGTTCGACACTATCGTATTCGACATAGCAGCCAACCTTGTGCCATTAATATTTGTCTCGATTGTTCTGTGGCAGTTTTCACCCTGGTTGGTTGTGTTTTTGCTGGGCATGATCGGGCTGACGTTTTTACTAATCCGACCCTTAATACATCGCCGCAAAAAGCTGGTCGATATCCGCGAGGAAGCCTCAAACAAAGTTTCCGGGCATGTCGCCGACGTCATTAGCAACATGGACGCCGTGCAGGCCTTTGCCCGTTACGACCACGAGCTCACTCGCCACGAACAAAATGTTGACGATTTCATGAATAAAACGCTCGACACCTGGAGATACCATAACGTCAACATTGAGCTCAAAATATCGCCAATATACGTATTTATTAACACGGTTGGCTTAGCATTGGCGGTGATGTTGGGCCATGACGGCGCAACGATGGCGCAGATTTTTATAACCTTTAGTTACTACGTTCAGGCAACGCGAATTATCTGGGAGTTTAACCAAATATACCGGCGCCTAGAGACTGCAACCGCCGAAGCCGCCCAATTTACCGAGCTAATACTGACACCAAACAGAATCAAGGAGGTGGCTAATCCCGCTTCATTCGAGGTAACTCGTGGTGCGATTGACTTTAATCACGTCGATTTCAGTTACCGCGGTTCCAGAAAGGGCCAACCACTATTCACTAACTTTGACCTGCACATCTCACCCGGCGAAAAGATAGCTCTTGTTGGACATTCCGGCGGCGGTAAAACCACAGTCACAAAGCTACTTCTTCGCTTTAACGACATAGCCAGCGGTAGTTTGCTGATTGACGGCCAGAATATTGCCACCGCCAAATTAGCTGAGGTTAGGAATGCTATTGCCTACGTGCCGCAAGAACCAGTTATGTTTCACCGCACCATCAGCGAAAACATCCGTTACGGCCGGCTGGAGGCTACTGACGAAGAGGTTGTGGGAGCAGCCAAAAAAGCCAACGCACACGAGTTTATAACCAAACTCCGCGACGGTTACAACACCCTGGTTGGCGAGCGCGGCATAAAACTAAGCGGCGGCCAGCGGCAGCGAATTGCCATCGCCCGCGCCATAATTAAGGATGCCCCAATTCTGGTACTCGATGAAGCCACAAGTGCGCTGGACAGTGAAAGCGAAAAGCTAATCCAAGCTGCCCTGTGGAAGCTAATGAGCGGCCGGTCCGCCGTTGTCATTGCCCACCGCTTAAGTACTATCCAAAAAATGGACCGCATTATTGTTTTACAGGATGGCAAGATTGTCGAAGAAGGCAGCCATAGACAACTAATCGAAAAGGACGGTGTTTATGCAAGGCTTTGGAAACATCAGTCCGGTGGGTTTATTGAAGACTAGGTTCGGTTTTAAATTTTTCTATTCTTTTTTAGCTTGCTCGCTTGGCGCAGCTTCGCCTTCGGCGGCAGGTTCTTCGCCTTCGGCAGGAGCACCGTTTTCGGCTTCGACTTCGCTTTCGTCGGTAGCTGTACCGGCAGCGGCGTCGTTCTGGGCAGCAAGTGCGCTAGGTTCGTAAACCGTGGCAACAATTTGCTCAGGCTCGGCCATAATTGTCACACCATCTACAGGTTTAATATCGGCAACCGTTACGTGGTCTTCGTGGGCCACCAACTTAGCACTATCGACTTCCAAAAAGTCTGGCAGATCTTTAGGCAGAGCCTGGATTTGAACCTGTTCAATCGTTTGCAGAATAACCAGACCAGCCTTTTCGGCCTCGGTTTCACCTTCACCAGCGATCTTAACAGGTACTTCAGTTTCAACTTTTTCGTTTTGCTTAACAACATGCAGGCTTAGGTGGCGCAAGCGGCGCTTTACCGGGTCAAGATCGGCAGACTTAATCATGGCCAGTTTTTTGGCACCATCACCAATAGTAAGTTCGAGCACGTGGTGCTTGCCGGCCTGGCGCCAAACTTTTTCAGCCACATTCATCGGCGCCATTACAGATTTGGCAGGTACATCGTGGCCGTAAACCACAGCCGGCACAAAACCTTGCTTGCGCAGCTGCTTAACCTTTTTACCTAAAACTGTACGCTCTTCAACTGTCAGAACAATCTTGTCACCCATCAAACTTCTCCATTCCACCCGTCAGTCAGTAGGACCAGTATAGCAGATATAGCCTCGAGGTGCATGGTAGAATGGGTTGATGCTATTTGGGTTAGAACTAAACGAAGTTATAGGTGCCATTGGTGTGCTTGGCGTCGCAGGCATTATTTTTGCCGAATCTGGCCTATTAGTTGGGTTTTTCTTCCCAGGCGACACACTGTTATTTGCCGCTGGCATCCTGGCACAACAAGGTATTTTACAGATCAACATTCACCTATTAGTGTTTATTTTATTCATCGCTGCAGTGAGCGGAGTATTAGTGGGTTATGAATTTGGCAGGCGTTTTGGCAGGCGCCTTTTCCGCAGACCCGATTCGGTATTATTTCACCAATCCAACCTAGAACGCGCCGAAAAATTTTACGAGAAATACGGACCGATAACCATAGTACTAGCGCGGTTTATTCCCGTGGTGCGTACCTTCGCGCCAGTAGTAGCCGGAATTGGCAACATGAATTACAGGCGGTTTTTGCTGTACAACCTTGTTGGTGGAGCTGCGTGGGTGGCGCTGGTAACATATCTGGGCTACTACAGCGGTGCATGGTTAAAAGCACACGGAATTAGCGTAGAGACGGTTGTGATGCCAGTAATTTTGGCTGTAATAGTAATTAGCCTAGCTTCACCTGCTTACCATATTTTGCGGAACGAAAAAAGCAGGAGAAAACTCCTGCAAAAACTGGGGTGGAGGCGAACTAAAGCTGATTGACGTCGTTAGCTTTATCGATTTCTTTAGAAACTAGATCGCGGAGAATTTCGGCCTTGGTTTTGCCGGTTTTGTATGCAGCCCAACGTAGGTAGTTGTAGATTGGACGATCTATGAAGAAGTTGAAGCGCATGTCTTTGGTGTCAATCTTGTTCCCTTCTATGAAGGCCTCGACTATGCTCTCCAGATTCTTGTCGTCGTATTCTTTAAATGTAACCAGACTCTCATCCATCCCAGATGCCATTGTGCCCTCGATGGCTTTGTTTCGAAAAAGAATCAATGTCGGTTTTTTATGCTGCAGCCCAATCGCCACCATATATCCAACAGCGAAATTGCTCACGGTGTTATCGACAATCACTATATCAGCTCGGGCTAGAGCCTCCATGTTCTCCCGATAAATAGAGTTCCAATCCAACTCAGAATAATCACCGCTTCCTACCGATAGCTCATATGACGGATCTACCCAATCGTGCGTAAGAGTATGACCACTACTGTGGATGGCTTTTATAATCCTACGGTAATACTTAATGTTTTCTTGAATGTTATGTTTAGATGCAGCAAAGTGGATTTTCATTATGAGCTAATAGTACAACACAGCAGAACGTTTAGTACATATAGCGCATCAAAACTTAGGTTAGTTCTATTAGATCCTGCGCTTTATATACTTTCGATTTATTATTTTGCTTCTCACTATAGTCAAGCGCGACAATTTCATAGAATTTAGCGAATAACTGCGCGTTGGCCTTATCGTCTAAGAGACTAGGAATCATTGTCGAAATCACCGACTGTCTGGCCAAAATTGCATCAACCACTGACCTAAGAATCTCCTCCATACTATAGTCAGTATTGCGGTATGCATCGTCAAAATAGATCGTCTCATGACTGCTTAACGCTTCAATACCAGGGTGCGTGCGCGTTTGTACTAATATATTGGAGCCTTCAAAGGTAACATCGTTTTTTATTAATTGTAGATTTTGTAGGCCCGATTGATGGATGTCCACGTAAAGATGCGAGATTCTTCCGCCTCCGACAAATTGTGCCGGTTCCGTTATACCGGCCTCAAAATCTCTGGTGCGAGGGCTGAAGCTAAGGTGGTTAGCGATGAAGTTCGCATCTCCGACAGGACGCATCGACTTATCGTAAAAAAGAATGTTAAATGCTACGTCGAGTTCACATGCGAGTACTTCTTTTGGCAGTTTTTTCATACTACTTTTAGTATGTGTATTGACAGCTTTAATGTGTTTGTACGCCTCTGTATCTAAATAATCTCCAATGCGGAGTATATTTGTGAGACGAGGAACAATATATTTAACTGGGCCTTTAGCACTTTTGAGATACCAGTTGAAGAGATCAAGATAATGGTAACTGGAATGTGAGAGGGAACCAACACCTGAGGAGAAATCATGCGCTCCATAACCTTCCATTTCCTCAGGGTATTTATATATTCCGCCATGATTCAGAATATTTATATGGTTGATTCCTGCACCATATTGCTCAGCTACGTATCTTAGACGATCAGCAACGAGTGTAAACGCGGGTAGGCTCCTGCGCCTTAGGACCAGATTGAAATTTAGATGAGGGGTTTCCTTTTTCGCCGTAAGATATGCCTCAACTAGTTTCTCATAGTTACTCCATATTCTTCTTGCAGCGTTAACGTCACTAGCAGAGTTAGCGACGTCCAGTAAGGGTTTGTCACATATAACATGTAGATTATTCTTTACTGCCCACATAGCATAACCAAAGTGAGCAACAGGATTACAGGCAATTATTACGAGATCAAGTGGTTCCGTCTCGAGAAGTTTATCCAGCTGACTGAGTGGCGTTGGGTTATTATTAGAAACACTTATCCACTTGGACATATCCTCTCTCATCATCTTCTGAAGATTCTTGCGATCGCTATGTTGGGCTGGGTCTTGTATGTCACAAACCGCCACCAATTTCACTTTATAACCTCTCTGTTTCAACGCAGCAAGATTGGGAATATGATTTTTCTCCGACCAAAGACCAACTCCTCCCACTAGAAGTATATTTATATGACCAGAATTTACCGCAACCTTACCCATAGACCTAGAATAATATATCAGTTTATACCTGAAAGAAAGCCCTTTTTGTTGTTCACACACGCCCCCTGTCTACATTATACTGCTAAGGCAAGGTGCATGTCATTGAATAAGAGAACCTATATTAAATCTCCACCCTCCTCAAACAGACAATCAAACAGATTAAGCCAACACAGGCTTGAAACATAGATTATCTTCCGTTCCCGACACTACATGATCAACAGGAGTAGTATCGTAAGCCAAACATCGCGTATGAATCTGGTAATTTTTTCCCATCTTTTTGCCTCTTTAAGGCTAGTATAGCAAATCGATCGCCATTTACTTGCTAGGAGGGGTATAGCCACAGATCACAGATATTGCTTGCTCAATCATCCGATTTTCTTATATCCTCTAATATGAGATTCCTTAAAACCTCTGCTTTTGTTTTGCCAGATTTATACGATAACCACCTTAGATGACTACTAGTAGCCCTGTCTGCCACAAAATTGAAGCGCATATCTTTTGTTCTCATTGTATTATTTTGTATGAAATCCTTAACAATTTTGTCGAGTGACGTATCATCGTACTCTTTACGAATAAGATAGGGGTCAACCGCACTACGCGATATAGTACTTTCATCACTTCCTCGCCTTATAAGAAGTAGTAGTGGCTTCTTTTTTTGTAGTGCGGTAGCAGCTTGGAACCCGTTGCCAAAGCTTTTGTACGACCCCTCAACTATCACCAGATCGGCCCGATCTATAGCCTCATTGTTCAACCTGAAAATATCCTCGACTGGGGTACCCGAGCTTTTGCTCTTAAGGATATTTCTGTAGTGTGGCTCCATCCAATCCCTCGCAACTACATGACCAAAGTCGTAAATGATGCTTATTATTTTTCTAAGTGTGCCGATATTTTCAGCAACACATTCCCTCGAGCACGTAAGATGAATAACCATATTTATATACCTTTTCCGTGTATATCTTCCAAAACTATATCGCGAACAATTTCCGCCTTTGTCTTACCTGTACGAAAAGATTTTTTACGTAAATGATTGTAGATCTGTCTGTCAATTACGAAGTTAAAACGCATATCCTTGCTTCGAATTGAATTGTCTTTTACAAAGGTCTTGATAATACGCCCGAGATTCTCGTTTGTGTAGCTGGCAACAGTTACCAGATCATTGCCAAGACCAGCAGCGTATGACACTTTTATGTCCTCTTTTTTTATTAAAATCAAAGTCGGCTTTTTAATTTTTATTGCATAGCCCGCTTCGTATCCAACACCAAAACTAGCGAAGCCCGATCCTTCAATTATTGCTAAATCCGAGCTTTCGATACCTGCCTTTGAATGTTCACAGAAGTGTCTCCAATCCTGCTCAGGCTTATCACGAGATTTATTGAGTTGGTAAAGCCGTGCTGATTCAACCCAGTCGTTTGCAATTGAACACCCCAAAGTGCGTAATATAGAAAGAATCTTTTTGTATATATCAATATCTTGTTCAATTGTTCTTAAACTCGCCGAGAAACTCACAATCATACCCTAATCAAACCACCCCAACAGATGTAAGTCAATAAAAATGTTGTGTAACCCTTGCGCATATGCACATGCCTTGTGCATAATAGTGCTCAAGTAGCGAGGAAATGGTATGGCACATGTCCACTGCAGCGCGATTGTTCACTGGGAAAACGGGGTAGTTTTAGTGCGTGAGGGCCCACAGTCTAAATGGCGTTTGCCAGATAGGGTTTTGCAGGGCAGCGAAGGACCAATCTTATGTGTTCGGCGATGTGTGCTAGTAGAAACGGGTTATCGGGCGCAAGTTTTGCGCCTTTTTAAGATCGTCACCCACGGCGACGTGCCCAAACAAACAGTGCGATTTGTTTTCGGCTGCCAGATCGAACCAGTGCAGTTGCAGGATTCCGGGCTTGAGCTTGCAACGTTTTCGCCTGATTCTGTTTTACAGCTCGCTCAAAAAGATGCGTTCGAGGATCCGCTGCTTATAAAACTAATCTACGATTTTAAAAACCATATCCCCACGCCCGTAGGCGACAATATTGAGCCGCTTTTGGTATGAGCAATTTATCTACAGCATTGCTTTGAGGTATTGGCCGGTGTATGATGCTTTGTTTTTAGCTATCGCTTCGGGTGTACCTTCGGCGAGAATTTCGCCTCCCGCTTCGCCACCGTCTGGGCCCATATCAATTACATGATCGGCACTTTTTACCACATCCAAGTTATGTTCGATTATTACCATGCTGTTGCCGGTATTGACTAGCGCCTGCAAGACATGAAGTAATTTTTTAACGTCGGCGGCGTGCAAGCCTGTGGTTGGTTCGTCCAAAATATACAATGTACGACCGGTGGCACGACGCGATAGTTCACTGGCTAGTTTAATACGCTGTGCTTCACCACCACTCAAAGTCGTAGCTGGTTGGCCGAGTTTTATGTAACCCAGCCCAACCTCATCCAGTGTTTGCATTTTGCGAGCGATTGATGGGATGTTCTGGAAGAATTCAACGGCTTGTTCGACAGTCATTTCGAGTACGTCGGCTATGGTTTTGCCTTTATAGTGAATTTCTAGTGCTTCGCGGTTGTAACGTTTGCCTTTGCAAACTTCGCAAGTTACGTATACGTCTGGCAAAAAGTGCATTTCTATCTTAATTACGCCATCACCTTGGCAGTTTTCGCAGCGGCCACCACGCACGTTAAAGCTGAACCGACCGGCTTTGTAGCCGCGGATGTTGGCTTCGGGTGTGCTGGCAAATAACTCGCGCACAGGGGTAAATACACCGGTATAGGTAGCTGGGTTGCTGCGCGGTGTGCGGCCGATTGGTGATTGATCGATGGTGATAACTTTATCCAGGTGTTCGAGGCCTTCGATGGCGTCGTGTTTGCCGGCGACCTCACTGGCTCGGTTAAGACGGTGTGATAGTTCTTTGGAAATGATGTCGTTGACTAAAGTCGATTTGCCGGATCCCGAGACACCAGAAACAACAATTAGTAAACCTAGCGGAAACGTTACGTCGATATTTTTAAGGTTATGTTGGCGCGCACCACGCACAACCAACATTTTGCCGCTACCGCTACGCCGTTTTTTAGGCACATCGATTTTTTCCTTACCGCTTAGGTAGCGACCGGTAATGCTTTCGGGATTACTCTCGACTTCGGCAGGCGAGCCTTCGGCTACTATGCGGCCACCGTGGATACCGGCGCCAGGGCCGATGTCGATTAAATGATCGGCGTGCCTTATGGTGTCTTCGTCGTGCTCTACCACAATCACCGTGTTACCCAGGTCACGTAGGTGCTTGAGAGTAGCAATTAAACGATCGTTATCGCGCTGATGCAAACCAATTGAGGGTTCGTCGAGAACATACAAAACACCTTGTAGGCCCGAACCAATCTGGGTTGCTAAACGGATGCGCTGCGCTTCACCACCACTAAGTGTATTGGCCGCGCGACCTAACGCAATGTAGCTCAAGCCAACATCATCCAAAAAACTCAATCGGGCTTTTACTTCGCGCAAGATCTGCTTGGCGATAAATAAGTCTTGTTCGCTAAAATGCAAGCCGGAGTTAAATAACTTCAGAGCATCACCAACACTCAACACGCAAATATCCATTATGTTAAGTTTTTGGATGGTTACAGCCAAAGCCTCGGGCTTGAGGCGCATACCGTGGCAAGCATGACACTCGCGCTCGCGCATAAAACGTTCGATGTCGCGGCGAATGAAGTCGCTGTCGGTCTCTCGGTAGCGGCGCTCCAAGTTAGGAATGACGCCTTCGAAGGTTGTTTCGAAACTGCGGCCACCACTAAGTGCTACGCGGTAGCGTTCGCCGCCAGTACCGTATAAAACTTTGCTTAGTTGTTCCGGGCTTAAGTCTTTAAGAACGGTATGGATGGTAAAACCATTGGTCTCAGTCATTGCGGCCATCTGCTTCATATACCATGTATCGATGCGCACACGGTTCCAGGGGCGAACGGCACCTTCGGCAATGGTCAAATTGGGATTGATGATCATATCTGGGTCGACTTCTAGTCTCGAGCCTAGGCCGGTGCATACCGGGCAGGCGCCGTGTGGCGAGTTGAAACTAAAAAGTCGCGGTGCAAGTTCCGGGATTTCGATGTCGGGGTGATCAACACAGGCGTAGCGTTGGCTGTAGACTTTTTCGGTGTTATCGTCGGCATTCACAATGCGCACGACGCCCTCGGCCGCCTCGCCAGCTTGTTCAGTCGATTGAGTCATACGGCTGATGTTTTCAGATTTGTTGACAATTCTATCAACCACCAGTTCGATGGTGTGTTTTTTGTTTTTATCGAGCGCAGGGAATTCATCCAACACGTACATAATGCCGTCGACTCGGGCGCGGGCAAAACCAGCACGGGTGTATTGTTCGGGGATGTGGGCAAATTCGCCCTTTTTATCAACCACAACTGGTGCCAGGATAATCAGGCGAGCGCCTTGTGGCAGGCTCATAATTTCGTCGACAATTTGCTCGTTGGTGCGCCGCGTAACTTCTTTACCACAGATCGGGCAGTGCGGGATACCAATGCGGGCAAACAACAGGCGCATGTAGTCGTAAAGCTCGGTGACGGTTGCAACCGTCGAACGTGGGTTACGGCTCGTAGATTTTTGGTCGATACTGATGGCCGGGCTGAGGCCATCAATTTGGTCGACATCTGGTTTTTCCATTAGGCCCAAAAACTGGCGGGCGTATGAAC
The DNA here is from genome assembly GCA_964405095.1 of uncultured Candidatus Saccharibacteria bacterium. GTDB lineage: Bacteria > Patescibacteriota > Saccharimonadia > Saccharimonadales > EFPC-124 > CAYOML01. The sequence goes on along the minus strand of CAYOML010000007.1, from coordinate 39,273 downwards.
TGAGTGATTCAACGTACCTTCGCTGGCCCTCGGCATAAATCGTGTCAAACGCCAAAGAAGACTTGCCCGATCCGGACAAGCCCGTAATGACTACTAATTTATCGCGGGGGATCGTAACACTAATGTCTTTAAGATTATGTTCGCGCGCCCCGCGGACCACAATTGCGTCGCTCATGACCCAAAAAGTATACATCAAAACAGTAAGTTTAGATAGATTCAGGCTATCGACTGATAAGCAGGAATATTGTATAATCCGCAACCAGGCACCTCAATCGCACAAGGGAGGAAACCATGAGCGGAGAGGAACATTCGGGTGCAATACCCCGGGTAGCTATCCACCGTTACGTGTGGGGGTTTCGCATTAACCTCGAACACCAGATCGGGGACGAAATGCAAGAGCGGCTCAGCGCGCAGATCAAGTTGATCGATGGCGTAACTGACGTACACACCAATAACCACCGAATTATAGTCGTGGACGTCGGATACGATGGCGATAAGGACAAAGTCGGCGCCGAGCTGAGCAGACTCTTCCCCATCGTGACCTAATGGACACCGTCGATGGGCCCCTTGGTGACACCAGGTGGGCCCATCGCGGCGGGGAAACGCTACAACGACCCCTATAACCGCAAATAACGTATACTTAGAGCATGGATAGAATGAAACATGGTTGGTTTAAAACACCCAAAGCTGTTCGCCTGCCGATTGTGTTTATCATTGGCTGGATAGTTGTAGTCGCTGGCATAATTATGTTGGTAACACCCGGACCGGGTTGGGCGGCCATATTTTTAGGTTTTGCGATTTTAGCCACCGAATTTACCAGCGCCGCCAAAGTTCGTAACTGGTTAGTGGCTAACTTGAAGGCAATTATTGCTTGGCTACGCGCTATCTTTTCACGAAAGCCAAAGTAGTTAATTGTATTGTAAAATAATCAGTTTGATTCTATAATACTGCAGTCCCAACTAGAGTCTAGAGGAGGCTCTGATGCAGTTTGACGAGACCGGTAGAGACCGGACGGCAGCTGGTGCGGTGATCGAGTGGGCGGCATGCGGCAGCCATACTCACGTCAAGGCGACTGTGACACTAAAGGCCCTCTCCCATGAGGAGATGGAGACCATGGTGATGCGGGTAGTCGACGGCGTGGCAGGTATGCGCAGTTTCATCGCTGTCCGTTCGGGCGCTGGCACAATGTTCGTTGTTCGGCCGACGCAGGGCAACTCAACCATCGAGAGGGTAAGGGGAATCCTGGAAAGGCTAGCCGAGGCGCTCAACCTCGAGTTGACCACGGTGGAACGAGAGAACTCGGATCTGATCGAGGATGATCTCCTCGAAACAGTCCTGGGGGTTCTCGGTCTGCCTCTCCGCCCCATGTACCCTCCCTACGGCCCGCGGCGGGGTTACTCGCCTTGGGATATCATCTAGGGGCACGCGCTCGCGGGTCCACCACCCGGTGGACCCGCGAGTCGCGGCAACTGTAAAGCTATCTAGACTTCTGCCGGTGCTATACTTTCGGCCCAAAGCTGTAGTTCACTAAGAATAAAGTGTGAGTTGGTAGTTGCAGCTTGCGCCGAAAGTGATTGCAAAGATTTGAGGAAACGCGGTAAATCTCGGTTAATACGCTCTGTGCGGTATGCTTCCCAGGCAGCGCGCTCGCCTTCGGCCAGGCTGGTCGGATAGTTGCGGGCTTTATAACGCGGCAATAGTGCATTTAAGCGCTGATCAGCAAAATCTGGGTGAAAATCGGCCAGTGTATTGGCGTCGGCTGCACGTACGGCGCTCATTTTTGGTTTGTCTTTATCACCTACAAAGCCGTCGTACATCTGAACGTCAACGTCGTCGGATTTTTTGAATTCACCACTCCTAGCAAAAACTTCACGCATCTTGTCTGCCAGATCGGTTTTTTGCAGTTTAGCCAGATTTTGTTTTACAAGTTGCAAGTCAATTTTAATGTCGGCCTGAGCTTTTTCGTCCAGTACTCCCATGGGCGCCACTGCCGGACATTTGTTGTAGGCCAACTCTTTGGCTGGCAAGCCAACAAAGCCTTCTATCTGACGCTGTTCTTGGTTTGCAAAACGCACGTCTTTTAATTCGGCCACCGACATGGCTGCCCAATCTGTTGGATCGTGCCGCAAATCGTAAACAATCACCGAACCTGGTTTGTCACCCGGCCCCAGTGGATAGGCTACTGTGGTATGAGCAACCTGTTTAGGGTAACGACCAGACGTATAGATAAAAGGTTGCGGATTATCAAGATTGACCAGCTCGGCCACAGCTTTTTTGTCACGTAACTTTAACAAATATTCAAATAATTTCGGTTGTTTTTGCTGGATAAGTTGCGTCATGGCAATTAGAGCCCCGACATCGCTCATGGCATCGTGAGCTGCAAAATGGTCGAGACCGTTTTCGTAACTTAACAGTTCCAGACGGTTAGTCGGTTGACCAGCCTCATCAACTGGCCATTTAATGCCATCCGGTCTTAGTGCTCGTGTCATTCGTACTACGTCCATCATGTCCCAGCGACTACGCCCGTCCTGCCAGGCCCACTCGTAGGGGTCGTAAAAATTGCGGTACAAAATGTAGCGCATAAATTCGTCATCAAAACGCACGTTGTTAAAACCGGTCATAATAGTTTCGGGTGTAATAACTTGCTCGTGCAACAAACGCAGGAATTCGGCTTCGCTGTAACCTTCTTCGAGTGTTTTTTGAGGTGTAATACCAGTGACTAGAATTGCCTGCGGATCTGGCAAAATTTCTTCTGTCATCTTGATTAAAACGTTTACCGGCTCACCTACGGGCTGTAAATTCATATCGGTCCGCTGGCCGGCAAATTGCATAATGCGTTGGGTGCGTGGGTCAAAGCCAGAAGTTTCGAGATCATAAAAAAAGAATGTCTGGGCCATCCGTCCAGTGTAGATCGCTTTGGGTAAAAAATGCAAAAAACCGCTTTGATGGCGGTTATTCGAAGTTGAGCCCGAGCGGGCAGGATGCGGTTTCCCGCAGAGCCCGCCCGCCGGATCAGAGAAGATTAGTTGCTCGACCAGGGGTCGGCCGGTTCGTCGTAGTGCCCGGTCGGTGACTCGCTGACAGGGACGGTACCACCGGCATCAGCCGCCGCCACCATCTCACGGATCTTTGAGGGATCCAATTCGAGAGTCGGACGATCCGGATCCTTGGCAAACGGGCCTTCGTAACCTGACGACATGGCTTGCTCCTCTCCTGCCACAACAGCCGCGGCTGGTCAGCCGCTAGTCACCGTTGCGCCCACATATGATACCACTTATACTTAATATTGTCAATCTAAAAAGCTAGGTGATGCCCCCCGTGTCGGCCAATTACAATCGTGTCGCCAATTTGGATACCCTGACGCAACAATTCATGTATAATGCCCATTTTTTTCATGATATCTTTAATACGTCGCACACCAGGTTCGGCGCTAAAGTTAGTGCGGGCAGCGAATTTCTCAATTTTAGTACCGGTAACGACAAATTGGCCATCTTTTTTCTCGACCTTCCAAGAAAGTGCCGCCTTTAAGGGGTCGAGGCCAATAACCGGTAATGTGTAGATGCTGGCAGGGTCTTTGGCAAGCTTGGCGCGGGCCTTAACGACCATGGCTTGGGCTGCGCGCAATACTTCTGTTAAGCCAATATGAGCTTGCGCAGAAATTGCAAAGACTGGTGTGCCTTTGGGCACTACGCTCTTTAGTTTGTCGAGTTGTTGCTTTATGCCGTCTTCGGGCAAGCCATCTATTTTTGTAAGCACCACAATTTGCGGGCGCTTAACTAACAGCTTGCTGTAGGCACTGAGCTCTCCGGTTATTGTCTGATAAGCTTTGTCGACGTCTTTTTCGTAGATATCGATCAGGTGTAGTAATACTTGGGTGCGTTCGACGTGGCGCAAGAATTCATCACCGAGGCCTTTGCCCTCGCTGGCACCTTCGATCAGCCCGGGGATATCGGCAATTAACAGGCTGCTGTCGTCGATATCGGCTACCCCTAGGTTTGGTGTGAGTGTGGTAAACGGATAATCTCCAATTTCAGGCTTTGCATTGCTAACTACAGATAAGAGCGTAGATTTTCCAGCATTTGGGAAGCCTATTAAACCAACGTCGGCTAAGAGTTTTAGTTCGAACACCAGTTCTTTTTGTTCACCCCTCTCCCCTACTTCGGCGATTTTTGGCGCCTGACGGGTCGAGGATTTAAAGTGAGCATTACCAAAACCGCCATCACCACCCCGGCCAACTAAGGCCTTTTGCCCAACTTCTATAAGGTCGGCGATAAGTTCTTCGCCATCGTAGACTTGGGTACCGACGGGCACTTTTACCAGCAAGTCTTCGCCGCCCTTACCGTTGCGTTTAGCCTTGGCACCGGCTGTGCCGTTTTCGGCGGCTAGCTCTGGTTTAAATCTAAGATGAACGAGAGTGTTCTCGTTTGGGTCGGCTACTAAAATGACGCTGCCACCACGGCCACCGTTGCCACCATCGGGGCCGCCTTTATCAACATAAATTTCGTGCCTAAAACTAACAGCACCGTCACCGCCATTGCCAGCTTTGACGCGCACAATAACTTTATCTACAAACATTATTTCTATTATACCCTATCTGGGTGGTCGACTAATGGATGTAGTTGTATGAAGTGACTTGATCGGCAGAAATAGTACGGAAGGAAATGCGGCCCCAGCCAGCATAGTTCATATCGGATACATAAATACTACCGTCGGCGTTGACGCGTTCAACAATACCCACGTGGCCCAAGCTGCTCCAACCAAAGTTGTCCTGTAAAACAGCACCGGCTTCTGGTGAGTGGTCAACTCGGAAGCCTGCAGCCCGCGCGTAATCGTCCCAAGTGCTGGCATTGTGCCAGTTGCTACCAACCGGGCGACCGAGTTCAGCGCGACGATTAAAGGCATACCATGTACAGTAGCCGTAGGCATAAGTGTTGCCACCAAAGATTGTCACGCGAGTCAGGCTGTAGCGCGATGTTGCTGGGCGGTAACCAGGGCGTTCATTGCCGGGTAAAACGCCATCAGGAATAACAATCAGCGCACCTGGCTTCAGGCCAGTTAGCTCAAGGTCGTTGTAGGTTACGATACGATCTTTATCGGCACTGTATTTTTCGGCCAACAAACCAATGTCGTCACCGGCTTTGACCGTATAGACAACGCCGGTTGTACCAGGTATCGTTAGGGCCTTACCGGCAATGATGTTGTCACTGGTCAGATTGTTTGCCCAACGGATAGTGTCGTCTGAAACACCAAACTTGGCGGCCAGCGACTGGACGGTGTCGCCCGGAACGCTAGAATAGGGTGTTACCTTAGCACGACCACTGTTTAGCTCGACAATTTGGGGCTTAGATAGGAATGTGTTGTCGGTTTGGGCCAATTCGGCCTGTACGCTTAAAGTACCGGCTAGATCCTGAACATTATTTTCAATAGATAAATCAAGAGTCGAAGCAACGTTAGCAGCCACCGTGGCAGCAGCTATTTGGTCAACCGAAAGATCGCCTTGTTCAATAACATTTTGCGAAGCCAGACTCGGTGAAGCCTCAACCGGGGCGCGATAGCCAAAAGCAATCACACCCACAATGCCGGCCACAACAGCTACATGCGAACCAATCAGCGCAGCGTTAAGACGCTTGGCTTTGGAGCGCACGCGAGCGGTGCTTCTGCCGGCTGCATCAGCAAGTGCCTGAGCTTTAAGCACACTTGCAGGCCTATCCAGGGCATGGCCCTGAAGCGAATTAGTGCGAATATACGTCTCCAGATTGCAGTGTTACCACTGTAACCAATACTTCCTAGTATGTCTTTCTTCCCCACCACTGGAACCGAGATGTGTCGACCTTTATATATTAGTTATAACGTGTTCAGACATCTCTTACGACATTACAAGGAAGAACACTTTACAGCCGCTTTAAGCCTAAACTCCGCGCTCCATATAGTGTATGTATGTATTTTACCGACTATTGACGGTTATGTCAATTTATGACTGTGTACAACTTATTTACTACTGCGAGCAGAGTTCATGACAGTATTTGTTGATATTAGCTTCGTGCTCGGCCAAAGTGTAGGCAAAATAGGTGTTACCATCGTCGCCAGCCACAAAATATAGGTAACTACCAGAGGCCGGACGGATAACGGCGTTGAGCGCCGACATACTGAAATTGGCTATTGGGCCAGGCGGCAACCCCATATATTTACGCGTGTTGTAAGGCGAATCTACACTAGAAGAGGGCTTAACACCAAGCAAACCGGCAGCGTAAATGTAAGTGACGTCCGAGCCGAGCATCATACCGTCGTGTAGGCGTTTCTCGAACACCTGAGCGACCTGCCGGCGATCTTGATCGTGCGAAACCTCCTTCTCGATAATCGAGGCCAGAGTAACACCCTGATGCAGTGTAAAGTTAATAGAGGCCAATTGTTCGCGGATCTTGTTCTTTAACAACTGTTTTTCGAACTCATCAAAACTAAGAATAAGTAGTTGCTTAACGGTGGTATCCGAGGTTACCAAGTAGGTGTCGGGGTAAATATAACCCTCGAGTGATGTGCCAGGCGGTTTATCTGTAAACAGCGGGTGCTTGTAGGTCGCCTTGAACGCTTGATCGATCTCGCCCTTGTCGTAACCAGCGGCGATTAATGACTTCTTGATCTTGGCAAGTGTATTACCCGGAATGATTGTGATTTTAAAGGTGTTAACTTTGCCATCGATTAACCAGGCTACAATTTCCTGGGGTGTTTGATTGGGAGCGAACATATAGACACCACTTTTTATATTGGTGGCATCGTTTAACTTCATATAAATGATTACGGCGAGCGAACTACGGACAAGTCCTTTTTGTTCCAGCAAGCTAGCAACAGTGTCGACACTGGCACCGCTGTCGACTTTAAAATTGATGTGTTCACTACTGTCCGAACGAGGGCGAAGATTATCGTTATACCACCAGTAAGCGGCCCCAGCGGCGGCAATCAATAACACTAGTAATATTAGTAGACTAACCCATAACCACTTTAGAGAGCGTCTTTTACGCGGCTCTGCATTGGGTGCGTTAGCCCCATCTGGTTTAACGGGCGGCAATGCTATTGGCTCTTTCGGCACGGGCGGTGTGATCGGTGCTGGCGAGGCAGCTTGGGCTGGTTTAATACCCACCTTGCCTAGCAACGGCCGAGGTAAGTTAAAGCGATTGCCATTTGGGCGGGGCGCAATAATGTCGTTCATAATGTCTCCAAATAATCCTGCAAAATGAGAGCTGCGGCTTCGGCGTCGATGTCTGCTTTGCTGTATGGCTTCTTGCGCGTCGCCAGACGTTCCTCGGCTATAACAGAGGTCAATGATTCATCCTGCCAGTGGATTGGCAGCGACAGCGGGCCAAGTAATTGGGCAGCCATCTGCTCGACGATCTGCGTCTGGCCAGTCGTATCACCAGATTGGTTGCGTGGCCGACCAACTACTAGGTCGGTCACGCCCAGGTCGGTCACCAAACGTCGGATCTCATCGGCTTCACGCCCATCGACATTGATGGTTGGCTGTGTACTCGCCAGACGGGCAACTGAGTCACCACTGGCCACGCCAATTCTTTGCCCGCCAATATCAAGGCCAAGATAGACTTTAGATTTATTCATTGTTAGGCGCGATGGAGAATTTAATATCAATTTTGTCGGCGCTGGGCGCGGTTGTGACCCAGAAGGGCGAAAAAGTGATTTCGACGTGGTCGACACCTGGGATTTCGTTGGCAATAGCCTGGATTTCGCCGTAGCGTTTGCCCACTAACTGCTTGGCGAATGCATCGGTATCGATTTTGGGCCCGATCGAACCTGTGGTATTTAATTTAGCGCTAAAACCGCCGGCGTCCAGTTTGCGGAAGGTCTGGAAGGTAATGCTGTTTTCGCCCAAGGTATAGGTTTGTTGATTAGGCTTAGTTTTTAGAACCTCGTCGACGGCTGCCTGCAACACCTTCTTAACATCGGCACGCGATACCGCGACATAGGTATAAGTGGTTTCGAGTGTTAGTTTGGCTTTAGCCGCCTGCTCGCCGATATTAGGGCTGCTGGCCGGTTGGGAGTTCTCAACCATGTAACTTTCCTCTATCACTAAATCATCAGCTTTGAACTGTTTTTTTAGTTCGGCCTTGGCCTCTTGTTCGTTCTGAGACGTTAGTTGCTGCTTGGCTTTATCAACGTCGGCCTGGGAAACAACGGTTACGACTTCGTGGGTACCGCCAGTTATGCCTTCGGCGTCTACGCCATCTACTTTACCCGGAACTGCCAGAGTGTACGACTGAGCTCCAACATTATATTCGGAGCCGATGGCCTGGGCCTCGACTGCCACATCTTTTTTACCAGACTGTGGGCCACTTAGCGTGCAGGTGCTAGGCAGACCGCTATAACCAGGAATGGCCGCTGCGGCGGTGCTTAAATATACTTTGCCGTTGGCACCATTAAATTTTGTCCCAGCCGGTAAAGTTAGTTCGCCATCTGCATAATCACAGTTACGAACCTTGACCGTGCCTTTGGCCTTATTACCAATATCTTTGGTGCCACTGGCATCAAACTCGGTGGCTACCGACTTTTTGAGTTGTTGAACATTAGGTTTAAGCGTCAGTTTAGCAATATCACTGGCGGCTAGGTTTGAGTTTAGAGTCAGAGTCCTGTCGATATTAACATTGCTAGTCTTGGCACTGATAGTTACAGTAGCATGCGGTGCAAAGGCTATCGCCCATACCAAAAAAATAATCACCAAGATACCTATGCCACCAAAAATAAAGAACCGTTTACGAAATATATCAAAGTTTGGCACTTTGAGTTTGTCTTTACCTTTGTTGAACTTATCGGCTAGCGACATTTTAGCCGGCGATGTTTTGGCAGTCTCTTTAACCGCGGTGGTGCCAAGGCTGATTTTGTCTATTGTCGCTTCTGTAATAGGATCCGTGGCATCTTTCTTATCACCAAGTGAGGCGGCTACTTCGCCAACTGGCAGTTCTTGGCCGTTGATTATCTCTTCGGCCGGGCTTTCGGGTGCGGCTAGATCTGGAATTTCCGGCCGACTCTGCAAGTTACGGGCCACCGGTAGTTTAATGCCAGCAGCTAGAGCCATCAACGAATGATCGCTAGTAATTAGTACAACTCGTTTATCAACACCTAGTGCAGCTTTTTGCAACAGTTTTAAGTTGACCGCACTTTGCAAAACACCCACTCGTTTCGGTGGTACCAAGGCAACAATTTTGCTACCTGCCGACTTCACCTTGCCAATGATGGCCGTGATGTCGTCTTCGAGATCAATGTAGATAACGTCTTTATTCATACTAACTAGGTACTTAAAATGCGATTAAAAGTGTCTCGCAAGCGCTCGCCGCCCCCGTCGCCGCTGCTACCCACCATGGTATCATAGCCTACCCGGAGAAGTCCCATGGCGGTTATAAAGGTGTGATCTTTGACTTGGCCGGTGGCATCGGTGATGCCAGCTACCTCGCTGGGTTGGATGCGTTGGACGGTTGGTTTTTTGGTGAACGGCAGGGCTTTGTACCAATCATCGCTCTCGAGAGCACTTATTAATTTAGCTAGCGACGCGCCGCCGCCACACAGCAGCATACGGTTCGGTAGATGATCTAGCGCGTCGAATTCGCTTAGTGCCAGCTCGACGCCGTTTAGCCAGACTTCGAGAGTTTTATCTAATGCGGCTTCGACTTTTTGTTTGATTTCGGGTTTGAGGTTTTCATGATCAACGTTCAGCTTTAACTTTTCGGCGTCTTCGAAAGATAGGTCCAAGTCGGTAGCAATGGTCCGCGTAAAGCTGCGTCCGCCAATGCCAAACATTTTAGTGCCTTCCACGCCGCCGTCGTTAACCACGGCAATATCGGTTGTGCCACCACCAACGTCTGCCAAAATAGCTGTGAATGTGCTGCTGGCGTCGGTACCTAAGACTGAGCGACTGACCGCAAACGGCTCGGCGGCTACGGCCAACAGATCGAGATCCAGTTCCTGGGCAGTGCGCTCCAGAGCACCAATATGTACCATTGGCGCAAAGGCCGTGTAAATTTGGATGGCCACATCCTTGCCCTGAAAACCAATTGGATTGCTGACTTTGTAGCCATCAATATGAATACTAACTATCGCGCTGTTGACCAACTTAATTTCGACATCTTGGTTGCCGGTTTCCCAGGCAATCTGCTTTTGGGCCTTGTCGTGGGCCCGTTCCTGGACCTTTTCGATGATAAATTCCATCTCACGCAAATCTAGCGGTACATCCGGCTGCGGGCGTTTGTAACGAATGGTGTTGGTAACTCCTTTCACAAGCTCACCGGCAATACCAATCACAACTCTTTTGGCTTGTACACCGGCTTGTTGTTCGGCGTCACTCAGGGCCGCCTCGCAGTTGCGAACCACCGCGCCGATATCGGCAATTGCACCGGAATGCATATCACTCAAAGCCTGGTGTTGCCGGCCAACACCAACAATCTTAAGCTCCTCGCCGTCTACTTCGGCAACCAGCGCCTTAACAAATTCGGTCCCGATATCAAGTGCCAGGAGATGCTGCGCACCCCCGTCCTTACCGGGAAGTACCTTCCTGAGTTTATCTAGAATCATCTGTTAAACAGTATAGCATAAGCTGGAAGGCGGGGCCGGGAGTGCTCATGCTCAATTACTTACTGCAAAACTGCCTTTACACGCCGCACGCCAGCCGAGCTGGCTTCTTCTTTGGTAATCTTGAACTTTTTGCCACCTTCACCTAGTGTGCCAGTGCGTTCTACGTGCGGGCCGCCACAAATTTCGAAGCTAAATTTATCTGCGCCTTCGCCAATTTGATACACCTTGACTTTGTCGCCGTATTTATCCCCAAACGCACCAAGTGCACCTAATTTAAACGCTTCTTTGGTTGGGTATTCTTTCCAAAAGACTTTTAGATCTTTTTTGATTTGTTCGTTAACCAGGTCTTCGACTTGCTTAACTTGTTCCGGCGTCACCTTGTCGGGGTGGCTGAAGTCAAAGCGGATACGTTCTTCAGTGATGTTAGCACCGCGCTGGATGACGTGGTCGCCCAAAACTTTACGCAAAGCTTTATACATCAAGTGGTTGGCGGTGTGATATTTAGTGGTAATTTCGGAATGGTCGGCTAGGCCACCTTTAAAGACACCTTTGCTGGCGGTTTGGGAGCGAGTTCTTTGCTCGGTCATTAGCTTATCAAATTGTTCATCGGCTTTGGGGTCAAGTTCGGCACCAAGCTTAAATGCTTCTTCTTTAACCAGTTCAACTGGAAAACCGTAGGTATCGTAAAGCTTAAAGATATCTTCACCAGTTACAGCAGTTCCCGCTCCGCCACCGTGATGTTCGCTTGTCTTAAAATGTACAATTTTTTCGAACTCGCGTAGACCATTACGCAACGTCTGGCGGAAGATTTTTTCTTCTTTAATCAGCACCTCTATAACTTGCCGGCGGCGTTCGGCGACTTCGGGGTGGTCGTTATGATATAAGTCGGCAATTACCGGTACGACTTCGGCGGCTAAATTTTGTTCAATGCCAAGATCGAAGGCAAAGCGAATAGCCCGGCGCACTAAGCGGCGCATCACGTAGCCTTGTTCTTTGTTGCTGGGCACCACGCCATCAACAGCCAGGAAAGTTGCAGCCCGCATATGGTCGGCTATCACGCGCATGGCAGTTGTATTGGCATCATATTTTTTGCCGGCTAGTTTTTCGAGCCGTTCGATTATTGGCCAGATAAGGCTAATTTTAAACATGTCTGGACTGTCGATAGCCGCGGCGGCAATACGTTCCAAACCACCGCCAAAATCGACGTTCTGTTTGGGAAGTTTTTCGAAACCTTTTTCGGTTTTGATGTATTCCATGAACACGCTGTTGCCAATTTCCATATATCGGCCACAGTCGCAGTTAACATGGCAATGCTCGCCGTATTCCGGATTGTGCTCTACAAAATCAAACTCATAAAAGACCTCTGTGTCTGGGCCGCCAGGCTCACCGGCCGGCATATTAGCAATTCGGCTACCACGCCACCACCAGTTTTTGCTGTCGTCGTAAAAGAAAATTCGTTCACCAGGTTTCATACCGCACTTGGCACCATCATCTACGCTGTCAATGTCGGCCTCTTTGGCTTCAATATTCTTAGCCGCAAATAGTTCTTTCCAGATGCCAGCGCTGACAGTATCTTTAGGTATACCATTCTTAGAGTCACCGATAAAACACGATACATAGAGTCTACTAGGATCAAGTTTGATGACTTCAGTTAAAAACTCCCAAAACCATGGAATCTGTTCTTTTTTAAAGTAATCACCTAAAGACCAGTTACCTAGCATTTCAAAAGACGTAGTGTGTCGGTTGTCGCCAACTTCGTCGATGTCCTGAGCGCGTAAACATGGTTGGCTATCTGTAATGCGCACGCCGTCCGGGTGTGTTTCGCCAAGTAGGTATGGGATCATGGGTTGCATACCGGAACCCGTAAACAGTGTGGTTGGGTCGTTTTGTGGCACCAATAAAGCTCGTGGAATAACCACGTGGCCGCGTTTCTTAAAGAAATCTAAGTAAGCTGTGCGGATGTCTTGTGCGTTCATATCGCCCTAAATTATATCAGATAGCAAGAGGCCGGGCGAAAACCCGGCCTCTTTCATAGATAGCTACTCTAGCCCTACCAGCCTGTGCCTGCTGGCTTATCACCTTCAGCTGGAGCGTCGCCGCCGGCTGGTGGTGTTGCTGGAGGCATGCCACCGTCGCCTGCGCCACCTTCTGCTGGTGGTTCTGCTGGTGGCATCATTGGCTTGTCGTCACCGGCTGGAGCGCCTGTCTGTGGAGTTTCCTCGTCCATGTTTCTACCCTTCCTTAGTTAGTTGCTTACTTAGCTAGTATATCAATTTATTGTGGCGTAACGCGAATTATTTGATCGCCTGAAGAACCGTTATCGGTGCTTAAATAGAGGTTACCGTCTGGCCCTAAAGTTACTGCCCTTAGGCGCCCGAACTTATTTTGCAAGAAGTCTTCTTCTTTCGTGACTTTATTCTGCGCGTTGATCTGTAAAATCTTGAGTTTTTTGTCTTTGAGAATGGCAATAGCTAAGGCTCCGTTCCAGGCTTTCCATTGGCCACCTTTTAAGAATACGGCACCAGATGGTGCTTGGGTGGTATTACCCGAACTCCAAATTGCATCAACGGCATTTGGGAATTTGCTTTTATCAGTCATTGGTACACCTGCCTCCGTGTAGTTTTTGTCGGGGTCCCAGCCAAAATTACCAGGTAGCAGCAAGTTAACTTCGTCATCGATCGACGACCCATGTTCAACACTCACACCCAAAACACCTAACCGGGCCTCGGAGAAGAAAGCCAGTCCTTGAATATTACGATGGCCGTAATTGTATATGCGAGGGTCGAAAGATTTATTTTCGGTGTTGTTTGAGCCTCCAGCCGTCGGGTTACCGTCGCGGTCGACTCGCAAAATCTTACCATTTAAACTTTTTGGGTCTTGCGGGCGTTGCGGGCTTAGCCCGGGGGTCGCTGAGTCGCCGGTGCCGACCCACAGATATCCATCTGGCCCAAACGCCACTCGGCAACCAGAATGTCTGCCACCAGAATTGGACGAAATGCCAGTGACGATATCCTTGCGATCCTCCAACCCGCTAAGATCAGTTTTAACCTTCCAACGAACGACCCGGACATCTGGCCCACCGGCAGTGCTGTTAAAACAGGTATAGATGTAACGATTATCGCTAAACTTTGAGTCAACGGTTAAACCCAGCAGGCCGCCCTCACCCTTGGCAAAAATATCGCTAATACTGGCTAGTTCACGCACTTTACCATCTTCGTAAATATTCAGCGTACCTTTGCGTTCGGTGAATAGCATCTGTTTGGTTGGCAAAAAGGCCATATCCCAGACGTGGTCGCGCTTATCAACCAGGACTTCGGTCGTAAGCTGTGGTGTGGCTGTCGATTTAGTCGGTATCACCGGCTGTTGCGTGCCCGCTAGCTCTACACCTTGCTGGATTGTGACTTGGGCCATCCACCAAATACCTAAGCCAGTGAATACGGCCACCACAACCACAATCCCCATATAAAGTACGGATCTTTTGGTTGATGATTTCGTATGTGAAGGTCCACCCAACTTTAGTACCCCTATTTAAGCGTTACCGATGGCATGACACCACACCTTCGTCACGGAATTCCTGTGAACCAGGGACTGTAACAAATTTGTAACGCAGGCTTGTAGCCTTAAGATCAAATTGCAAAACGCCAAAGGCATGATTTTGCCGCACAGCCAGCGTCGATGTGGTGGCACCTAGCGTTTCTTGAGCGTAACCGCCCATACCGGACACAAATTCAACAATCCCTTTGGCGGGGTCGGCTTTACCCTCGGGGGTGAGCGGCACAAATCGCTCATAATCGTGCGAATGGCCGTTTACTACTACATCTGCTCCCGCCTTATATAAATCCTGCCATAAACCCTCATAGGTGGTGTCGTTGGGATGATAACCAGTCGAAAAACGTGGTTTATGCCAGTACGCCATAATGCAAGGTAAGCGAGTGGACGCCAGATCATTTTTTAACCATTGACGCTGAGCACTGGCAGGCGAAACGTCAATTTCGGAGTTAAGCGCCACGATGTGCCAACTGGCAAGGTCAAAGCTGTAATAGCCTTTGCCGCGTTCACCGGCTTGGGCGCCAAAATAATCAAAGTAACCGGCCGCGCCGGGGGTTTGGTATTCGTGATTGCCAGGCACGGGGTGAATGATGGCTTTTAGCTGCCCCCAGCTTTTGGCAAAGCTGTCTTTAAAATCGCTAAGACTGCCGCTCGGATATTGTAGATCTCCGAGAGCCAAGACGGCTTTTGGTTGCAGGGCAAGTGCTAGTGAAGCCGTTGCGGCCTGCCGACAACTGAGTTCTGTAATTGGCTGTGACGATGGACAGGCTATGTCGCCCGCAGCGACTATTCTAGTTGCCGTGTTAGCTGGTAAGATTGTCTGGTTAATCGGTTTGCGATAGATGGTGTCGACCACCACCGCTCCGATAACTAAGCCGACAAATACTAAGCCAATTGCCGACACCGCCATGGCAAGCCAGGGTTTGGGTTCCATAGTTATGAGTATAACGCGTTACTTATGAACTTTCGACAACTTGACTCTCAAAACCTGATACCAATGGCCGGGTCCTGCCACGCGGTCCGCCCCTAAAGATTTTTTATGGGAATACATAAAAAACTTTGGGGCCGCCCCGCCACGTGTCACCCCGTGTTTGATGGGTTTTGAGAATCAGGTTCGACAATCCCACCGCCAACCACCTGGTGGCCATCATAGACGACAGCCGATTGCCCTGGAGTAATGGCCCGTTCTGGTTCGGCGAGTATGACCTCTGCGATATTACCATGCAAACTCAATCTGCAGTCAATCAGAGAGGCCCGATAGCGTAAACGTACGCTATATTTTTCATTGGTTGCCGGTTTTTGATCTATCCAGTGCAGCTGGCTAAGGGTTAGTTTGCTGCGCCATAGGGAATCGTCGTTAAGATCGGATGTAACGTAGACTATGTTCTTAGTCATATCTTTACGGGCGACATAATACGGCAGACCGCCGCCAACTCCCAGACCGTGACGCTGCCCAAAAGTATAATAAATAGCGCCTTCGTGCTGACCAAGAACCTGGCCGGAGCGTTTATCAATAATATCGCCCGGCTCTGCCTTGACATATTGCTGCAAAAAATCTTTAATGCCAACTTTGCCAACAAAACAGATGCCCTGTGAATCTTTTTTGGTAGCTGTGGCCAAGCCAAGTTGGATAGCTTTTTTGCGCACTTCGGTTTTGGTAAGCTCACCAAGCGGAAAAAGAGTTTTGGTGAGTGCATTTTGGGTAACGCGGTATAAAAAGTAGGTTTGATCTTTGGCTTTATCGACAGCCATAAATAATTGACCGTCGTTGACCTTAGCATAATGGCCAGTGGCGATCATATCGGCACCATCGTCTAGTGCAGTTCGCAAAAACAGCCCGAATTTTACCTCTTGGTTGCACATAATATCGGGGTTGGGTGTGCGACCGGCCTTGTATTCGGCGATCATATAGTCGACCACCTTTTGTTTGTATTCTTTCTGGAAATCAAACACCTTAAATGGAATATTAAGTTGGACGGCCACGCGTTTGGCGTCGGCCAGGTCATCGGCCCAAGGACAAACCATCCCGGGCAGATCTTGTGTCCAATTCTTCATGTATACACCGGTCACATCGTAGCCTTGTTTTTGCAAAAGTGCCGCGCTCAGGCTGCTATCTACCCCGCCACTCATGCCAACATATACTTTTAACGCCACGACGATATAACCAAGCTCATTGTCGTTTCGGTCAGCGCCAACCACCAGCCATTTGGTGTTGTCCACCATGATGGTCCCCAGTAACGATCGGTTTTGGTTGGGTGGTTTACAATTTTGACGCGATTGCCTAGTATGCGACCAAACTCCAAGCTAGCCCGACGTTGGTGGTACGGCGAGGTCACTAAAATAATCCGCGTTTCGCGGGTTTCGAGTAATTCTAGTGTGCCCTGTGCGTTTTGTTCGGTATCTTTAGCACGGTTGTCTAGAAGGAGGGCCGATTCGGGTACACCTGCCTTGAGCGCTTGGTTACGCATGGTCTCGGCGTTGGAGGGCCCAGAAGTATCGAGCGCCGCGCCGGAAAAGATTAGTTTTGGCGCCCAACTATCTTTGTATAGTTTTATGGCCTCGGCCACCCGAGCTGTCGTGTCGCCACCACTAATTGCTACGATTACGTCGGCTGGAGCGCACTTAACGACTAGCGGGTCAGGCTTGGTGCAATCTTTAAGATCGTCAGGACCTAAATACGAAGTGATGCCGGAGATTGCGAGAGCTGCGCCGGTTACTACCACCCCTACTGTTACCAATAACTTGATCATTGACTTTATTATCGCAAACTTATAGTCGGTTTAGCTAACTATACCAATGAGTACTTGTGCGACCTTTGACACTTGTTGCTGTGTGATTTTGCGGCCCAGGCTCAAGCGCAGGCTGCCGTTTACCAATTCTTCATCCAAGCCGCAAGCTTTAAGCACATGCGAAGCGGTCTGTTTGTTGGCAGCGCAGGCCGAGCCAGTGCTGGCCATGATGCCTGCTTCGTCGAGCTGCATTATTAAGCGCTCACCGTCTACGCTTGGCCAACTGAGATGTAAAATATGCGGTGCGTGTTTTTTGGGGTTGCCGTTGACAATGGTCGTCGGCACAGCTTGCAGAATTCGGCGCAGCAGCTGGTCCCTTAGGACACCGATTTTAGCAATTTCGGCTTTACGTTCTGTCTGAGCAATATCGAAGGCAGTGGCTAAGCCGACGCAGGCCGCAACATTTTCGGTGCCGCTACGCATGCCGCGCTCTTGACCGCCACCCACAATCAGAGGCTCGAGCTGGATCCCAGCTTTAATGAACAGCGCTCCACTCTGTTTTGGCCCGTACATCTTGGCACCATTGAGCGTTAGCAAGTCGACACCTAGGCTGTTAATATGCAGATCCAGATAACAGGCAGCCTGGCTGGCATCGGTGTGTAAATACAGGGGGCGTGGATTGTTTTTTAGTTGACGCAGGCGGCGAATCTCGTGCACCAGATTAGCGATTTCTTTCAGCGGTTGGATGGTGCCGATTTCGTTATTTACCAGCCCAACACTGATTAGCACAGTTGTATCATCAATCAACTGTCTAAGAGCATCAAGCTTGAGTGTCCCGTCATGTGCTACTGGAATGTGTTTGTGATTATATGGCCGAGCGGCTGCCAACACCGCTTCGTGTTCTATACTGCAAACTAACACTGAGCCATCTTGACTAGATTGCATAACACCGTGTATTGCCAGATTAATCGATTCAGTCGCGCCGGCGGTAAATATTACCTCGCTTTGTTTGGCGCCCAACCAATGGGCAACTCGGCTGCGGGCGTCCTCAAGGGCGGATTTAACAGATTTAGCCGCTAGATAAGAGCTTGATGGGTTATAAAACTGATCACGAAAAAAAGGTCGCATAGTGGCTTCGACTCGCGCGTCAAGCGGGGTAGCGGCGGCATAGTCAAGATAGATCAGACGACTCATAGCTATATTGTAGCCCCAAGCGTCTAGTTTGTGGCTGGTTGCAGCGGTTGACCAGTGATGTGGTCGCGGTGATATAAGCCACGCAGAACTTGTTCGCGATATTGGCGGGTAGCCATAGCTAAGTTGCGCAGCTCTTCGCCCTCGACAACCTGGTATGGATGGCCGTCCTGGACTTTAAGAATGCTGTTTTGGTGAACTTCATAACGGGTAGTAATACTTTGGCGCTTGCCGTTTTGGTCAAGCCATTCTTCGTACCAAATCCAGGTGTGTTCATCAAGACAGAAAAACTCGCGTCGGTGGCCTTTTTGTACCGAGCCAAATAGTTGAGCGCCGATTTTTGATTCCATGCGAATAAGATCACGTTCGGTGAGTTTTTTGCGGCGCGAACTAGTTGCGTTGTCGCTGCCAGTGATAAGTTTGCTCATTGTGCCGAGGAGTTTACGCATAGCCTAAGCCTCCCTATTATTCTCTTCCTCAAGTATGTAACGTCGGAGTGTGGCCAAGGTACCATCGCTTACAATTTCTGAGTAATAAGCAGCCTGATCGGCCTCTGATATCATTTCTCTGGTAGCTCGCACGGCTGTCTGGGGATCAACTACTTCAGGTGGGTCGGTGTAGGGAACGGGAACATAATCACCAACAGCACTTGGGGCCTCGGCGGGAATATGCATCTTAAACGCCAATTTTTCGGGCGTTGCCTCAGTCGGAATATTACCAGCTCTCAAGCTTGGGTCGAGTTCGTGTGCGTTGGTGGTGTCTTTGGTGGCAGATAAACTCATCTACACAATCCTCTTATAAGTAAGGTCTTTTGGTTTGAGGAAGTGTTTGTTTAAAGATGGAACAGCTCGCGGGCGTTTCGGGTAGTCTGCGCGGCAAGGTCCACAAGGGATTCGTCGCGTAGGGTAGCCAAGAACTCGGCTACAACCCTAGTTCGCGCGGGCTCGTTTATACTACCACGATGTGGCGCTGGAGTCAAGTAGGGCGCATCTGTTTCGAGTAGTAGTTTTTGCAACGGAATGCGTTTGGCCATGGCTAGCTGTATATCGCTTTTGGTGAAGGTCATTATGCCGTTGAGACCGATGTACAGATTGCGCTCGATAGCTTTGTCGGCGTTGGCTTGGGTATCGGTGAAGCTGTGCAGCACTCCCCTGATTCCTTGGTAGCTGTCAAAGATTGGCCAAAAATCGTCAAAGGCTTCACGGACATGAAAGATTAACGGCAAATCGTGCTCGAGTGCTAGTTCAATCTGAAAACGAAGGGCCTTGAGCTGATCGGCTTTGGGTGAGTGGGAGTAAAAGTAATCCAGACCACATTCACCTATGGCTACTATTTTATCTGGATGCGCGGTCCGCGGGTCCTGTCTGCCGGCCTCCCCTAAAATTTTTTCTGGGTACAGAAAAGAATTTTTGGGTGATGCCCCGCCGGCCGCCACCCCCGGCTGGCGTATAGGCTTAGATTTGCGACTAGCAAGCAAAGCTTTGAGGCGCTTGAATGCAGGTTTACCATCTTTGGCCTCGTGCGGATGGATGCCAATACTGGCCCAGCAATTAGGGCGGTCTTGAACAAAATCCACCGCCAGTTGGCTGTCGGCCGCCGAGGTGCCGACACAAATCATACCAGTTACATCAGCCTGAACCGCACGTGTAATTATGTCGTCGGGGTTGGGTTTTCCGGCTTTTAGCCACAACGCGCGCGTTGGGTTATCTCCGTTTAAGTCGTAGGCGGTTTCGTGAATGTGGCAATGCGTATCTATTAGCTGCACTATTTTTTGTCCTTTTGGTAAAAGTGATGGGGGCTAGCGTCGACTTCGGCCCGCAATTGATCATAGTATTTGCCGATCGCCTCGTGGGCGTGGGCTTTGGCGCGGTTGCGGGCTATACGTTTATCAAATTTTTGCTTGGTCAATTTAATGCTGCGATAAAATTTACCCTCATCCATATGCCTGGTGAGTAAAGCAATGTATTTATCTGCCGCCCATACAAACCGTGCTTCGGGGGTCGAGCGGCTTTCGTATTCTGTAATCGTTTGCGCAAGCCATGGAAAAACCTTAGTTTGTTGCTTAATCGTTACTAATGCCTGATGCTCACGTTCTTCCTTAGATAAGATGTTTCGCTTGCTACCAAACGGGGTCGTATCCCCGGCGTGGAGCTCTACCAGATCATGCACGACCGCGTACTGACAGACCTTGCCAACATCTAATGACGGGTCGACTTCAGGCGCCAGCGCACAAGCCATGACGGCTAACGCCCATGAATGTTCAGCATCATTCTCCAGGCGCCTCGGACCTATAGGCACACGCATGTCACGTTTAACCAAATAAAAGGGTAACAGTACTTCGATCAGGAGTTTGCCGAGATCTTCGTGAGTTGGTTGACTCATTGCTTTGGCGGAGGCGTGTTTGCTGGTTGTGGGGTAGTAGCGCGAGGGTCGGTGGTGTGTTTGTAGATTTTGGGGAACAAGACTCCCTCATATTGGCTGACGGTACCGCCTTCGAAGATGTGTTTGATAGTTTCGGCTGTGCTTGGCAAAAATGGCCACAATAACTCCGAAATTTGCTGTAAGTTGCCGGCAGCGTAGGCTAGAACTTCTTGCAGATGCTCGGCTTCTTCGGGTTTTTTAGCGATCTCCCAGGGTTTAACTTCTTCCAAATAGACATTCAGGTGACGGATTTTGGCCCATATATGATCTAATGCTCGATCCAGGCGTAACTGTTCTATTTCGGCATGCAGTGGTGTGTTGTCGTGTTCGGGCCGCGGCAAGTCACCGATTACGCCGTGTTGGTAGCGATTAATCATTGCTGACACGCGTTGCACCAGATTACCAAGTTCGTTGCCAAGTTCAGTGTTATAGGCGGTCTCAAACTTCACCCAAGTAAAATCGCCATCGTCAATGGTTGGCACATGGCGCAAAAAATAGTAACGGAAGGCATCTGCACCATAGCCGTCAATTATCTCGACAGGGTCAATGACGTTGCCAATTGTCTTGCTCATTTTAGTGCCACTACTGAGCACATGGCCATGCACTAGCAAAACCTTTTGCAGCGGCAGACCGAGACCAATCAGGATAGCCGGAAAGATAGCGGCATGAAAACGCAAAATATCCTTGCCACCAACCCACACATCAGCCGGCCAGAACCTTTTAAAGTTTGCACCGTCCGGATAACCCAGCACACTAATATAGTTAAGCAGCGCTTCGAACCACACATACATTATCTGTTTGTCGTCGCCAGGCACCGGAACGCCCCATGGCAACTGAGTTTTAGGCCGCGAGATGCTGATGTCATCGAGGCCACTTTTGATCAGATTTAGGATTTCGGTTTGGCGGAAGTCCGGTACAATTTTAAATTCACCGGCAGTTAAGGCTTGTTGGATCTGCTCGCCAAAAGTACTCAGTTTAAAGAAGTAATTTTCTTCGCTGAGTTTTTCGTATGGTTTATTATGGTCAGGGCAAATACCGTTATTGTCTGCAGCTTGCTTTGGGGTTACAAAACTTTCGCAGCCCACACAGTACCAACCTTCGTAGTTGGATTTGTAGATGTATTTTTGCAATTGCGTCCACACCAACTGGGCAGCCTTTTCGTGCTGCGGGCTGGTGGTACGAATAAAACCATTGGGTTCGATGTTTAACTTCTTAAAGAACGCCTGCCAAAGCGGCACAATACTGTCTACGTAGGCTTGCGGTTGCTGCCCCATCTCAACAGCCTTTTTGTAAATTTTAGTGCCGTGCTCGTCGGTGCCGGTCTGAAAGAATACCTCGCTGCCCTGTTGTTTATGATAGCGAGCGATAGTATCGGCCAACGTAAAATCGAGTGCGTTACCAATATGCGGCGCAGCATTGACGTACGGAATAGCAGTGGTTATATAAAATTTCTTCACGTTTTTAGTTCCTTACTTACGATGATAACAGATTCTTGAGGTGCAAAAATTAAACGCCCCGAGCGGGCATCGTGTACATCGTTGGTAACAAGTAAGGAAACGTTGTCATATCTTAACTACGTTAGCACGGTGGTTGCCAATCGTCAAAAATCTTCTTTTGCTATGTTTAGTTTTACAATATATACTTTGCAGTACACCGAGGAGGTGGTTTGGATGGACACTGGTGATCGCCTATTAACACCAGGCGAAGTGGCTGCCCTGTTCCGCGTCGACCCCAAAACAGTTACGCGATGGGCAGCAGCAGGTCGTCTCGACTCGATCCGCACACCCGGCGGGCACCGACGTTTTCGCGAGAGCGAAGTTCGTGCGTTGCTCGAGCGTGAGGCAGACGGAAAGAACGACCACGCCGCCAGTTGACCCTTCGAAGGATGGCGCCGACCATGGTGGTCGGCGCCATCCCAAAGGCTCTAGTTTATTGAGCCATAAGCTTTACTAAGTGCATACCATTCATCAAGTGTTAACGACTCTGCCCTACGGCCCGCATCAACCCCTGCGTTTTGTAAAAGCTTCTCCGATTCGGCTTTGGTAAGATTAAGCCCGCCGCTTAAACTGTTGCGAAGAGTCTTTCTTTTTTCGCCAAAACCGGCTTTAACTATTAGGAAAAACAATTTGACGTCCATATCACCAAATAGTGGCTCTCGGCGATGTTCAAAAATAATTACCTGTGAATCTACTTTCGGCGGCGGATCAAATTTATCGGCGGTGACCACAATGCCAAGTCGTACTTTGGCATACAACTGGGCACTTACTCCTAAAATGCTCATATCTCCAGGCTTGGCTGCCAGTCGTTCGGCCACCTCTTTTTGTACCAACAATACCGCGATGCTCGGTGGTGTCGGCGATTCTAGTAATAACCTGATGATCTTGCTGGTGAGGTAGTAAGGAACATTGGCGACAACTTTGTAGCCAACCGGTAGCCGTGCCAGATCAAAGCCAACAATATCGCCATGTACAACTTGCAAGTTCTTGGCTTTGACACGCTCTGACAACCTTCCGGCCAGCTCTATGTCTAACTCTACTGCTACAACCTGCTTTACGCGCGTAACAAGTTTATTAGTTAACGGCCCGAGACCCGGTCCAATTTCAAGCACAGTATCGGCCATGCTTAAATGGGCAGCGCTGCAAACACCATCGAGGCTTTCCTCGTCGAACAACCAGTGCTGGCCTAAATCTTTATTTTGCATGCTCAAATATCGAGTGTCGACAAACCCACGTTGCTATCTAGTTTGCGGTGGATCGGTTTATAACTGCGATGGATAAATAACTCGACGGTAGCGGCAGCCACCAAATCTTTTACATGACCGGCTATAGTTTGATAATTGTTATCACTGAAGACTCCGTGCAGATGAAACACGGCCTTACCTTCTTCGTTAACCGCAAGGTTGCCCTGCAAACTGGCGATTTCACGTAGCTGATCGAAGATTTTCCACTGGTATTCTTTCTTATCCAGATCGTAAAACCCAAGCGTAACTTCTAGCGCGCCGCCGACACCATTAACCCAGGCGCCGTCAATTTTGGTTTCGGTCACAAACTTTTCTATGACTTCGCTCAGGCGGTCGCCCTTGTCGAGTCGTATCAGATAATTAAATCCATCAAATGTATGAACCATTAGCGATAAATATCCTGCAAACCGAGTTTTTCACTGCAAGCCGGCCATGGTTGCCACCCACGGGCGTTATAGAGGTGGACCGCGGCAGCATCCTGAACTGAGGGTGGCGCTGTACTAGGCAGCACGTCCTTCCAACCATCTGGAGCATGAGAACGCCAGGTGGTAAGTGTAAATTGGTATGCACCGTAAAAACCGTTGCCGGTATTTGTGGTGTAGCCGTTGGCGCGAGCTTCACAATTGCGCAAGGCGGCTAACGCAGTAGCAAAGTCGCCATCAAAACCCGGTGATTTAGTGCCAACAATTTCGATCTGCTCTTTAGGCTGCACTAAGACGTAACTTTGTAGCTCGGTGCGTACTCCGCTGTCAATCTTGTAGATGACAAACCGACGACCGGGCTGGCCAGCAGTTTGAACCTCTTGGTAGCCAATCGGTCTGTCGGCGTCTTGAATCTTTTTGACTGCAAAGGCTACTGGCTCTTCGACAATATCCATGGTGCCAGCCGCGTACAATGCAATAGTTACACCATCGGTTATCGGCGTATTAGCTGCAGGCCAAACTTGGTCGTCTGCCTGGGGCACGAGTTCTTTTTCTTTTATAAACTGCTCTACATTTGTGGCTAGTGTGCGCATTTCAATCTCTCGGCCGTACAGTAACAACTTAACTGCCACCGAGCGGTGAATGGTCAGCTTTAAACCCAAACTATCTTCGGCCACAAAATTATCGATCCGGGCCAGGTCGTAGGCGTCCTCATCATATAGCGTTAAACCAGCGTCGGCCGCAATCTGGCGGGCGCTGGTGTGAGCGCTCATAACCTGATAGCGCTCATTACCATCGACCACCGTGACAGGCCGAGCACGATAAATATTAATGTTGTAACTGGGGGCAATAAGTTGCGTATCGCGGGCGGGCTCGACCGCATCGTGGCTATCTAGATTGACGTTTCCGCGTTGCAGGGCTTCGCCGATTGTTGCAGCGTCGGTCACTACGGTTTGTTCTTCTCCATCATGATAAATAGTGATGACTCGTTGGCTTTCGGCCCTGATAGGTGCTGGGTTACTAAAACCCAACCACAGCAAACACACCAGCGCCAGGCCGCCTAGGGCGACCCACCGCATCCATACTCGGCTAAACCCCCATAAATGAAGAATTCCCATAGAATGCTTGGATCTAATTATAGCAAGTCTAGCCAAGCAAGGCGACTGCCATATCGACCATCGCACCCCGATCACTGGGCATACTGGTAAGTGGGAACCAGCCGACATCGAGCATTTCTAGCCGGCGATGGCGCGCAATCCGCGGAGGGCGCTTTGGAATATCAACTTTATAACAGGCAATGGTGTAACGGCGCTTAGGGTCAGGATGGGTAAACGAGCCAAGCTCATGTAAATCGTCAATCGCGATCCTAATGCCAGTTTCTTCATAAACTTCTCGCACGGCGGCCTCGGCTGGTCTTTCGTCGCGGCGGATCCCACCACCTGGTAGGCTCCACTTCTGGTTTCCTAACCAACTCCTCACAAGTAAGACTTCGGAAGTATCGCTCAAAATAAGAACTCTAACTCGCACATGTTTTTCATCAAATACTGCGCGCAGCAGTGGCGCCGCGGTTTTGTGGGCAGCTCGCCCAAGCCCCGCATAAGCTCTTTTAACGCGACCATCGTCCTTTTTGGCCTTGGCGTGTTTAGGCTTTAACATACATATATTTAATCATGTTATTAACTACAAAGTGTAATTGACTGGCTTAGGTTTATCGCCGTTTCGTCCTTACGTTGGACTCGTCAGAATATTTACTAAAATATTGACGGCAAAGAGAGGGGAAGTTGGGTTGGGGGCCCGCTCGCGCGGGCCCCCGGCCACGCACTACCTCCTACGTATGCTTCTCAACCGCCGCTGCCCAAATAAATGCAGCGACAACGAATGCCACGATCTGGCCAAGGATGCCGAGACTCATGTCACCAGTCGTCAGACTGTGGATATGAAAGTCTAGTACGATAGTTCCTGCCAGCGCTGCGATAAACACCAGCGCCGCAAGGAACACCCACGCACCATGCTTCAAAACACCGCCAGCGATGGTGACCATCACGGCCACAATCGGCACACACGTAGCCAACGCAATCGCGTATGGCAGAGTCATGACTCTCCCCTCTCACTAAGGAGAACCTCTCCTTAGATTGTTGTATTATATAATATTTGCTTTAAATCATCAAACTCTCTCGAGTGGGGCAAAATCGAGGTTGAGCTTTTTAATGCCGCGACTGCCAAAGCTGATAGATACCGACCGACCGTCGATGCCAACAACTTGGCCATGGCCGAAAACCTGGTGACGTACACGGTCGCCGACTGCTAGCCCCAAGTCCTCGGGCACGACACGCGGTTCGAACGGATCTTCGGACAAGTTGGCAGGCTGTGTAAAGCCAAAAGTTGGGGTATGGACCAGATCGGCTTTGCCGTCAATGTCTGCCAAAAAACGTGATGGCGGATTATGCTGCATGCTGCCGTATAGCATTCGCGTCGCGGCGCTAGTCAAAACCAGCTCTTCGCGGGCGCGGGTCATACCTACATAACATAGCCTGCGTTCTTCTTCCATATCTTCTTGGTCATACAGGGCACGGCTGCTCGGAAAGATGCTCTCCTCCATGCCGGTCATAAATACCACCGGAAATTCCAAACCTTTAGCAGCATGCATGGTCATTAGTAACACAGCGTCTTGGTCGGCCTGAACGGCATCCAGATCAGAGATTAGGGCGACTTCTTCCAAAAAGCCAACCAAGCCGAGGTCGGCATATTCCCGCGCCACCGAAACCAGCTCTTTGACGTTTTCGGCACGATCCTCGGCTTGCAAACTGCCATCATCCAGATGATTAAGATAGCCCAAGCGTTTAATCAGAGCCTCGATCAGATCCGGTAAGCTCAGCGTTTCACTCACCTCTTTTAACCTCGCCAGCATTTCGCCAAGATCAGCAAAACTCTTGCGAGCTTTGGGCGTGAGCATGGTGGCGGTTTCGGCATGCTCCAACGCTTGCACTAAAGTTAAGCCACCAACCGCCTGCCAATCCAAAAACTTCTGAACCGACACATCGCCTAGGCCTCGGGTTGGTACGTTAACCACTCGCAAAAAACTAGCACGGTCGGCTGGTTGATACAAAAGACGCAAGTAGGCAATTAAATCTTTAATTTCTTTGCGGTCGTAAAACCGCACGCCACCGACAATTCGGTATGGCACACCATAGCGGATTAGCGCTTCTTCTAGCGCCCGCGACTGGGCGTTGGTGCGGTATAAAATTGCAAAATCTTTGTAGCGGCGAATTTTCAGCTGAGTAGCATTTTTTATACGACTAACAACTAATTCGCCTTCGTGGCTTTCTGTATTCACAAACTGTATCTGTACCGGCGCACCGTTTCCGGACTTGGTCCATAAGGCCTTGTCGCTGCGCTGAATATTTTTGCTAATCACGTTATGGGCGGCGTCTAGAATATTTTTGGTGCTGCGGTAGTTTTGTTCGAGCTTTACGACTAGCGCCTTGGGATAGTCACGTTCAAAGTTTAGAATGTTCTTAAAATCAGCACCACGCCAACTGTAGATACTCTGCCAGTCATCACCAACCACACATAGATTATGTTGTTTATTGGTCAACAGTTTAACAAGATTGTACTGCGCTGCATTGGTGTCCTGGTATTCGTCTATAAGCACATACTTAAATTGTTGCTGCCACTTTTCGCGTACAGCCGGCACGGTTTTGAGTAATCGCACCGTTTCGCCAATTAAATCGTCAAAGTCCAGCGCGGCGGCTTCTTTGCGAATCCTCTCGTAAATCCCATAAGCATCGGCGGCAATTTTTTGAAGTGGCAAGCGAGCCTCGGCCATATATTCGGCGGGTGGCATAAGCTCATTCTTGGCACTACTGATCAGGTTGCTAATAGAGCCGGGGCTGTATTGTTTTTCACTCACCCCCAGTTGTCGCAAGGCCTGTTTAACGGCTGATTGACGGTCGCTTTCATCGAAGATTACAAAATTTTTTGGTACTTGGATGTGTTCGCCGTCAAATCGTAGCAGTCGCACGCAAATTGAGTGAAAAGTACCCATAAACGGCATGAAGGCGCGGTCTTCGCTATGTTCGCCAATTAAACGAGCCAGTCTCTCACGCATCTCTTTGGCAGCTTTATTAGTAAAAGTCACGGCTAGAACCTGATTGGGCCGGGCTTTGTTGCTACCAATAATGTAAGCAATCCGGTGCATCAGCGTTTTGGTCTTACCCGAACCAGCACCGGCCAGAATAAGCACCGGCCCTTCGGTTGTTTCGGCTGCCTCGCGCTGAGCCGGGTTAAGCCCGACTAACAGATGTTCGTTATTCACCGCTCTATTGTAGCAACATGAGGGCTGGCTGGCCCCGCGTAATTCTTACAGCAACCGCGAAATGTCAATCGTGCCTGTCACTACAAAGTAGGCCAGAGTAGCGGCCGATATCATTAATAGGATCAAGATTATGGTGATTATGGTACCCGCTCGGCCAGGGTGAGGTGCGGCTGGCGCCGGCTGAAGCGGCGGGTGGTATTCTTTTGTATCGAATACTGGTCGGTCTTCGTGGCTGGGTTCTTTTTCGGTTTCGTGGTACTGCTGAGGAATAGTCATTTGGCGTAGGCTGTCCATGTCGCTTGGTTCATCAGCCTCGGCGGTTTTAGGAGCACCAGGTGTAAATTCTGGCTCGGCACTTTCGACAGCGACTACTTCGGCACTGAGCTCTTTAGGGGTTTGAATAGCAATACTGGCCGGTTCACCGTGAGTTGCAGCTGGCTCTTCAGACATAGCGTGACCGTCTCGCGTAGGATCGTCGATCTTTGGTGAATCTACCGGTTTAGTATCGGTATAGGCACCGAGTGGACGTTTTTCGACTTTGGTATCTACGAACGGACTGTCGGATTTTTTACTAACCTCTTCGTCAGCGTCGGCGGTGTCTTTGACCTCTGGTTCTTCTGTGACTTCTTCGGGTCGTTTTTCGTCTTGTTCTTCGTTAGCCTCGTCTTCATCGGCAGTTGGTGGCGTAATTACTGTAGTATGTTGCATAGTTGGCTGTGGTTCGGGAGCTGGCTTGTCGTCTTCTTTATCCTCTTCGGCAGTAGCTGGTTCCTTTTCTTGTTTTTTGCCATCGTCTTCTTTAAAGCCATGTAATTCAAGTGGGTCGGGCCATACCGATTTATGAATAGTTTCGTCTGGCTCGGTTGGCGACGGCTGTGTTTTACCATCGGTTTTTAGATCGATTGCAGCCAAAGTGCTATCGCTAACATCGTCTTTTTGGGCCTTAGGTTCTTCTTTTTCAACCTTTTCAGCCGGCTCAACTTCACCAGGCTCGTCAGGCGCTACTGACTTAGTCGGCTGCAGAGTTGGTGCTACACGGGCCGGACGACTACTAGGCGGTGGTGGTGTGGCAACTTGGGGCTGCACAATATCCATGGCAATGCCTTGCTTGCGAGGGGTGATTTGCAAGCTGGCACGGCGGACAGTAACCGGAGTCCCGGCACTATCATCGGCAACTTTGGGGGTCGAAGCTACTGCTGGCGGCTCGCTAGCCGGCTTGGCCTTAGCTTTGCTGGCCTGATCCATCAGTTTGCTTACCTCTTGGTCGAGTTCCTCAAGATCCATTTCTTTCATTTGCTCACCCCTTAGTTTTATACCGCTTGTAAATCATGTGACCTCTGTACTATTTTGGCGAAGGTCTGCGCTTTAAGGCTGCTACCGCCAATCAACAGACCGTCAATGCCGCTGACCGCCAAGAAGGCACCGGCATCCTCAGCATCAACACTGCCACCATAGAGTATTTGAATTCGGGCCGCGGCCTTCCGACCAAACAGCGCGTCAACATGGTTGCGGATCAACTTACTAGATATAGCCGCATCGTCTGGGGTGTCACTATGATCACTACCAATCGCCCAAACTGGTTCGTAAGCAATTACTACACGCTCGATTTCTTCACTCGTCACGTTAGCCAGGCCAGTAGTGACTTGCTCGTGCAGAACATGGGGAGTTTCACCGTTGGTGCGCTCATGACTAGTTTCGCCGACACATAAAATTGGCCGTAAATTGTTACGCAAAACCGCCTGAACTTTAAGAGCAACCAGCTTGTCGTCTTCGCCAAAAACATGGCGCCGTTCGGAGTGGCCAACCAATACATAATTAACGATGCTACGCAGCATCGAGGCCGAAACCTCACCAGTAAAGGCACCTTCATCTTGGTGATAACAATTCTGAGCACCAAGCTTAAACTTGCGCCGATCAACTTGTAATGATAACGACTGAAGAGTTAGAGTGTTCGGGCACAACACGACCTCGGTGTCTTTGTATGTCGGCACAGCCCCTTGCAATTTGTGCAAAAACAAACTAGCCGCACCTACGGTAAAATGCATCTTCCAATTGGCGACAATTAGTTTTCCCATCCCTATATATAGTAAAACCACTTATGGTTACTTGACTACCGTAAGTGTAGCAGGTTCTATCGGTTGTTTACAACCGTTTAAAAAGGGGTGACACGTGGTGGGGCCGCCCCAGTTTTACTTTTTTAGTACCCTAAAAAATAAAACTAGGGGCAAACCACGTGGCCGCACTTATGCTCTCATTCGGCTAAAGCCTCCATTCGAGGCCAAGCTAGGAAAACATTAACTGCCACAGGCAGTTAATGGGACCCGGCCATAAATATTCAAGCATCTAACAGTGCTTCAACTCCAGGTAGCTTGTCACCTGCCATCAGCTCCAGACTGGCACCGCCACCCGTCGAAACATGCCCAAAACTCTGTCCCTTCTTACTATCCCAGTGCACCACAAAATCGGCCGTGTCACCACCACCTACTAAACTAAACACTGTGTTTTTATGCTCAGCCAACTGCATAGCAAGTTTGGCCGAAGCGTAAGCAAACACCACGTATTCGGCATAACCAAGCGTTCCGTTCCAAATAACAGTTTTGGCGTTTTTACAGTGCTCTAACATAGCTTCGATGCTACGGGTACCAATGTCTAAAATATACTCATCAGACTTAACATCATGCACGTCGGCTACAACCCGCTTTTGATTAGGACTAATTTCTGGTGCAACAACCACGTCGACTGGCAACAGTAAAAAGTCGTCAATCCGCTCATCGCCAACTTTTTGCCGCACCAGGCTGTAAACACGCTCGATCTCGGCATCCTGACCTTCTTCACAGACACTTTTACCGACTGGCAAACCTTTGTATTTAAGAAAGGTATTGGCCATAGCGCCGCCAATCACGATCTGGTCGGCGAGTTCAATAAGCTTCTCCAAAATCTTAATTTTATCACTGACTTTGGCGCCACCAAGCACGGCAACCAGTGGACGCTCGGGGGTGTGCATGGCCCGAAGAATAATGGTAACTTCTTTCTCAAGTAACAACCCAGCCACCGATGGCAAAAATTGTGTTACTCCGACAATACTGGCGTGTGCCCGGTGAGCTACCCCAAAACAATCCTGTACAAAGTAGGTGGCTGTGGAGCTATCGACTATTTGTTTGGCAAACTTGGCGTCGTTAGCTTCTTCTTCGGGATGAAAACGCACGTTTTCTAGTAGCAATACGCCGCCAGGTTTCAAACGTTTGGCCGCCACTTTTACGCGATCGCCAACGCAATCCGGCACAAAGCCGACAGGTTTACTTAATAGTTCACTCAAGTGCGCCGCTACAGGTTCCAGACTTTCTTTTGGCACAACTTTGCCATCTGGGCGACCCAGGTGCGAAGTAATCACAATCTTACAGCCGGCACGTATTAGATAATTAAGCGTAGGCAGCGACTGCAGCATACGATAATCGTCGGCAATCTTGCCATCATCGGTTAGCGGCACATTGTAATCGGCACGCATCAGAACTGTCGCGCTGTCAATCGGAACGTCTTTGATCGTCTTTTTGTTAAATTTATATGCCACGCATTTATTTAAGCATAAGCGTGCGTAAACTCAGTCATTAGGTATCAACAAGCCGCACCACCCCCATATGTTTACTCCAACGGCACATTCCGCACGGGGCAGCCCTTATTTGGGCTGCTCCGGCTGCACTCGGCATCCAGACCGTTGAAATAAGCATATGGGGGTGGTGCAGACCAACAAGATTGAATAAATTGCAAATAGGTTGTATAAGGAAAGAGTTGGAGTCAACCGAAGGGAAGTCCCAATGGCTAACGGCAAAACTGTCAAACGGATTCTGGCGAGCTTAGCAATTAAGTTCGCGGAAGACCCGACCAACACCTTCGATCTGGATGTGTTCTTTCGGACCGCGAGCGAGGAGCTGGGCGAGGTCACAGCAACTGAGCTTCGAGAATTTCACACTCAGCTGACGGCCAGGCGCGACGCAGTGCTTGCACTGTCCGCGACCAACCCCAGGCGAGACGGTGCCATCACCGCTTTTGGGCGGTGGTTGCACGAAGAGTGTGGCATGGTCGAAATCTCGGGCATCATGCACCTCGTCAGGCTCATCGACGCCAGAACACCGGCAAACGCCGCCTGACCCGACAACCGCGACGGCCGCACTGTGACACATGCAGTGCGGCCTAGCGGGGAGACATAGCGCAGGCAACCAAACTTTCTAAAATCTCGTCCTCGACTGCCTCGCGAGATTTGGCACCATCAACCTCTATAAGCAAACCTTTATCACGATAGAATTCTATAACCGGCATGGTTTTATCACGGAATTTATTTAGCCGGGTTTTTAGAACTTCACGCCGGTCATCACTGCGCCCATCGCGGTCGTGTTCGATTTTGGCTTCATCAAATCGCCGCCATATTTCTTCCTCGGATAGCTTCAACAAAACAACAGCCTTAAGTGGGTGGCCAGAAGCAGTCGTGGCCTGCAGTACAACCGGCTCCTCTTCCGGTAAACGCCCCACCGAATCAAGTACTAGCGGCTTATCTTTAAACTTTGGCTGAGATAAATAAGGCAGCACCAAATGCAAATAAAAATCGCTGGGTATAAGCCCACCCTCAGACATTATTGCTTTAATTTTTTCTGGGTCGTGATGGTGGCGCAGAATATCACCGCCGCCTATCAGCACCCCGCCCAATAAATCGGCCAACATCTTGCCCTGGGTGTCTTTGCCGGCAAATGGTGGGCCAAAGATATTTATTGAACCCGCACCAAGCCAAGCCGATATTTTACTAATCTTGTCCATGCGCCGATTATAATCCTATTCTTTTAAACTGCTAATGACTATAATGTATATGTTCATTAACCTGGGGACAAAATGTACAGATACATAAAGTTTTTTAAAGAAATCGCCCTTACTGACATTCCCCAAGTTGGCGGTAAAAACGCCTCGCTGGGCGAAATGGTCAAACACCTAGCACCAAAAGGTGTAAACTTGCCGAACGGTTTTGCCACAACATCCGACAGCTACTTTTATTTTCTTAAACAAACCGGCTTGCAAGCCCAAATCGAACAATTACTAGACAACCTGGATGTAACCAACGTTAAAGAACTTGCAAAACGCGGCGCCAAAATCCGCGAAACAATTGTTAAAGCCAAGTTACCAGCCGATTTCGAAGAAGAAATTCTTAAGGGCTACCGCGAGTTAAGCCAAGTTTGCGGCCAGAGCAACCTTGTGGTGGCCGTGCGCTCATCGGCCACTGCCGAAGACTTACCTAACGCCTCGTTCGCTGGCCAACAAGAAACTTACCTAAACGTAAAGGGCGAAAAAGATGTACTGCTGGCTACTAAAGCCTGCATTGCTTCGCTATTTACCGACCGGGCAATAGTTTACCGGGTCGAAAACAAGTTCGCACACATGAAGGTGGCGCTTTCGGTTGGCATTCAGCAAATGGTGGCTGTGCGTTCAGAAGCAGCTGGTGTTATGTTTACCATCGATACCGAAACAGGCTTCCGTAATGTCGTTGTGGTGACTTCTATTTACGGCTTGGGCGAGAATATTGTGCAAGGCCGGGTGAGCCCCGACGAATTTACTGTCTTTAAACCAACGCTGGCCATCCTTAAAAGAAAAGTTGGCGCTAAAAAAATGAAGATGATTCCAATTGCTGGCAGTCGGACCAAAAACATCGCCGTCTCTAAAAAGGACCAAGAACGTTTTTCGATCACTGACCAACAAGTCACCACCTTAGCCCGCTGGGCAATCGAGATCGAAAACCACTATGGCCACCCAATGGACATCGAATGGGCACTCGACCAAGACGATGGCAAGCTTTACATAGTGCAAGCCCGCGGCGAAACCGTGCAATCACGCAAGAATCTAAATATCGTCGAAGAATACGAGCTGACAGAAAAGGGCGATCTGCTTACCAAAGGTACGAGCGTTGGTAATAAAATTGGTGCCGGCAAAGCCAGCAAAATTATGGACCTCAAGGATATTAGTTCATTTACTACAGGTGACGTATTAGTAACCGAAATGACCGACCCCGACTGGGTACCAATCATGAAGCAAGCCAGCGCCATCGTGACCGACAAAGGCGGGCGCACCTGCCACGCGGCAATTGTGTCGCGTGAGTTGGGCATTCCTTGTGTAGTGGGTACAGGTAACGGAACAGCCAAGATTGCTAATAAGTCGCCCATAACAGTTAGCTGCGCCGAGGGAGATGAAGGTTTTGTATATGCAGGCGAACTGAAGTTTAGGGTCAACCGGACAAGTTTTGAAAATCTTGAGCGGCCAAAGACCAAAATTATGATGAACATTGGTTCCCCCGACCACGCCTTCCAATATTCGATGATCCCAAACGACGGTGTTGGGCTGGCCCGCGAGGAATTTATAATAGACTCGCATATCAAAATCCACCCGCTTGCTCTGCTTAGGTTTGACGAAGTTAAAGATAAAGCAACGCGCGAGGTTATTAACCGCCTTACCGCAGGCTACACCAACAAAGCCCAGTATTTCATCGACAAGCTGACCGAAGGCATAGCTATTTTAGGTGCGGCATTTTACCCTAACGACGTCATCATAAGATTTAGTGATTTTAAGACCAACGAATACGCCGGCCTAATAGGCGGCAAGCAATTTGAGCCGGCCGAGAATAATCCGATGATTGGCTGGCGGGGCGCAAGCCGCTATTATTCTCCAGAATATCGGCCAGCCTTTGAACTAGAATGTAAAGCCTTCAAAAAGGCCCGGGACGACATGGGCATTACAAACATTAAAGCCATGGTCCCATTTTGCCGAGATCTGACCGAAGCCAAAAAAGTGCTCGACATCATGGAAAAGAACGGCCTAAAGCGCGGGGATAACGGGTTTGAAGCCTATGTGATGATAGAAATCCCCTCCAATGTCATTTTGGCCGAGCAGTTTGCTGAACTGTTCGATGGCTTTTCTATCGGCTCCAACGACTTAACACAGCTTACACTCGGAGTCGACAGAGACAACCACACCGTTGCCCACGTTTATGACGAAAATAACGAGGCCGTAAAAGCCCTAATCCGCCTCGTGATTAAGGTTGCCAAACAAAAACACGTCAAGATCGGCCTCTGTGGTCAGGCACCTTCAGACTACCCCGAATTCGCGCGCTTTTTGGTTGAAGCCGGCATCGACAGTGTTTCGCTTGCACCAGACACAGTAGTAAAGACAACAATTGATATCAATAATCTAGAGACAAAGTTGGGAAGATAATAACACGTTATTGACGATGGCTTTAAATAATGTTATCCTAGCTCATTATTCATAAGGAGTTCCTATGTCTTCTAGAAACAGAATAGCTTGGCCTGGTTTTGATAGATTAGAGATAAAAGATGACGGTGACGTGGCTCAAGCGTTTGGACTTGCAGCTGCCAGTCTTGAGAGAGTGTTAGCTCCCACAAGAGCAGAGAGACGATTAAAGACAATGATCGGTGATGAGCACGCTAGAACTCGTCAGGAGTGGCTAGAGACTCAAAGCGCTCCGGCTGTTGAATCGTGCCAGGAAGCTTTTGCAACACTAAGAGGTCTAGGTGTAGGCGATCTACGAATCAAACCTTCCGAAGCTAATGGCGGAAGCCACTTATTTGTCTGGAACAGAGCCGGTAAAACCCCAATTGTTGGCGGTGACATCACAGAAGCAGTCACTGTGCCATTTAGGGCAGAGGTCATGGCCTTGGTTGATGCTCGGGCTGTTAATGGACTTGGTGCTAAAATCTCCCAAATCCCAAGATGGGGCGGACGAAGGCAGGAACGTCTTGCAGAGACGCTCGAAATGGCCATACCCGCAGTACGAGGCTTGGCATACAGGGTAGAGACTAATGGAGCTGACGGCGAAGTCATTACAAGGCACGGTCTTTTGGAATATCCACCCCGCCCCGGTGCAACCAGCAGATACACTCCAGCCGATATGGGCTTTGACTCAAGTCAGCCCAACGGTGTTACCGTCGACCACGTACAAGAATTACTCGCTAAAGAATTTAACTGGGACGTGGCAGACACAGCCAAAGTGTCAGCCAGTCGTATTGTAGAGATGATGCGCTTTATTGGCGTAGAGACTCCAGATTCGGCTCCCACCGAGGTTACTACCACACCAGAAGCTCTCGACGCCATAGAAGCTGGTGCAACAGCTTAAAGCCAAACACTAGTAAAGTTTGAATATACCCAGCTTTGAGCTATTGGTATCAAAGGCACTCTCGTGCCAGATTAGTTTGCCCTTGTCGCCCTGAGGTATCTGGAAAATAACCGACTTGGTCGCATCTGTTTGTTGTGGCTCTAAAGCTACTGCTATAAATAGATCTCGCCCTTGTATGTGGACATTTTTATTCGCCGTACCCTCATTGCCAAAAGTATTCGCTGTCATAAGTTCGGTACCGGCTGATGTCTGGTAGAAAAAGCTACCGGGCACAATATTTTTTTGGCTACCAACATTGGTTACGGATAGATCAACCTCCAGGTATTGCATACCTGCATCTGGTGCATCACCAGAAGTTCGTGGGTCAGCAACCACTTTAGTTACTTTAACTGCAAAGTTACTAGCGGTTACAGAAGTACCTAACGGAGTCTCTGCAGTGGCAGAATCAGTGTTTTGCTTTTTGGTGGTTGTGCATGTACCACTATTACAGCTGACGGTCGTATTATTAAGGCCACCTATATCTTGAGCTGCTTTATTCAGAACCATGACGTCATAGACCCCAAATGCAGTCACGCCAAGAAACCAGATCACGAATATAACAAGAGCTGCTTTACGATTTTTATCGTAGTCTCTTAACGGGGTGCCATCTTTGGCTTTTGTGTGGTTACTGAGTATGAGGATGATGTCAATGATCGCCCATATTCCCAAACCGCCAAGAGTTAGCAACTTCAGAATACCTGTAACAACCTTACCCAGGTAAAACCTATCTACACCAAAGACGCCCAAAAATATCGATAAAAGAAAGGCTGCTAGAAACGATTTGCCACCACTAACAGTGGCGGCTTGACCATAAGTTGGTGTTGCTGAGCCGACGACTGGGCCGGATACAACTCCTAGCTGGTACTGTGCTGTAGGCAACCCAGATACTGGGGGTTGAGCGTTCTGGTTGGGTTGAGGTGGATAGCTTGTTGGTTCGGGTGTAACAGGATTTTGAGGCGGTTGCAGTGGCGCTTGAGGTTCCATTCTTCAATTTTCCTCTGACTATGTTTGATTTTATTTCAGATTAGCATATTGCTTACGCTTTTGACAGTGGTAATCCTGGGTCTGCCGTGTGGGCCCCGGATCTCTCCGGGGCCCACACGTCCTCAGCGATTACTTATTCTGGGCAATAACCGCCGCCGCCTGACCACCAGGCCAACAAGAGAACCCCGCCGGGATCTGTTGGCCCGCTTTCTGAATGGCGAATAGCAGGTCGAGACACTTCGACACCAGGACGTTGGGATCCCTGGATACCGAAGCTGCGAGCTTTGCGTTTGCCGCTGCCTCGTTCTCGGCCGTCTGCTGACGTTGCTTGGCAATGCGCGTGTTGGCGAGCTCTGCCTGGAACTGGTTGATCTTATCCTGCGTCGACGCGTCGTAGTGAGCGAGCGGTATGATGACGTTAAGGACTTCGATCTGGTCGCCGATCTGCCTCTGTAGAAGAGACGTGACCTGCGCCGCCAGTGAATCCAGACTCGGCGCGCTAGAAACTCCGTTACTCGCGATGGTCCCCAACGGATCATAGCCCGCGAAGACGGAGTTCAACGCCGCGTACAGATCCCGTGTCACAAGTGAATCTCGAACGCGGTCGAAATCCTTGTAATCACGGAACAGCTCATCCGCAGCCGTTAGCCTGATTCTCCACCGAATCGAGTTGTCGACACATGCAGTCGACTGGTTCGCAATGCGAACGGTAGTGCAAGGCGTAGTGTCACCCTGAGCATCACCGGCATGTGAGTCTGTCTGGATTGCTCCATCCATCTCGGTGACCTTGTTCCAAGGTTCCACAAAGTGGATCCCGTTTGGTAGTGGCTCTCCCACGGGTTTGCCGAACGAGGTAACGATGCCTACATTCTTCGTCGACACAAAGGTCGTCGAAGAGATGAGGAGCATCAGTCCTGAGAGCACAATGAGCGCGACACAAGCGAATCGGAACCCGCTTCTGACCGTGCCAGCGTCCCAAGCACTGTCGCGATAACCGCGACTGCCGCCCCGAGCGGCATCCTGCGAGGCCTCCCGCCGAACAGAACGACTGGCCAGAAACCAGCCGCCCGCAGCGATAGGCACCATCACGGCGAATATCATCGCCGCAATAAAGCTAAAGGGCATTTCGCCCCCTCCTTGAGTAGGACCTACGGGTTACACTGCTGGGCTCCCCAGCAGCAAGATAATTCTAAAACATAATGCGAGTTATTACAATACTGTTTGATTGCATCAAAAAAGACTCTTCTATATCAGAAAAGTCTCTTTTGGTGACCCTGGTCGAAAACCACTGGAACTCTATCTGTGAGGAAATTGTGCGTTGGCAAAAGGTATTGAGGGCGATACATATGCCGACTGCCCTCCCTGGAGGGATATGAACCTAGCGCCATGGGTCATACGGTTTACCCATGCGTAGCCGTAAACCACCAATCCAGTTATAGACCACCGAGAACATGGTGTACAAATATGGTATTGCTAAACCGCCTATCATCACTTTGAATGCTTGGTTGATGGTGAGACCACCGGGTAGCTGGCGGCCAACAGCTGCAAGTACGATCGCTTTATCGCGCTTTCTTTTTGAGTTTAGGCTCGCAGCCTTAATGCCTTCGTATACAGAACGCAATGGTATCCCGGTAAACTCTACACCAAGTAGTTGGTATGTAGTCGGCCGTAAATATGCAGCATCTATTTGCAGCGTTAGCCACCCGCCCGATTTATAAGTAAACCCATGCTCATCAAAAACACCCTGAAGTAGCACCCCAAAAGTTAGGCAGTCTTGTTTTTCGAACTCGTCCCAAGTGAAGCCAGGCGCCTTTTTGGTAACACGCTTAAAACCAGCCTGCTCTAGCCGCTGTATGACCGTAAAGTATATACGTTCGTCTATAAGTAAATCGATATCATGCAGTTCGCGGTGGGGCTTACCATTAATACTGGCGACGAGCACTGAGCCTAGCACCCGATAACCATCCAGGCCCTTGAAGACCTCAGACATAACTTTAAGGCTGTTTTTAAGTTGAGCCTCCATCGGCCTTATATCTCCTTAATTCTTTGAGTATAACAAAAGAGGTCGTAGTGACCTCTTTTGTAAGCATAAGCTCTATGGTGACCCCACCGGGAGTCGAACCCGGGTTGCCAGGATGAAAACCTAGTGTCCT
>CAYOML010000006.1:0-54128 GCA_964405095.1 uncultured Candidatus Saccharibacteria bacterium | reverse complement strand
TCTCGCCTAACAGATGTGTTTTTGGTACAATGAGCCGGTACTCGCAACATACGTGGAGGAGTACCCAAGTGGTTGAAGGGGATGGTTTGCTAAATCATTAGACTGGGGCAACCTGGTGCGAGAGTTCGAATCTCTCCTCCTCCGCCAAGAAAGAATAACGACTCTTGTGGTCGTTATTTTTTTATAGTCGTTCCGCGCCCTTGAGGAATTCATCCACCATATTCTTGTCTACCTTGAGACCCTGGCTGTCATAGGCCTGATGCAAATATTGAGTAACTAGCTCTTGCTCACTGAGTTTGCGGCAATACACCAAGTTAAAGACGTCTATTGTGGTGTTTTCGGGGCGCACTTTGTCATCGGCAACAGTAATATCATCTATTAGACACTCTGCCTGCCAGAGTTTTGCGGCGCGCTTATCCAGCGAAACATTTACAGTTGTGCGGAACCACTTTCCGTCAACACCCTTGGCAAGCAAACCGTCAATATCGTTACAGCCGCGTATTACAGCCCGGTTTGCGAAACGATTAACCTTTAGGTATTTTTTAAACACTGCAACTCGATCTTGTGGTTTTATGGGATCGGTAGTGTCTTTACACTCGGTTGAGCTTTTAGCTTCGAATTGCTGAGTTACGTCGGCCAATGCCTTGGCTATTTCGGCCTGGCTTGCCGGTGTAAACCTAGGATCAATATGTGACTTTGGGCTGCCATAATAGCCAACAAGTAGCCCAACAATCACACCAATACCAAGTACGATTAGCATATGGTATATCATGTGCTGTTTTAAACTCATAAACGGTTTACCCATATAATCTCCTTCTTGAATAATTATAGCTTAAAAGCGCTTACCCATAGGCTTACCGCTGCGTTTGACCCACCAGTCACTGTCCTTATCTGCGTACCACCATTCATCTGAGTCTGTAGTTATTATTTTCTTGGCCAAATCCTTGGCAGCGTCAGTTTTAAGTCGCTTGACCGCAGGCGGAATCCACGTCAGGGCTCGGCTGTTGCCGATGTCGGCTTGCTCCTTGAGTGACATCAAAAACTCAAGTTGGTCGGCGTCTTTAACTAGCAGCGCCTCTTTGGTCTTTTTGGCTTTAAGTTCGTTAAGGGTTTTAACCATGTCGGCGCCAAATGGCAAAGTCTTGGCCAGATCCTTCACAGCGGCTAATTCGTCAGATGTAGTGTACTTTTGATGTACGTAATTAAGGTCGCTGGTGCGGGCTTCGGCCAAATCATGTAATAAACACATTTTCATAACCTTGGCGGTATCGACGCTGTCATCGAGCATGGCCAACACGTAGCCAAAGTAAACAACTCTATGGATGTGCTCGGCAACCGATTGCGAGCCGCTACCCAAGAAATGAAAGCCGGAACGAGGAGTTTTGGCCAGAATCCCAACCTCAAACAGAAAGTTAACGATTGATTTGTTGTCTTTGCCCATACGCCAATTGTACGGCTGGTGCCTGCCAGGCACAAACCACAGCGTTAATTTCATGCGCTCCAGCCTGTTTGAGCAAACTTGCGGCTGACATAAGGGTTGCGCCAGTTGTGCAGACATCATCAACCAAGAC
Source organism: uncultured Candidatus Saccharibacteria bacterium (assembly GCA_964405095.1). Taxonomy (GTDB): domain Bacteria; phylum Patescibacteriota; class Saccharimonadia; order Saccharimonadales; family EFPC-124; genus CAYOML01. The sequence continues at coordinate 52,557 of CAYOML010000006.1, read as the reverse complement.
AATGCGCCCGCCCCTAATCTGTTGAGGTTTTGTCAGGTACAACGCATTCTGAGCTTGTTGCAGACGCTTTTGGCGGCTTGAGCCGACCTGTTGCCCGTCATGTGCCCGACGCAGTAGGGGAGTCAGTCGTAGATTGCGCTGGGCGGCCAGAGCAGATGCCAATAACAATGTTTGATCGTAACCGCGTTGCCGGACACGGCTTGGAGCTGTAGGTATCGGTATAATCTGCCAATCTTCGTAGGGGAGGCTATCAACCAACAGCTGAGACAGTGGTCGGTAGGCCTCACGAACTCTTTCGAATTTAAAAGCCTTAATAAGCTTCTCGGGTAGACCCTGGTATTCGGCGCCAACCCAAACGTAACCTAAGTCAGACTGTAAGCTGCAAGCCCGGCACAAACGCCAATCTTTGCTCGGTTTTCCGCACAACGCGCAAAAGGCATCAGGCCGAACAATACAAGAAGCATAGCAACCAGTACATAGGATGTTGTCTTCGATACCACACACCAGACAGCGATGCGGAGCGACTATCGCAACGATTTTCTCGATCAGCGATGTCATTTTTACTTCCATGAAGTATAATATTGCCATAGTTTGACTGGTTCCGCTATAATGAACCTACAAGAACCTCAATTATAGGGACAAAGCAAGAGAGGGAGGTGTGTCGATGGCACGTGGACAGAAGCAAAATGACGACTTACTGATGGAAGACGAACTGGCTGCCGCCTTTTTGGGTGACGACGACAATGCTGCTCCGGCTGACGATTCAAATGTAGCCGCTGCATCTGCCGACGAAAACTGGGAAGAAGAACAACCTGTTGGTCAACTAGCAGTCGATGTATACGAGACCCGCGAGAAGCTGGTTGTAAAAGCCCGCACTGCTGGCGTCAACAAACAAGACCTGGATGTAAGCATTTCCGACGGCATCCTAACTATTAGCGGTACATTGACGAGTGGTGAGGAAGAGGTTGAGCAATGGCACCTGCAGGAATGTTACTGGGGTGAGTTCTCTCGCACCATTGCCTTGCCTGCACAGGTGAAGGAAGAAGAGGTTGAGGCCGTTTTGAAGGACGGTGTGCTCACCATCAGCTTTGTAAAGGTTAAGCAAGAACAAGCCCGCAAGATCGAGATCATGTAGACATTCGCTCTAAATATAAAAACAACCCGCATATGCGGGTTGTTTTTACTTCACAGGAAGTATTACCTACTTAGGAGTCAGCTGCCCGGTCAGGAAGTTGACTGCGGCAAAGGCCAGGAAGGCCACCACAATACCAATGATCGCGTAAAGAATCGTGTTTTTAGCATTGGTAACTGCCGTTTGGTCGCCCGATGAGATGACGTAACGAATACCGCCGACGATCAACATGATCACAGCAATGGCACCAATCACGAACAGCAGGATGTTGGTAATCGTAATAAAGATACCGCCAGGGCCAAATAGATCTGTAGCGCCGCTAGCTGGCTTAGCACAAGCTGCGCCGCCGCTCGGGCCAGTAGTAATGTCTGGGTTATTGGTTGTGCAATCTACGGCGTAGGTCGCAGCTGGCATAGCTAGACCCAAGCTCAATGTCAGCAGAGGTATCGCCAACGCTCTGGTAACTGCGCTCATGAATGATTTCATCTTAAGTTATTCTCCTTATGCTTTTTATTGTACCACTCAGACGGTGTTTGCATAGACTTACTTAAACTGTGTCGTTACAAAGTTGACGACAGCATATGCCAGGAAGGCTACTACAAGACCGATGATTGCATATAATATCGTGTCTTTTGCGGCCTTAATATTGGCCTGCTCACCGCCCGATGTCACATAGCGGATAGCACCAATGATGATAACAATAACGCTAACTGCCCCAATCACAAATAACAAAACATTGGTAATCGTGCCAAATACACTTGGTATCGATTCTTCACCGGCCTTAGTACATGCACTGCCGTTCCACGTGCCGCCTGAGCCTTCGCAGAGTGCTTTAGATGTTGCGGGATCAGCAGCTTGGACGGCTACAGGCGTCACAACAGCGGCAACCAGGCCTAGGGCAACCACCAGATTCGCGACCAGTAAGGCTATTCGTTGTGTGTTCATATGGTAGATATTACAAAGTGAACAATAGAGTAAGCAAGCATAGCTACAACAACACCAACTACAGCGTAGAGAATCGTATCTTTGGCAGCCTTAATATTGGCTTGGTCACCTCCGGACGTTACATAGCGAATGCCGCCAATAATAATCATCAGTACAGACACGGCGCCAATAATAAACGTGAATGTCTCGAGGATTCTGTTCCACAAACTACCCGGGCCAAGTAACTTATCTTGAGTGGCAGTGCAGACTGTTGACCCTGGGTCATTAGTTGCGCATTTTGGGAAAATATCAACGGCCTGCGCCTGAGAGACAACACCCAAAGCCATAATAACTACTGCCACAACTACTGCCGCGATTTTTTTTATCATATACTGCCGCCAAGTTTACCTAACGTAAATTGTACTACGGTGAAAGCCGACATGGAAATTACGAGACCAACGAGCGCATATAAAATCGTGTCTTTGGCCGTTTTGATGTTCTTTGGGTCACCCGCACTAGTTATGTAACGCACGGCTCCAACCAGCATAAACAAGACTGCCATTCCACCAAGCAGCATAAAGACCGCACTCAAAGCATTGGCTAGCGCTGAATTATCGAGTGGCACTTGGGGTATACCAATATCATTTGGTGCTACATTTATGGGCGCGGCTAGGTTGCTTAATAAATCTTTCAACATATTAGAATGTACTCGCTACAAAGTTAACAATCGCAACAGAAATAATAGTAATCACCAGACCAAAAAGGGCATTGTGGATAATCTGGCGGGCCTGAGTTGTCTCGCCAGGATCGCCCTGACTTTTAAGATACTTCACGCCGCCCCAGATAATAAAGCCGATAGAAGCGTAAACTCCAGCCTTAAGGAAGTCATCTATCACCACTATGGCTATATACCAGATGTCGGCTATACCCTTAAGAATTGGGGCGCCGCTGGAAGCATGGTACAAACACGAATCCCAGGAGTTAAAGCCCAAGAATTGGCCAAAACTACTGCGGCATGACCTATCCCCATCACCCTCATATGGCTTTGCCGCCGCTGGCAGACCCTGGGATACGGCTAGCAGCAGTCCTACTCCCAATATTGCAAACCAGCGTTTCATCACGAAAATATCCCTCCTGGTATTAAGAATTGCAGTATTGCAAACATAAAAATAAATAATACTAGGCCTATTATCGAATTAATAATTACAATTTTGGCTTTTTCGACTTGGCCGGCATTAGCCCGAGCAGTCACATACAGCATACCGCCCCAGATAATACCGCCGACCGTGGCTAACCCGACCAATCCACTTATCACTTTAAGTAAGTCCTTCATAAAAACAATTATGGGGTTGGTGTCGGGTGTAGCCCCCAGAGGTATACATTTTGAACCTTCTACACCTACCGATACTTGCACACCTGGCTGACCACCTATAGTGCAGTTGGCGCCGCCAGTGGCAGCAGATGCCGGATAAGATGCAAAAAAGATAATAACGGCAGCAAGAACCATGCCCCACAGCAGGGATGATAGTTTGTTTAATGAAGTTTGTACTTGCACGGTATTTGTTTCTCGATATAACCCTGCTTTGGTTATACCACGCCCCGGCTACAAGGTAAACCTTTATAAAAGGTGTGTAGGCGTTATGTAACTATTTTCAACTTTTGTCGTATTTATCGTATTATTACCAATAGAGCTGCAATAGATTGCGATAGAAGGTAATTAACAAGGAGGATGGATATGCCAGGCATTATGTCAGCAAATCCGACTGGTGAGAGTGTAGGAATAGTAGACCCGTCCACTCTCGGCCCAGCCGAAAGTCGCGAATTTGAGTTTAACACAAACAACGAGGTGAGGCCAAGTCTAGCCGAAAGACTGCGCGACAGCAGGGTAGCACGGGTTCTGGCCTTGATGGCGTCAGGTCTTAGCCTGTCGACAGCACTGGCAGTGGCAGGCTGTGGCCCGGGTAACACTCCTACAGGTGCAGGTGATGGGCGGGTAGCAGTCGCACCAGGAGAGGTAAATGTTGGTGCCAACGGCAACATTGTGGCCGCCTTTATCGAGGCAACACCCTCACAACAGGAATCAGAGTTAGTGAAATTGCGTGCGATGTCGGTTGAGCAGATCAATCGATTGTCACCGGCCGACCAAGCAGCATGGATGGCCTTCTACCCTGAAGATGATTTTGTAAGCTTTGTTGGTTTACAGGCAGATGCAATGCCGCTCAGCTTTTTTAACTCCAGTCTGAAAATCCCAGAGGGTTCTACTGATCCTTTATATGAGCTTTTAAGAGGTATAAACGATCCAGATAGTATTGCCGGCACTGTTGAGGGGAAGGCTCACACCTACGAGATGTGTATCCAACAGGCGGCTTATTTGCTATCAAACGCCGGGCACTTGGATGAGCCCTTATTTAAAGCTCTTTGTGGGGCATCATTATCCAAGAACTCAGCAACATACGCCCAAGTCGAAAGGCTTGCGAAAAACCATCCAGTGGCTGATGGTCAGTCTTTTGATTCATGGAGTGGGGAGCAACCCAGGTTTATAAAACCTGTGGAGGGTACGAGCCAAGTTAAACAGATCAGCCCGGATGTGTGGGAGATCAGCGTACAGGTGACAGATGAAATGGGTGATACACCAAGAACCTATACCCTCAGATATAGATACTACAAGGTGAACGCCATGATAGATGACCAAAGGCAAAATACGAGTGCAACAAGGGGTCCGTTGCGTATTGTCCCGTTAGAAAAAACATCCGACGACGTGCGAGTATTGGGCCCCTGGGGCTTTGGCATGATCACCGGCGACCCTAAATAGCTCGGGCTAAATATAGTCTCGGACTCCGGTATGCTGTAATATTGTAGGTAATGCTTACTTTCGTGGGTCTAAAACGGGTATGGGCATGGTTTGCTGGCGGTTTACTGGTTATTGCCGGCCTGTTTTTATTGGCCCATCCGGCATTCGCCGCGCCTTCAGCAACTACCGGCGAGATCCAGGGTGGTAAGTACGTTGTTGAGGTTGAAGGCACCAAGATTACGGCGGAAGGTGACAATACTAAGGTCACAATTTCGCCCGATCCGGGGGGTGTGAATATATCTGTAAGTGGCGGCAAAGTTGTTCTTAGCAACGTCAAACCGGGGACATATACCATTAAGTTGGACTTCAAGTTTACCAGTGAAGGCTGCAAAAAAAACTGGTTCACTTCTATCATTAACAAGACACCCCTTCTTAGTGCATTCTGTTCAAAAACCGACCTCGGCGACACTTATTACTCGGCAACCAAGACATATGCCAATGTTGTCGTCACTAATAATACGATAACTTATCTGGACGGCAGCGATGCCAGCACCGAACGTGTGCTTGGTACTGCCAACCAAGTAGGCAAAGACGGCACGCCGGTTATCGATTGTTCTGGCAAGGGCATAATAATGACCTGGATTGTGTGCCCAACACTCGAGGTCCTATTTGGCGCGCTAGACTTTATCTTCGAGCACCTCATAAAGCCTTTCCTGAGCGTTAACCCTCTGACCGTCACCGATGCTAGTGGTCAAGAGACTATTCTTTACACTGTTTGGAACAACGTAAGGAACATAGCCAATATTGCCTTCATTTTAGTGTTCTTTGTGATTATCTTCTCGCAAGCCACCTCGGCAGGTATTACTAACTACGGCATAAAACGCTTATTACCGCGTCTGATTATAGTGGCAGTCGCTACCAATCTATCGTTCTTTATCTGTGCAATCCTGGTAGACATATTCAATGTTCTGGGTGCAGGGGCAGCTTCGCTAGTAATATCTACAGTGCTGAATGGACAACCGAGTATAGACCTCAGCGCAATAAGCACTGCGAACCTGTTTGCGAACGGAGGTATGGCACTGGGTATAGCAGCTCTGGCCCCGGGGATCATATTTGGCGTCTTTGTGTTCTTTATCTTTGCTCTAATAGTTGTGCTGATAGCCGCAGCAACACTTATTGTTCGGCAGGTTTTCCTTATCTTCTTGTTTATTGTGGCCCCCCTGGCTTTTGTTGCAGGGCTACTGCCAAACACGCAAAGCCTCTTCCGCAAGTGGGGTGAAATGTTCATACGCCTGTTAGCCATGTACCCCATTATCGTGTTGCTGTTCGCAGCCGGTAAAATTGCCAGTTCGGTATTATCTCAGGTTGGGAGTGTGGCTGGCGAAAGCGCAGGAGTATCCGACTTTGTGATTGCATTGATCAGCTTCATGGCCTTCTTGCTGCCTTTGCTAGCTATACCGTTTGCCTTTAAGTTGGCAGGTGGCGCCATGCACCAGGTGTATTCCAAGGCACAGGATTACAGGAATAGAACAGGTCAGTTCGCCAAGAAACGAGCCGTCAACAGTAAAGCTGGCCAAGCCCTTAAAGGTGGTTGGGAACAATATAGACAGAAACGATTTCTTGAAGGTAAGGGAGTACAGGCAAGATTACTGAGAGGTGGCTCTCGCTTCCTGCCTAAGGGTGCACGAGGTGCCATAACCGAGCAGACCCTGTCCGCAGCTGAAAAGTTGCGAGAGAGCCAATTAGGAACAACAGCGACTGCGATTGGACGCTTGGGTGGCTCGCCCTTGTCGGCACACTTATCACGCATGAATGCTGGAGAGAGCATTGATGACTATATTAAGCGCGCCGAGGTCGAGAACGGCGGTGCCTCCAAGGTAAGACATAAAGATGCATCTGGTAATCCAGCATACGGATTTTCCCAGGAACAGAGAAAGGAAATGGAAAGTCTTCAATCGAGGTTTGGCACCCGAATAGGTACTGCGGATTTTAGAATGTCGGCGTTGATGGCTGCACACGCCTCTGGATCGGATTACGACCAGGTTATGGAAGCTACGAGGGCTACAGCTGAAGCACTCAGGGAAGAGAAGGGCTCTGTATTCGCCGCAAACAACGTAATGATAGAAACTGTTGCAAAAAGCGCCAAAGCCAATGGCTTCCAGGGGCTAGGTTATGCAGGCTTAGACCCCGCTGGTAAATTTAGTCCTGTTGCCATTAAGCTTGGAGGCAAACCTGCCACTACCGCCACAGAGACAGCTGCAGCCCGTTCGGTTATTGGGAGTATAACGATCGAGGCAATGGAAAAGGGCCAGCTTGGTGAATATAAGGATCCGTCAGACCCCAACAAGGTATCGGGGCTAGGTTTTCTTGGTAAGGCTCTACTTGAAGATGCCGGAGATCCTAGCATACGCGATCTAACTGCCACCAAAATTGGCCAGGCATTGCGCAATCCAAAGATCAAGCACCGCGATGAATTATTGTTTGTCGTGGAAGAGGCAGAGAAGATAGCACCAGGATTCAGGGCGGAGGTCGACAGAATCAGGTCTCGTGGTTAACAAATGCGTAGACAAGACTTTCGAGAGGCCTTATCGATCCGCTCTTTTAAAACATTTAGGATGTGGCGGCAAGCAGGCGAAGGGGCGGAGGTGCCCCAGGCCTGCTTGCCGCCACGCGACAATGTTAGTTGCTCGGGACATCGACGCCAAGAAACCTGACGCCACAACAGCAGAGTATCAGCGCAATTATGGCTGCTACTCCCCAGACGATGGTTACTACCTTCACCACCGCCAAAATGGCTTTTCGGCCATCGCTCACGGTCTCCTCCCTAACATACGCATTGCCACATCCACCGAAATTCGGTTGACATGGTTATTTTACAACGACTCTAACATATGTAAATACCTACTCCGGACTTTCGCATAGCTACGAATCATGCCATAATATGATTGCTACCGAAAGCACCACCCAGCATTGTAAGGAGCGTTATATATGAGTCTCGAAGATGAAGCCCGGGAGGGTATTAGACAGCAAGAGGCAACTGAGGAGGCCTATCAACAAAAGCTAGCTGAAGAAGCCTTGCTGTATGCCGCCCAGAAGGCACGAACACGTGCTGAAGTACAAGAGTTTTTGGGGTTGATTGAACGGCACAATGTACCGCTTGTCCCTCTGTACGAGGAAGTCCAGAGTTCCGGCCTTTACAGGCGTTGTGGCGCTGGCTGGGTAATCATACCCACAAGTACGGGAGCGACTGGCGGAGAGTACCCTCAGCCGGTCCCGATACCGGGTATCTTAGTTCGTGAAGATGGCGAACTGTTCACTTATTCTAATTGGGGCCTCTATGAAGAGGGTATGAGTTTTTATGGCCTCGAAGGCCGGGTTGAGATAATTGACCATGCCTACCTTGTGCAGGCTACAGAAAGAGTCCTCAAGCTCGGTCAGAGCCCCGACAGGCATCCATCATGGTCGTTGCCTGACGTGCTGGACTACGCAGCAATAACGAGACGAATCCAAAAACGAGACGCAAGGCGATTCCGAAAGAGGCACTGGTGGGAGGGCGACAACTACTTTGGCGTATAAGGGGACCACAAAGACCACAAAGGACGTACCTCTACCAGTGTTATTCCTTGTCAGTTCTAGTTTGGAGCACAAAGAGGACGTACCTCTACCACCAACGTCCGAGCTTGTTAGTATTGACTTAGTATGATATAATACAACTTTGAAACTAAGGGAGTTTGGAATGAGCGAGTATACATTAGGTGAACCGATGCAAACGGGTGGTTACGAATGTACAGTTTTTGAACCGGAGCAGACCGGTAATGAATTTGTCAGTTTATCGCAACGTGTAGAGACGGTGCCTCCCCTGGACCCGAGTGCTCTAGAAAATATTAGACATCATATGGGTTATGCCTCTTTGGGAGCCATTGTTGCTACTGCCCCAGACGGCCGGCTAACTGGATATTACTCCGTAAGTCGTGGGCGACAGCGCAATGTTCATCAGGCGGAAACGGAACGGCGTTTAGCAGAAGGCCGACAAGAGGTTGCCTTCGGCGTAGCAAGCCTTTTGAGCTTCTGCAAAAACCCAAGCGAATTTTTAACCCTAAACAAAAACTCGTAGCAGGGGCTAAGAGGACGTCGTCACAAAGAGCGTCACAAAGAGGACGTACCTCTACCACTGTTATTTCTTGTTAGTTCTACTTTGAGCCAAGTTGTAGTAGAGTACGCGCATGCCTTCACGGAATGTTTTCAAGCCTAATGCCGAGCTTGCTTATTATCATATCTACGCCAGGGGAGCGAACAAGCAGAAAATCTTTGCAGACAATCAGGACTATCGTCACTTCGAGGGGCTTTTTGGGCGATACCTAGCTAAAGATCCAGCTTTTGACAGCTTAGGTACGCCTTACCCACATTACTTGGGGCAGGTCGAGCTGCTTGCTTATTGCTTGATGCAGAACCATTTCCATCTACTCTTGTATCAAATCAGAGCTAGTTCGATGGAAAAACTTATGAGGAGTGTTATGACAAGCTATAGTCGCTACTTCAACCTGCGCCACAGACGCACCGGCCCGCTGTTTGAGAGTCGCTATAAGGCAGTTTTGGTTGACGAACAATCATATTTAGAGCACATCAGCCGCTATATTCACCTTAACCCAAGATTCTGGCAAACTTACCGTTACTCAAGCTTGCGTTACTACAGGAATGGTAATCGGCCCGAGTGGTTACACCCAGCAAAAATACTGGCTATGTTTGAGAGCAGCAGTCAGTATCTAGACTTTGTCGCTGATTACGAAAAACAACAAAGGACGATGGAGCACCTTAAGCACTACCTGGCTGATCATTAGCACTCAAACTATCGCGTTTTTACACCTGTAGAGGTACGTCCTCTAAAAGAGGGTGACCGAATTCGTGCATATCTTAAAAAGCAGGCCAAAATAACCAATACCGGTTATAATTATCCATATGGCAGCGTACACAGTGCCACAAGATGTGGAGGCAGAGGACAAACTGGTTGGGCCGTTTGGGTTCCGGCAGTTTATTTATCTTGGTATTGCCGCCGGTTTGGGTTTCGTGGCCTATGTTTTGCTGCAGATTTCGCTGTTTCTGATTATAATCCCACTGCCTGGAGTATTGTTCTTCATAGTCTTGGCTCTGCCGCTACGCAAAGAGCAGCCAATGGAAACTTACCTACTGGCGCTGGCGCGGTTTTACCTTAAGCCCAAGATGCGGCTTTGGAATCCAGACGGCACCATTAGTTATGTCGAGATTGTGGCACCTAAACTTGTTCAACAAAATCTGGCAAAAGAGTACGGTGCAGAGGCGGCCAGCGAGCGTCTCGATTATTTGGCACGAGTTATGGATAGCCGTGGCTGGGCTTTAAAGGGCACGGCAGCCCCCGGTGCCAGTCTAGTTACCGATGTTGTGGCCGAAGCCCAAAGTGCTGTTGATGTTTTCGACGAGGGCGCCTCGCTGTCGCAGTCGCTCGCCGGTATGATTGCCAAAAAGGATGAAGAACGCCGACAGACCGTTGTGGCGCAGATGCAACACGCCGCTAAACCTAGCGGCGATGGTCCGGTGCCGCAGTTCAATCCATATCCGGCTTCGATGCACCAAAGGGTGATCCAGCCAATGGATGCCAGCCACGCTGCCCAGGCTGCCCCAGCCGCACAATCTGTACCACCTCCGGCGGCTAAAGCTACTGCGCCGGCAGCCGTGATCCCGCCAACCCCCACAGCGCCGCCGCCTGTACCGAAAGCAGTTTCGCCTGATATAATCAGGCTAGCCAGCAACGATGATTTGACAATCAGCGCGATTGCTCACGAGGCCCATAGGCTGGGCGGCGAAGAAGAAGTGGTGATCAAGCTACGTTAAGGTCACCTGAGACAACACACACTACCCAGGGGGGTGGGTAACATGCCTCCATACGACAACCAAAACGCTAATCAGCAACCAGTCGACCCGCAGGCAGCCGGGGGTGCTTTTGGTGGTCAGCCGCAGATACCACTGCCACCGCTTGGCAACATACCGGTCAACCCCGTCCCCAACCCTTTGACTAGCCCAATTGCTGGCAGGACCGTCGCTGGCAATGTCCAGGCTAAGTCAGACAACCCGCCAGTTCGCGGCAACCCAAACAGCACCCAAAATGCACTGATTATTTCTGAAATTCGCGATAATTTAGTAGTTATGAATGATGGCACTATGCGCGCTATAGTGGCCTGCCGTTCGATAAATTTCGATCTTATGAGCGAGCGGGAGCAAGAAGCTGTGGAATATTCGTACCAACAGTTTCTTAACTCGCTGTATTTTCCGGTACAAATATTTATTCGTTCGCAAAAAGTCGACATCGGACCTTACCTGGATCGCCTAGACAAGATCCGCCGCGACCAAGACAACATGCTTCTCGGTGTGTTAATGGACGACTACATAAGCTTTATATCGGTCTTGGCTCAAGAGACTAATATTATGGAAAAGAGCTTCTTTATCGTAATCCCGTACTATCCGGCGGGGGATATGTCGACGGCCGTTAATAGCAGCAAAAATTTCCTGGCCAATCTGTTTGCACCGCAAAAACAACAGCATATCCGCATCGACGAGGCAACTTTTACCAAAGCCAAGAGTGAACTGACTAACCGCGTCGGTGCGGTTACTAATGGTTTGTTACAGATCGGGATCCGCTGTGCACAGCTGGCTACCAAGGAGCTAGGAGAGCTCTATTACAATGTTTACAACCCGGATACCGCGGTGCGCGAACCGTTAGGTAATTTTGAGGATCTAGCGGCACCCGTCACCACCAAGGGCGAGGGCAAAGCCCCTCAACCACATCTGGATAAGGAGCTCATCTAGCATGGCGTTCGGCAAGAAAAAGGTTGATCCGGTTGATATAGCCCAGGCTCAGCGCCAGCGTGAGCAGCAAGAGATTGAGCAGGAGTTCTTAAAGGGCATTACCACGCTGCGCGATGTGATCGCGCCCAGTTCGCTGGAAATTCAGGCTGGCTATTTCCGGCTTGGTACTAGGTACGCCCGGACAATGTACGTTTACGGCTACCCAAGGCAGATTTACACTGGTTGGCTGAGCCCAATTATTAACATCGATGAAGTCATCGACGTTAATATGTTTATTTATCCGGTTGAGAGCCAGGTGGTGCTCAATAACCTGCGTAAAAAAGTCGGGCAGCTAGAGGCTAGCATCTCGATTAATTCCGAACGGGGTAAGGTACGTGACCCCGGGTTGGAAGCTGCCATCCAGGATGCCGAGGAGCTGCGCGATAAGTTGCAGGTTGGCGCCGAACGTTTCTTCCGATTTGGCCTATATATTACGATGTATGCCGATAGCCTCGACGAGTTGCAATTTATACAACATAAGATCGAAACTATTCTTGGGCAGCAGTTAGTGTTCAGCAAAGTCGCCTCCAGCCAGATGGAACAGGGGCTAAACAGCACCATTCCACAACTCAGTGACCAGTTGCAAATAAGGCACAATATGAACACCGGCGCGCTGAGCACCAGTTTTCCATTTACCAGTGCCGATCTGACGCAAGAGAAGGGTGTTTTGTATGGCATTAACATGCACAACAACGGGCTGGTAATATTCGACCGGTTCTCGCTAGAAAATGCCAACATGGTGGTTTTTGCTAAATCTGGTGCCGGTAAATCGTTTACCGTCAAACTTGAAGCCATGCGCAGCATGATGATGGGCGCCGAAATTATTATTGTAGACCCAGAAAACGAGTATCAGCGGTTATGCGACGCAGTTGGCGGCACCTACATTGCCCTCAGTCTTAATTCCGCAACCCGCATTAACCCCTTTGATCTGCCACGGGTGATCGAAAACGACGAAGCCCAGGACGCCTTGCGTGCCAACCTAATTACTCTGCATGGGCTGCTGCGCCTAATGATGGGTGGCGCTCAGATGCTGCCCGGTGGCGTGTCACTGCCGGCCCTCAACCCAGCCGAAGAGGCCGACCTCGACCAAGCCTTAATCGACACCTACGCCCGAGCCGGGATTACCAGCGACCCGTTAACTCATAACAGCCCGCCGCCAACCATCGGTGACCTGTACGAGACTTTGCTGCACATGGGTGGCAGCGGCCCGCAGCTAGCCCAGCGACTGCGCAAATACACAACAGGCACCTTTGCAGGCATCTTTAGCCAACAATCTAACGTCAACATAAACAATAAGATGGTGGTGTTTAGCATCCGCGACCTCGAGGACGAACTGCGGCCTGTAGCCATGTACATTGTGTTGAGCTATATTTGGAATAAGACACGCAGCGAACAGAAAAAACGCTTGTTAATCGTCGACGAGGCATGGCAGCTTATGAAATATGATGATTCAGCCAACTTTTTATTCAGCCTAGCCAAACGGGCGCGCAAATACTTCTTGGGACTAACGGCTATCACTCAGGATGTAGAAGACTTTATGGGCAGCAAAATGGGGCGGGCGATTGTGGCTAACGCCAGTATGCAGATGCTACTTAAGCAATCTACCTCGGCAGTAGATGTTCTAGCCGACGTTTTCAAACTGACCGAAGAGGAGAAAAAACGTCTGGCACAGTTCCCGGTGGGCCAAGGATTGTTTTTTGCTGGCTCTAATCACGTACACATCCAAGTCATTGCCAGCCCTACAGAGACATCACTTATCACGACCAACCCCCAACAGATACAACAAATACAGACGCTTTTTAACTCCCAGCAGCAAACTAACGAGCAAGGGCCAATAACTTAGGGAAAACTATGCCTGACCAACACGACCCCTTAGAACATTTGCGCGATCAAGAAGAACATCCCCACCCCCATTTTGATGCGGGGCACGGAATGGAACACGAAGTCGAGCATGAGATTGAGCATAAGCCCCAAGAAGAAGCAGAAAAAACTCTTAGGGACCAGGCTGTTGAGCACGCCGTAGGCAAAGCCAAGGAACACGCGAAAGGCGCGGTTAGAGAAGGTGCCAAAAGGGGCGGCCAGCAACTCGGGGAATCAGCTGCTCAGAGTGGCTTAGGAGCAGGAGCCGGTACAGGCGCCACAGGAGCTGCGGCTGGAGCTGGAGCAGCTGGTGCCGAAGGTGCCGCCGCCGCTGGCGCAGCTGGAGCCGGTGCAGCTGGTGCCGCAGGCACAGCCGGTGCCACTGGCATTGCTGGCGCGGCTGGCGCAGCGGGTGCTGCAACTGCCCCCGAAACTGCCGGTGCTGGTGCTGTCGTTGGTGCTGCAGTAGCCGGGTTAGCTCTAGTCGGAGCTTATGCTCTAAAACACAAAGTCCAAGTCGCAGTCGTAGCTTTTATTGGTGTTTTGACCGTTGTAGTTGGAGGATTGCTGTTCTTAAACGCCCTGCGACCTATTGCTTCGACCCTTTCGGCCGCCACTAAGTATCTGGCGCCAGTTCAGCAGATTGTCGACAACCGCGGCATATCTATATTGTCGCGTTTTGTGACCGGCGGTGCCTCGGCAGTTAGCGACGCTGGCCAATCAGCGGATGTGGCGGCAGTCGAATCTAGCTCGGGGCACGTGCTGGGCGTAACCACAGATGGCCCAGTGACAAACGGGTCACTTAAATTACTTTACGACGCCATGAAAAAAGATGGTTTCGAGCAGCGTATTAAAAAGAATTTTGGCTTGGAGTTCCGATCGAACGGTGCGGGTGGTGGTGTACAAATTGTGCAAAACGGCAATGACCTAGGTACAGTCCATGATGCTGCTCAAGCCGAAAAGATTCTGCGCGATAAATTCACCGACCTCAGACGCCTAATGGATGAGGAGATGAGGGGATGGGATTGGGCGCAACACACTCAAATTGGCCGGCCAGCCAAGGCAGCATTTAGTATACCGGGCCTGGCCATCCCTGGTGCCGAGGATGCTACGTCACCAGAGCAATTAACCGACGTTGTCAAATCACAGATAGGGACCATTCTGAGACCTGGCATTGATGGTCTGCATTGGGCGTTAAGCTGCTTCTTGTCGGGCCAGGGTTGCTCACAAGATTCGAGCGTGACGGCCAGTGTGACGGCCGAGTCTGCATACCAAGATAAAACGGAATCGTCGATCCAAAACGCCAGCGACAAAGCCTACGATGAAAATATGGGGGCGATAACGCCTGAGAACAATTACACGACATCAAAACTAGGGGACACAGCAGGACAAAAAATAACCGAGGCCTTTTCTAAAAACAGCCCAGCTATTGTAATGCTTGGATGGTTAGACATGGCAACGACTATCTACAAAGGGAAAGATGACCCGGCTTACAGCCACGTAACTTCTGACCTGCGCAGCAAACAAGCTGGGGCACTCTTCTTGTGGAACCTGAGCGCTGTAAACCAAAGTGGTGCTGGTGACGCTAGCTCTCCAAGCAGTTCGCTCATTTTTAGGAACTACGCCAACATAGAAGAATCACAGGCTTACAACTATGTGGCCTACGACGATACTAGTCGCGGCAAGCCGATGGGTGAGGACGAGAAGGTTAACAGTATGTTGCCCAATCCAATGTCAACCTACTTTAAATCCTTTGCGTCGCTTATTGCATTTGCGCCACTCAAATTGGCGATGGAAATATGGTACAAAATACGTTCGATTGCTGAACCAGTCATTATGGTCTTCGCATCTCAACCATTAGCTACTTTTTTCTCTACCAGGTTTTTCGGCGCTCTTAAGAACACCGCGCTAGGTGACTATATCGACAACATCTTTAAGTTACCGTCTAAAGTACTCCTGCCCATCTGCGACCCCGCCGAAAAGAATTTTAACTTCTTTAACTGTATGGGAACTGGCGCCCATGCCCTGGCTAACTTTGCCTGTGCACGCTTTGGCTGTGGCCCAGTCACGCTGGCCCAGGAGAATGAGCTTAAATATGCCAGCCAAAGTAGCAACGCTGCCACTGTTGCTAACTTACCACTCGAAAAACGCTTGTTCGATCGCATGCAACCAGGTTCGTTTATTAACGTCGCCGCACTCAAATCACCTGTGGCTGTTAGTGTTGGCGACAATCTGGCCACAGCCATTCAGGGGATATTCGCGGCAGTTTGGTCTACCCCCAGGAGCATTGCAGCCATGGCCGCCCAACCAGCAATGGCTGCCAGTGCCGATAGTTCGGCAATCGATGGGATCGAACACATGGGCATACCTCTGCAGACACTGCAAACAACACCTCTGTCGCCAGAGTTATTTGATGACTCAGGCGATTGTAAGACTACCCCGACGGGTCAGACAAATATATGCACCGCCGACTTCTCGACGGTTGATGCGCTATACGCCAGATACACCCATAATCCGGAAGGTAGTAGTCATGAAAAACAACCTTAAAAACTTACGGCGGTTCTCGGTCTTAATACTGTCAATTCTCGTTTTGAGTTTGCAACCCATAATACCTGTTTACGCCGAGGGCCTGGAAGAACTCATCAGCAATGGCATACCATATTACATCCCTGGCGATACATGCGCTGCCGGTACCCTCGGAACCGTCGACGCGTCACTGCCAAAAGACTTTATCGATGCCGTAAACAAGAACAAGTCGATTTACGAGTCGGCGGCGCGTAAAACCAACCTGCCATGGGAGGTGCTTGCCGGCATCCACTACCGTGAAAGCAACATGAATACATCCAAGGACTTGCAAGCCGGTAACCCGATCGGCGGGCCATATAAGCAAGCGTCCACCAGTTATGCCAGATATGGCTACCCTTCAACCTTTGAAGAGTCGGTGATCATTGCCGGTAAGGAACTTCAATCTAAGGCTGTGGCTGGCATATTCGGCAAGAACATTAACGCCGCAGCTATAGATAGCGAACTTATTAAAGACGCCTTGTTTGGCTACAACGGGCGAGCGGGCGTCTACGTCGATCAGGCTGCTTCCCTGGGCTTTGACCCGGTAAAACAACCTTACGAAGGCTCGCCGTATGTCATGAGCCGTTACGATGCAGCCCACACCGACATGAAGATCATAACCAAAGACTTTGGCGGTCTGGATGGGATAGACAAACGCTTTGGTGCCTTCACAATCTATGTCCTACTAGGTGGACCAACCAGCGGCGCGGCTGCCGGCCTATGCACAGGCAGCGCGGTTCTCGGAGATGCTGTCAAAACAGCAATCAACTACTCCTGGCCAAAATACCGCGACCCGGATGTCAATGCTACTTACGCCCGAGCCCTAAAACCAGCCTATGCCCAAGCGCTCAATACCGCGCATCCCCCTGGTTGCTACCCTACAGGCACTCCGGGCTGCGAATATATAGGCGGAGGCGCATACCCGGGAGTTGATTGTGGTGGCTTTGTAACAAGAGTTATGCGGGATAGCAAGGCCGACCCCGAATACAACAAGTATCAGGGCCGTGTTACAGAGCAGCACCGATACCTAGAGGACCAGGTAAAGGCTGGAAAGTATATCAAGATTACCGGTGTTAAGACTACAGACACCCTTCATGGTGGAGATATATGGATCAACTCCGGCATGACTCACACCTACATGTATGTTGGTGCCAACGATGGCTTTAGCCGCAATTCTGCCTCGGCATCGTTTGAAGAACGGGCACCAATGGCCAGCAATGCCTACGATATTGGTGAGACATGGTACAGGTTGAAATGATAAAACTACGAGGGGAACGCGTATGAGTCGAAATCGAAAACTAGCCCTCATTATCGGCGGTGGCATCGGCTTAGTGCTTCTAGTCTTGTGGCTGCTATTTGTCTACCAACCACCTGGAACAGTCGCCGTTAAAATTGTGCTCATACCGGAAGATTCGACACTGACAATCGATGGGAAGCCGACGGCCCCGGGAAGAATTTTTCTGAATACCGGCAGCCATGAACTTAAGGTCGCCAGGACCGATTTTGCCGATGTCACTAAAACTGTTCATACCAACGATCTTAAATCGAACCAGATCATCTACATGATGCCCAGACCAGAGTCCGAGGCAGCCCTCAAGTACCTCGAGGCGCACCCCGAGATACAAGAGCTGCGCGAAAAAGCCGGAGCTGCCGATGCAGTAGCTAAACAAGAAGAATTGAATAAGAAATACCCAATTCTCAACCAGCTACCGCATGAATCGCTGGACTTCCGCGTTGACTATGGCCTTGGTGCCGACAGTACGCTAAGCTTCAAAATCACTCTCTATCCCTATGCACTCAAGTCAAACACGGACGTTTACAACCAACAACTGCGTGACTTTAAAGAAGAAGCTAAACAGTGGCTCAGCCAAAACAATATTAACTTGTCTGATTACAAGGTTGAGTACGACCCGACCGAAGCCAGCAGTTTATAGGCCGCTACTTGCGGGCTTGTCGGTGGCGATGATTCGATAACCATCTAAAAAGTGCTCGATGATGGCATCGGCGTCAGTCGTTGTGATGAGAGTTTGGTAGCTTTTGGCTAGTATGGCTAGGGCCTGGCGGCGAGAGGTATCGAGTTCACTAAACACATCGTCAAGCAGCAACAGCGGGGCAAGGTCTTGTTGGGCGGCCACCAAGCGCAACTCTATAATCTTGAGTGCCAATAATAATGTTCGCACCTCACCGCGTGAGGCCGCCACGGCCGCCGGTGCGTCATCCAGGTCGATACTAAAATCGTCCCGTTGCGGGCCAACACTGGTAAAACCGCGCTCAACGTCGCGTGCCAGACCCGAACTCAATAATCGCAGAAGATTGGCATGGTAATTATCGCCAGCAACGCTGCTGTGGTAAGTTATGGCGGCGTGGTGGGGTTGATGGGCTATTGTGGAGTAAACGTCCGCCAGGCTGGCTTGTAGGTGGGTAATGAGGTCGCGGCGACGGGCAACGATCTGCTCGGCAAGTTCAGCGAACTTAATATCCCAGACAAACAACTGGTCCTCGAGCTGGGCAGGTGGTAGGCGACGTTTTAACATGGCGTTGCGTTGGGTTAAAACTCTTTCAAACTGATGTTTTAACCAGGCAAAATCGGGTTGCAATCTGCTGAGCAAACTGTCTAGATATTCGCGGCGCATGCTGGGCGACTCACGCAGCAAGCGCAAATGGTCGGGTTCGAATAACACGACCGGTACCTGCTGTTCGTGGGTTAGACGAGCCCTTTTTGTGCCGTCTAGGCTAAACTGTTTTTCGACAGCTTCTTCTTGGGTTTGATAAGAAAAAATCCGCTGTTGGTCGCCATACCAGCCTTCCAGTCGAAAACCACTGGTTCCATGACGTATTAACTCGCGGTCGGCAGCCCGGAACGACCCACCGGTCGAAATAGCGTAGAGCGCCTCGAGTAAGTTAGTCTTGCCGCTGCCATTGGGGCCAACAATAATATTAACGCCAGGCTCAAACTCAGCGGCATAATCGGCGTAGGAGCGGAAATTATGAAGACGCAGCGAGGTGTACATCAACTCTTGAGCGGCATAATAATGTGCTGGTAGTCTGGTTGGTCACCAGCTGCCGTCAACACACAGGGCGAGAGCTTACCGCTAAAATGGAAGGTTACTTGTTTGCTATCCAGACAACCCAACGCCTCGAGCAGATAGCGCGAATTGAGAGTTACTTGGCCATCGGCGGTTATTTCAGCGTCGGCCTCAGATGTGTTTTCACCAAGTTGCGAGGCCACAGAGTGAATACTTAATTTACCGCTTTTTGCTCCAGCCTTGAGTGTTACACTGCCGCCAGACTCGCGGGCGAACAGGCTAGCTACTTTGGTAATTCGGGCAAATTCGTCTTTCGGTAGGGTAACGGCAATTTCGCTTTGCTTAGGGATAAGCGTGCGGTAGTCGGGGAAGGTTCCGTCGATCAGGCGCGAGGTTATTTCTATGTCATCAAGCAAGATGCGCACCTGGTTGTCATCAAACACCAGTTTAACTTCGGCCAGTTCGTCATGGACCACTCGGAGCACATCATTTAGGGCGGTAACCGGTATAATTGCGCTCACGTTCTGTTTTGTGGGTACAAGCTTGCGTTCGGCCAGACGATAACCATCGGTAGCTGCAAAATAGAGGTTGCCTTCGAAGCTGTGGCAATAAACACCCGTTAGCACTGGACGCGTATCATCACCCGAGGCCACCACCACCGTTTGTTGAATGGCCCGCTTAATATCTGGCACCGGGATTGTTACCACCTGTTTTTCAACAATTGCCGGCAGTTCCGGGAACTCGTCGGGCGCCATACCGTTGATTGTTGAGGTGTAAGCACCACATTTAATATGCATCTTGGTGCCCTCAACCTGCAACTCGACATTACCTTTTGGTAAGTTGGCTATAAACTCACTGGTCAAACGGGCGGGGATTGTAATACTGCCTTCTTGTTCGATCTTACTACCCACGTGCTGCGTGATTGCTAGTTCGAGGTTGGTGGCAGCAAGTAACAGGCGGTTTTTGTCGGTTCGGAATAATATGTTATTCAGAATCGGCAGGGGAGTTTTTCCGGAAGCTACACGTCCAACAACTTGCAGGGCGCGGTTGAGATTTTCCTGGGTGACTGTTAGCTTCATGAGTTTATCCTCTCTTAGTATTATATTTATATCTTAAATAGTAGTAATAGTAGTAGGTGGTGTGGAAGAAGCGAATAAGTGCCGCATCGTCTCTGTTATTTTTCTGACCAGGCTGTGCACAATTTGTGTGCGGCTAGCGGCAACAAGAGTGGATGGAATGGTGGAAACTTTCGTGGCAACAATGTGGCGGCTGTCCGAGTTGTGGAAAGTGTGGAAGATAGAACCACTACCTAGCCACCGTCTGAGCACAACTTGTGCACACGTTATGCCTAGGTACCGGCTATACATAGAGTTTATCCCGAATCTCGGTTATTTGCTGACGGACGATGTAGTCGAGTTTGATGGCTTTTTCGATCTTTTCGACTGAGTGGATTGCGGTAGTGTGGTCCTTGCGGCCCAATTCAACGGCAATTTTAGGGAAACTCAGGTGTAATTCGCTCCTTAGTAGATACATGGCAATCTGACGTGGCACCACAATGTGTTTATCGCGTTTGGGGCTAGTGATGTCGACTGTCTCGAGCTGGAAATGTTTGGCCGTCTTCTCTATAACTTGCCTGGGGTTTAGGTGATGTGGTCGGCTAACCCGAACGTTACCAAGCATGGCCTGCGCGGTCGGTAGATCTGGTTCCATGCCACGCATCTCGCAAAGTGCTAGTAATTGGTTCAGAACGCCCTCAAGCTCGCGGATGTTGGTTTGAACGGTGCTGGCTAAGTACTCAACCGTATCGCGAGGCAAGGATATACCTGTCTGGTGGGCCTTGGTTTGCAAAATGGCGCAGCGGGTCTCAAAGTCCGGAGATTGGATGTCGATGGCCATACCCCACTCAAACCGACTACGCAAACGCTCCTCGAGTGTTGGAATAGCTTTTGGTGGTTTATCAGAGCTTAAAATGATCTGTTTATTGGCCTGATGCAGGGCGTTAAAGGTGTGGAAAAATTCTTCCTGAGTTTTTTCCTTGCCGGCAATAAACTGCATATCATCAACAATTAATACGTCGACGTTGCGGTAACGATTGGCAAAACCTTTCTTTTTGAATCGGATGTGATCTAGAAAATCGTTCACAAAAGTCTCACATGAGATGTATAAGATGTGCGAATCGGGTTTCCGACGGCCAATTTCGCTACCGACCGCCTGAATAAGGTGAGTTTTGCCGAGGCCTACACCGCCATATAAAAACAAGGGGTTGTATTTTGTGCCGGGGTCTTTAGCAACGGCCATGCAGGCCGAATAGGCGAGTTCGTTGCTAGAGCCAACGATAAAACTTTCGAGAGTATATTTAGGGTTCAGACCGGACTGACTATTGATACGCGCAGTATGAGAGTTAGTTTCAGGATTGTCGAGTTGTGCCGAAGCGGTGAGAGGGATGGCGTCGTTACCTGGGCGCAGCTTCTTGTTATTGGAGTTTATTGTGTAGGTAACACGCTCGACTGTTACGCCGTTACGGCGCAAGGTCTGCACAACCTGCTCGTTAAACTTAACTTCGAATTGTTGTTTAGCAAAAACATTAGGAACACCCACGGTAATATGGTCACCATCTTGTTCGAGTAACTCAGTGTTTTTAAACCAAGTCATAAAACTAGCCCTTGAAACGCTGAGTTCAATCTCACCCAACACGGTTTGCCACAGTGCGTTTTTCATTCCCTCCACTTTCTTTTCGAGACTAACTACCCTTCATCATAGCGCGGTTTTCCGGTTTTCCACAACCTCTAATCAGCAAACTTTTCACGGACCTGTTAGGTGTGCGAGTTGTACACACGTGGTCCCATAATCTGTTAATATGTGGAAAAGTACTTGTCTGATGTGGATAAATCTGTCAGTATAGTGGGAAGATTCATAAAGGAAAAAATAGATATGCCGAAACGAACTCACCAACCCAAAGTGATTCGCCGCGCCCGCCGGCTCGGTTTCCGCGCCCGAATGGGGACAAAAGGCGGCCAAGAAGTTGTGAAAAGTCGCCGCGCTAAGGGCCGCGCCCGCTTAACCGCCTGATAATCAGAACCTAATTAAATGGGGTGGCGCGCGGTGGGGCCGCCCCAAAATACTTTTTCTGTATCTCCAGAAAAATATTTTAGGGGCAAACCGTGTGACAGGACCCCTTCCTTATAAAGGTTCTAATTATCAGATATAATCACATTATGCTATCTAGTAAATTCCGTTTTCACGGCTATGGTGCGTTGCGGTTTTTGTTTGGTCATGGCAAGACCTTCCGTTTTAAGCTGCTTTCTTTGCGAGTGGCACCAAACCCGCGCCGTACCCATAGCCGTGTGGCAGTGGTGATTAGTAAAAAAGTTATCAAGGCTTCACCCAAACGCAACCGCGTTCGCCGGCGTGTTTACGAGGTGTTGCGTACTCACTGGGATCACATTAAGGGTAGTCACGATGTTATTATTACGGTTTACGACCCGACGGTTTGGGATATGGAATATGCTCCACTCGAGGCGGAGATTATCGAGGCCTTGAAGCGCGCTGGTATCTGGATGGAGAAATAAACACTGAGTCGCCGGGTCCTGTCACGCAGTTTGCCCCTAGTTTTATTTTTCTGGGTACAGAAAAAGTAAAACCTGGGGCGGCCCCACCGTGCGCCACCCCATTATTATTGCTTTCAGCAACTTTACACCTTACAGATCTTCCGTAATCTGATATGCTAGATGGCAGTATGAGTTTTTTCGATCTTATTTTAATTCAGCCCATCTTTAATGCGCTGGTTGCAATCTACAGCCTCATCCCTGGTCACGACTTTGGGGTCGCGCTAATTGTCTTTACGATTCTGGTGCGTTTTGCAATGTGGCCACTAGTCAAAAAACAGCTTCGCCAAACTAAGGTTATGCGCCAGATACAACCCGAGCTGGCCAAGATCAAGCAACGCGCTAAAGGCAACAAGCAGGTCGAGGCCCAACTGATGATGGAACTTTATCGCGAACGTGGTGTTAACCCCTTCAGTTCGATTGGTTTGCTACTTGTCCAGTTGCCGGTATTTATAGCCTTGTTTGCCGTCGTTCGACTGATTACTGAAGGCGGTCCCACCATCGCCAAGTACACTTACGACTTTTTGGAGCAGCTGCCGGGTATACCAGACGCAATCGCTGGCAACTTTAGCCATCATCTGTTCGGGATCATCGATCTGACCAGGCACGCCACAGCTCCCGGGTCCGACACCTATTGGCCACTTCTGATCATGGCTGTAGTTGCCGGTGGTTTGCAATTTGTCCAATCCAAGCAACTATTGCCACAGCCAAAAGAAAAGCGCAAGTTACGTGACATGCTTAAGGATCAGGCTGCCGGCAAACAGGTTGACCAAGGCGAAATGAGCGCCCTGATGACCGGCAAAATGGTTTGGCTGTTCCCAATCCTAACTTTCATGGTTTCGATTTACCTGGCTGGCGCATTAGTCTTGTACCTGTTGACTACCAGCATTGTGGCCGTCATTCAACAAAACACTGTACTCAAGAAAGATGAAACAGAGCTCGAAAAGCTCAGCGAAAAAACCAAAACCAAAGTAGCCAGGGCGAAAGAGGCCGAGGTCGTGGTCGCCCCCAATAAGAAAGGTGGCAAACAGCGTAAAAAGAAAAGGAGCTGAGCATGGACCGTAGTGCATCAATTGATTTTGCCCAAAAATACCTAGAGGACCTATTATCGTTTTTCGGTCTTAACACTACCATTAGCGCCCATTGTGATGACGAAGAAGAGGTGATTGAACTAACCATCCCCTCTACTCACCTCAATGGCTTTTTAATTGGTCAACGTGGTGAGACACTGCGCAGTCTGCAATTTTTGTTGTCTATGGCTCTTAAGAACCAAGAGGCGATGCTCAACCGTGTCAACATCGACGTTGCCAACTACAAGCGCCACCGCGCCGAACGCATCGCCGACCAAGTTCGCGACTGGTGCAAACAGGTGATGGACAGTGGGGAAGACATGCACCTGGCGCCAACTAGCCCAGCCGATCGCCGTACCGCCCACCGCGTAGTTGCGGAGTTTGGGCAACTTGAAAGCCATTCCGAGGGCGAAGGTAGGGACAGGCATCTGGTGATCAACAAGAAGGCAGAGTAGGGGATGTAGGTCCTCAAAAAAAACAGCCCGATCGCAAAATACATATTCTGAAACCTAAGCTATAAAAAGCAAATAAGCAGGGGAGAGCGCCAATTCGATTCACAGAGGTACTGGCTGTTACTGACGGGCCTGTTTGTAAACTGCCAATGTTTGTTCGGCCATGCGCTTCCATGAATACTTCCCTGCCTGCGCTAATCCTTTAGAAGCTAAATCTGAGCGCAGTTGGTTGTTGTTAATTAGTTCACGTATAACGCGCGTCATTTCTTCTGGATTACCCGGGTCAAAGTATACTGCAGCGTCACCTAGGATTTCTGGTATGCAACTAGCATTGCTTGCGGCCACCGGTGCGCCGTAGACCATAGCCTCGAGCCCTGGCAGCCCGAAACCTTCCATAAATGACGGAAACACATAGGCCCGGCAGTTCTGGTAAAGCCAGGCGAGTTGATCATCGGGTACAAAGCCCAAGAAGGCGATGTTTTTGTAGCGCTGCCTACTCACCCACCTCATGTCAGCCTCGCGCAGAGCATCTTTACTGCCAACAATCACTAGCCATAAGTCAGGGTTACTTGTTAGTAGTTGTTGATGGGCCTGGATTAGCCCCCTGTTGTTCTTGTACGTCTCGGCCCGGCCAACATACATGATAAAGTCCTTGTCTTGCAGACTGGTAACTGGGACAGGCAGTGAAGGCAGTTTTTCGGCAGCCGGGTATGCAACCGTAATCTTGTCGGGTGAGATATGAGAAAATTTAACGATATCGTTTTTACTATAGTTACTTATAGTGATTATGTGCTTGCTGCGGCGCGCCACAACCTTGAGTAAGAACCGAAAAATCATCTGTTTTATGAGCAGTTCTGCCGGCTTCATATCGTCATTGCTCTTAATACGCAGCAGATTGAGATCTAGGATTGAGGTAACTGCCGGCTTGGTGTACAGCAAGGGCTGATTTGGCATACAAAAGTGTACCAAGTCGACTTTGAGCGAATAAAGTAGCCTAGCAAAGCCTAATTGCTCACCAAAACTATAGTTAGCATACTCGGCTTCAACAATATTGAAATTGGGGTTGGTCGGTCGGTAATAATCCAGGTCTTCATGCCGCACTAAAACGAGATATTGGTTGTCATGGTCTATTTCTTCCAAATAGTGTAATAACCGCTCAACATAGCGGCCGGTACCGGAACGAATTATGCGGGCATCGATGGCGATTCTCATATGAGGGGCAGGTCTAACCTGTCACCTATTGTATAATGGAGTGACAAATAACCAACATACAAG
This sequence comes from uncultured Candidatus Saccharibacteria bacterium, assembly GCA_964405095.1. Lineage (GTDB taxonomy): Bacteria > Patescibacteriota > Saccharimonadia > Saccharimonadales > EFPC-124 > CAYOML01. Next base: position 26,981 of record CAYOML010000006.1, on the reverse strand, counting down.
GGGTACATAACTTATTATGGCTGACACTCAAAAACGCGCCTTGGTTACTGGTATTACTGGCCAAGACGGCATGTATTTGGCAGAACTCCTGCTATCTAAGAACTACGAAGTATTCGGCTTGTTGCGGGGGCAATTTAACCCCAAACGAGCGATTATCGAGGCAGAACTGCCTGATGTCAAATTAGTAGAGGCTGACCTAACCGATTTTGTATCTTTAGTACACGCTCTCGAGGTTTCTGACCCGCACGAGGTCTACAACCTTGGTGCCTGGAGTTTCGTGAAAGGTTCTTTTGAGGAGCCTGTGCTTACTGCTCAAGTATCGGGTGTTGGAGTTTTGAACCTTTTGGAGGCCATACGCATTACGGGCCGCACAAAAAAGACCCGTTTTTACCAGGCCTCGACAAGCGAGATGTTTGGTAAAGTCCATGAAGTCCCGCAAAAAGAAACCACTTTCCTACACCCTCGCAGCCCCTATGGTAACGCTAAGGCCTTTGCTCACTACACAACTATCAACTACCGTGAAAGCTACGACATGTTTAACTGTACCGGCACGCTGTTCAATCACGAATCACCGCGTCGGGGCTATGAGTTTGTAACCCGTAAGGTGACGCAAGCCGTGGCTCGCATCAAGCTTGGTCTGCAAAAAGACATTGTGCTCGGCAACTTGGACGCCAAACGCGACTGGGGCTTTGCTGGTGATTACGTAGAAGGCATGTGGCTCATGCTACAGCAGGATGAACCAGACGATTACGTGCTGGCAACCGGCCAAACACACAGTATCCGCGATCTACTTAGTATTGCTTTCAAAGAAATTGGTATTGATGACTGGGCCCCTTACGTGAAGACCGACCCTAAATTTGAACGCCCGGCCGAAGTCGACATGCTACTCGGCGATTCAACCAAGGCTAAAGAGAAACTAGGCTGGCAGCCTAAGGTCACGTTCGAAGAACTAATCAAAATGATGGTTCAGAACGACCTCAAGATTGAAGAGCGCAAAAAGAAGCAAGCAGAAATAATCTGAAGTTAGAAGGGATGTTCTTTAAACCACGCGATATAGTCGCGCACGGTCTGTTCAAAATCGATTTTTGGCTGCCAACCAATGTCATTTTTTAGATGGTCGGCGCTTCCAAATATGTTTGGCGGGTCGTTGGGGCGAATGCGGGACTGGTCAACTTCGGTATTTGGTTTGGCGTCATCGCCATACAAACCCTTGGCGATCATCTCAATTATTTCTTGGCCCGAGCGGCTCGCCCCAGAACAAATGTTGTAGAGGCGGTTCTTAATCTCGGGGGTTGTTGCTAGGTCGGCGTAAGCTCTGGCCACGTCGCGGACGTCGCTGTAGTCCCGACGGGTTGTGATATTACCTACCTTAATAACACCGTCTTTGCCGGCCTCGCTCAGCTGCTTCACCATGTCGGGTAAAAGAAATCCGGGGCCTTGGCCCGGGCCAGTGTGGTTAAAGGGGCGGATAACAACCGAATCGATACCGCGCTTTTGGTAGTAGTCGCCGAGCATTTCGCCCAGCAGTTTGCTGACCGAGTACGGTGATCCATGTGTGACCTTACTCGACTCTGTTAGAGGCATCGGTTGGTCACTTTCGTAAACTGCGCCCGAACTTATCATGATAAACCTGGGGTATTGCTTTGGTTTTTGAGCCAAAGCAGCCTCAAACAAGTTAATGACCATCGCGCTGTTATCGGCGATAAATTTCTGGGGTTGGTCGAATGACATACCTTGTGATGACAATGCCGCTAGGTGAATCACGGCGTCGAGCGAACCAAAGTCGATAGCAGAAACCGAATCCAGATTGGTTAGGTCGCAGGCTATAAAATCATCAACTTCACCTGCAATCTCGTCATCCACTTTAGAAAGGCCGGTACCTAAAACTTTAATATCGCGACCGTGCAGCTCGCGGACCAGATGTTTGCCCACAAAGCCATTAATTCCAGTTACAAGAATTGTCTTTTTCGTCATACCAACCATAGTACTACGGCCGGTCAGGTGGTGCTATCTTTCTGATGACTTACGAGCGGCAGCGTCGATTGTGGCAATAGCACCCATGTGATACAACCGACGATCATCGGGGCTCATATGTTCCAAGTCTGGTCGAGTCAATGAATCCAATGCATTACTGACCATGTCGACGAATGCCGGGTGATATTCGCCGCGCGGTGCATCAATAATTTCAAAAGGGTCAACCCAGCGGAGTTTGCTGTATTCATCGCCGAGATCCATAGTCGCAATTTCTGTGGACGTCACCGGGTAAACGAACAAATGTGCCGTGTCGTGTACGCCAGTATAAGTTTGGTCACCCACGCTCAGAGGGCCCTCGGCGCGGCTGTCCCAAATCAGATTATATACACCGGCGGGTAAGAGTCGCTGTGGATCAATATCAATACTCAATTCTTCTTTAGCCTTAAGTTCGGCGGCCTCGGCCGGGCTTTTACCGGCCGGTACCCGGCCGCCAACTACCCAATCACCCGGTTGCGGTTCTTGTTGGCGAGTCGCCACCAAAACTTTGTTTGTCTCTTGGTCAAAAAATAACAAGTCGGCGCTGATGCGTGGTGACCCACTGCGGACTTCAAGATAGGCATCGTCACTTAATCTATCCAAGAATTTAACATCACCACCAGGAACGGCGCTTGTGCGGTAGGTTTTGGCACCTCGACCATCATGTTCTACAGTGACGTATTTGCCAGTTCCAGCTACAAAGATGGCGTCAGGTGATGGACGGCTAGTGTTTGGAGTTCGGGTTGACATTAGATCAATATGATACCATAGTCAATATTTCGTATCAAGACAGGGTAATCAATATATGATGTTCAGCAATCAATCGTATGTTAGAATTAACCTAGTTTTATGATTGCAAAATTTGCCCAAAAGTACCGTTATTCGCTGATCCTTTTACGCCAATTGGTCATTACTGACTTCAAATTACGTTACCAAGGCTCTTGGTTGGGATATTTGTGGTCTTTGTTACGCCCACTTGGTTTCTTTGTGATTCTTTACATAATTTTTGTAAAGTTTCTAAAAACCGGGGGTAACATACCACACTTTCCTGTTTACCTACTGTTGGGCGTTATTGTCTGGAACTATTTTGCCGAAGTCACTAATTTGAGTGTGAACAGCATTGTAGCTCGCGGGGATTTAATCAGAAAGATCAATTTTCCTAAGTACGTTATTGTACTAGCCGGATCGTTTTCGGCGCTTATTAATTTTGGTATTAACTTGTTGGTTGTCTTTGCTTTCATGTTTTTTACTGGGGCCGATCCTTCAATCAGTGCACTTTGGTACACACCGCTTCTTATTGCCGAACTATTTGTTTTTAGTTTGGCCGTCGCGTTCTTTCTTAGTGCACTCTACGTCAGGTTACGCGATATTGGTTATATCTGGGAGGTTTTTATGCAAGGCGCTTTCTATATCACGCCGATTTTGTACGCTTTAACGTTAATCCAGGATAAATTTGCTCAACAGCTTATTATGCTCAATCCCATGGCACAGATCATTCAAGATCTACGCCATGTGCTGATTACTCCCCAGTCACCAACAATCGGTATGGTTTATGAGAACGGCTGGGTGCGCCTAGCGCCGCTTGTGTTTGTGCTGGTTGTAGCGGCTCTCGCGGCTTACTACTTTCGCAAACGTTCACGCTATTTTGCGGAGGATGTGTAGTGGATAAGATCGCGGTCCGAGTTGACACTGTCTCGAAGGATTTTTTATTGCCGCACGAAAAAACACAGTCAATCAAGAGTGCGGTCCTTCGCATTTTCAAGTCGGGAGGTCGGACAATCGAGACCCAGCACGCACTTCGCGATGTGTCTTTTGAAGTTAAAGAAGGTGAATTCTTTGGTATCGTTGGCCGCAATGGCAGCGGCAAAAGCACTTTGTTAAAGATGATCGCCGGAATTTACCAGCCGACCAAAGGCGCAATCGGTGTTAATGGCAAAATCGTGCCTTTTATAGAACTCGGTGTTGGCTTTAACCCGGAGCTTACTGGTCGCGAGAATGTCTTCTTGAACGGCGCACTGCTCGGCTTCACTAATACCGAAATGGCTGCACAGTACGATTCCATAGTTGAGTTCGCCGAACTCCATAAGTTTATGGATCAAAAACTAAAAAATTACTCGTCTGGGATGCAAGTAAGATTGGCATTCTCTCTAGCCATCCGTGCCGAAGCCGACATACTACTTATAGATGAGGTTTTGGCGGTTGGTGATGCAACTTTCCAAAGGAAATGCTTTGATTATTTCCGGGATCTTAAGCGTCGCAAAAAGACGGTAATTTTTGTAAGTCACGATATGAACGCAATGCAGCAATACTGTGACCGCGCTTTGCTGGTTAATAACGGGTCGGTGGTTGATGTTAATACCCCAGACTCCATTGCTGCCGAGTACTATGAAATTTTTGCTCAGGCTACACAAACATCTAAAGCCGCCTTGGCGTCTCACTCCGAAGAAGAAAGAATAGGTAGCTTTGAGGTCAAGTACACAGACGTCAGTGTAGAAGTTGATAAAAACCTCCAAAAGCCAATTCGCATTGCCGCAAAAGCAGAAGTTACAAAAGCCGTTGCCAATCCGATTTTCGGGTTTCGTCTAAGAAACACGGCAGGTCAGCACATTATGGGTACTAATACACGCATTGAGCGCATTAAAACCGGTAGCTATGCCGTTGGCGAAAAGTTGAGTGTAGTATGGGAATTCCAGAATCTACTGAGTGACGGGGGTTATGTCTTGGATCTTTCAATCCACACCGAAGATGGCATTTCTAATTACGACAGATGGCTCTCGGCTGCGGTATTTAGTATTACTAAGCCGCAAACGACCCCCTACCCAGTATCTCCTGTTATAAGAACCAGCTTAGATACTAAGTGATAACTAATGTCAGAATCTTATGCCTAAAAAGAGTAAACCTAGCCTTAGCTACTTAATCACGATATCTAAGGCACATTTGTTGCCGGCACAGATGTTGATTGTAACGCTACGCGCCAAGACTAAGGCAAAAATTGTGGCGGTTGGTAATTTGGAGCCCCGTGAAGCCCAAATGATTAAAGCTCTGGATGTGACCTATTTGGATGAAGACAGCATAGATATGTCGGGTCGGTTGCCAAAAGTTGAATGGACAGAAAAGTATCGTGCCTTCGGTTGGTATAAGCAGATGTTTATTCGCCTATGCATCGACCGTTTTATGGAAACTGATCAGGTCGTAATTTTGGATAGTGAAGTCTTTGTATTTGATAACTGGGATGAGGCGCGCTTTTATGACCCTCAAACCGGTAATCCTCGGCTGTTTTGTTGGACGCCCTCGACCCGCAAGCCAGACTGGGATTACAAGATGTACCGCGGTGCGGCCTATCTTCTTAGCTTTCTGCCCGAGGGCAAAGGTGTTATGAAATACGCCGACTCTACCAACTACAAACGTCACATATCCGGCGTGGTTTTGTTTTCGACAAAAAACGTATCCGAACTATGGCGTCGGCTCGAAACCAATACTGATTTAAGCAAAAACATAAACGACCTATTTAATAACCGTCCAGAACTGGCATTCTCCGATCACGACATATATGGTATAGCTGCGGAATATGGCCTATTTGACAATGTTGTGCCCACTACTTTGTGCGATGATCTTCAAGGTTGGTACGAGAATCAAATCGACCCTAAAACAGAAGTGTTTAAGCCTCAGGCAATGTGGAGCATGTGCCAGACATACGCTAATTATCAGCAGCCTAACGAGTATAGGGGTTATATGGAACGAATTGCTAAGGTGCTTAATAAAGGACTGCCCAGAGTTCAATATTGGAATAAGCCCGATCGCGGGCTGATTGATGAGCAGTTTGATTCAGAAACTGGTTTTGGATATTTCCAGAAGTATAAACGCCAACTAGATCTTACATTCCGTACCCGTTACTCGACCATAAGCAAGGCACTCGAGCTATTGTCGCGTGTACCCGACAATAAAATAATCGTTGAGATAGGAACTTTACGCGATAATACCAAAGGCGGCGGCCACTCAACCTACAAGTTTGGTGAGTTCTGTTCGCGTTTTGGCGGTGTCGTGCACACAATAGATATTTTGCCAGAGGCAATAGACTTCTCTATGAAAGCAACCGCAGATTACCAACCCTGGATTCGGTACCATGTTTCTGACCCGAGCCAATTCTTAGCCGGGTTTGATAGCAAGATAGATTTGCTGTATCTTGACGGCCCAGATTCGACCGAGGACCAAGAAGACATCGTTTCTCGTAAACAACTAAACGAGATAGCCCAGGCACTCCCGAAACTTGCCCACCAGGCAATTGTGCTACTCGATGATGCGGCTTTGCCCCACGGCCGCAAAACCCATTATTCCGCCAATTATCTCGCGAAACACGGCTTCAATCTGGTCATAGACTCATATCAGAAACTGTATGTGCGGGGATTTGGCCAACCTACAAAAGCAAAAAATGTACTGGTGAGCAAATTACGCCGGCTTGTCCTAGGCAGTTGATTAAGTAGATCGTAACTGGCATAAGTAACGACATTGTGACAATATTAAAGCAGTAATTACGGAGGCGAGGTGAGGATTAAACATCTCATAAAAAAAGGTGTGACTAGGTTGGCTCCGAAACTAACGAGTACGCTGCGCCAACTGCGGCACATAGAAACTACGCTGAAGCAGCTTGAGCTAGAAATGGCAGGAATTCGGAAAGCTGTATCGACCGAGGCGCGCGATACTCGTTTGGATGAACTGCGCAACCTAACCAGGCAGATTGAACAATACCAGCCTACATATGGTATCCAAGGTGTTATTGATAACCCAAAACGTGGCTCCCATGACCGCTGTGTAGTCATAGAAAACGCCTTGCGTCCTATACCCGGCAAACGACTCTTAGATGTTGGGTCTTCATTCGGATACGTTGGTTTTTATATGGCCGACCGCGGTGCAGTGGTAGAGGCGTGGGATATGCACGCCCTTAACATCGAGATTTCTCAACGCGTTGGTGATATCAATGGTATTGGCGTGAAGTTCAGAACCGACGAACTTACATCCGAAACCGTTAAAACCATTCCGCCTGGGAAGTTTGACGTTGTCATTCTACTTAGTGTGTTTCATCACATTGTTCGTTTTCAGGGTATCGATAAGGCCCAGCATGTGGTTAAGGAACTATTTGATCGTATTCCGGTTATGATAGTTGAGCTAGCCCGCAAGGGCGAAGACCCTGCGTTACCTTGGGACACGGCGCAACCTAATGATGAACTAGCCATATTCAGTCTTGTTAAAGATGACGTTTTTATTAAGAAGATTGGTGAGTTTAAGAACCATCTTTCCGAAAAATCACGGCCGTTATATCTCGTGGAAAAGAAGAAAACTGTTGCCGTAAACGGTAACATATATTCTTATGATCACGTAACTAGCGAAGCCTATAAGGATTCGCCGGTTGTCCGATACCCTGTTATACGTCGATATTATTTTGATGAACAGCACATTGTTAAAGAGTACATTTTTGAAACCCAGGCTTTTGGCGACAATGTTGTTCAAATACTGAATGAAGTACAGTTGCTGGTGAACGTTGTAGCTAATAGCAACATATACCACGCGCCCAAGGTCCTCGACTTTGAGGTTAGTCGCGAACGTGCCCGTGTTGTACTCGCGCGCGTAGATGGTGTGTTGGCGAGTGATCTCGATTTCCGGAGTAAACCGACCAAGGTTCGCTCCTTGGTAGAAGACGTGCTTAAGACACTTGCTGATCTCGAAAATATCAACCTGTATCACAATGATATTCGTTCATGGAATGTTATCGTTGACGATAAAGGTTCTGGCTGGGTAATTGACTACGGTATGGTTAGCGTTCTAAGGGTTGATGATGACGCGCTGGGATTGTTGTGGATGATTTATGGGTTGTTGCATGGCGAGCGTGAGGTATATCGCGGTGCCGATAAAAGCTTACCAGGTGAAGCAACATTCACTGACCCGGCACTGCATAGCCTGTACCAAGAGATTAAAAAAGGAGAGCGGTCGCCCAAACAACTACTGGCGACATTGCGGGCTGCGGACGGCCGCGTTAAGCGCAAATAATGGCACGTAAGAAGCGACTTTATATCGATGCAGGCCCGCTCCTGACCGAACGTTTGAGTGGCATTGGCCACCTAACTCTGGAAATGATACGCGCGCTTCTTAGGCGCGAAGACGTGCGCCGCGACTATGAGATTCGTTTGTTAGCACCAATCGCCAAAGCCTTTCTGCTGAATCGTTGGAGAATTGATGGTGTGCGGATAACTCGTGTCCCCTTGCTGGCTCGTATGTGGAATATGTGGCCACGGCTGAGGTTTGCGCCGCCGGTTGATATCTTCTTAGGCAAAGGAGTATACATTTTCACCAATTACCGATGCTGGCCATTAGCCTTTTCTAAGTCGATAACCTATGTCCATGACATATCATTCGAACTATTCCCGCAATTTACTGAACCACGTAATCTGGCGATGCTGGCCAATGTGCCACGTTGGATCGCCGCAAGCGATTTAGTGATCACTGACTCGCAAACATCAAAAGATGAAATAGTTAGTCATTATAAGCTTGATGAACAGAAGATCCGCGCTATTTACTGTGGCGTAGACAAGACCGCCTTCCGGCCTGTGTCCCAGGCAGAGATTGACTCAGTGAAGAAGAAATATAGCATTTCTAAACCCTACCTATTTTTCTTAAGCAACTTAGAGCCACGCAAGAACATCATCACCTTAATTAGGGCCCTTTATGAGCTACCAGGGACATTTAAAAACAAGTACGCACTGGTAATGGTCGGTGGCATGTCGTGGCACACCGACGATATAGTGGCCGAAATAGACAAAGCGCGTGATGCTGGCTGGAACATTATTAAACCCTCGGTGTACGTTCCCGACCAGGAGATTCCTGCGCTACTTAGTGGCGCTGAGATGCTCGTACACCCAGTGCTACACGAAGGGTTTGGTATTCCACCTATCGAGGCTATGGCTTGCGGTACCCCAGTCATCGTGAGTGATATTCCCGTGATGCATGAGGTTGCGGGTGAAGCGGCGCTATATGTTGACCCACATTCGCCCAGCGATATTGCCAACAAAATACAGCTGCTGGCTACGGACAAAAAGCTGAGACAACAGCTTACTAGCAAAGGTAGCATGCGCGCCGCAATGTTTACTTGGGACGGGGCCGCCGAGGAGTTGATGGGGTATGTTAACCAGTGTGCGCCACAGAGTTTAGGTGATTCGTTGCGCATGATTTTAAAAAATATTGACAGTAAAATTGTTGCGCGCATCGAAAGGTTGCATGTTGTAAAACCCAGGCAGCGGATAACCCCCAAAGCTGGTGCACCATACTTTGATACTTCGACCACAGCCAATCTACTCTCTAGCATTCGAGAGGCCGATATTCGCGCTTACTATTCGTTAAAACCGAGAGCACAGCCGCCAAGATTCGTAACCTACCATATTGTCATGGCGGTTTATACGTCGCTACGACGGGTGGGATCTTTGGTTGCACGCCCATTTAGGAGACCGCATGGATAAGAAGGTGATATACGTTGACTGTCAGTTTTTTCAGACACCAGCCTGGGATAGAGGAATGGGGCGTTATGCGTTATCACTACTAAAAACACTTTACGACCTCAGCGACGATACCTCGTTTGTTCTGATATTCTCGACTCACCTACCCAAAAACATCGCTGCCGTGCAGGTGATAATGTCTAAATGCTCCAAGGCAACCATTGTTGAACTTGATTTGCTGCCAACTCTGGAGCTCAGTTATACCGAGGCTGCTAAGATTAACAAGCAAATCCTGAATGACTATCTGGCTACACAGAAAGCTGGGCACACCACCAATTGGTTTATGATTCCTTGTCTGTTCCAAGAGCCAACGGCTTGTGTTTTCCCTGACTCGATTGCTAAGTGCCTGATTTATTACGATTCTATTCCTCTGCTGTACCTTGAACGCTACATGCTCGCCTGGAACTATGAAAATTATATGCAGCGTCACGTCACGCTCTATGAAGCTGACAAGATTTTTGCGATTTCCCAGACTGTAGCCGACGACCTGGCTGTGTACTATGGTATGAAAGACGATGGCCAGCCGGTTATCAACATCGATGGCGCGTGCATCGAGGGCATGTTTGAAGAATTTAAACAGCCGGCGTTCGATGTGCCAAAACGTTACATACTTTTTTCTACTAGCAACGACGTGCGTAAAAATAACGAGAAAGCTATCGAGGCATTCGCCAAGTTTCGGGCTAGTGTTGGCGACGACTACCATTTAATTATCACCTCTACCTTCCCAACTGATCAACGCGAGACGCTTTTGGGTCTGGCTGACAATATTATTTTTACCGATAACGTATCCGAAGTAGAACTGGCATGGCTGTATCAACACTCCCAGGCCGTTTTGTTTGCGTCAGAATATGAAGGTTTGGGCCTACCGATCCTAGAAGCTGTGCACATAGGTAAGAAGGTGGCATGTTCAAATATCCCGGTGTTTCGAGAGATCTCAGAAGACGCTTTTTACTTTTTTGATCCTCAAGACATAAACGACATAGCCGAAAAACTGCGCCGGGCCGTTAACGGTGACGGTTGGGCGCAAAAAGAAAAATTGTACGCCACTATTAATGAGCACTACACCTGGGCTCGCACGGCTGGTTTGGTTCGTGCGACTCTGGAACGTACGGCGATTTCCCCGGCTGCGCGTATTGAGAAGCCCAAAATAGCCATTTTGGCACCTACTCCAGATGGATATTCAGCCATCGGCAAGGTGGTACAAGAACTGCATTACTCAATAGCCAAACATTTTGACATCAACTATTACTTTGAGGATCGCAAAGAAGAACCATCAATGCAGATCAGGCCGAATTATCTAAAATATTTGGTGCCATCTTTTGCTGCCGAAGATTTTAGCGCCCTGGCCTACCGCGGCTACGACGCAGTCTTGTACCACATAGGCAACAGTGAATATCATTTTTTGACGATTCTTAACGCGCTATACCTACCCGGTGTGGCGATTCTCCACGATATGGTTTTAAGCGAAGCCTTTGGTGAGATGGCCCGATTGGGTCTTATTCTACCCGAACGTGTTGAAGCTGAGCTTAAACTAGATGAAATGGTCGGTGCCACCGACTCAGCTTTATTAACGTCAGTTGTAAATAATCAGATTGCCGGCATAGCCCACTCACGATATGCCAAGAATGCTCTAGAAAAACTAGTTCAGCCAGATGGGCCAGTAATCATCGAGGGCGGCTTACCCGTAGCTATGTCCAAACAGAATGTTCAGACGCAGCATAGGAGTATTGTGCACGTTGGCCTGGCCGGTATTTTGAGCAGTCACAAAGGGCTTGGTATAATAGAGGAGCTTGCTCGTGACGAGTCGCTCACAGACAAAATCATGCTGCACGTTTTTGGTTTTGGGAATGTTGACCCTGGGGCAGTATCAAAGCTCAAGAGTCACGATAATATTCGACTCACCACCAACCTGTCGGACCTAGAGTACCAATCACATTTGAGTGACTTGGACATACTCGTTAACTACCGTTCGAGCTACCGCGGAGAGACGTCATTAGCAGTACTCGAGGCGATGCGTTATGGCTGTGTTGTTTTGGTCAACGGCAAGCTAGGTTGGTTTTCTGAGTTGCCCGATGACTGTGTTGCAAAAGTCACCAGTGAAGACGAGCTGCTAAAAGCTGTTAAACGACTTGTGACATCTTCTGCGGAGCGCAACCGCATAGGCATGGCTGCCAAGAAATACATTTCTAATCAGCATAGCCCAGAGGCGTACAGCCAACTAGTAGACACTGTAATCAGGCAAGCATCAGCTAGACCGATCGGGAAGCGCTCTGAGGCGGCAAGAATCGCTGCCAGCGCTGATCAACTAATCGAACTATATAAAAACACATTTAGGGACTGAATATGAAGCAAACACAAGGCACACTCTGGATTGACGTAACAATGCTAATTAACTGGTCTGGCCATCTTACCGGTATCCAGCGTGTCGAATATAACCTTGCCAAACGCTATGCCGATCAAGAAAAGGTTAAATTTTTTGTCTTTCACAAGGATAGACAGCTATTTACCGAATTTGATTTTGGGCATATTGACCGCCGCATAAAGGAGTTACAGCACAAGGCAAGAGATACTATAACTGAAGTTGGCACAGACAGTTTTGTTAGACAGATTTTACTGAGTGCAAAACATATCGTGAAACCAGTTTTACCGCCAGCTAGTAGGGCGTATCTGCGCAGGCAGTATCATCGCTTGCGACACCTCCGCAGCCACATTGCCGAACCAGACACCCCTGTTATTTTTAAGTCAGAAGACACACTGCTCATTTTGAGTGGCGACTGGTCCGATAATACTTTCGCAAACCTTATTGCTAGGCGCCGCGCCAAGACTCATTTTAAGATTGTTCAGATTGTGTACGACATGCTGCCCGCATTTTTCCCGGGCTACTTTGTACCAGACATGCCCGGTCAATTTTCTCGTTATATGGAGAAGATGTTTAGTATTGCTGATGGTGTGCTGACCATTTCAGAATCCACCCGACGCGATGTGCAGGCGTTTATGAAAGCCCGCAGTCAATCACCAGTAGCGGTGCATGTCTTCCGACTTGGCGACGATTTTATGGAACAAAAACCGGTCAAACCAGATCTACCGGTTCAAAATGGCAAATATGTTTTATGTGTTTGCACAATCGAAGCACGCAAAAATCATATGCTTTTGTATTATGCTGCCCGCGAGGCTATACACCGCGGTGAAGACTTCCCAACTGTCGTTCTAGTTGGCCGCCATGGATGGCTTGCTAACGATTTTTTGTATCTGATCCAAAACGATCCGGTGCTTTCTAAAAAGTTTCTTTTTACTAACTGCAATGACCAAGAGTTGGCTTGGCTGTATAGGAACTGCAACTTTACAGTTTTCCCTTCGTTTTACGAGGGTTGGGGGCTGATGGTTTCAGAATCGTTATTTTATGGCAAGTTTTGTTTATCATCAAACACCTCATCGATGCCCGAGATCGCCGGCAAGCTTATAGATTATTTCTCGCCTAATGATCCTATAGCTATGTTGGAAAAGGTCCAACTATACCAGAATGACCCTGGACTTTTAAAGCAAAAAGAAGCAGCCATCAAAACTAAATATAGACCAACCAGCTGGGACGATGCGTTTGTTGCGGTAAAGAAGTTTGTAGAAAAGGTTTAGGGCTTAACGAACAATCATCGGGAAACTCACTGTGTGGCTATCCAGCCACGACACACCTTCCATGACCGGCGCGTATATCTCGTTGTAGCTGGCCTTGGTAGCTGGCGCCGTGATCCAGAACTCGAATGAGCCGATCTGACGCGGGGAAATGGTGTATTCATGGATAGCAGTCGGACGGTTACAGCCAAGCCAGGTTGAATCGCAGAAGGGGCTTACGCGGTCTTCGGGGCTAGCGGTGCCTAAACGCATAGGGTTGGGGCCAGTCTTGTACCATGTAAAGTTCCCATCGTTGCGGAGGGCCATTGTCAGGTAATACCGCTGACCTGGCTGAAGATCACCAAGGTTAACAGAGGTGGTTTTGTCGGAGGAGGTGAAGGCGTATTGGTTGATAAGTGTCCAGCTAAAGTTGCGAGCACTGACTTTTACAGGTACGTCGATGGTACTGGTCCCCATCCAGGTAAGGCCTTCAACAAGTGGAGTGAAACTTTCTACGTAGTTACCCGGGTTGGCTGGCGCTGTGATCCAGAACTCGAATGAGCCAACAGAACCGGCGTAGCTGATTTGACCCGGGCCTATAGTATTTTCGTGGAGACGCGCGGGGCGATTACAACCAAGCCAAGTCGGATCACAGTATTTGCTACTATGGTCGGTGCTGTTGGCCGTACCAAGTGCTACGGGATTGGAACCAGTATTATGCCATGTTGACGCACCGGTGTTTTGAATACCAACTGTCATGTAGTAGCGCTGCCCAGGATCCAGCCTCGTCGGGTCGGCCGCGGTTTGTTTAGTGTTGTTTGTGAAGAAGCGTATAGGACCGGCTGCCCAGGTGTATGGGTTGATGCCCATTTTAAAGGTAATAAGTTGGCCGGACATCCAGGTGTTACCGCCGCTAGTCTCGACCACAGGTGCTAAGTACTCTTTGTAGTTGCCCGTGCTTGGTGCCGTGATCCAAAACTCGAATGAGCCAATTTGACCGGGGTAAATCACTGCCTCTTTAAGCATGGCCGCCCGCGTACAACTCTCCCAGGTGCTGTCGCAAAACGGGCTGGTGCGATCTTTGGGGCTCGTGCTCCCCAACTTAGTAATTTGGCTACCAACATTTCGCCAGGCCATATCCCCGGTGTTTTTTACCTTGACACCCAAATAATAGCGTTGTCCGGGCGTAAGATGGGCAAGATCAAAGGCGGTCGATGTTTTAGTGCTGTCGGTATACGCGTATTGCCCGGTGGTTTTCCAGCTGAATGTGGGAGGATTAACGGCCATTGGGAAGCTTATGGTGCTATTGCTCATCCAGGCAACACCTTCTGTGACCGGCGTGTAAAGCTCGTTATATTTGCCTGGGGTTGAGGGGGTCTTAACCCAGAACGAGAAGGAACCTACTTGCCCAGGCGCAACACTGCTTTCGCCCAAAGCAACTGTTCGGTTACAGCCAGGTGCTGGACCGATCCAAGTGCTGTCGCAAAACGGACTAGCACGATCTTGAGGGTTGGCTGTACCTAAGTTAACTGGGTTCGGCCCACTGTTCTGCCAGGTGACATTACCGGTATTTCTTATATTCACAACGAGGTAATAACGCTGTCCCGGGCCAAGTGCTCCCAGACTTGCTGGCAGCTGTTTGGTGTTATCGTAATAGGCGTATTGGCTGACAGTAGTCCATGAGTAAAGAACATATGGTGAGCCGAACCAATCAATAAAATAACGGAGGAAATTCCGGTTGCCATAGGACGAACAGCTATCACCTGAGCCATACATATTGTTAAGAGCTGCCTGATTAGGTTGGTAAGGCGTGTAATTGTAAAGCGACGCAGTAGCTTGGTTTCTGATAAAGACGGTGCTACCTCCACAGGAAGGATCCGGGCTCCAACGTATGAAGTTGTTCTGGTTAGGGATGTGGTTGTAGTTATTTGGGTTATTAGCATATTGTCTGAACTGCCACGCAGCTTTGGTAACCTGGTTGTAAAAGCCATAATATTGAGCGTCGCAAGGTGCACTGTCGGGGCACCCGTAACCCGTAGCGCTGCGGTATTGGCGGTACCACGGCCAATCGTCGGTAATTAGGCCTTGTTCTTTTTGGAGCAATACAATAAGGACCTGAGGGTTGATGTTGTAAGCCTGAGAGGCATTCCAAATGATCTGGGCAGCGCTTATTGCACCGGCCGGGATGGGATGACCTTGTAGGTTGTTCTCTTTGGTTGTGGTGTTTTCGTAATATTCTTTAACACATATTAGGGGGAAGATCTCGCCTCGGGCTTCAGAGTAGGCCCGGCGGGTTGTACCGGCGTAGGGCTGGGTACCCCAGTTGTCGCAAACGGGGACCTTAGCATTTAAGAAATCCTGTATCTGCTGTACGGACATTGCGGCCTTATTGTTAAAGACTAGATCGTCAATAATATAGCCAGCGTTGTAGTCAGCGCCGGTTGCTGCCATGGCTGCCGTACTCGTCATAAATGGAGCTAGAGTGGCTATTGTCAGGGCAAGTAAGATTAGTCGTGAGCGTCGCATATTATTTAGTTATCGTGACGGTTTGTTTTGCGGCCGGCGAGGTTGAGTTACCACTCTTGGCGACGACGGTTAAATTCCAATCGCCACTAGCTGCGAACTCGTCGATGGCTATGTCGGTGTTACAAATGTATGAGTTGGCGTCTAAGGCGATAGGAATATGCTTGCTTATAGTTTGGGCCCCTTGGGTAAAAGTAAGATTGCATTCGCCGGCTGTTGCACCAGTAACAAATGTTCGGACACTGACGGCTTGGCCTACTTGCGAAGCGCGCGAGATAGTTACAGCAATGGTCTGGCTGGTGTTGGTTGGAGAAGTATCCTGATTCACGATATTCGTTTTAGCTTGGTCGGAATCCTTTTTTTCTTGCGGGGTAGCTGGGGAGTAGTTAATTTCATTAGACGGGCGTAATTCCGTCTGCCCGGCCGGGGTGTGCGCAAAGGGTTTAGCAATTAGTAGATAAACCACACCTAAAACCGCTACTCCGGCGACGACAAGGGTTAGGACAGCCAGCTTTTTGTTGTTTTTGTGTTTAGTAAATGATCTCATATCAACATATACACTATACCATCAATATACCTTTGAGTAAATAGCGTAAGCGTTGTAATTTAACCTAATTGAGGCCTAGAATGGCAGTTTATCGAAAATCCATTTTGGCGACAGGCTAGGGGCATATTCCAAGGTGATGGTTTGGGCGGGGTCATCGATTATGAACTCACCATGAGGGTCGGTTACTTTATAACCAGCAAATATATACTTTCCGTTCACCTTCCAACCGCGCCCGGGGTTCATGTTGATATTCACAGACCCAGGCGCTGTGCGCTCCAAGACAATCTTATTGGGTGACCAATAAGTCATTTTGACGTTTTCGCTCGTAAACCGACAGTTGATTTGGTTCGAACCACAGCGAATGGTGCTGCCAGGAATACGAGTGTCAACTAAAGAGTCGCCGGCAATCACCTGGCCCAGGTTATTGCGTGTGGTTTCGGTCAAGTTTTCATCGTACCAGTAGACGGTCTGAAAGTTCTTGTCGGGCAGGTAGGCTGGCCTTGGAATTCGGTACAGGTAAACCTGGTTGAACGCGGCTTGTGGTGAGCGGTATTGGTCGATTCTTACAAAAAAAGCTTTACCCATAATGTGTGAACCTGTCATGAATAGTTCAATAACTGTTAGGAACAAAATGATGTTGATAGCTTTTTTGAATTTAGCGCCTTTGTATACCGCCAAGATGAAAAGTGCGAACAAAGCCGACCATAAAAGCCAACGGGTGGGCACGCGCATTGAGTCAAAAACTGGTAAGTGATTAAGCAGGCGGTAGGGGGAAAGCTCACCAAAATTACCCATGCCCAAAACAAAGAAGGTTGAAAAAAGGGCGCCAAGCAGGAACACAGGATAGGCAAAGAGCTTTTGGGCGGCGTCTTTATGCTTTCTTATAAACCGGCTGGCACCATAGACCCCTGCCACCAAAAGCAGGCATACCAAAGTACCGATACCTATGTAGGTTGCGGTCTCAACCCAGCCGTAATTGGATGGCAGTAAGGGCGGCGAGCGGTATTGGTCGGGTCCCCAAATTGAGTAGAGCCCCTGGTAAAGGCCGGTAAATGGCTCATCTTTGGCCGACTCAAGGCGGGGGAAATCCTTAAGATATTGGACCACGAAGAACAAGCGATAAGCGCAAAATACTAAGATAAGACCGCCAGCTTTCATAAAGAAGAAAAGGTCTTTCTTGGTTTTTTCTAAGAACTCTTTCCAGGCTTGGCTACGCCTAGCGGTTATCAGCCGGTTAATAACCTCGTATAAGAACCAGACCCCAACAACCATTAGCGACATAATGGTTGTGTAGTGGGGTGTTGACCAGATCATAAAGCTATAAATTAGTGCAAACCACAGCCAACTATACTTTTTGTCACGCCCAATGAAGAAATATATGAGCCATGGCACGAAAGCGATCAGTAAGAAAGTAAAATGCCCGGCGATTGTCCGCAAAACAAAAAAACTGCCGAAAATTGGTATGTAGGCTAACAAGATTGACCGCACAGCATCGGTTTTGAAACCGTCTCGGAAAAGTTTTCTGAAGCCGAAGAAGCCGACCAATTGATATAGCACAATGGCTATTTTCATTCCTATGACAGATCCGAAAAGAAGAATAAAGGGCGACTGCAGGCTGATGAGCCCAAACTGAATATTAGCGAAGAGTGGTATACCGCCGTCCATCCATGGGTTCCAAAAGGGGAACTGGCCGAACTCAAGTATGCTACGACGAAATGCCTCGTATGTTTGGAAGTAGTAATCGGTATCGCCCGGGATAATCTTGTCCCCGGAAGCAACAAGCCCAGCACTGAAAGCGAGTATTGGCAGCGCGAGAAGAAAGATGTTTACATATTTGTTTTTAAGCTTGGCGGCACTGACGAGAGCAGTTTTCGTAGAACCTACCCATGCCGCCGCGAAAATCTGATTCATTACTGGAATATTGTACAATACTTTTAGTAGTGGTCGGATAACGAGGCATCATTGATGGAACCCAAGAAGAAACTGATTATTGTTCTTCCTTGTTACAACGAAGGCGAAGCGCTGCTGTATACCATAGATGCGCTATCTAAGGTTCGCGAGAAGCTAGCTGCTAAGTACCAGCTTGATATTATGTTTGTGAACGATGGGAGTGCCGATGACACCCAGCAGGTCATAGAAAAGGCCGCCCACGAACATGACTACATTTATTACCGTCAGTTTGCCCACAATGCCGGGCATCAATCGGCACTGAGGGCTGGGCTGAACGCCTCGGTTGATTACGATGCAACTATTATGATGGATGCCGATATGCAGCACCCCCCAGAACTAATACCGAAAATGATCGAAGAATGGGAGAAGGGTGCCAAAATTGTACAAATGACGCGCGAAGATAGCGCTGAAGATGTCGGAACTCTCAAGTACGGGACCTCAAAACTCTACTACCGATTCCTTAATTGGATGAGCGACCTGCACTTGGAGTATGGCGCATCGGACTTTCGTCTGATTGATAAAGTTGTTACTCAAACGGTGGTTAAAAGCCGAGAGAACAACCTGTTTCTGCGCGGGTATTTTTCTTGGCTACCGATGTCGCGTGTAACAATCGCCTATCAACCCAACAAACGCATAGCCGGCGTTAGTAAATACAGTTTGCGTAAGTTACTTGATTTAGCTTACCGAGGGATCCTGCAGTTTAGCGAGAAGCCGTTGCGTATGGCGATGGTACTTGGCATTATATTCGCACTCAGTTCGTTCCTTTATGGCGTCGTGCTGACGATCCAATACTTTCTTGGGTCCCAAGTTATAAGCGGTTGGACTTCGCTCATGGTGATTGTGTTGTTTTGCTTTGGTGTTAACTTCATTTTGCTTGGCATAATTGGGACATACCTTGCGCACTCAATAGATATCCAGAAACAGCGCCCAGAGTTTGTCGTGATGAAAGAGAAGCTGCCTGCTGTATAATCAGGATAAGTCTTTAGCAATAGGTCTTTAGGGGTTTTAGTGGCGAAAAAAATACTAATTGTTGGCTATGGTACTGCGGGCCGGAGTTTGGCTCGTAGTTTGAAGCGCAACAATCAGCCGATTGCTGGCTACCTTGATGACGTGGCTATGAACGGCGAAGTGCTAGGCACGCTTGCCGAAGTTAACCGAATTATCAAGAAACACAAGATCACCGACATTTATTTTGCGATCCCCTCCTCACCAGCCAAAGTGGTGCGCGACTTCCTGCTTGGGGTCGAGGACGAAAAAGTTAAGATATCAATCATCCCGCGTTCGTTTAAGATTCTTTCAAAAAATACTGTTAACGTTCACGACCTGACCGACGTCGACATCCTGCAATTAGTTGGCCGGCAACCGGTAAAACATGACTTGTTGGAGACCAGGAAATTCATAAAGGGTAAAAAGATAGTCGTAACTGGCGCCGCGGGCTCTATTGGGTCTAAGGTGGTAAGCCTCTTAGCCAGTATGGAGCCAGAATCTGTGGTGTGTGTCGATTGGTGGGAAAACGGCATATTTTATTTACAGCACGAAATGGGCCACAAGAAGAATTTTATTTATAAGATTGCAGATATAAAAAACCCATACGTTATTAATAAGATTTTCACTGAGTACAAGCCAGACATTGTGTTTCATGCCGCAGCTTATAAACACGTGCCGCTAATGCAAGATAATCCTATAGAAGCATTCAATAACAATGTGTGGGGTTCATTAAATCTTATGCGCCAGGCAGTTAGCCATGGGGTTAAGAATTTTGTCTACGTGTCGACAGATAAAGCGGTCAACCCTGTAAATGTTATGGGTGCCACTAAGCGCTTGGGCGAGATGCTGATGGAAGTTTTGGCGGGCCGCGGGGGTGTCACCAAGTTTAATGCTGTGCGCTTTGGAAATGTCATACAAAGCAACGGTAGTGTAGTCAATATTTTCAAGAAACAAATTGATCAAGGGCGGTCACTCACCGTAACCGATAAAGATGTTACCCGGTTCTTTATGACTGTCGAGGAAGCAGCCCAACTGATTGTTCACTCCACAGTACTTGGCAAGAATGGTGAAATATTTGTTTTAGACATGGGCGAGCAAGTTAAGATTATGGATCTAGCCAAAAGCCTAGTGAAATTACTGAATAAACCGATCAAGATCGAAACTATCGGGCTGAGGCCTGGCGAAAAGATGTTCGAAGAGCTTATTTATGACCCTAATAAGGTCGAGAAAACGCCTAATAACAAAGTGTTTGTAGTTAAGGGCGAGAAACCTTTCAGACACAAAGAGTTCATTGATGCGATCGATAGGCTCATAGACAAGAGTTTAAAATACGAACTTGCGCCCGAAGACTTTATTGTTAAGTTGAGGACAATTGGCTTTAGGATAAAGGAATAGTGTAAGACAATATGAAAGTTTTTATTACCGGAGCCTCGGGTAATGTGGGCAGGGAAGTCAGCAAGGCTTTAGCTAAGGCTGGGCATGAACTTGTTCTTTTAAGCCGCAGCCAAACTAACGATTTGCCCGATGGTTCGATGTACTATACCGACCTCGCCGATACAGCCGGTTTGTCGGATATCATAACCAAAGAACGGCCAGACATTGTTATTCATCTTGCGGCGATGATAGGGGGGGCATGCGAGGACGACCCGCATATGGCCGAGCAAGTTAATGTCGAGGCAACTAAGCAACTAGCTCGGCTAAGTGCCAAGTATGGTGTGGCACGATTTATCTTCACTTCATCAGCGGCAGTATATAACCAGTTAGATCATTCGCCGACCGATGAACAGAGCAACATCGACCCGCAATCGGTCTACGGCAAAACCAAACTGGCCGCCGAGCAAGCTCTGGGCAAAATTGCCGTAAGCTCGAATTTGCTTGTAACTATTCTCAGACCCTTTAATATTTATGGTCCTGAATTTACAAATTCACTGGTCTATAAGCTCGCGCATTCTACACCAGACTCACCAGTAATACTAAATGGTCTCGATACCTTTTATCGTGACTACATTCATATTGACGATGTGGTGAAGGTTTTGAGCAGGCTTGAAACGGATAAACAAACTGAGTCTTGTGTGGTCTATAACGTAGCTAGTGGCGTATCAACCAATAACGCGACACTTATCGCCGCACTCGAGGCGCGAGGCCGAGAGGTACACTATAATGTTAAGGAATCTCCGCCGAGCTACAGCTGGGCAGACATACACAAGGCACAAACAGAACTAGGCTTTCAGCCAGACCCGACAGTACGCCCGTTTTGAGATAAAAGTCCCGTTTCGGTCTATAATTAACAAAGAAATAAATGGAGTGCACCCATGGCAGAACCCGTGACTGTTTGTATTGCCTGCAGCGGTAAAAGATTTGAGCCATATTGCCCTGGTGTGATTAAGTGCAAAAAATGCGGCATGGTGGTCGCAAAAGAAATCCCAACTGGTAAGGAGTTACACGACTTGTATCAGCAAGACTACTTTTTTGGCATGGAATATGCAGACTATGTAGCCGATCGACCGGCGCTCGAGCATAACTTCAAAAGGCGAATTGCCAGACTAAAGAGAATTGGCGCCTTGAAACAGGGTGACAATGTAGTTGAACTTGGTTCGGCCTATGGATATTTCTTAGATTTGCTGAAGCCGATTGCCGGAAAATATATCGGTTTTGATGTCAGCGAAGAAGGCATAAAAGAATCAAAAAGCCGCGGTCATAATGCGACCACAAAAGACTTTCTAGATTACCCAATTAAAGATAGTTCGGTAGATTTGGTTTGCATGTGGGATGTAGCTGAACACCTGACCCACCCCGATAAATATATAGAGAAGATAAATCGTATTTTAAAACCAGGCGGCTACCTTGCTCTGACTACCGGTGACGTATCGGCACTTATCGCGCGGGCCCGAGGCGGTAAGTGGCGCATGATACATCCCCCGACTCACGTTTATTACTTTAGCCCCGAGACACTACAAAAGGTCTTTGCGCGTTCTGGCCTCGATACAGTTAAGGTGTGGTATAAGGGGACTGCCCGAAATGCCGGCTCAATTGCCGAACAAATTATCAGTAATCGCAAGGCCCTAAAAAAGAGCACTCGTATTCTTGAGTTCGGTCAGAGTTTAATGACAGCCGCTAAAATGTTTGGCCAGAATAAACAGATCCACGGCGAAGCTTTACGCTACGTAGTGAGTGGTGTGCTTAGCCTTGTCGTCGAGACGGGGTTATTTTATGTGTTACATTCGATCTTCGGTTTACAACTATACATTGCTAATTCGGTGAGCTATATTTTGACGATTGTTTTTAACTTCACATTGCTTCGTTACTGGGTGTTTAAAGCCGGTCGTGACGATTCTATAAACCGGCAAGGCGCAAAAATGGCTGTGCTGTATGCCTTCAATCTTTTGCTATCGAATGGGTTGATTGGGCTTTATGCGCAGCTTATCGGCGCAGCCTTTCTTGCTAAATGCCTGACGGTGGCAACAATTGCTGTTTGGAACTTTGTTATTATGCGTTCGTTTATATTCACCAAGAACAAGGTATAAAAACCACGTTGCACCAAGTTTTGCTATACTCTTTACATGATAGTAGTCATCATTGCTGGCGGGTCGGGTACCCGCCTTTGGCCCCTTTCGACACCAGATTACCCGAAACATTTACTAAGCCTAACGGGTGGAGAGACACTTTTGCAGAACGCCTACCGGCGTGCCGGGCGGGTGGCGAAAGATGTGTACGTAGTAACTGAGGGTAGCCATGCCGACCATGTGCACGCCCAACTGCCTAAAATGGATAAAGACCATTTTGTGGTTGAACCAGCCAGGCGCGGTACGGCCTGTGCCATAATTGCGGGCTTGCACAAAGTCCAATCTCGCCACGACCACAGGGACGCACTGGCCTTCATTCATGCCGACCATGTTATACGTGACACCGAAGGCTTTGCATATTCTCTGGGCGTTGCCGGTGAGAACTCGGTCAAGAACCAACGCCTAACGCTGATTGGCATCGAACCAACCTACCCCGCAACTGGCTTTGGCTATATACAAAAAGGCCAAACCATACATGACGGCGGGTTGATCTACAAAGTAGACGGTTTCAAAGAAAAACCGGCTTACGAAGTTGCCAGAGATTACATGCAAAGTGGTCGTTACTTATGGAACTGCGGCTACTTTGTGGCGCCGATCAGTGTTTTCGTGCGCGACTTTGCTAAATATTCGCCCGAATGGAAGGGTTACTTCGACCAGTTGGTAAAATCTAAGACTGCCAAGACTTACCATGATGCCTATCTGTCGTTCCGTAACGAAGCCATCGACTATGTGTTGATGGAGCCCCACGACAATCTGCAGGTCGTGCCAGCTTCGTTCGACTGGATGGATGTTGGTTCGTTTAAAGATGCACACGAAGCTGTCGAGAGCGATGAATCAGGTAACCACCTGTATGGTCGGGTTGGCGTAGAGGAAGTCGGTAATTCGTTTATCCATAACTCCGAAACTAACAAAGCAGTAGCGGTTATTGGCCTAGACAATGTCGTCGTTGTAAATACCCCCAACGGTGTTTTAGTCGCTCGCAAAGATATGGCCCAAAAGGTCAAAGAAGTCATTCAGAAACTGCAAGACTAACCGTTGTATTAAATGTGCGGTCGAGATACTCTTATGCTTAAAGGAGCACGTTCGGTATGGCAGACGAAAAGGACCCCGAAGAGCATAGTGGTGTTCAACCCACTGAGCAGTCGGATGGTGAAACAGCAGTAAAGCACGAGTCTGATATTGAAAGGCCCGAAGAGCCACCAGGCGGCACCGAACACGATGAACAACAAACACCTAAAATTGCAGCTGAGCCACCCACCTTACTCAAGGGTGTAAAGGTATTGTCGGCCACCACAAAGGGTCGCATACTGCTAGCAGTTGCCGGTGTTGTTTTGGTATTGGGTGTGTTGTTTGCAGTGCCAACAACTCGCTACGGCATACTTGGGCTGGTTATTAAAAAAGATGTTACCCTGACGTTAACCGATTCGCAGACTAAAAAACCGGTGACCGATGCTGAAGCTAGAGTGGCTGGCCAGAGCGCGAAGTCGGACAGTCAGGGTAATATAACATTTCACGGAGTGCCAGTAGGACCACAGCATATTACTATTGCTAAAAAGTATTACAAAGAAATCGACGTAATAGTGGATGTGTGGCTAACTAAGTCGTCTGAGCCTGCTAGCCTGAGCCTAGAAGCAACTGGCCGCCAGGTGCCCGTAAAAGTCATTAATCGGATTAGTGGCGAACCTATTGAAAAGGTGGCCATCACCGCTCTCGATGCAACGGCCATCACAGACTCCAAGGGCGAGGCCACGGTTGTTTTACCTGTCGGTAAGACTACACAAGCCGGCAAGATCAGAATTGTTGGCTACAACGAACTTAAGATTAATTTAACCGTTACCGAACAAGCCATAGACGGTAATACTTTTGCTATGACACCTTATGGAAAGGTTTACTTCTTGAGCAAGCGCACCGGCAAAATTAACGTTATGAAGAGTGATCTTGACGGTGCTAACCAGCAGGTAGTGCTGGCAGGTACGGGAAAGGAGGCAGATACAGATACCATTCTGCTCGCTTCGCGTGATTGGAAGTACCTGGTTCTGAAAGCCAGCCGAGATAGCGATAAGGCTAAAATTTATATAATTGACACTGCCAAGGACTCAGTGGTCGTGGCGGACGAAGGCGACGCTGAGTTTACACTGTCCGGATGGGCTGAGCATAGATTGGTTTACACAGTCTTTCGCAATACTGTTCAGTCGTGGCAACCAAAGCAGTCGGCCTTGAAAAGTTTTGATGCTGAGCGAGGCAAACTGACGACTCTCGATGAAACTGCCGGGGAAGGCACGGGAACGACTGATTATGCTCGCGAACAAATTTCCAATGCAACGCTTCTTGGTAGCGAAGTAGTTTACACCAAGGTGTGGGGTACAGGTTATTACAACCCAGGTAGACTCATAGGCAAAAAGAAGGCTATTCTTAGCGCCCAGACTGACGGTACCAGTAAGAAAATTGTCAAAGAGTTTTCCAATGCACCTGATGGATACATAGAGAGTCGGCAGTATACACCTACAGATATATTCTTTCGGGTGTGGCAAGACGGTGGAATGCTCAAAGGTTACGAATATAGTGAGGGGAAGATAAAGGATAAAGATATC
This sequence comes from uncultured Candidatus Saccharibacteria bacterium, assembly GCA_964405095.1. Taxonomy (GTDB): domain Bacteria; phylum Patescibacteriota; class Saccharimonadia; order Saccharimonadales; family EFPC-124; genus CAYOML01. The sequence continues at coordinate 1,663 of CAYOML010000006.1, read as the reverse complement.
AGCGACAAAGTCTTTTACGCAACTTACCCCACGTACCTTGTGTCTCCGTCTGGCCAAGCAACCTTCTGGTCAGAAAGTCGCGATGGTAAAAACACTCTGATTGTTGGTGATAAGGCGGGTTCCAACGGTAAGCCCATAGCAGAGTTAAGTGAGTACAGACAATATGGTTGGTTTACCGATGATTATCTACTGGTATCCAAAAGTGGTAGCGAACTGTATATACTCCCCAATAGTACAGTTACAAAACCACTGAAAATCACTGACTATCACAAGCCAGACTCCTACCTATACTATGGTGGGGGTTACGGTGGGCTATAGCCCCGTTCAAACCTCGGCTTCGACGAGCTGATGCATTTGTCTAACGAACCGTTCTTCGCTAAATTCTTCAGCGTGCATTTGTAAAACTTTGGGTATAAAACGCGTTGACGCAAATCGGACTAGGGCTTCTCGTAAGCTCTCGACGGTTTGTTCGTTAAAGAATAGCCCGGTTTTACCGCCGACAACTACGTCCAATGCTCCGCCCTTAGCATGAGCTATTACTGGGCAGCCGGCGGCCATGGCCTCGAGCTGGACTATGCCAAAGTCTTCGTCTTGGGGGAAGGTTAGCGCCTCGGCTTGGGTCAGTGCTTTGGTTACTTCTGCATCGGTCGCGCCGACAACAAACTTAATGGTTGGCCCAGCCATTGTCACTAAACGCTTGTGCTCTGGGCCATTCCCATAGACCGTCAGTGGCAAGTTCAGAACATTGCAGACTTGGATGGCGAGATCCATGCGTTTGTATGCCACCTGTCTGCCCAGAGCTATAAAACCGGAGCGCGGGCCAGTGATAGTCAGGTCACGAAAGCGTTGCATATCGACTGGCGGGTATATTATGAGTGATTCGCGATCGTAATATTGCTTGATTCTTTCGGCAATCGCCGATGAAATGGCGACGAATTCTGTCACTCCCTCTACTGCCCTTAGATCTAAGTGGCGCATCCAGGCTACGAAGGGCGGGATTAGTAGGCGAACTAGAGGGTTTAACCATCCAAAGCCTGGCTGTTTTTTATAATCTTCGTAATGACTCCAGTAATAGCGAGTCGGGGTGAGGCAATAGCAAATATGGCGCGCGCCTGGCCGAGTAATCACAGCTTTGGCCTCGGCGCTGCTGATCGAGATAACCGTATCGTAGGCGCTAAGATCGAGCTTGCGAAAAGCGTGGGCGCGGAATACTGGGAATAGCTGGTGGCGCCGACGCAAAATACGCGGCAGATGTTGCAACCATGTAGTTCTGACATCTAAACCTTTGAATTGTGGGCAGCCTTCTGGGTCAAAGACCGAAGTGTAAATTGGTGCCTCAGGGAATGCCTTGCGTACACTCAGTACAACCCGCTCGGCGCCACCCATGTTGGTTAGCCAATCGCAAACAATCGCAACTTTAGGCACTGCAGCCACTACCGGGCGCCTTTCCTCAGGAGTGCTGGAATGGTTTTTAGAAGAATCCTAACATCTAGCCAGAAGCTCCAGTTTTGGGCGTAGTATAATTCTAGCTCGACTCGTTTATCGAACGGTAAGTCGCTACGCCCGGAAACCTGCCATAAACCGGTAACGCCGGATTTGACACTGTGTAGCAATGCGCTTTTACCCCTGTAGAGCTTTAATTCGTCAGGCAGGATTGGTCGTG
>CAYOML010000005.1:52402-59940 GCA_964405095.1 uncultured Candidatus Saccharibacteria bacterium | reverse complement strand
GCGGCAAACGCCAGCTTGGCGAACCTACAAGCCGGCAATACCTCGCTTTCACAGCTGAATGTTAACGGTGATATTAGTGGTACCAGCCTGGGTTTACGCCAGGGTTTGAGTGTGGCAGGGGTAACGCAGCTGCAAGGTGCAGTGACGGTGAGTAGTAGTATGAACGTCGTTGGCAATTTGACAGTCGGTGGGGCGCTATTTGCCGGTAGCTTCCAGGCCAATAACTTGGTATCTGGCTCGACCCTAACAATTGGCGGGCACATTATTACCCGTAGCGCTGCACCAAGCGTTAGTCCCGGTGGGGCGATTGGCTCCAATGGTACAGTCTCAATTAGCGGTGGTGACACTTCAGGCACGGTGGCCGTTAACGTCGGCTCAGGCGGTGGCGGCGGCATTGTAGTCAACGTAACCTTCCATGAAGCCTACGGTAATATTCCACATGTCGTAATAACCTCTGTTGGCCGCAGTGCTGGCAGTATATACGTTACACGCAGTGCCAGTGGTTTTAGTATTGGTGTGGGCGGAGCGCTGACACCGGGCGGCTACGCATTTGATTATGTTGTGATTCAATAGTTGATTCGGGAGATTTGGTCTATTACATATTCACAAACAACATCACTTCGTTATCACGGACAGTAATAATGCCATTCATTATCTTAAAACTTATCGGTTCAACATTTTCGTCGGTGTCAATTATTACATCGCCGGGGTTGAGTACTGAAAAAAAGTCGGCATGTGCTGGCATAATATCGAATGTCCCAACCTTGTTAGTGGCCGTTACGACTTGTGCCGGCCCTTCGTAATATATATGGAATGGAGCACGGGCAATGACGTTTAGCCTTTCAGTTTCGCCCTGTCTGAATTTCATGATTTCTCGGCAGGTGGCTGCGGCGCGGCAGCCGGTTGCTTACCATTGACAATCTCTTCAATGCCGTTTAGGGTCTCCTCGAGCGTAAAGTACTGACCAGGCTTACCCGTCAGGTGTTCGGCAACAGCAAAATCTTGTGAGAAGAATTGAATCAGAGTTTTAGCTTTCTGATAATCGGCCCGGTCAACAGGCGACAGTTCGTTCTCGCCGACAATAGCGATGATGTTCTTAATCGAGTCGTACTTTTGCATAATATTCTGGACACGACTAGCCAGTTTGTAGTGACGTTCACCAACAATTTTGGGGGTTAATAGCGACGAGGTTGTCTTGAGCAAATCGACAGCCGGGCGAATGCCGCTCTCGGCGACGGAACGCGACAAAACTAAAACTGAGTCGAGCTGTTGCGAAATAGCTTGCACGGCTGGGTCGCTTAAGTCGTCAGCCGGGATATAAACGGCTTGGACGGAAGTAATGGTACCTTTTTCGGTTGAGCTTAAGCGGTCCTGCAAACGCCTGAGTTCAGCAAAAACCGTCGCTGAATATCCACCTTCGGACGGAGTTAAACCTAAATTGGTAGAAAGTTCGGTCAATGCCTGAATGTGGCGGTAAATATTGTCGACAAAGAATAGTATGTCGCGACCTTCTTCGTCGCGGAAATATTCGGCAGCCGTAGCTGCGGCCGGACCAACCATCGAGCGGATGGCAGGTGTTGAGTCCATCTGGCCAAAGAACATAACGGTATTCTTTAAGACGTCAGTATCTTTTAAGGTTTCGTATAATTCATTACCTTCACGAATGCGCTCACCAACGCCGCAGTAGATCGACAAACTCTTATTATCATTTTTGGTAACGTTATGGATCATCTCCATAGTTAGTACAGTTTTGCCAACACCGGCACCACCCACTATCCCAATTTTGTAACCTTTCACAAACGGCGTCAGGAAGTCGATAACTTTTAGGCCGGTCTCGAGGAGCTCGAGTTCTTGACTGTTTCGGTAACTCTTAGTACCCGTAGCTTCGCTGATGGGCCGACGATTGGTGGTGATTGCTGGTGCGTCGTCGAGCGGCTCGCCCAGGGCATTAAAAACTCGACCCATTGTTTCGGGCCCGACCGGTACGGTCACTTTAGTTTTGCTGCGAGCCACTTTTTGTCCGCAACGCAACACCTGATTGTTGTCAAGGTTAACGCAGACGGCGTTGCCATTTTGGAAGAAACTGACTTCCAAAAAGACTTCTGGGCAACCTTCAACAGTCAACAGCTCTTTTTCTTCTGGCCACTGCCCGAGTACCTGAACTTCAACCATTAGCCCACGGAGTGACCTTATAAAACCAACATGCTCGGCGCTCAATGCTGGTATGACTACCTCTTCGTTCATCGGTGCCCCCCGGAACGTTTCCTCTTCTTTTTAAGGCTTACCAATACTTCGCGCAAGCGGCGATCACTTTCGCCGCGTTTGGCGCGGTGAAATTCCAGGCGGTAGGCGAGAAGTAGTTCGCTAGCACGCTTTTTAGCCACCACCATAGCGTTAAAACGGCTGGCCGCCTGGGCTAGGCTCGATTCCAAAATAGTTTGGCTGAGAGCTAGGCTGACCATAGTGTGCTCCATCTGGTTGGCGATTTCATCGAGCGACGGTTCAAAAATGGTATCTTCGGGAGTAATGAGATCTTCGCCAGTACCAGCTTCAAGACTCATGGCGTGCATATGCGAAATGATGTCAATGGTTTTAATATCTTGGACGCCAAGCGATATATATTCTTCGTAATAAACGACTACCTGAGAATAGGGCGCCAGCGCCTTAATGACTGGGCTAACATTAATGTACTTGTCGGTTTCTGGCACTTGGAAATAGCGAATAAAAGGGATGCCGCGTTGAGCTAACTGATTGGCGCCGTGTGTACCGAGTACGATAATATCGGTGTTGGTATTGTCATAGTTTTGGAGCATTGTTTCGATTAAGCGCTGGTCAATATCACCGCTTAAACCCGCTTCGGCCGATATAATAATGAAGACTTTTTTGGAATTCTCCTGCTGCTGCTCTGACTGTTTGCGGTGAGTGATCTGGGTCCTCGGGTCAATACGGATCGAGCTGTAACGAGACCACAGTAGTTGGAAGAATTGCTTGGATAATTCGACCTTATTCTTGACCTTTGCCACCTGAGTACTAGCCAGGCTCTCGAATACCGCCGTCAGGTCTTCGACGGTGGTAATCTGTATACTTTCTTTCTCGACAGCGCTAGCTCTTCGCATCGGGTTTTCCTTCGGGTTTAGCTGGCTTATCTGTTGGCTCTGGCTCTTTAGGCTTGATGCCGTGTTTCGTAAGCAGCTCGGCTTCTAAACGGTCAAAATCTTCATCGGCTTTAACATTGCTACTTAGTTTGATAGCTGATTCCTTTAAGCCTGCAACATCAAAACCAACATTACCACCGCCTAGAATCACTGTTTCTAGCACGAGCTGCTGCGTGGTAAGCGTGTGGCGCTCTTCGGGTGGCTGTAGCAAGACCTCATAAATTTGCTTACCAAGTTCAAGATCAATCCGGGCATCTTTAGATAGGCTGGAACCAAAGTGTGAGAATTCTTCAGCCTGTTTGTATTTGGCTAAAAGTTTGAATAGGCTGCCCGACAAACGCTTTTGACGGCCTGTTTGAGCTTGGCCACCGACACGCGATACCGATAGTCCAGCGTTGACGGCTGGCCGAATTCCCTGACGGAAGTTTGTAAGATCCAAAATGATCTGGCCGTCAGTGATCGACATAATGCTAGTCGATAAATATGCAGTAATGTCGTCGTTAGGTGTTAAGACCACAGGCAGGGCGGTTAGCGTTTTACCGGTATCCTTTAACTTACCAGCGCGCTCCAAAAGGCTGGAGTGAGCGTAGAACATATCACCCGGATATGAATCACGGCCAGGGTCGACGTCCTGCAGTAGCGACAATTGTCGGTAGGCTTCGGCATGGCTACTTAGGTCATCATAAATAACAACTACATCATGCCCGGAGTGCCACAGATGTTCGGCCATGGCGCAGGCAGCGTACGGTGCTAAGTAGGACTGGGTTAGGGAATCAAAAATATCAGCAAGTACCACAATGGTGTGATCCATGGCGCCAGATTCTTTAAGACCAACTAACAACTGTTCGATGTCTACTTTGCGTTTACCAATCAAAACATATACCACGATTCTGTCGGTACCTTGTTGGCTGGCGGTTAACTGGCTCAACAGAGTACTTTTACCTGATTTGCTATCACCTAAAATGGCGATTCGCTGGCCGAGCACGATCGGGAAGAACATGTCGACGGCCGAAACCCCACTTGCCAGCTGCTCATTCAACATGCTGCGCGCCATAATGCCTGGTGCCGGATTGAATATGCCTGATACATGTGTGGTTTGCACTGAGCCTTTGCCATCGAGCGGTTTACCCATCGGGCTGACGACTCGCCCGACCAATTGTTCGCCGACTGGCACACTTAACGTGTCGTTTTGGACAACCGCCAAAGTACCTGGGGCTATCTTTTCGGAATCGATGTTAAATAAGATGACTCGGTCGCCATAAGCCTCGCGAACCAGGCCTCGTTGGCCGTCTTCGAACAAAACTTGGGACCCGAGGCGCACCCCCTCGAGGCCTTTGACCTCAACAATGAAGCTGTTAGCGGCTGCCACCTCGCCGGTAAGGTTGTTGGCCTCGACTAGTTTTTGGAAAGTCGAGTTATCAAACACGGCGTAAAATCTCCGGGAACTGTGCACGCGATGCCAATATTTGACGACGGAATGACCAATCAAAAACGTGGCTACCGAAACGTACAACCATGCCACCCAAGATAGTGGCGTTGAATTTAAAGCTGACTAATATATCTGGCGAGATGTTCTGACGGCACCAGCCAACTAGAGTCTTCTTTAGATCGCCAGGTGCTTGTGCGGCCAGGGTAATTGTCATGGACGGGGCCGTTTCTTTAAGCGCCTCTAGCGCTGCGATAAGTTCGTCAAGACGTTTGGAATTAAGTTGTTCTTTAGGGGCCCACTGAAGGATCAATTCTGTGGCAGCTGGGGTTATGGCTGGGGTTTCGGCGGTTTGTCCGGCGTTGACCCGCTGTTTTATGGCCGCTTGGGAAAACCAACGGGCATATTCACGGACTTCCAGCGTTAGCGACATAACGTCCTGTACCGAAGATATGCTATTTGGTAGTTGGAGCTTCACCCTGCACCTCCCGCTTAAAGTCGGCTTTGTGTTCTTCTAAGATTGCAGTCAGGTAGGCGGTTTGGGCTCCAAGGTCGACATTGTGCTGCAATGTCTCGGTTAAAAACGAGCCGACGGCGTCAGATAGTTTGGTGTCGATCTGCTTGATCAGGCGTTCCTTTTCGACCACTAACTCCTGTATTTGACGTTGCTGCTCGGTGGCCAGCGTCTCACTCATCTTAGTCTTAAGTTCGGCCTGGTGGCTGTCTATCTCATTTTGGGCCGCGCTGAGCGCAGCCTCGGTGCGCTTACGCAGATCTTCGAGAGTGTTGTAGTAGCGGCCTCGCTCGCTAATTGCAACTTCAGATCCCAACTGCTGGAGCTGTTGGTTAAGAGTAGTAGAGGTGGCTTTTAGATCACGCTGTAATTCCGCCACAGATTGGTTTAGCTGTGACATAAAATGTTCTTCGGCCTCTTCGAGAATTCGCTGCCTAACCGTCGCCGGTAAGTGGATTTGGGGTGGGGTAGCCAACAGACGTAACTTCGATTGTGGCTGAGGCCGGAAATGGGCATATGCATGCCTAACTGCAATGGTTGCCACTACACCTATCAAAAAGACATTAAGCAGTAAGAATATTTGTAAAAATACCAAACTCATTTAACCCACCCGCGTTAACACAAGATACATTGATGAAAACCCGACCCCCAAAATTACTAAGACCAGGGCTGATAGTTGAATAAGATTACGATAGACTGCCGACTGTGACATAGGGTTGCGCCCCACCGAAATAATGCCACCACGGACCATGGAGAAGATAATACTCACAACTACGGCCAGCATTATTACGAATATCCCGGCGCTAATTAAGATGGGCAAAGAACTGACGGTCTTACCGGCTAGGGCATTGGCCAGTTTCTGGATAGCCTCAGGGATTAATGTTTTTTCGGGTTCTTTGTAGTAATAAGCAACATTAACAAGAATAGGTACTTGGCCTAAGACTATCGGGTGCTCGACGCCTTTATCGTCTTTGTAGGTTTGTTTGGTGGTATTGGTGATATCACCCTGGGCAATACCAATAATCTTTACATTGCCGGTTGCCTTCATACCAACACCGGCAACTGGTGAGGCGGTTATATTATCACCTCGAACAATGCTACCGTTAATATCCGATACTAATACGTCAGCCGTCCCACTTGTAGTTACTTGGACTTGGCTCTTCTCGCCAGTCGTGACCGATAAGAATGAGCCTTCGTTGCTAATCACTACCCCTAAAAGACTATCTACGTTATCACTTTTTGCAGCTACCACCCGATCAGTTGAATTTTCCTCTAGGCTAACGATTGTGCCCAGCGCAAGCTTGGTGCTAGTCGCATAACCCCGTGATATGGAAGTGATAGCGCTGGCAGTCAGGACTGTGGCAAAACTAAACAAAAGTACGAATGCCAGCCAAGGACCGACAGAACGTAGCCCATACCGACTTGCAAGCCCGGTATGGCCCTTTCCCATTAGGCTCCGCACACTCATAATATATAGCTATATTACCCTAATGCTTACTAATAGTAAAAAGCTACCAGGGGCCATAAAATCGGTGTTATCATTAGGGTACTAAGTAACGAGAGCTTGTATGCGCGGGTTATCACAAAGACAGAACGGTTTCACCCTGCTGGAGATTTTCGTAGTCATCGTGGCCGTCGCTATTTTGGCGACGATCATTGTTCTGTTTAGAGACTGAACCACCCCCACCTTGTTACTTCAACGGTCTGGATGCCGAGTGCAGCCGGAGCAGCCCACCCAGGGCTGCCCGAGCGGAATGTGCCGTTGAAGTAATAAGGTGGGGGTGGTTCGGATCTAGAAACTGATCATATTGAGCATGGCACTGCGGTGACGAGTAAATTCGTTACCAGTTTTGGTTATCAGTTCCACCAAAATACAGGGGATGGCGTGGGCGTCGTGTAACCAGTCTTCAAACGCGCCGGTCGTGTCGTAGTCAAACTCGCTGGCGGCTTCGTTGCCGTATACCGGGTAGCCGGCTAGGCGGCCGTAGATGTAGGCCAGGCTCAGCGAGTTACCAGATTCGTTAGCGGCTACTAAGTGGGCAGCGGCGTGATAGGACATGACTAGCACTGGGTTTTGCCCGGCCACGTAATTGGCCAGTGCCCGTGACTCTGGTTCGGATAGTGGTGCTGTGCCGCCACCGTATGCCAAATAAACACCGCCTGGCTCGGTAACGCCAGCCTTCCAGTTATTGGCTGGGAAATTGCGATTTAAATCAACGTTGTTCGCGTTGGTGCGGCGGTTAGCAGCGTAGCCGTCGGGGTTATCAATTGGGATGATAATTATTGTGCGACTGGCGGGTATTACACCAATATTGGCTTCTAGGTAGTCAATGAGCGAGCGCAACATGTATACCCCGCTTTTTTCGTTGCCATGAACACCACCGACAAAAATAACTTTTTGAGCGCCACTGCCAAATTTGTAAGCTAAAATGCTTCGTCCATT
>CAYOML010000005.1:50943-52302 GCA_964405095.1 uncultured Candidatus Saccharibacteria bacterium | reverse complement strand
CCAGTCGCAACCTTGTAGCTGCCAATATTAATACCGGCTACTTGTGGGCCGCTTGACGTCAAAAAGGGGAGATTATAAGGCTGATCGAGATGGCCACCGTCTTCGGCGATAATTTGTTCGATACTTAAAGTAAATGCCAAGCCGCGCGGCAGCGGCTGCGTAAGATGGATATTGATTGTTTTGGCTTTCAGTGTGTGAGTGATGGGTATTGTTTGGCGGTTATCACTGCGAATCAGTTTGATATTGTGGTAACTACCAGCCGTCTTGCTGAGACTCAACGCAATATCAGTTGGAATACCAAATATTTTTTGGCCGGGGGCGATGCTTGCGGTAACTACGTGGATGGCGTCGATGGTTTTGATGGTGCCGGTAAAGACGATGTCATCGGGCTGGCCATTGAACAGGCGTAACAGGCTGATTTTATAGCCGGTCGATTGAGCTAATGCCAATTTGCTAAGATCGCAAGCCAGCAAGTAAGCCGACTGTTTTTCACACACCACTTGTTTATTGTTAGCGCCGAGCCGATATGTGAAGAGCTCGTCCTGCTGGTCGATTTTGAACATATACTGATTGCCAGTCGCAACTGGTGTCGTGCTAGGCGTCAGGGCGCTAACCGACGGCAAGGTAGCTGTAGTGACTCTGATGCTCTTTTTAACCAGTCCATTACCAAAAGGGGCTAGGCTGACTGTCTCGGACATATTGCTCTGTGGCGCATGGCGCGGCGACACGCAGGTTGTGTGGGAATATAGCGGCAAACCACCAAGCGACAAGCTGGTTGATAGTGTCACATCAAAATTGCTGCTTGACTCATTCTCGACCAGTCCAGGCAGAAATACCGGGTTTACAAAACAGTTGGTTTCAGTGTAGGCAAAATGGATGTTCCGCGGCCAGAAAAAGTTAGCAGTATATAGCACACCAATCGAGGCCACAGCTAATGCGCCAAAAACTCCAACTTGTTTCCAGGGTAGAGTACGAGCTGTTAGTGCCAATCGTGAAGCGGAGCGGGCTAATGCTCGCCATACATCATGCATAAATTGGGAGGTTTTATGTGTTTCCACAGATGTTTGTTTTACTTTTTAGGTTATTAATAATACTAGCATAAAAATGCGTCTTTTGCAACTCGATGATATGGCTTTATATCTGAGCGTAATGTTCGGTGGCTTCGACGGCTACCTGAGTGTGGTTAAGTCGCCTCAGACCGATGATCAGCCAGTAGATAAGGGCCACAAGGCCGCTGATGGCGACCACGGCTAGAGCAGCGAAAACGTCGTATTGGGCAATCAGCCAACCGAGCAAGAAACTCCCCGGCAGCCGGATGAGCCGCTCACTGGTGCTCAGTACAGATAGTGTCGAGGCTCG
>CAYOML010000005.1:0-50843 GCA_964405095.1 uncultured Candidatus Saccharibacteria bacterium | reverse complement strand
ATAACGTACTGCGAGGTATTCGTGCTGGCGCCCAGTACTACCGCCGACACAGCTAAGAAGACAATCGCCAGTATAAGTGTACCTTTGCGACTCCACCTATCGGCCAGAATACCCGCGGGCACGTCCAATATTAACGCCAGCAATGTGTAAGCGGCTAGCATCCAACCAATGTCGGCTGCACCTATACCGATTGATTGCAGAAATAATTTTTCGATCCCATACCAAAAAACCAGGCCAGTTAAAAAATTGGCTATATACAACTTGCGCATATTTGGACTTAGCCGGCGCATAGATCTGATTATACAGACAGCTCTAAATTTATTAGTTTTGGTTTTGCCGGCGAGGGTAGCGTATAGTAAACTATAAAGCGTAAGTATTATGGCTGATACACCTAAAAAAGATAGCAAACGCAAGAAGATTTTGGTGTGGGTAGGTAGCATCGCCGGTGTTGCCGTATTAGCGCTGGGAGCAGGTTTGTTAATAAAGCTCTTACAACAACAAGCCGCCGAGAACCAGGCCGAAAGTTTCGCTAAGAAGCTCGATAGTGCCCAAACCCTGACCGCCAATGGTAATTATGACGCAGCTCAACAAACGCTCTCTAACGAGTTGCAGCGCTCCGACCTGACTGATCAAGAGCGGTTCAATCTGTTATATATGCAGGGTACTGTATCCGAAAACAAGGGCGATAACCAAGCTGCGCTGAAGTCCTATCAGGCCGCCGCTGCCATCAAAGATACACAGGGCATCGAAGAGTCGATTGGCAGGGTCGCCGAAAAAGTCGTCAACAAAGAGTTAGCAATTAACTCCTACAAGAAGGCTATTCAACTCATCCCAGCCGATAAACCAACTGGTGAGGCTGACAAAGAACGCTACCAGAATATGATCCGCAATCTTGGTGGGCAGCCATGAGACGTTATGTTATTTTAGCGATCGTTGCGGCGACATCGTTTGCTGTAGGTTATACCGACGTTGCTAAGGCCTGGCCCTATTTCGGTCGAAGCCCCAACTATGGGTACTTCCTGAATACTAAGGATGACTGGGGCACGTATGTTTTGCCGGTACTCTACGATGGCGGCGTAAACGCTGTTCCTAATTATGTCAATACGGCCGCCGAACTAATTGCCTTTATTATGGACGACTACAACAATGGCACGACACAGGAGAAACGTGGCGCAGCTTTCATTATCGGCACAATGACCGATTTAAATCCTCACGACAGTACTCCTTCAGCCGCGGCTATAGCCGACTGGCAGTCGCGGGTCAATTTTGCAGCCGATAATGGTTGGATAGGTTGGACAACTTCATTTGGCTATGCAATAAATAGTTATTATCAAGGCACTGGCTCTGGTACTAACCCGGCTGACGATGCCTTCTTTGGCGATGTCAATACAGCCTCTACTATCACCTTCAAAACATCCGCTGCCGGGGCATGGGTCTATGGTATTCGTCGCCAATGTGCCAATCCTGTAGGCAATACAAACTTTGATAATATTTACGATAATAACTTTTCTATTTCCGGCCGTACAACTGTCAACGACGCAACGCCGGCCCCCGGGCAAACAATCACATTCAATCATTACCTAAAGAATGCCGGCCCAAACAGTACTGACCCCTCAAGTATAATCTGGAGGACTTACTTTAGTAACTCTGATTCCGATGTTGTAAATATTGGCTCCTCAGTCGGCTATATAGGCAGTGGTGTCGAGGTAAATGTTAACACCGAGAATTATCTGGTGCCGGCCAACGCGGCGAACGGCACGCAGATTTGTAGACGGGTTGCCGGCAGCCCTGCTTCAGATGACAATACAGCCGGTGTTTCTGGCGCCTTGGTCTGTGCGACGGTTACGATCGACTACAACCTAAATCCTGTCGTGACTCCCAACCTGACCACTGTGCAGGATGGCGATACCTTGACGTTTACATATACCGTTAATAATTTAGGCACGACCCCTAGTAGTGCAGCTCAGTGCTACAACAAGGATGGTGGCGGTGCACTGGTCGGCACATCGTTTACCTGCTCGGTTTCGCAGGTCTTCGCGGCTGGTGCGACAGTAACGGTTGGTACAGAGAACATCCCTATAACTACCCAAACGCCTGGTACTACGATCTGTCGCGTGCTGTATGTACAGCCAGCTAGCCCTTCGGTTGCCAGCAGAGCCAGTACTAGCGCATGTGCAGTTGTGGCTAAAAAGCCGTATGTGCGTTTTAGCGGCAACGATTTGTGGGCGGGCGGTGGTTTTGTGTCCGCTAACCCTGCGTGTAACACAAGTGCTAAGATTACAACCTCTGCACGCGCACTCGCCGGTACTGCTCCGACACAGTACGCTGGTTCATCAGTGGAATATAATGCCTTTGCCCTTAACAAGATTACGTCCTTTGGTTCGGCCGGACGAGTCTTGGTGGGCTCGGGAGCACTTGGTGACTTGTCGCGTAGTCTAACGTTCGCCAACAATGAAGCTGACGCCACGAAATTAGGCTATTACGGTGCGGCTTCGCACTGTCTGACGGACTACGCGTCGCTTTATGCCTCGGCTACGCCATTGGCTGCGGGGACGTATGATGTTGGTACAAGAGGAAGCGGTGTTTGGCGTGCTGCTTCGGGCAACCTACATCTTTATGGCACGATGCCGGCCGGTGCCACGCAAATATATATAGGCGTTAACGACCTTTTTGTTGATAACGACCTAAAATATCCCGCTTCTTACGCCAATCTTGCGGATGTGCCAAGCCTGGTGGTTATTACTACTCACAACTTGGCTATAATGTCGAACGTTAAACAACTTGATGGATTCTATGTGGCACAGGGCGATGGTGTTACGTCTGGCCTTTTCCGGGACTGTTGGCCAAAGACCTCCCCGCAAGCCGTAGGCGACGCCTGTGACGTTAACCAGTTAGTTGTTAACGGAGCGGTTAGTGCCGGCCAGTTTGAGTTGTGGCGTTCATATGGTGCGTCAGGCGCTACAACTGTTGCCCGCCAGACTCCTGCTGAACTGTTCAAGTTTACTCCCGAGATTTACTTACGCAATGCTCTGAATAGTACAAACAGCACCATGGTTCAGGTTATAAATACCATCGAGTTACCGCCTCGCTTCTGAAAAAATAGTGTCTTTTATAGCATCGACGAGCAACGTGCTTGTGCTATAATCGAGGGCAGTATGAAGGTTTTTTCCTCGGTGGGCGACTTCTTTGCGCTTGATATTGGCACATCCGCAGTGAGGGTTGTGCAGCTCAAGAAAAGCGGTGATAGTTGGAGTCTGGTTAAATATGGTTCGGCTCCGGTTGATATTCGTATATCTACATCGGACGCACCCGAAGACCAAAGGCGACTTGGCGAGGTTATCACCAATTTAGTAACCCAAGCCGGCATTACACTGCACAACGTGGTCGTCGGCATTCCTTCCAATAAGACGTTTGCTACCGTCGTTGATTTACCCGATCTGCCACCGCAGGAACTGGCGAGCACTATTAAATACCAGGCCGAACAATTTATCCCGATGGCACTCGACGAAGTCAAAATCGATTGGGCAATCCTTGGCAAGTCGGTACGCGACCCCAGTAAAATTGAAGTTCTGCTAGCTAGTGTGGCCAATAAGTTTAGTGAGGCCCGGCTTGATATGATCGAAGGCTTGGGCCTCAATGTCGTAGCTCTGGAACCAGATTCGATTGCACTTGTGCGTTCGCTGCTACCGCCAACCAGTAAGGATGTTCATACAATTGTTGATTTTGCTGACTTCACCACCGACATAGTGATTGTATTGGACGGCGCACCACGGCTCGTACGTTCTATACCAGTTGGCATGCAAACGCTGGTGAAAGCCGCCATGCAGAACCTGAACATAGACGCCAACCAGGCCACGCAGTTCATCCTTAAGTTTGGCCTCTACCCAGACCGGTTAGAGGGCCAAATTATTAAATCGCTCGATGCGACACTCGAGCAGTTTGCTGGCGAAGTCGTCAAGTCGGCCAAATTCTTCCAATCACGCTACCCGAACATCCCGATTAGTTCGGTGGTGTTGTCTGGCTTTGCGCTCAGTATCCCAGCCTTTGGAGAGTACCTAGCAACTAAAACCGGTTTAGCCACCGCCGCTGGCAATGCCTGGAGTAATGTCCATTTTGGTAACGATGTACGCGATACATTAACGCAACTAGCACCGCAGTTTGGTGTGGTGGTTGGCCTGGCGGAGCGCACAATATGATTTTTCCTAAACTAAACATCAGTATGCTGCCAGGAGGCGAAGCCTCATGATCCAGCTCAATCTATTACCAGACCTCAAGAAAGAGTTTATCAACGCCCAAAAAGCGAAGAACGCGGTTGTTACCATATCGATTCTTGTGACACTGGCGGCTTTGGGGCTTAGCGCTCTACTGTTTGTATACGTGACGTTTGTACAGCAGCTGCAGATTAATTTGGCCTCCGAAAATATTAAACGCGAAGTGCAGGAGCTTAAAGATATACCGGATGTCGACAAATACTTAACCATCCAGAACCAACTCGAGAGCCTGCCCGCCCTGCATAATGCCAAAGGTGTTAGCAGCCGGCTGTTTAGTTTCCTAAGCGTTCTGAATCCAAGTGCCCCGAACTCAGTCAGTTTAAGCAGCTTGCAGCTGGTAAGCCTCGATAAGACGATAGTCTTCACAGGTAGTACGGCTAGCTTTGAAACACTAAACATCTTTATTGATACTCTTAAGAACGCTCAAGTAACCTATAAGGTGGATGGCCAAGGCGACCCGGTAACCGAGAAAATTTTTGATCAGGTACGGATCCAAACTTCCAGTCTGGTAAGGGTTACTGCCGAAGGGTCGGTTGGCTTTACTGTCAAGGCTATATTCCGCGATGCGGTGTTTGCCGCCGGTAATACCGATCTAACTGCCAAAGTGCCTAATATTACCACTACTCCGTCGGTAACACAGAGTCCAAAACCAGTATTTGATGACAAGGGGAGCCAGTGATGGCCGAAGCAAAAACGCCAACTCCAGGTATAAAAGTTGATACCCAGCGTCTGACTGGTCTCAAAAAACGCCAACAAATTGAGCTAGCGGGGCGCAATATGTTTATCTGGGTGGTGGTAGCGGCTGTAGCCGTCAGTTTCTGTGTGGCAACAGGTCAATATCTCTTCAGTAAGTGGCAATATAATAACAAGGTTCTAAGCGCCAAATTCAAGGCCAGCGATACGCTAACCCAGAATATTACCAATGCCAAGCAGCTGAAGCAAGAAGTCGACAGCTTGGTAGCCAACGCCAACCTTGCCTTGGTAAAGACCGATCCAAACGACAGCAATCTAAAAAGCATTCTTGACGCCCTGCCAACTGCCCAAGACTCGGCTGCGCTGGCTACCTCATTGCAACAAGTTATTTTGGGTCGATCCGGAGTAACTATCGAGAGCATTACAGTCCCACCCGAAGACGACCAAGCGGCCGAAGGTGCAACCGAAGCCAAGCCCCAGGAAATTAGATTCAGTTTTGTAGTGTCCGGCACATACGCCAAGGTCGAAGCCATGATCAAAGACCTGGAGCGGACCATCCGGCCAATAAAGATTACCGGTATTACCCTAAATGGTACCGATGCTAATCTGCGAGCTGGTATTGAAGCCACAACCTATTACCAACCATCGAAAACGGTCAACGCCATCCAGGAGGTAGTACAGTGAAACGTAACGATCTAGCTTTATTAATGCTTATTGTGTCGCTCACTCTAGTGATATCCTTTCTGATAGTCAAGGCCGTGTTCGGCGAGCCGCAACAGAGTGGGACTAAGGTTGAGAAGGTTGAACCAATCTCGAGTCAAATTACTCAACCATCGGATAAAACGTTCAACAAAGACGCCCTTAATCCAACGGTGGTGATCCAGATAGGCAACCCGGCAAACCAGCAACCGTTTAATGGCCAGTAGGGGGACGGGGGAGACCTGCCCTTGAGTATTCTCACCGACGAGAACCAGAAGAAGTTGGAAGCACTCTTATTAAGTGAGGGCTTGGTTAAAGCGACCGTTTTGGATAAGTACCATAAACAGGTTACCCAGACGGGTAAACCATTGTTTGTGGCCCTTGTCGAAGACAAAGTAGTCAGTGACGAGCAGCTAACTCGCTACATAGCTCAGGTGTCCAACGTGCCTTACGTTGATTTAAGCGACGCACAAATCGATCAAACAGTGTTGGAACTCCTACCGCGTGATGTTGCTGAGCACTTTATGGCCGTACCGCTCGGAGAAGTACAAAACCGATTGGCGGTCGCCATGCTCGACGCGAACAACGTCCAGGCTGTGGATTACCTGGCAAACAAAATAGGCCACCCGCTTAAGGTCTATATGGCCTCAGAAGAAGGCGTACGCCATGTACTCGGCCAGTATCGCACTAACCTGGAAGAAGGCGTTAGCGCGGCTATTGCCACCGCCAAGTCAGAGGAAGAAACGCCGGCCGGCAAAAGCAAACTAACTCTCGAGCAAAACATTAAGGCAATCGTCCAGGATTCACCAATTAGCCGGGCTTTAAGTACAATTTTGGAATATGCCGTCTCGAACCGAGCATCAGATGTGCATATAGAACCACTGGAAGCGGCACTGAAGATTCGTTGCCGCATAGATGGTGTTTTGCGCGAAATTATGCAACTGCCCAAAAGTATTGAACCGGCGCTCATATCGCGTATTAAAATCCTTAGTAATCTAAAAATTGATGAACATCGTATTCCGCAAGACGGTCAATTTGCCATTCATATGGCCGGCAAGGACGTCGACCTGCGTATAGCGATTAGCCCAACTATGTGGGGTGAACAGGTGGTTATTCGTTTGCTCGACAAAACCGGCACAAATTTTCAGCTCGAAGACCTGGGTTTTGCCGGCCGAGCACTACGCATGATCCGCCGCGGAATCCAAAAACCCAATGGTATGATTTTGACTTCTGGCCCGACTGGCTCCGGTAAAACAACGTCGTTATACGCCCTCATCCAAGAGATTAAAAGTGACAAAATTAACATTGTGACGCTTGAAGATCCGGTGGAATATAAGATGACAGGTGTCAACCAGATACAAGTGAACGCCGATGTTGGCCTGACTTTTGCAACTGGTTTACGCTCAATCTTGCGTCAGGACCCCAACGTCGTGATGGTTGGTGAGATTCGCGACAAAGAAACTGCCGACCTGGCAGTACAGGCCGCATTAACCGGCCACTTGGTATTTAGTACTTTACACACCAACAGTGCGGCTGGTATTTTGCCGCGCTTACTCGATATGGGCATCGAGCCGTTCCTAATCGCCTCTACCGTCAATGTAATAATCGGTCAGCGTCTTGTCCGTCGTGTGACCGAAGAACATGAAACCTACAAGTCCAACGAGATTGAGACCCAGAATATTAACGAGACAGTTGGCAATCTATTACCAAAAGATCGGGCTAGTATCCATCATGTATCCGAGGACCTTGGCTACAAAGACTTGCCCCTGGCAGACCAAAAAGCTTATACTTTGGTCAAGGGTGTCGATTCGCCTCAGACCCCTGGCGGGTACAAAGGTCGCGTTGGTTTGTATGAGGTAATGGAAGTGACCGAAGATATCCAGAACCTGATCGTCAGGCATTCGACCAGTGCCGAGATCCAGAAGCAAGCGATTCTTCAGGGAATGGTTCCAATGCGCCAGGACGGGTATCTGAAGGCGCTGACGGGCCTGACAACACTTGAAGAGGTTAACCGTGTCGCGGCAAATGTCGCCTAAGGAAAGGGTGGAGCATGGCAGCAAGTTTAAGAATTGAAGTTTTACTGGAAGAGGTCATAAAGAAAAAGGCCTCTGACCTGCATTTACAGGTATCAATGCCTCCGATGCTTCGGATTGATGGCCATCTGGTGCCAATCGCTGGCTATGAAACGCTCAGCGAAGAAAATGTCGAAGCGTTAGTATTCGCCATTCTCGACGACGAACAGAAGCAAATTCTACTAAAAGACAAAGAGTTTGACTTTAGTTTTGCCTTTGGCGATCTCGGGCGTTTCCGGGTAAACTCCTTTCATGAGCGAGGTAACCTGGCAGGCGCTCTCCGTTTAATCCCCAACGAAATTAAGAGCGTGGCCGAACTTGGCATGCCGGCGGTGGTCAATAACTTCGCCAACTATCCACGAGGCCTAGTTCTTGTGACTGGCCCGACTGGTTCGGGTAAGTCGACCACTTTGGCGGCACTCGTCGATCAGATAAACACCGAAAAAGCCGACCATATTATTACTATTGAAGACCCGATTGAGTTTACCCACAAATCCAAAAAATCACTGGTGGTTCAGCGTGAAGTCCACTATGACACCTACAGTTTCTCGGCGGCCCTGCGTTCTAGTTTACGCCAAGACCCAGACGTGGTTTTGATAGGTGAGATGCGTGACCTAGAAACAATTAGCGCTGCCATTACCATTGCCGAAACCGGCCACCTGGTGTTTGCTACACTGCACACTAACAGCGCTGCCCAGTCTATAGATCGCATGGTAGACGTCTTCCCTCCGCACCAACAGCCACAGATTCGCTCGCAGCTGGCTAACATTCTACAAGCCATCTGTTCGCAGCGATTGATCCCCGCTATAGGTGGCGGTCGTGTGGTCGCTGCCGAGATTCTGCTGGCGACGCCCGCGGTTCGTAACATCATACGTGAGGGCAAAAGCCATCAGCTGGACGCTGTCATCCAGACCGGTGGTGACGTAGGCATGCAGTCGATGGATAAAACACTCGTTGGTCTTGTTCAGGGTGGCACCATAACCTATGACGAAGCTCACAACTATGCCGTTGACCTCGGGGAGTTTGAAAGGATGATGCGAGGCTAATTTAAAAGCAATGCTTACTTTTGACTTTACTGCCCGCGACACAAGTTCCAACAAGGTCATTCACTCAACAGTGCAGGCCCAATCAGAGCGCGCGGCTGCTAAGTTACTAATGGCGCAGGGGATCGTACCCCTGCAAATTACCGAACAGACCCGCAAGGCGAGTGTTATTAGCCGGATTGCAAACCGGGTTGGTTCTAAAGATAGGATTATTTTTACTCGGCAGCTAGCGACCCTTATTAACGCCGGCCTACCGCTGGCCCAGAGTTTGCGAACGCTATCCGAGCAGACACAAAACAAGCGTCTGGTGGCGGTTATTAACGAAATTATCACTAGTATCGAAGGTGGTAGCTCGCTAGCCGACTCGTTTTCTAAACACCCAGAAGTTTTCAATGACGTGTTTGTAGCACTGATAGCCGCCGGCGAAGTTTCGGGTACACTCGACGAAGCAATGGAGCGGGTAGCCACCCAACAAGAAAAAGATTCTGAACTACTGAGCAAAGTGCGCGGTGCGATGGTCTACCCGATTATCGTCCTAGTGGTTATTACCGGTGTCGTGGCTTTTATGTTGTTCACCATAATGCCGCAGATCGAACGGCTATATCATGACCTCCATAAGTCGCTGCCATTCATTACCGCTGGCCTGGTGTCGGCTTCAAACTTTGCCATCAAATTTTGGTGGCTGTTACTCATGCTGCTCATTGCGGCTGTTTACTTTGCCAAGCGCTATATCGAGACCGATGCTGGTCGCCGAGCATTCGATAATTTTAAGATCAGTGTGCCGGTATTTGGTGGCTTGTTCAGAAAGCTTTACATGGCACGCCTCACGCGCACCGGTCAAACCCTTATGGCTACTGGTGTGCCAATGCTCGAGATGTTGCGCATTACGGCCCGCGCTGTAAACAATATTCCGGTATCCGAAGCGATTATGCGCGCTAGCGAAAAAGTTAAAGGCGGCAAGGCCTTATCGTTGGCACTCAAAAGTGAATCGGTTATTCTATCGCTTGTACCACAGATGATTAGTATTGGTGAGCAGTCGGGCGGTATCGACAAGATGATGGGCAAGGCTGCAACTTATTACGAGAACGAACTAGATAACACAGTCCGATCGATCTCGACAGCCATCGAACCTATCCTTATGGTTGTCCTGGCTTTAATTGCCGGCCTAATGGTTCTGGCGATCCTGCTGCCGGTTTATGGCCTTATCGGCAACCTGCCTGGCACGTAAAATATGCTTGCGCGCGAAGCCTCGTAGTATATAATCATAAGCAGTTACGATATAAAGAGTTGAAAGGGTGGTTATGGGAATAGCAAAAGCAAATAACAAGGGTTTCACCATCATCGAGGTTGTACTGGTGCTGGCAATCGCTGGCCTGATCTTCCTGGTGGTATTCCTGGCGCTGCCAGCTTTGCAGCGTGGTCAGCGTGACACACAGCGCAAGAGTGACCTTGGGCGCTTCATGAGCCAGGTAACTTCTTACCAGAGTAACACGCAGGGTGCGTTGCCTGCGGATTTGGCCGCCTTTAACGCGTTCATTGGTAACTATCTGACTGTAAATGGTTCCTCGTTCTCGGATCCTAGCAACGGTACAACATATGCGTTGCCAGCCACTGGTGGTTACAATGCTGCGGCACCGGGTTCGCCTGTGACTGTGGCAGCCGGTGAAATTAAAGTCTACATTGGTTCCAAGTGCGGTGGTGCTAACGGCGTACAGGCCAATCTTGGTAGCAGAAACTTTGCGGCTATCATATATCAGGAACAGGGCGGCTTCTACTGTCAAAGCAACTAGCTCTTCTGCTGGTTGACCTAAGCTCCGTCTGCAGCCAGTAGGCGGAGTTTTGTTTTAACCCGAAAAACTGCTAGCATTATGCTAATGGTAGTTACTGCTGTTTTCTTGGGGGCTGTCGGGGCAGCTATGGGTAGCTTTGTTGACGCTCTAACCTGGCGTTTACATACCAAACGCAATTTTGTAACTGGGCGCTCTGAATGTGAACATTGTCACCATAGACTCGGTGTGTTGGATCTAATCCCGATTTTTAGCTGGTTGATACTGAGGGGAAAATGCCGCTATTGCCGCAAACCTATCACACCACTAGCGCTCCTATCGGAACTCGCCCTGGCTGGTTTATTTGTTGTTTCGTATCTGTTATGGCCACTGGGTTTTGATTCATGGCAGGCCATAGCGCTGTTTGGACTCTGGTTGGTCTACCTAGTAATGCTTGGTGCACTATTCGTTTATGATCTTAGATGGTTTTTACTACCAGATGTTATTGTTTTGCCGCTGGTTGCACTGGGCTTCATTGATGCCGGGATTCAAACTTTATTGGCAGGTGCTTCGCTTGCAGACTACGCAAGCCACGTGGTACTGGGCATACTAGCCATGGCTGGTGTCTATTGGACGCTGTACATGGTTTCGAAGGGGAAATGGGTCGGCTATGGTGATGTAAAACTAGCGGTGTTTATGGGGGCGGTACTTGGTTGGCAGAAAACTCTTCTGGTTCTTATGCTCGCCAACGTAATTGGGCTGCTGATTGTGTTGCCAGGCTTGCTAACCCGCAAACTGGGCCCGAAAAGCCGCGTACCGTTTGGGCCCTTTATGATCGTGGCCTTCGTAATTGTCGGTCTGTTTGGCAACGCCATGATCGACTGGTATGTTCACACATTTATTCTCGTTTAATAGATGAGTTAAGAACCCGCTTATGCTATAATCAGGTTCAAATGGATGGCGTTCGCCAGGCAGGCTACACAGTTATTGAAGTCACATTGTTCCTGGGTATAACTGGGCTGTTGTTCCTGATTGTTTTAATCGGAACCGGCTCGAGCATACGCACCGTTCGATTCAGTGACAGTAACCACTCATTGGTGGCTTTCGTACAGCGCCAGTACGACGACATCATTAACGGTCTGAACACTCGCCCAGGCCTCGAGACATGTTCAGGCGGTATCGTCAGCACTGGCAGCAACCAGACCCCGGGGACGAGCAACTGTTTATTACTAGGCAGACTGCTCGTGTTTGGTCTTAACAGCTTTAATATTACTGTATATAACGTTATTGGTTCGGAACCTGCTGGGGTGGATTACACCCAATCGGATCAACAACTGGTTACCGCATTTAATCCGACAGTTATTACTAATACGGGGGTCAGCACTTATGATATCCCATGGGAAGCGGTTATCTCGGGCACTAAGCGCCTCAGCGATAATAAGGCTGTTACGGCTTTGGTGTTGGTCCGTAGCCCTAAATCTAGTCGCATACTTAGCTACACCTACAAGCCACCGACTACGATTAGTACCACGTTGTTAGATATTGACGGAAATGCAGTGGTAACTAATAGCGCTAACCTTGGTCAGACGACCAACTTTTGCGTTAAGAACGCTGACAACCTTGGATTACCTGCTAAAATGATTGTGACTGGTGCACCGACACAGAGTGCTGTGAATGTCATCTTTGATGCAGATACGAGTGGGGACGAATGTAATGGCACGTAATCTCTTTTTTAGGCAGCGCGGCGACACCTTGGTAGAGGTGCTGATGGCCATTGTAATTATTAGCGTGGTTATCGTGGGCGCTATTACCATGATGAACCGTGGCTTGGCAGCCGCGCAAGTGGCCCTAGAGCATTCGCAGGTGAGATTATCGATAAATGGCCAGATTGATATGCTTCGCTACAGCCGCGACTATTATGTAACGTATGGTACGGCAGGTAGTGTCAGTGCCCAACAATGGGCGGCGATCATATCTGCCACCGATCAGCAACCAATCACCTACGATGATACCTGCAACATTAGCGGCACTAAGCAGGCCTTTTATATGTCGATAGTTGGTAGTTCGACTCACTACAATACGTATACAGCCTCACAGCCTCAGACCGTCGCAACGGCCGGTGATGGCTTGTGGATAGAATCGGTCAATTCGCCAGGTGGCATTACTCCGGCATATACAGATTTTGTTATCAGAGCCTGTTGGCAGGGTTCGGGTAGTGCTGGTCAGCAACGTACGGTGACAGCTGTGAGGTTATATGATCCATCACGTTAGAAGACATCGTAGTCGTGGCTTCACTCTCGTAGAGCTCATGCTGGCCTTAGCCTTTGTTGGTTTCGTGATGATCTTTGCTATTACTACCATTATCCAGGTCATGAGCACCTACAATAAGGGTTTGGCCGTAAAGGAGATTAACCAAACTGCAAGAGCGATAACCGAGGACATGTCACGCATCATACGTTCTACTAGTCGCTACAGCGTGGTTACCGCACCACTAACTGATCCGGGTGGTAGCAAGGCGCGAGTTTGTTTTGGCGGAGTTAGCTACGTCTGGAACTTTACCAACAGCGCAGCTAATACTTATACAGACAATAGTCGAGTGACATTTGCTCGGGTTGAGGATCCAGGTTCAAGTCTTTGTGTTGCCTCTGCAGGGGTATATCCCCAGATTGACCGTACTAAAGCAACCGAGCTTATAACCGACAGAGTATGGGTTCATCAGCTGACCGTGACACCTCAGGCCGGAGGCGGGTTCTATCAAGTATTCATGCAACTATCGACCGCGGATGATGTAGCCGAACCTGCACTGAGCTATGATTCAGCTAACCCCGACCCGATTCAAAGAGTAAAATGTAAAGGTGGAAGTGGCGGACAGTTTTGCTCTGTAGCTAACTTTACAACAACAGTCGATGCAAGAGGAGGATATTAAGATGAAACGTCAGCCAGCTACCAACAATAAGCAAGCCGGGTTCGTATCTCTGTTTACCGTCATCTTCTTTATGCTGCTTATTACAGTTATCACCATTGGGTTCCTGCGTATCATGGGGATTGAACAACAACAATCGCTCGATAATGATTTAACTGCTTCAGCTCTTAGTGCCGCTGAATCAGGAGTGGAGGACGGTAAGCGGGCGGTCTTGTCATATTACACAACATCTGACGCTACTCTTAAGGCGGCTCTGGCTTCGGCTCTAACTAACAATACCCAGTGTGATGCGCTTACCAGTTCACCGACGATTCGTACCTCGCTTAACTTAGACGTAGGTGGAAATGTCATCGGTAATTCTCAACTTAATCAGTACTACACGTGTCTGACAGTTAACCTAAAATCACCAAACTACATAAACATGGTCTCAGCTGGCAATAGTGATTTTGTTCCACTTGTGACCGATGAGCCTGCCGGATTTGAGCGAGTAAAGATCTCGTGGCACCTCCTCAGCCAGAGTATCAACGCCGACGGTGATGGGACTCCGACTAATTACGCCAGTAGCACCGCGCTCCGGCCATTAGTTAATGTAAATGGCAACCCTACAAACAGCTGGTCTAGCCAAGGCTATCCTGCCTACCTGCGAGTCCAGATCTATGGCTATCCCAACAACTTTGCATTTACTCGAGCCGATATTGACGCGCGAAGCTACACAGTATTACTTGTGCCAACCGTTAGCACGAGTGGAACGGCCGTAGACGAGAATACCCCCATCAACTTTGGTACAATCGACCCTAGAGGTTTTGATCAGAGTAAACTTGTTTTGCAAGCGATCAAATGCAAGGACAACCCAGGGTCTAACCTCGGTAGTTACGCCTGCGCAGCTACGCTCGAGCTACCGAACATCGCAGCCCTGCGTGGTCCCACCAATAGCTACTTCTTGAGGGTCACACCTATCTATGGACAATCTCATTTCTCGGTAGTCATGCAACACAATGGTACGGCTATCAACTTCGATGGGGTACAACCAATTATTGACTCGACTGGCAGAGCGGCTGATGTTTATCGGCGCATACAATCGCGGGTAAGACTCAACCCGCCGGGCATTTTACCCGAATACGTTATAGAATCTGCGACTACTATCTGCAAGAATCTTGTTGTAAGCAACGGTACTTACTATGTTGCTAATAACTGCCCGTAGGTAGATAATCAGATCTTTTTGCCAATATCATTGTGGAATTTACTATGAATGTCACGAAGATGAGGGTCAGTTACGTGGGTGTAGATTTGAGTTGTCGAAATATTGCTATGCCCAAGCAACGTCTGAACACTTCTAATATCTGCGCCGTTCATCAGTAAATCAGTAGCAAAGGAATGTCTTAGCGTGTGGGGTGAGACATGCTTGGTAATGCCTGCCATGCTCGCATAGTGGCTGACAATTCGCTGAATACTCCTTGGTGTCAGGCGGCCAAAATTGCCGGACTGATCCAAAGCCTCGTGACCGCCGTAGCGAATGAATAGTGGTTGCAGGGCATCAGTACGTTTACTTAGGTATTGGGCAATCAGCTCGGCCGAGCCCTCGTCCACAAAAACTAACCTGTCTTTTTGGCCCTTGCCGCGTACCATAAACTCACGTCGATCCAAATTAATATGCCCGCGATCCAATTTTGTCAGCTCCGACACACGCAGCCCGCTCGAGTAGAGCAAGGCAATAATGGCCTGGTCACGCATGCCAATTAAACTATCTGACTTAATTTGGCTAAAGAGGCGGCTTAATTCATCCTGTTGCAAAAAGCTAACTTGTTTGCGGGCTACACGCGGTAGCTCAACGTGGTCTGGGGCCAGGCTGGCAATGCCGCGCTTCGAACAAAACCGCAAAAAACTACGCAAAGCAATTAAGTGGTAACTTTGGGTGATCTTAGACAATTCTTGGCCATGCTCATCCTTGAACCTGGCCAGCCAAAGCCGCCATTTGCGTACTAGCTCGTCATTAATCTTTTCGACCGTTACGTCTTCACTAAATTCAACCAAACGCATCAGATACAGATGATAATTCTCGGCTGTCTTTTGAGAACGGTTTTGTTCGACTTCCAGATACTCTAAAAAGTCGACAATTAGCTCTGACAAATAATGCCCCATGTACCTATTGTAGCAAGTGTGCAGGCTATCTTAAGTACGATACAATACTTATGGCAATGACCATTCTTGACGGTCTTATTTTGGGTATCTTGCAGGGGCTGACCGAATTCATCCCTGTTTCTAGCTCTGGGCACCTGGTGCTTGGGCAGCATTTTCTGGGTCTGCAAACTTCGCCAACATTTGATATATTAGTTAACCTTGGTACTTTTCTGGCTCTAGTCGTTTATTTTTGGCGACGTATCCTCGGTATAATGCAGAGAATTATCCAGCAACGCGATATACGCCTGGCACGCAACCTTATTATTTCGGCTATTCCAGTGGGTGTTATCGGTTTTTTGTTCGCTGACTTCTTTGAGCAGGCTTTTATCCAGCAGCCACTAACAGTGGCAATTATGTTAGCCCTCATTGGTATTGTCATGGTAGTCATTGATAAGTTGCCCAAACTTAGCGAACTTGCAGTTGAGGATCAATTAAGCCCTGCTAGGTCTGCCTTGATTGGTCTGGCACAAGTTGTGGCGCTTATACCAGGTACGTCACGTTCTGGAGCGACTATGGTAGCTGGCCGGCTCTTAGGTTTAAGCTACCGACAAGCTGCCGAGTATAGCTTCCTACTATCTATACCTGTTATGGCTGGAGTGTTGTTGAAAGGTTTCTTGGGCCATGCCGGCCGCGAGTTCATTACGGCCAATTTTGGTGTGTGGGTAGTAAGCAACCTGGCTGCTTTTGCCTGTGGGCTGTTTGCCGTTAGTTTTATGCTTAGGTTTTTAGCCAAAGGCAACTTTAAAATCTTTGGGTACTATCGCTTGGCGCTTGCAGCAGTAATTTTCGCAACACTCTTGTTTGCTTAGTCATCTGTTGATAAGCTAGTAGGGAACAGGCCAACCTAAGTACCCGGGAAGGGGCAGATAAGTTTTATGGCAAAATCAAGCCACCTACATCCTGAGATCCACAAGATTCGTTACGAACATACGTTTTGTATGGTCAAACCAGATGGTGTTATGCGCGGTTTAGTGGGTGAAATTATTCATCGTCTCGAAAAGGCCGGTCTCAAAGTAGTAGCTCTTAAAATGGTACGTCCAACTGTTGAACAAGCTAAAGCCCATTACCCAACAAGTGATGAGGTCTGGGTAATGCGGCTTGGTGAAAAGGGTTTGAGCGGCTTCGAGAACAACCCAGAAATCAATGTTGAAGAAGTCTTGGGCTCGACCGATAAAATGGTTCTTGGCCAAGACGTAGTCCAAAGCTTAGTCGATTACTTGCAGTCTGGTCCAGTAGTTTGCATGGTTGTCGAGGGTATTCAGGCCATCGAGATGGTGCGCAAACTAGCCGGCCACACGTTGCCGTTTAAAGCGGCCGTCGGTACGATTCGTGGTGATTTCTCAGTCGACAGTCCGGCAGTCGCCAACGCTGAAAAACGGGCCATCCACAACATCTTTCATGCCAGCGAAAATAAAGCAGAAGCCGAACACGAGATTAACCTCTGGTTCGGTGATGATGAAATGCATGATTACGACCTCGGCCATGACCTAATGATGTATGGCAAGTATTACTAGTCGGCTAGTAGCAGTCTGCGGTATACTGAGCCACATGCTCCGGTAGCTCAGCCTGGATAGAGCACCTCCGTCCCATAACCTGCAAGTCTGCAGGTTATGTACTCCGACTTTAAGCTCGAGTGGAGGCTTTAGCCGAACGAGAGGAAGAGTGTGAAGGAGGGTGATTGCTATAATACCTATATGCTCCGGTAGCTCAGCCTGGATAGAGCACCTCCGTCCTAAGGAGGGTGTCGCAAGTTCAAATCTTGCCCGGAGTACCAAGCTTATAGCACTACTAGTCGGATACTGGCCGGGAACGTATAATAAATCAATATGGGTACACTGTTTGAAGGCCAACACGAAGGTGAACAAATCATCTTTACATTCAGGCGCCACATCATAGCCATGCGTAAAGGTTTCTACGCCCTGGCCATACCTTTTCTGATAGCCTCAATCCCGGTTCTCATCTGGCCTGATAACCTCAACAATCTATGGTTGGCCTTTGGTGGGCTAGGACTTGGAATAACATTGTTCTTTTATCACTGGATTGGCTGGTATTTCAGTGTCTTTATAGTGACCGACCAGCGCCTGAGACAGGTGACCCAAAAAGGGTTTTTCAATCGAAGCGTGATAGATCTCGGCATATCGAAGATCCAAAACATAAGCTATAATATACCTGGTTTTACTGCATCTATGCTGGGCTTTGGAACTATGGTTGTACAAACGTATGTGGGTGATCTTTATCTCGATAAAATTCACCAACCAGGTAAGATATACAACGACCTATCTCAAGTTATCCGCCAGTACGGAGCGTCTGACGCCACAATAAACGATGAAGAATTTACTACATAAACCATTCAGGAAACAGAACGTTGCACCGCCAGAAACTGGTGGCCGTATTACAAACGAAACAGTCGCAGAGCACCGCGAGCGCGTTTTAGCCGGCGGCCGCAAGTTTAAATATCCTTTGCAATATACGAAGCATCGACTTCTTATCATTACTGTAGCGCTTGTTATTGCAGTAATGTTGTTGTTTTCTGGCTTTTGTTTCTGGCAGCTCTATGGCGTGCAATCCACCGATAGGTTTATGTATCGTTTAACAGAGGTAGTGCCTTTGCCAGTCGCTAAAGTCGATGGCGAATGGGTACGCTACAGTGATTATCTTTTGCGACTAAGAAGTGCTGTTCATTATCTCTCGACCAAGGAGGCGGTTAACTTTAGTTCAGATGATGGAAGGCGTCAGCTTGATTACCAGAAGCGTTTGGCCATGGACAAAGCTATCGAAAATACGCTAGTTAAACATCTGGCGGCCACAAATGACATATCTGTCAGTCAACAAGAAGTCGATGACTTTGTACGGCAACAGATCTCATCTTATAAGCTAGGCGTCACCGAAGATGTCTATCGCCAAGTTATCCGCGACTACTACGATTGGTCATTCGAAGAATACAAAGACTCGGTTAAACAGCAGATACTGCGCCAGAGAGTGATGGCTAAACTTGACGACGCGGCTAGACTGAAAATGGGGTCTATTCTAAAACGTATAGAAGCCGGCGGCGATTTTTCAGTAATAGCTAAAGCCGATTCCGAAGACATTCTAACCAAAAACCAAGGCGGTGATTGGGGTATGCTCACGAAGGGGAGTGATGACCCAAGTGGGCTGATTGCCGCAGCCGCTACACTCAAGCCAAATCAAGTGTCAAAAATCATCGAAGGTGTCGACGGCTTTTACATAGTGAAGCTGCTCGAAAAACGCGATACAGGCGATCTGCATATTGCCAGGATTTTTATAAGTTATAAAGTGCTAGATAAAAAGATTGCAGAGTTGCGTAAAGAAAATCTGATACAGGAGATTCTACATCTTAATACCTTACAGCAGGCTACCGGCCAGTAGTCACCCTGTTGCCATTCAAGACTAAAATTGCTAGACTTAGCAAGTCTTATGGCCATGGGCTCGTAGTGAAGTTGGCCTATCACGTCTCCCTGTCACGGAGAAGATCGCCGGTTCGAATCCGGTCGGGCCCGCCATAGTAAAACACCTATCCTTGCGATGGGTGTTTTACTATGCGCCGAGCTTGCTTGGCGTGTTCGAACCGGAGATTCGACCTTCGAGGACGCGCTCAGGTGCTTGCACCCAGCACGCGGCAAGCAGGTCATTGATTGGTAGCACTAGTTCGCATTCGCAATAAGCTGCTCTATAGCTGGCCTCAACCTAGTCCAATCCGACGCCCAACGGCTACTGCCCTCAACTTCAATATATGCAATATGGTGCATCTCGCACCATTCTTTTGGAGTCCCCGTTTGCTCAAGGCGGCGCCACTCCGCTTCTTTTAGGAATGTGAGTTTGCCTATACCTGCAAATACTTTGGCAATTTTTTGGGCGGTCTTGTCGCTGCTTGCCATGACATCACTTCCAGCATTATGAAAGGAACACCACGTCTGGATACCGTGTTTCAAGATAAACTGCTCGATGCTGCGCGATTCGATTTCCGAAAATGGCTTAGCACCGGCAAATACCGGACGCGATAATGAATAGCCTTTTCCGTACGACCATGTTGCTCTGGATACAAAGCTTGGCGTAGCAAAGTTTCGATTAAGGTCTACGCCCGAAGCATTCAGACGACCAATAGCACCTCCGTTAGCAAAATCAGGATTCTTTTGGGCAAGCGCAAACCCGTCTGGATTTAGGCACGGGACAATATAGACGGTATGTGCTTTTGGTACTTGCCCTCTCGCCAGCATATTAACAACATGATGGGCGAGTTTTACGGTACCAACTTCGTTGCCGTGGATACCGAACGTTAATAAAATCTTCCGGCTTCCGGTTCCGAAACGGTAGGCTGCTATGAGACGGTTCTCTTGCGTTTGCCCAATGTTTATCAGCTGAAGGCCGTCGGGCAGTGGCACATAAGAATTACTAAGTTGTATCAAAAACGCTTTCAGTATTCGATACATGGGCTTTAGCTTACCAACCATTGCTGCAGTATAGCTCATCGGAGTAAAAGTTCCACCCATTCTCTGCCACGGTCCGCCAAGCGTAAGCCATGTCATAAAAGATACCTCCTTGGTCTCTTTTTGATATGATTTAAACAATGAAAGTATTTGTAACAGCCCGTTTTAAAGATGCAAATCGTGGCGACATAGAAGCTCTGTGTGCGGCAGTGAGTGCTGCTGGCTTGGAGGACTTTTCGTTTATACGCGATATAGAGAATTATCAAAAGATTTTCGACAACCCTGTTGAATTGTGGCAGAGAGCCAGAGAAGAGCTCACCAGGTGTGACGCCCTACTGGTTGATGTGTCTGATTTTCCGACAGGTGGTCGTGTTATAGAAATTGGCATTGCCTTTGGCCTAAAATGCCCATATTCGTGCTTGTGAAGCAAGGCGTAGAACACAAAGACATCTTTGACGGTGTTGCTACAAAGGTAATCAAGTACGAGACTTACACTGACGTCACTGCTTCGTTGGCATCAATTGTGACGACAAAATAGTTCCACACCTGTTCCGCCATGACTCACCAAATACATATTTTGGTATAGTTACTCTATGGCTCAAACTATAAAGTCTATCCAGTGGAATGTAGGGGCGGGGAAGTTTCGCCTAAAGGATGACGACGCTTTAGTTGGTGGTTCATATAATTTGGATGATATCGATAATGTCATAGAGGTTTTAAGATTAGAAAACCCAGATATTATCACTCTGCAGGAAGTGCATGCTGATGATAAGCGTAATCAAGTAGAGATTATTGCTCAGGGGCTTGGTTATAGCTATTATGTCAGCGACTTTTATTCTGAATCACATCTTGAGTATGGGCAGAGACTGGGCCAGGGGATAATCGCGCGGTTTCCGATCACCAATCATAAATCTCGGCTTTTCAAAAATCCACTTGTCAAAGTTATATGGAAAGACGGTAGGGCTGTCACTACACATGATAATGGTGTTACATCTTGCATTGTAGAGGTTGGTGGTGTGTCGCTTGTTGTTGAGACTCTTCATCTTGTTCCGTTTGATCCTTTCAAGATTGATTTGAGCTCTAATGTTGCTAAAGAGGTTTTCTCCGATGTTGAGGATCAACTACTGGACTCGAGTGAACGGTTACTCATCCAGGGGGACCTGAACCTCGGGCATCTGAACCCACGAGTGAGAGAAGTTATGCCACGTTTGTCGCAAGCGGGTATACAAGAACTGGATCTTATGGCGCCTACCATTCCTAATGGAGAACGGCCAGACCGCATTATGTATAGAGGGTTGAAGGTTATTGATTCCAAGGTGTCCAGTAGTGTGCTGACCGACCATTATCCCGTTGTTGCGACATTCCAGCTGTGAAATCGTTCCATATGCCCTACGCTTTGATTCACCAAGAAGTCAGTGTTTGAGGATATGCTTCACTAAGGCCCCATTTGGTATTATTAGACCATGAAGAAGCATTTTGTTTATCTACGAGGCAACCCAGGTGTTGGCAAAATAACAGTCGCCAGAATTCTCGAGGGAGAGCTTGGTTGGAAAGTTTTATGGTTCCATGATCTTAAGAATGCAGTCTATAACGTTGTGAAAGAGCATCGCATTCCTAGACTAATGGATGAAGTGACTCGGCCGGTTATTGAGCATCTGCTAGGCCAAGGTGAAAACATAATCTATACGCGTTGCTCGCCAGATAAAGAAACGGTTGAAGGGGTTAAGCTTGCGGTTGAGTCCGACCCTAATTACGTGTTTCGCCCCGTATTGTTGACGGCGACCTATGACACCTTGCTGCAACGCGTGTTACAGCGTAACGATCCATATAGGATATACAATAAACAAGATCTTGATGACTATGTGGGTAGTCGGCAAACGATACCAATAGAGGGTGAACTAATCATAGCTACCGATGATATGACACCTCAACAAGTTGCGATGCAGGTGCGTAAAGGTTTGAACTTATAGTTGGCCATCGTAATCTGTTATAATGTGATCTGTTACGCCACCTTAGCTCAGCTGGCTAGAGCATCGCTTTCGTAAAGCGGGGGTCCGGGGTTCGAATCCCCGAGGTGGCTCCAGGCGGGTATCGTATAGTGGTTAATATGTGGCCTTCCCAAGGCTAAGCGGAGAGTTCGATTCTCTCTACCCGCACCAGTGTAAACTTTGGTGTATACTAACTCATAAGTGAGTAAAATGAATGATTAAAAGGGCCGATTGGCTGGCTATTGGCAAAGACCGCGCAGCAATCATGCTGCTTTTAGGTTTAGTAGTTCTGGTGGTCACAGTCATTATTACAACCCTTGTTCGTATTCACATTAGCGATATACAGGTACCAGCTCGCTTCACAAGCTACGGACCGAATAATATTTATCGTGACCATTGGTATGCTCAGCTTGGTTATGCTGGTTTTGGCATACTAGTTGGCTCTACCAATGCTTTTTTGGCGATAAAAACTTATCAATCCAACCGCATACTCAGTCTTGGTTTTCTTAGTCTGAGTCTATTGGTTATGATTCTGACTATTATTATCATGAACGCCATTTTTAACCTGACGCCGGTAGTATGATCGATCTAGAAATACCTATAGGCAAGCGAGCACTGAAGTACCGCCTGTTCGAGATGCTTCCAGCGTTGTTCACTTATAGTCTAATTTCCTTGCCAATTGTTCTTAGCATCGTTAACCCATTGTGGGCGGCAATTTTCATTATCGGTTATCTGATCATGTTCTTCGTAAAGGCCATCGGTATAGCATACCGCACTATCCAAGGATATGGCAAGCTGGGTAAAGCGAGCAGTGTTGATTGGAATGCTAGGTTGTTGGAGCTTGAAGATCCTCCTCAGTCACTTAAGCTGTATGAGCCCAATTTGGTACGTAAGGGGTGGTTACTTTCACAACATATCAAAAATCTACATAAGATTAGTGACGAGCCAACAGATTATATTAGGCCAAGCAAATTTTACAACGCTGTTGTTGTCCCAGTGTATCTTGAATCCCGCGCTGTTCTACAGCCGACTCTTGATGCAATTTTCGCCAGCAATTTTGATATGAAGCAAGTAATCCTAGTCATTGCCTATGAAGAGCGCTGCCCAGACGAGAATAAGAGGACGGCTGTTGAGTTAGCGACCCATTATGCTGGGAGCTGCTATTTCGCGGCAGCGGTTATGCACCCCAAGGATATACCAGACGAGGTGGTGGGTAAGGGTGGTAATATAACTTTCACCGGTCACTATCTCCGAGAAGTGTTAGCCGAAAGAGCAATTGATCCTAAAAATGTGCTAGTTACAACACTTGATGCCGATAACCGGCCACACTCGCAGTATCTTGCCTACGCTGCCTACGAATATATTGTCGACCCAGAGCGTGACCATAGAGCCTACCAGCCGATTGCCCTGTATCTTAATAACATCTGGGATGCACCTGCACCCATGAGGGTATTGGCAACGGGTAACTCTTTTTGGACGATCATCAATGCCACTAGGCCACACATACTCCGCAACTTTTCATCTCACTCACAGGGCATGGCGTCACTTATTGCCACAAATTTTTGGAGCACCCGTACCATAGTTGAAGATGGTCATCAATACTGGCGTAGCTATTTTGCATTTAATGGTAACTACGAGGTTACGCCCATATATGTACCGATTTACCAGGACGCAGTCTTATCTGAGACATACGCGAAAACTATTCGTGCTCAATTTGTACAGCTAAGGCGCTGGGCGTACGGTGCCTCGGATATTGCTTATGTTGCCAACCAAGGCTTTCGTAAGGGCCGCAGCGCGCCTTTCTGGCCCTTTCTGGCCCGGTTTATACGTTTACTAGATAATCACGTTAGTTGGTCGTCTGCGCCAATTATTATTACATTTGGTGCCTGGGCGCCATTACTAATCAATAGTGAATCCAGTCGCAGTATAGTAGCGCACAACTTACCTCTGGTTGCCAGCCAGCTACAATTTGTGGCTATGTTTGGTCTGTTTATCACCATATATCTGACGTTTAAGATGTTGCCGCCACGACCCGCCAGGTACAAACGCCGTCGTAATATATTTATGTTGTTGCAGTGGCTAATGATGCCTGTAGTAAGTATTGGCTACGGCTCGGCTGCCGCAATCTACTCTCAAACGCGCCTCTTGATAGGTAAGTATCTCGACAGGTTCGACGTTACAGTTAAAGCCGTCAAAAAGTAGCCTATGTCTTCTTACGCAACGCTCGGTTAAGGATAGAAGCATTGATATTGGGTTGATATTGCCCAACGTATTTTACATATGCTACCGTGTCAAACTTATGGAGTATTTCGGTGGTAATATTAATAATATCTTGTTTGGTAATAGTTCGCGAATCAGTTGCTGCAATCTCCCTGTAAAGCCGTTGCTCGATATTACTGAGTAGATATGAGGCGGTTTCAGCTGCATCGCGGCGATGGTCACAGGCACGAAGTAAACTGATTAGAAGTGTATTGCGCGCAAAAGGTATCAGTCTACGGCCTACACGTATAGTTAAGATGTCAGATGGATCAGCGCTTTCGTAAGTTGTAAACTGTCGCTTGCAGTTCAAACATTCGCGCCGACGCCAGGTAGCATTCAGTTTTGTACCAGGCCGGGAGTTGTAAACACGAGTTTTCTTGTGAAGGCAAAATGGACACACCATGACTATATATTGTCATACGGCAGTCTGAAAGTCTAGTGGAAAAGGCGTGTAAAAATGTGGAAAGCCGACACTACTACTGTAGGTGCCGGCCGGTTGATAACTATTATGGTTATTGATTACTTATTTTGACGCTGCTTTGGGCGACGCTCTGGGGTGTGGTCATCAATCTGTTCGTAGAACAGCCTGAATTTGTTTAGCTCTGATTGCTGTGCGCTTGGTGTTACCGCAGTAGTATTCATAGCAAATACTATATTAGCATAAACGTCATGTATAGTCAAATTGAGTTTAATAACCCATAATACCATATATGGTTTTTTAGCCGACTATTGATCATCGGCATAATTTATCGTAATCTGTTATTGCATGGGCTCTTAGCTCAGTTGGCTAGAGCGCTTCCTTGACGTGGAAGAGGTCACAGGTTCGAGTCCTGTAGAGCCCACCAAAGTAAATACCCTTGGACTCGTCTAGGGGTATTTACTTTGGTGGTTTTATTAAAGCTCGAACCTGCAGGTTCGATGTCCCTTACTAACAACTGAATTATTTCTTGTTAACTGCGCCCCAACCGATTACAATAAACCTAGTCATGAGGCGTTTAGTAACAACAGTTGTACGCACTACGACCCCCTAGGGGGTAATTTTCTAACCCATTTTGTTGTTACTATCATTTTTAAAAAGGAATTTCCTATGTCTCACTCTCCGCACGATAATTTGTACGCAATGCGCCATAGTGCAGCGCATGTTTTTGCTAGTGCAGTAAAGCGACTCTGGCCAGAGGCCAAACTGGGCGTTGGCCCTGTCATTGATAATGGTTTCTATTACGACCTTGATCTGGGGAAGGCTCATCTGTCTGAAGACGACTTTGAGAAGATCGAAGCCGAGATGAAGAAGATCGTTGCCGAAGATCAACCTTTTGAGCAGTTCAGTAAATCCATACATGATGCCATTACTTGGGCCAAAGAAGCCAAGCAGCCATATAAAGCCGAGTTACTTAACGACCTCCAACGTGCCGGCACAACAATAGTTAAGGAACTTGATGTAGATGAGTTAGGGTTAGAGGCGAAAGAGGGCAGTAAAGTTGACGAGGTGTCTTTCTACCGTAATGGTGACTTTACCGACCTCTGCCGCGGCCCGCACGTGGTCAGCACAGGCAAAGTGGGCGCCTTTAAACTTATGCGCGTCTCGGGCGTGTATTGGCGTAGTAAAGAAGGCAATCCTCAGATGCAGCGGGTGGTAGGTGTTGCCTTCGAGAAGCAGGATGAACTTGATCACTATCTGGCTATGCTTGAAGAAGCGCGTAAACGCGATCATCGCAAGCTTGGCCAGGAGCTTGATCTCTACACGACTTCACCATTGGTGGGCGCTGGGCTGCCGTTGTTTACGCCGCGTGGTACAGTACTTCGCGAGAAACTGACCGGTTATGCTGAGCAGTTGCGTAAGGCAGCAGGTTTCCAGCGTGTTAGTATTCCGCATATAACAAAAGTGGAGCTTTACAAGGTATCAGGACATTGGGATAAGTTTGGTGATGAGTTATTTCTGGTAAAAAGCCAAGAAACTTCAGATAGCTTTGCCCTGAAACCAATGAACTGCCCGCACCATAACCAGATATACGCTAATCAGCCTCGAAGCTATCGCGAACTACCTGTGCGCTATTTCGAGACCACTACCGTTTATCGCGACGAAAAGACTGGTGAGCTAGGCGGGTTAAGCCGGGTACGTTCGATATCCCAAGATGATAGCCACGTCTACTGCCGCGAGGAGCAGATAGAGGATGTGGTTAGAGCTCTAATTAAGGACGTGCAGAACCTATATGGGCTGATTGGCATGCCTCTTCGGGCGCGTTTGAGCTTTAGGGACGACAGCGATGCCTATCTTGGTGCTGCTGAGTTGTGGCAACAAGCACAAGCAACAATCAACGATGTTGCACACAAAACTAAGCTCGAATTCTTTGTTGCAGATGGTGAAGCGGCCTTCTATGGGCCTAAGATTGATTTTATGGCCACTGACGCTATTGGCCGCGAGCACCAGGTCGCAACAATTCAGCTCGACTTTGTCCAACCAGAACGCTTTAAACTAGAGTACGTGGCTGAAGATGGTTCGATGCAACGTCCGGTCATGGTGCACTGTGCGATCCTGGGTTCACTAGAACGCTTCTTAAGTGTCTATATTGAGCACACTGCCGGTTGGTTTCCGTTCTGGATGGCACCTGAACAGATCAGAATTTTGACTATCAACGAATCGGTTGGTGACTATGTTAAGCAGATCGGGGATCTGCTAACCGGTACGGTTCTGATGGAGCCGCTGAAATACAATGAGTTACGTTTTAGTGTAGATAGCCGCAACGAAAGTTTAGGTAAGAAGATACGCGAGGCTTTAGACAAAAAAGTCCCAGTCGTAATGGTTATCGGTCCTAAGGACGTAGAAGCAAAGCAGGTAAGCATACGCCTGCATGACAAAGAAGAAAAGGTTGATCTTGTCGATCTGAAGAGTTATTTACAACATTTAGTTTAGGGTGTACGATGTAAGAAATGCAAAAACCAACTCTTGCAATTGATATTGATGACGTTTTAGCACAACACACTCGTGGTATTGTTCGCTGGCACAATAAAAACTACGGTACTAATCACACGGAGGATGACTACTTTACTAACTACCTCTGGCGAGAGGTGTGGGACGTGGATGAGGAGGAAGCTGAGCGGCGCGCAATCGAGTTTCACAACGATCTAGAGCATGGGCGTTTTGAGGTAATCGAAGGTGCAAAAGAGGCACTTACTAGGTTGGCCACTAAATTTAATCTTGTTGTGGTGACAATTAGACGCAAAGTTGTAATTCCGACTACACATGATTGGCTTAATCGACACTTCAAGGGCCTGATTGCGGATGTACGCTTTGTATCGTACTGGGAGACTAGTGACAGACAAACAAAGGCAGAACTGTGCCAAGAGCTAAGGGCATCATATCTAATAGACGACAGTCTGGATCATTGTTTAAGGTGCGCTGAGGCTGGTATACCGTCTATCTTATTTGGCGTTTACCGCTGGAATAAAAGTGAGTCATTGCCGGCTCCTGTAAAGCGAGCCAAAAACTGGGATGATGTAGTAGGTCTTCTCGATGTCAAATAGTGTTGAACAGGCGCATAAGCTACTAGTAATTGTCGGCCCGACCGCTAGCGGTAAGTCTGCTCTTGCTATGCAAGTCGCCCAGAGGCACAACGGGGAGATAATTTGCGCTGACTCTCGAACAGTTTATAAGGGTATGGATATAGGTACTGCAAAGCCCTCGGAGGCAGATAGGGAGAGAGTTCCGCATTATCTGCTAGATTTAGTCAGACCAGATGAAAAGTTTAGTGCTGCCGACTTTAGGCTAAGGGCGGAGCACGCCATAGATTATATTAATGGAAAAGGTAAACTACCGATCATGGTCGGGGGAACAGGGCTATATGTTGACTCTGTAATTTTTGACTACCAGTTTGGGTCACCATCGGATTTAGCCAGGCGCATAGAACTTGAGGCAAAAAGTGTTGAGGAGTTGCAAGAAATATGTAGACTAAACGACATCGAAATACCGATAAATTCCAAAAATAAACGTCATTTAATACGCGCTATAGAACTTGGTGGTCTACCACATAGGAATGGTCAACTCAGACACAATACACTAGTTGTTGGAATAGCAACAGAAAAAGAAAAATTACGTGAACGAATCGAACAACGTGCCCACGCTATGCTAAAAGAGGGCATTGTTGATGAGGTCAAAAGCTTGAGTGAGCGGTACGGGTGGGGTAGTGAGGCAATGACTGGTAATATATATCGAATCTTCAAAGATGTTGTGGCCGGCGATAAAACTGAGACTCAAGCCATCGAAGAATTTGTGAGGAGTGATATGTCTCTGGTAAAGCGCCAACTGACCTGGTTTAAGCGCAACCCGGCTATCCATTGGGGATCATCTGAGCAACTGATGGGTCTGATCGATGATT
This sequence comes from uncultured Candidatus Saccharibacteria bacterium, assembly GCA_964405095.1. Lineage (GTDB taxonomy): Bacteria > Patescibacteriota > Saccharimonadia > Saccharimonadales > EFPC-124 > CAYOML01. The sequence goes on along the minus strand of CAYOML010000005.1, from coordinate 22,133 downwards.
TTGTAAAAGGTATCCGAAGAACACCATAATTTGATACAATGAATCAGAAGTATTAAGTGGAAGCGGGAAATGATTGACGCCTTATTTGGTTCAAAAACTCGGGTAAAATTGCTGCATCTATTCCTGAACAACCCCAACCGTGCTTTTTATGTGCGCGAAATTACTCGCAAGATCGAGGAACAGATTAATTCAGTGCGCCGCGAGCTCGCGAACATGCTTAGTATTGGCATCATCCAGAGCGATAGTTCAAACAATAGGCTTTACTATGAGATCAACCAGAATTACGTTCACTATGAACCTCTGCGCGCTATATTTGCCGATCGCGCACTTGGCACCGAGTCAGCAAGCCCAGCAGCAGTGAGTGATTGGCCTAAGCGCCTTAAAGCCATAGGTGATGTTCGGGTTGCCCTACTAAGTGGCGGGCTTGTCCGCGGTAGCCAGAGTGATGTTGATGTGTTATTAGCTGGCAACATCAACAAAACCCAGCTGAAACGGTTTGTAAAACAGATGGAGGAAGAAGAGGGCAGGCAGCTTAATTACACTGTTATGCCCTACGAAGACTTCTATTATCGCCTCAGTATCAAAGATCGGTTTATTACAGATATAATTAACGGTAAGTTTACATTGCTGCAAGATTCAGAGCACGTGTTATCAGAGGCCTAAAAGGAGAGTCGTATGGATATTGAACGCAAAGGCGGAAATTGTGTAGTTATCTCGCACAAGAAGTATAGTTTTGTAGTTGACCCCAAGCTTAGTCAGTTTGGCCTTAAAGACCAGGGTGATGCAACAGCTCAGATACTCACCCACAGATCGTCGGTGGCAACCGGTAACGACGACACTGTGGTTATAGACGGACCAGGTGAGTACGAAGTCCACAACTGCTCGATTAAGGGCGTGGCAGCCGAGGCCTACAGCGATGAATCCAATGAAAAGGCAACAATCTACCGTTTGGAGCTAGATGATTGCACAGTTGCAATCGTTGGGCATATAAAGCCTAAACTAACAGACGAGGAGCTAGAAACCATCGGCGTGGTCGATATATTAGTTATCCCAGTTGGCGGTTATGGGCTTACCCTAGATCCCAAAGAGGCCGTCGAAGTAGTAAAGGCGATTGGGCCCAAGGCCATCATCCCCACACACTACTCTGAGGAGGGGGTTAAATACGAGGTACCACAAGCCAGTCTCGAAGACTTTCTTAAAGAACTAGGTGCTCACCAGGAAACACTCGCCAAGTTGAAACTTAAAGCCTCTCTGTTACCAGAGACGCTAACGGTATACGAACTGACACGCACGAAGTAAAAAAAGAAACCCCGCGGCAAAGGCTGCGGGGTTTTAAAGTACACTCATTGTTTATCAGGTGGCTTTGGTGAGTACACCCTTTTTCTTGAGCGTCCGGATAGCTTGTGTACTAAGGTTCATTGTAACCTTTTGGCCATCGACAACAAAGGTTTTCTTCTGTAGATTGGGTTTCCAGACACGCTTAACATGCCGTTGAGAGAAACTCACGTGGTTACCAAACTGTTTACCTTTACCGGTTAAATCGCATGTTGCGGCCATATCTATAACGCTCTCAATTACTAAGGGGTTATTCTACCTCATTGTATCTGTTCAAGTCAAGAGTTGATATACTTGTGTGGATGGTAGATATAACGATTCTAGTTATTGTTCTGGTTTGTATATTGGTGTCTATGACACTTCATGAGGCGATGCACGCCTTTGTTAGTTACTGGTTAGGTGACGACACCGCAAAGCATCACGGCCGGCTAACTTTCAACCCCCTGGCGCATATCGACCCACTCACAACTGTAATACTGCCATTACTACTAGTCATGGCCGGTGCACCACCATTTGGCGCTGCTAAACCAGTACCATTTAACCCTTATCGACTGCGATACGGAGAGTACGGTGCGGCCTTGGTTGGCGTTGCCGGACCTCTCACCAATTTGTTATTAGCCGTATTCGCTAGCGGCATCCTGCGGCTTTTCAGCGGTTCACTACCGGAGTTCGGAATCCTGGCACTGGGCTTGTTTATCTTGGTGAACTTATCGTTCTTTATCTTTAATATGATCCCATTTCCGCCACTCGATGGGTCCAGGCTACTTTATGCCATTGCCCCTGACGGAGTCAGGCGAGTGATGGAACAGATTGAGTCGTTAGGGTTTATGGCGATCATATTATTCTTCGTTTTATTTTACACTTTTCTTACACAACCCTTCGTACAAGTACTTAACTGGTCGTTTAGCCTACTGACCGGTGGTGGCCAAATATTTTTGTAGGCGGTATAATGAAGATGTCCTGCTTGTACCTTCATAGCACGGATGAATATATTTTCCTGTACAAAGGTATTTTAGGGCAGCTCAATATACAATTGCTCCGTGGAGTAATGTTGCGGGCAGCCACCTGCACATACTAGCGGGAAATAGCTCTTTGTCCGTGCCTAGGCCAAGCAGGACTTTTATTGTCCGGGATGTGGCGCAGTTGGTAGCGCGTACGGCTGGGGGCCGTGAGGCCGCAGGTTCAAGTCCTGTCATCCCGACCAAGCTATTATCTTTACATATTTTGCATTACAGTTAAAAGAATGAAACAAACCCTCACAGTCCGCGCCGTTATTAAACAAGACAATAAGGTTTTACTTTTACGTCGTGCCACAGGCAGTCCCCAATATATAGGCTTGTTTGAATTGCCGGGCGGAAAGGTTGATTTTGGCGAGGATCCGCGCGCCTCTTTGCAACGCGAAATTGCCGAAGAGACTGGTCGTGAGATTGAAACACTCCAACTGTTTGATGTCCATTCAGAGTTAGATGTTAGTGATGTTAAACATCAATATATCGTATTAGTGTTCCTTGTCGCGCTGCGGGCGGAGACGAATATCGAAATAAGCTCGGATCATGACAAATATGCCTGGAAAAAGTTAGCCGATATTCAACTGAATGAAGTAACAGAAACAACAAGATTGGCACTACAACTAGAGACAGGCGAACACATGCAGGACGGAAACATACCTGGTATCATCAAGACTGTAGTTAACAATACAACTAAGAATGAAGAATTAATCATTTATGCAGACGGTGGATCACGGGGTAACCCGGGGCCCTCAGCCTCTGGCTTCGTCATACTGGATGCCGAGGAAAGATTGATCTTTGAAGGTGGCAAATACATGGGTATCACAACCAATAACCAGGCAGAGTACCATGCTGTCAAACTTGCGCTCGAGAAAGCTGTAGAACTCAGACCTCGCCGCATAAGTTTCCGGCTAGATAGCCAACTTGTAGTCAACCAGCTGAATGGAACCTACCAGATTCGCAATCGCGATCTTTGGCCAATTCATGTCAGTATCAAAGAGTTAGTGGGCAAATTCGAGAAAGTCACCTTTATGCACGTACGCCGTGAATTTAACAAGGAAGCCGATGCTATGGTCAATAAGATACTTGACCAGCACTCAGGAGCATAAGTGTATTTGTATTTTCGGCCTAAAATGTTTATAATTTAGTTTGTCAGACTACTGGATGGCCGCTTGGCGATAAGCTAAGAGGAAAGTCCGGGCAGCATAGGACAAGACAGTTGCTAACTGCAACCGGGGGTAACCCCAGGGAAAGTGCCACAGAAACGATACCGCCTACCAAAAGTAGGTAAGGGTGAAAGGAGTGGGGTAAGAGCCCACAGCGTGTCATGGTGACATGGCAAGAAGGTAAACCCTGTCTGCTGCAAGGAGATTGGCTATAAGAGTGGTTCCGCTACGCCAGTCGACAAAATCCGCTTGATCTCGCGAGCAACCGCGAGACTAGATAGATGGTCATCCCCGACAGAACCCGGCTTACAGGTAGTCTGATACTAAAAATACCGCTCTCGTTTAGGAGGCGGTATTTTTAGTTGGATGTATTTGGCCTATTTGGTTGCGGCTTTTACAACTTCTGCAAAGGCTGCCGGTTCGGTTGCGGCGAGTTCAGATAACACCTTACGGTCGAGTTCAATATCGCTTTTCTTCATGTTGTTGATAAGCTGGGCGTAAGTTACACCATTCTCGCGGGCAGCAGCATTGACGCGAGTTATCCAAGTGCCACGTAAATCGCGTTTTTTGTTACGACGGTCTCGATAAGCGTATTGCAACGCGCGAATCACTGCCTGTTTAGCTAACCGGAAAGATCGGCGGCGGGCCGCTTGCATACCAGCTGCTTGACCTAAAATTTTCTTGTGTTTGTTGCGTGCGGCGACGCCTCTTTTGACTCTCATTACTTTAATGCTCCTAGGGCGCGCTTAAGATTACGGCCATTTGCGCCTGTTACACTCGTCTTCGAAGCTGTGCGGCGCTTGCGAGCCTCACCCTTCTTTTCATTAAAGTGAATGTGGTTAGCTTGCTCGCGCATTAATTTGCCAGTTGGGCTAACCTTGATCCGTTTCGCTGTGCCTCGATGTGTTTTGAGCTTTGGCATTGGCGGTACTCCTTACGACGATTCCTAAATTCTTACCGGCTAGTATTGGGTTTTGTTCGACAGTAGCAACATCTTGCAGTTTTTCGGTGATTCTTTTGAGCAGTTCGTAGCCTAATTCCTGGTGAGCCATTTCACGGCCTCTGAAGAAAACCATGATTTTAACTCTGTGTCCTTCTTCTAAGAACTCGCGGATCTTGCGCAGTTTAATGTCTAGATCATGCGCGCCGATTTTTAGCCCAAGACGCATCTGTTTAACATCTAACGTCTTGTTGTTCTTGCGGCTGCGTTGCTGTTCCTTAGTCTTTTGATAAAGGTATTTGCCCCAGTCAACTATCCGCGCCACTGGCGGGGTAGCTTGTGGTGATACTTCTATAAGATCCAGACCAGCTCGTTCTGCTTCTAAAAGTGCTTCCGCCCGCGACAGAATACCTATCTGGTTCCCGTCTGGGCCGATTACGCGAAGCTCAGAAGCGGTGATCGCTTCGTTGGTTCGCACCGATTTACTAATAGAGTCTGCTCCTTACCTTGCTTATTGTCTCTTCGTTGGACGATTGTAGCAGAGGTCAGCCTTGATTTCAACCACTAACAGCATTTTCGGCTCGTGGCCGATACTGCAGCGCCTCGGCAATATGGGTTGGTAATATGCTGTCGGAGTTTTCTAAGTCGGCAATTGTACGTGCAACTTTAATAACCTTAAAGTAACCTCGGGCGGAGAGGCTGAGGGCTTGTGCTGCGCTGTTAATAAGCTGCTGGGCCGTGGTGTCAAAGCGGGCTAGACTGGCAATTTGCTTGCCGCTTAGATGTGCATTGGTACTTTGTCTGTTACCAAAACGTTGGTACTGCCTGTTACGAGCCGCCAGAATTGCTTTATAGGCTGCACGGGTATCATTGGCTTCGGAGTTATCAAGGAGTTTGTTGGTCTCGACCCGAGATACCTCGATAACCATGTCAATCCGATCCATAAGTGGCCCAGATATCTTTTTTCGATAATTAAGTATCTGTAGGCTTGAACATTCACAGATTTTTTGTTGGTCGCCGGCATATCCGCAGGGGCATGGGTTCTGAGTTGCAACCAGCATAAAGTCTGCCGGATAACTGACGTGCTCTTTAGCTCTGGCAATATGTACGAGTCTGTCCTCGAGCGGTTGGCGCAAAGACTCGAGTGCCTGACGGCTGTATTCTGGTAACTCATCTAAAAATAGTACGCCGCGGTGGGCAAGGCTGATCTCGCCTGGCCGCGGGCTTTGGCCACCACCAACCAGCGCTACATGACTTGTGCTATGGTGCGGCGAACGAAACGGGCGTCTGGTTATCACTTCTTGCCAAGTTTCGCCAGCAATACTATGTAACTTAGTTGTCTCAATAATCTCAGATAGCGAGAGCGGGGGAAGAATAGAAACCAAAGCTTTGGCCAACATGGTTTTACCAGCACCGGGCGGACCACTCAATAGGATATTGTGGTGACCGGCAGCGGCGATGATCAGCGCGCGTTTTGCTTGTTCCTGTCCTTTTATGTCGTCCAAACTGACTTTGCTATCAGATTTATTTTGTATAGGGCGCGGAACCGGTTTAGCTGGTATGAGTGGCGATTCACCTTTTAGGTGCAGGTATACATCTTTTAGTGTGTCTGCTGGTAATACGGTGATACCTTCGACAAGAAGAGCTTGGTCGGTATTGGCGCGAGGCACGATAATGGCTCTCATGCCAGAATTGCGAGCTGTCTCGGCACAATTGATAATGCCGCGTACTGGGCGTAGAGACCCATCAAGAGCTAGTTCACCAACGATAAGCGTATCATCCACCGATGTCTGCTCAAGTTGGCCACTAACGGTTAGTAGCGCGATGGCTATAGGGAGGTCAAAGTGCGCACCGTCCTTGGGCAAATTAGCCGGTGCCAGGTTTATTGTGACGCGTTTACGGGGGAAATCGAGGCGCGAGTTTTTAATTGAACTCCGGACACGTTCCTTGGCCTCATCTATAGACTTATTACCGAGACCAACAATTATCATGCTTGGTAGACCTTGTGAAGCATCGCACTCTACTTCAATGCGTTCTCCCTTGAAGCCAACAACTGTTGCTGAGTATACCCTTGCGATCATAGCGCGCCCATTATGCCAGCCTTTCCCTAAAAGCTCAAGCGTGGTATAATAACTCCTTACGTGGGGCTGAATTAGCTTCGACGTGTGGACCTTTATAATCTGCTTGGCAAGTCGGCCGCTACGCCGTCACAGTAGCAAGCACAATAAGTGTCAAATCTTTTGTTAGCCGCGTGATCGACACTGTGAAGACTGCTTTTGTAGTCCCACAGTTCGTAACCGCGACTGTTGCCTAATTTTAGGGTAACCATTCCCTGCTTCGCGCCAGTCGGGGCAGAGGGGTGTCATATAGCTGGCTGGAGTATTGGCTCCCGGCGAGGGCTCATACTTAAGACTTTTCGCCAAACTTTTCGGCGTTTGTACGTTTCTTGTAACCGAAAAGCAACCTAAACGTACTAAGCTTGTAGAGGAATAGGTTATAACCATGCGGACCGGGGTGCGATACCCCGCAGCTCCACCAAAATAAATAGCCCAACCCTAAAGGTTGGGCTATTTATTTTGGTATGGTTCGTAGAGTATTGCACTCGAGTGGGCATTCCCTACAGTTTCATGCTAACTTCTTGATCTGAAACATTTCTGCTCATGCTTGCCCTTCTCCAGGTATTTTGCCTAAATGGGTCTATGGCAGACCCGACCCGCCCAGATAACCACGAGACCACTAACAACCCAGAGGTACCAATCCAAGAAGTATTAGCATTTGCTGGCAAATTAGTTGATGAATGGGATTTTCGGCACGAGTCGATCGAATCAACCAATAGCTTTGCAACGAATATTGCTCATTGGGTTGTCGAAACATTTGGTCAGGAATGGGACAAGGAATACGTGCTATTTCCAGGTGACGACGAGTTTGATGGTGACTTAGTACCCACTGGTTTACAGCACCTCATCGCCTATACATCGCGTGATGAGATGCATCTATCCGGCGGTAATAGTGTAATGGGGGATACTAAGCATGACTGTATCGAAACCGACCCTTTTATACCTGAATGGGAATTGATAGAGCAATTGCCCACTTTCAAGCAGCAACTAGACTATATACGTGGCCATCGGGAAGTCTACGAGGCTGTCGTCCCTGGCAAGATCGAGGTCATACCTCAAGTTAGACTAGTTTTTCGTCCGACCTACCACCATGGTTGGGGCCTGGAATATTTGGTAAGTCAACTTGGCATAAAGGTTGCTCCCTTTGGAGAATTATCTAAGACGTGGGTGCCGACGGACTATGTTATGGACAGCCGGCATAGACCCGAGGTGCTGGCTGAAACAGTTTGCAAGCTATCAATGTTAGCCGCCAAATTCACGTCTCAACGGGCCAGCGGCACAATACCAAGGTCAAGTATTGAACTGTTACAAAGACGGTTGAGCGGACAAGAGTCGCTGCCGCTACTGGTGGGGAATCGTCGGTACAGACCTAGGAGTTCGGTCAAAACACTGCTAGTTGAGGCCTTACGAGCTGGCTATGGAATCTAGAGCATTATATATTTTTTCCTATGCCCAGCATCCCACTCAGGTTTTTACTATGTACTGGCAGGCGAGGGTGATTTTACGATCGACGGGCAGCTAGAAACATGTCGCGCTAGCGACCTAGTCGTAATTCCAGCTTGCACCAATTTTACTTCCGCCAGCAGACTCCAAATGCTTCTCGTCGTGAATCCGCCGTGGCGTGAAGAGCAGGAAATCACACCCTGACTTTATGGGTCGTTTGCCAAGACCAGTCCCAATTTTACATATCAGCCAATAAAAACAACGGCCTGCGAGAAGCCGTTGTTCATGTTTTCTTTTTTGTTTTTGAGCACTTTTTTTACTCAAGTGCTACCCCTATAATAGTGTGCCACCACCTGCCTGTCAACGCTATTTTTTGTATTGTGCAAAAACTGTGGAAAAGTCCTAATGGTTAATTAAATTACTGACATTTTTTATTGCCCGCCTACAGTCAGCCTGACGATCATAACCCGGGGCGATACGTGTCAACGCGACCGAGTACTCGCGACCCGATCGACTCCGATTTGATGCCGGTACGTATGACTTAAGGCGCCTCGGCTCAGGTTGCTGTAACATTTGACCATCGTGTTTACTTACATTCGCTTACACCCAACACACAGTATCAGCAATTTAGTTTCAGAACCAAGGCTCAAGGCTCTGACCATCCCATAGCTGCTGCAACGCGTGGCAAAGTTTAATGTCTGAATCATGGCGCCGTGCTTAGACGTGAGGACTATGTGTAGGGATGGGCAAGTCCAAGCACGGAGCGTGTGTCGACTCACGATTATTATTGTCATTATCAATGCCATGAGCCAATGCGAATTCTGTGCCTAAAATGGCACAGACCATAGCATGGCTAATTTCCATATGGTCAAGTTAGTTGGTATGTACGCACAATTGCTGGGCTGAGGGCAAAAGAAAATTACAAAAACACTGGGCAACAATGTGACTGACTTTTATTTGACTCTGCAGTTCATAACTCGTGTGCCAACCCGGCTACACCAAACTGCGCTGTGAGCGTTAAATAAACTGATCTAGTTTTAAACTCTAATTACGCAGATGGCAAATAAGCAGTATAAAGGGTTGTATTAACAACACTGGGATTCGATTACATTTTTGTGTTCAAATTTTTTCTCTACAGATCATCAATGTAATAAACACATCGACAATATCTTGATAATAGGTTGACTTAAGCATAAGCATATGCTATGTTTGGAGTAGCTTTTGGCAAAAACGAACAACCTTTGAAACAAAGAAAAGTTGAGCTAAAGGCTTGCACCTTACTCATATGCTATGCGGCTTGGCGGATAAATTGCCAAACAAGCTCTCGATATGGTTGGCATAAATACGCCAAGCCGCAGGGCATTCCCCCGTGGTTCGGTCTCAAGTTTTGGGGCTGAATGACAAGCTAAGACGTGCTCTCTTATTGTAAAGAGAGCGGTCAACAGCAACAGGCAGGAAGCGCTACATAAGTCATAATACGTAGAGCGCATTTCCTGCCTTTGCTTTTTTGTGTAGAGTTAAAGTCATGGTAAGCATAGCAGAATGGATAGGGCACATAAGACTCGCGTCGATCTACGGTCTACCGTTTTTATGGGGTTTGGGTATATTGTTCTTTCTTAATATTACAAACCCTTTACAAAGCGGCCCCTTGAGCGTGTTGGCCGCCTTTGTTTTGATATATCTGTTTGTTACAAGTGTGCTATATGCAATGGTTTTTAGTGTGATCAAAATCTTACGCCTACTGAACATAGCGAGGTCGGCTAACATGAAAACTGCTTACTATTTGACAAGCGTCATAGGTTTGGGCCCCGTGTTTTTATTGGCTCTTAATACCCTTAACCAATTAGACCCAAAAGACATTGTTCTTGTGGTAATCCTGATTGGTCTGGGCTGTTTTTATGTTATACGGCGTAGTTCCAAAGAGGTTATATAGATGGGTTCTTGGAACGTCGTATGATACAATTTAGCTAGTTATGGAGCCAGGATCACCAGCGTCAATCCCGTCGCCAGAAATGGCGGCTTATCATCCGCCCGAGACCCTCAAAACCCTTGGGGAGGTCTTAAAGCATGCGCCAGAGAAAGCGCCAGTCAGCGCTGAGACTGCCGAGTCCAGTCCTCAGACTGGTACAGGGTCAACTCCGGTGATGGCATTGCCGCAGTTACCAACGCTGCCTATGCCACAACCAAGCGTACCTGTCGTCCATGCACCCACAGATAATACTGGCCCGCTGGCTGCTGCTGATGAAGACCTGGTTGAAAAAGAATGGGTTGATAAAGCCAAAAAAATCGTTGGCCAAACTAAGAACGATCCATACAGTCAGGAAAAAGAAGTTAGTAAACTACAAGCAGACTACCTGAAGAAACGCTACGGTAAAGAACTTAAATTAAGTAGTGAGTAGCCTAAGAGATGAGCGATCTCTTTGTGGGCATTGCAATAGGCGTCGGCTTATTACTGGTAGTTCTATACCTGGTGTACTGGCAATACCGAAGGATTGTGCGCGAGGCTAAGAATTACGAACGTGGCCTCAAAATGGTACCGCTACTGATTCACTTGCCACCATCAAGTGACGACATAGAACTTGGCGCGCGTGATGCAAGAGAGGTAGCAGAAGAGGCAATCTCTCAAGCGCAGATCATGTATAACATTATTGCTAGCACAGCGACCAAGGGTTTTAAAAGTCGGCTGTATGGCCAACGGCACCTTGCGTTAGAAATTATCGCAAATAAAGGCCTTATACACTTCTATCTGGTAACGCCTCTTGTGTTAACGGAGGTAGTACAGCAAGCTGTACTGGCTGCTTATCCGACAGCCCGAGTTGAGGAATGCGAAGAGCACAATATCTTCAGCACTGTCGGTAAGATCAGCGGCACAATTGGTGGTGAGCTTACGCTTAGGAAAGAGTTTAGCTATCCAATAGCTACCTATCAAGAGACAAAACGAGATGCTATGCAGGCGATTCTTAACTCATTATCGACCCTGCAGCGTGAGGACGGTGCGGGTATCCAGATCTTGTTGCGCCCTGCTGGTGACAAATGGGTTAAGGGCTCTATAAACCGCGCCAACAAGATTCGGAAGGATAAGGGCGTGAAGAGTGGGCTCATCTCCGTTAAAGATGTCGCTGGAGCGCTCTGGAAGCCCCCTGAGAGCAAGGAGACGAAGCCGGAGGACAAGCAACTAAGTGCACTCGAACAAGCGACTGTAGACGCCATAGAGGATAAAACTCGACATCCTGGATACGAGGTCTTAGTGCGTGTTGTTGCATCTTCCAATACCTCAGCCCGTTCACAGGCGATTTTGAAAAATATTGTGGCAGCATTCTCATTATTCGATTCACCAAGCAAGAACGGTTTCAGGTTCACACTATCTAAAAATATCGAGGAATTTGTAACAGCTTTTATTTTTCGTTTCTTCCCACAGGAAATGCGACAAAACATTATGAATAGCGTAGAGCTTGCGACAATCTTTCACTTTCCAGATCAGCGCAACACGCCAACCTCGCAACTTAAACGTCAAGCTTCCAAGCAAGTGGACGGCCCCAATCAAACTTCAGAAGGTGGGTTGTTGCTCGGCTATAACATGTTTAGAGGTATTAAGAAGGAAATTAGATTGGGCGATGTGGATCGCCGGCGCCACGTTTACATTATTGGTCAGACTGGTACAGGTAAGTCGGCGTTGCTTGAAAACCTAGCCCTACAGGACATGCTGGATGGCAAGGGCTTTGCTTTTCTCGATCCACACGGCGACTCTGCCGAGAGACTACTGGCTATGGTGCCTCGCGAGCGTGTAGAGGATGTAATTTATTTTGCCCCAGGCGACATGCTCGATACTCCTATTGGGCTAAACCTATTCGAGTTTGAGAGCTCAAATCAGCGTGATTTGCTGATTCAAGAGGCGATTGCCATGCTATATCGTCTTTACGATCCTGGTCATACCGGTATCATTGGCCCTCGTTATGAGCACTGGTTTCGCAATGCTGCCCTAACAATTATGAGTGATCCTGCAGGCTCCTCGTTTATTGATATACCACAGGTGTTTAATGATAACGACTTCTCAAAAGCAAAACTCAAATACGTCACTGATCAAACAGTGCTTGACTTCTGGAACAAGGAAATGGCGCAGACCAGCGACTACCACAAGAGTGAGGTTTTAGGCTGGTTTGTCAGTAAATTTGGTGCCTTCCTCTCCAATGAGATGATGCGCAACATCATTGGTCAGACTAAAAGTGGTTTTGATTTGCGCGACATTATGGATAACAAAAAGATCTTGCTAATCAACATTTCCAAGATGGGCGAGTTGAATTCGCAGCTGATGGGTATGATCTTCGTCATGAAATTTCAAGCTGCAGCTATGGGACGGGCAGGCACGCCTGAGGATCAGCGTGTCGACTTCACACTTTACGCCGACGAGTTTCAAAACTTTGCGACTGAGTCATTTGAGATTATTTTGTCACAGGCTCGTAAATATCGTCTGAGCTTGGTACTTGCCAACCAGTTCATGACTCAGCTACCAGATAAGATCCGGGAAGCAGTTATAGGTAACGTAGGTACTGTTATATCTGGGCGTATTGGTACAACGGACGCCGAATTGATGACCAAGAAATTTTCGCCAACATTTGATGCCGAAGACCTGACAAAACTGCCGAACTTTGAGGCAGTCGCTTCGGTGATGATCAATAATGTCCCATCAGCGCCTTTTAGTATGGCGCTTATTCCGCCACTCGGTCAGCCTAACGCCCAGCTTTCTCAAGCGCTGAAACGTTTATCAGCGGCCAAGTACGGGCGACCGCGAGCCGCTGTCGAGCAGGAGATATTTAAGCGCCTTAAGGCGGGTGATGATGAGCGCGAGTCTCGTCGACAGGCGGCGCTTGATAGAATGCGTCAGTCAGGAAAGTCTCAACCAGGTGCACCTCTAGGAGAGCAGCGTAGTGCCCCGCCCTCTACCCAGGCTGGCGGCTCATCGTTCCTTGACGAGTGGCTGGCTAAGCGCAAGCAGCAATTCGGAGCAAAGCCGGCACAGCAACCAGTTGCTGGCACACAAACCAACAATGATAACCTGCCCACGTTAGCCCCAGTGCAAGCTCAACCTCAAGCAACGGGTTCACCTAGCCCCCTTGCTGCTACACAGCCTCCAGCTAGCTGGCAACCAAAAGTTCCCGCTATGCCGAGCCAGGTGGCCCCGCTACCAACGACCAGCGTTGGGTCAACTGTAACACCCCTAAATACTGATACCAGCGACCATCGTAGGTTAACCGATCTGGAAAATCAGGGCTTCGGTGGGCATATTAGCTTCAAGGACCCCAGGGATAGTCAACAAACCGATTATGATGCCAAGGAGCTAGAAACTGCTCTAACCTCGGCCAAAATACATAGCTTAGCCGCTCCGCCCCCTCAAGAACCTACACAGCAAGTTAAGAGTAGTGATGGCCAGTTGATACTCAACCGCCAGTCTTCGGCAGCACAGGCCCCCGAAACGCCTGTTGCGCCTGCCGGCAATAACTTAGACGAAATCTATATTGATATGCAAGGCCGCTTGCATCACCGGGGTGAAGACGGCATTCCACCTAAGCCCGGACAGACTACCTCTTAATCTAGCGTCTTTTTCTGAACACACCGCGTAACAGATCAAAGAGTATCCCCAAAAGCCAACCAATAATAAAGGCTGCGATTGTTTCCGAGCCGTAGAGTGCAAATCCCATGTATTTTGCTAGGGCGTATAGCCCAAGGACAAGCACAAAGGCGCAGACGGCTCCGCTCAGTATTGCATCTGGCCTGGCTACAGTCTTGCCGATAACATCACTAGTTTTATCGATGACCTTATTGTGGATCACCTTGCTGAATAATCTTGAAGGTGCAGACATATCTTTTTGTATGCTTTTTAAGGTCTGATTGTAGCTTGCCTTGCGGCTGAAGCCACTCGAAGTCGGGGCGGATCTTTCTTCCTCGGACGGAGGGCCATACTCCTTGGCCGATTTTGCTTCACGATTGGCTTCTAGACGGGCCTCAGTCGCTTCCTGTTCGCTTGTACGCTCGTTAGCCTCGGCATCGGCCGGCTTTTCGCGGAGCTCAGCGCTACGTGCTGCAGCAGCCCTTTCTAACTCTTCTGTACGCTCGATACCTCCCACATGTCTTTCGCCGTCTGCCATAGTATTTCTCCAACCCCTCTATATTGTGCCTGCGTTAAACTCTTTTTTGATAAGACGGACCTCTTTGCCCATTTGGCGACTGCGTGCATAGAAGTAGGTAACAACCATCAGCAGACCCGCACCAAATAGCATGTTTTCGCCTGGGCCAGTGGATGGCAGTACGTGCGTGGCACCCTCAATAGCTTTCACAACTGGGCATTCAACATGAATCTCTATAGTGTTGCCGTACGAGTTAGTCATCAAGCAGTTGTAGGCCGCCAAGCCGTTGGAACCATGCGGTGTGCCTGGTATGGTGTCCATTACCTGCACTACAAAGCGGCGGACATCGGTTTGTTGCGGCCCCAGTTGGACAGTACCCCAACTTAATATCTTCTCGTTGTCATTAAAAGTTCCGCCGCCACTATCTAGTAGCTTGGCGTATTCCAGAACATCGCCTAGGCTCTCTTGGATTGTAGTACTGACGGTTCCATTACCAATGTTGGTTGTGTAAATGGTAAATTCAAGTCTATCAGCAGTCTTGGCAGTTGTACCATTAGCATCATTCGTATTCTGTGTTAGATTTTTTGCTGCCTTTGATTCACTTATTTGTGGCCGGCAATTTTCTTCATCCTTGATCCATATGCCGGAATCGTAGGGGCAAGGCTTACAATTCTCATCAGTGGCTAGTATGGTATTGCTAAACTTACATTTTTCGGGGGGTGAAATCTGAGCTGGTTTTATACAATCTGCTGATTCACGATCACCGATTGATGTTTTAACAACAACTTTAGCAGTGTAATCACCTGGGTTAGCAAGCTCTATGTTATCTACGGTTGCCAACAGGGATGCAGATGTGAGAATTTTCTCGTAGACTTTTTTACCACTAGAATCGGTTATTGTGAACACATACGCAGTTACATTAACGCCTGGATCAGCGACCGCTTGAGCGGCTAGAGTAATGTGCGTTCGATCGATATAACTAACCCTAAGCCCACTACACGCTGCCGTGGTCTTGGCGTGCGGCGTGCAGTCCCCCGGTACTTGTACTGTGTTGTCAAACTGGACGGTTGGTTGAGCCCAGCCCGGAAGAGGTTGCATCACTGCCCAAACAACGGTAGGTGTGGCTAATTTCTGATACTCCGCGGGTACCGTAAAGTTAAAACCATAACCACCGCCAATACTGGAAGTGGGGGTACTTTGGTTAGCCGCTATCGGACCAAATTGTTTTCCCTTGCCGGGTTGCCCGCCAAAGTAAAGATAGACTTTAACTTTAAGGTCGACTTGGCGTTCATCGTAGGCGTAACCCTGAATTGCAGTACAGCTGGCGGCAACAAAGTGGCCGCGGGGCAGTTTGCGTACATTTTTCTTCATTTCAATGTTGCCGCATTTACGCATGACTGAGAACCAGCCGACTTTTGCCGAGTTACCGACAAATGAGTCGTAACAATTTACGCTGTTATTGACACTGTCGAAGCGGTAAAGGGGTACGGAGTAGAAGGTAGAAAAGCCACCGTTCTGCTTAGGTACAGTGTGGACTAACTCGCCTTCGGCTGTAGAGTAGTGATGCTGACGGCCGTAGCTGATGATACTATGGTCGCTCGAACACACGTAAACCACCTTCGTATTCATTGCTGCTAGTTCCCGGCGAGTGATACCAAAGTAGTCCATTAGGTCCTTGAAGTCGTTTTGACCCTGAGCGCCTGCATCGTATACCGTCAATATTTCTTTAACTGTAGAGATCCCACCTTTGATAATATCTGAAGCACTGCTGGCTAACGCCTGTTCTGGCGGGCTAAATACAGCCAGAGACTGAACAACCAGCGCGAGGACAGTAAAAAATAGCCCTAAACGGCGCGTGAACTCTTCCTTACGCAAGCGTCTTGCGTAGAAACCGAGTTGTCCAACCAGTGCCGGACTAAACGGCAGATTGGAAACAAGTTTCCGAAACATTTTTTGTTTTGCTCCTTACTCTTTAAAATAGCATAAGAAATATGTTCAATACAATAGTTGCCAAGAAGATATAAAAAACGCTATAATGAATGAGTTGTAAAATACTGAATTTCAGGCGAGGGGAAGATGGTTAAACAAACACAGACCTCTGATTATGATGCTAGTCAGATTCAGGTTCTAGAAGGTCTTGAGCCGGTGCGCAAGCGCCCCGGTATGTATATTGGTAGTACCGGTTACGAAGGTTTGCACCACCTCGTAAAAGAAATTGCTGACAACGGTGTAGACGAGGCCATTGCTGGCTTTGCCAATAAGGTTGAAGTTGTGTTACAAGCCGATGGCGGTGTAAAAGTTACCGATAACGGCCGTGGTATTCCGGTTGATACTCACCCTAAGACTGGCAAGAGTACCCTCGAGACAGTACTGACGATTCTGCATGCTGGCGGTAAGTTTGGTGGTGGTGGCTATAAGGTATCTAGTGGCTTACATGGTGTTGGTCTAAGCGTAGTCAACGCATTATCAACAAAGCTTCACGCCGAAGTCTATAAAAAGGGTAAGATCTATGCCCAAGACTATGAACGAGGTGTCCCGCTGGCCGACGTCAAGCCGATCGGTACAACCGATAAGAGTGGCACGTCTATAACTTTTTATCCGGATACAAAGATATTCGAAGCTGTAGATTTCGACTACGAATGGGTGCTCGATTACCTGCGCCACCAGGCCTATCTTACAAAAGGTCTTTATGCCTCTATATCTGACGAACGCACAGGTGAGCGCTTTGCCTTCTATTTTGATGGGGGTATCAAATCCTACGTTAAACACCTCAATAGTGGTAAGGATATTATTGCCGAGGAAATATTCTATGTTGATAGGCAGATCGAAGAATCGGTGGTTGAAATTGCAGTTCAGTACACCGATGCTTACGTCGAGACAGTGAAAGCCTTTGCTAACAACGTCTTTAACCCGGATGGCGGCTCACATATGGTTGGTTTTCGCGCGGCGCTGACCCGTGTTATCAATGACTACGCTCGCAAGAATAACTTGCTTAAGGAAAAGGAAGAAAACCTGACGGGTGATGACGTACGTGAGGGTCTAACTGCGATTATTTTGGTTAAACTGCCTGATCCTCAATTTGAAGGCCAGACCAAGAACAAATTGGGTAATCCCGAAGTTCGCAGATATGTCGAACAGATCATGAACGAGTGGTTTGCTTATTATTTGGAAGAAAACCCGGGCATTGGCCGCAAGATAATTGGTAAAGCACTGCTCGCAGCCAGGGCACGTAAAGCTGCTCGTGCTGCCCGCGATAGCGTTATACGCAAAGGCGCTCTGGATGGTATGTCACTGCCGGGCAAACTTGCCGACTGTTCGAGTAAAGATCCAAAAGATTCCGAACTCTATCTTGTGGAGGGTGACTCGGCCGGTGGCTCCGCTAAGAGTGGCCGTGACAGTAGGACGCAGGCCATTCTGCCGCTGCGCGGTAAGGTGTTGAATGTCGAGCGAGCGCGCCTAGATAAGATGTTAGCCAATAACGAAATTGTTAGCCTTATTAAGGCACTTGGCGTGGGTATAGATGAGCAATTTGATATCCGAGCCTTGCGATATGACCGAGTTATAATCATGACTGACGCCGACGTTGACGGGAGCCATATCTCAACTCTACTGTTGACACTGTTCTTCCGCTTCATGAAGCCAATCATTGACGGCGGGCACCTATACCTTGCCAAACCACCACTCTTTTTACTGAAAGCTGGCACTAAAAAACACTATGTTTACAGTGAAGACCAACTGGAAGAGACAATGGACAAGCTAATAGCCGATCGGAAAGCCAAAGGCGTCAAAATAGACATTGCCGAAGAAAAACGCAAACAAGCAGGTATATCAGAGGTCCAGCGCTATAAAGGTCTGGGTGAAATGGACGCCGATCAGCTTTGGGACACGACTATGGATCCGGCTAATCGTGTTCTTGTGCAAGTTAATGTTGAAGACGCCGAAAAGGCCGATGCAATCTTTAACAAACTGATGGGGAATGAAGTGGATTTGCGTAAAACCTTTATCCAAACCCACGCGAAATTTATTAAGGCTGAGGACCTAGATATCTAGCCATGGACGACGAAGAACTGAACAACCCGATTGAAGAACAAGCTGCACCTAACGAACCGCAGGTCCATTCTAAGAGCCTTGAGTTAAGAACCGTCGAAGACGTTATGGAAGACAGCTTCCTACGTTATTCGATGAGTGTTATTGTCGATCGCGCCTTGCCAGATGTACGTGACGGTCTAAAACCAGTACACCGCCGCATTTTGTTTACCATGAACCGTGATGGCCTAAGGCCAACAACTAAGCACCGCAAATCGGCGACAGTAGTGGGTGGTGTAATGGGTGATTACCACCCACACGGCGATGTGGCTATTTATGACTCGATGGTTAGGATGGCTCAAGATTGGGCTATGCGTTATTTGCTTGTAGATGGCCAGGGGAACTTTGGGTCAATGGATGGCGACCCACCGGCTGCTATGCGTTACACCGAAGCTCGTATGACACGGCACTCCGAGGAGCTGTTGGCTGATATCGACAAAGATACCGTAGACTGGCGCGACAACTACGATGGTCGGCTCAAGGAACCGACTGTATTGCCGGCAAAGCTGCCAAACTTGTTGTTGAACGGTCAGGTTGGTATTGCAGTAGGTATGGCAACCAGTATTCCGCCACATAACCTAGGTGAGTTAGTCGATGCGATAATCCACATTATTGACCACCAGGACAACACAACACTTGATGACTTACTTAAATATGTAAAAGGGCCAGATTTCCCAACTGGCGGCATTGTTTATGGCGGTGATTCTATGCGACAAGCTTACGCTACGGGGCGGGGAGGTGTTGTAATACGCGCAATAGCAGAAATAGAGGAAAGTGATCGAAAAGGCGCTCAACGTATTATAGTCAAAGAGATTCCATATGCTGTTAATAAAGCTACACTTGTAGAGCGTATAGCAGCGCTCCATCATGAAAAGAAAGTCAATGGTATCGCCGACCTTCGTGATGAAACAGCGCGCGGTAATTTACGCATCGTTGTCGAACTTAAGAAGGACGCCTACCCTAAAAAGGTGTTGAACCAGCTATTCAAACACACACCTTTACAGACCAGCTTCCATTTCAACATGCTGGCTCTAGTTGATGGTATCCAACCACGCATCTTGGGTCTCGAAGAAATACTACGTGAGTACCTTAAGCATCGCCAGGTAGTTGTTCGCCGGCGTACACAATTTGAGCTTGACCAGGCAAAAGCCCGTGCTCACATTTTAGAAGGCCTCACGATTGCCCTAGATCACATTGATGAAGTTATAGACACAATCCGTAAGAGCGAGACCAGTGAAGAGGCTCAAGTGAACCTTATTAAAAGGTTTAATCTAAGCCAGATACAAGCTGAGGCCATCCTACAAATGCAACTACGCCGCTTGGCGGGGCTTGAGCGCAAAAAGATTGAAGATGAACTCAAAGAACTCAAACTATTGATAGCCAAACTCGAAGGCGTTTTAGCTGACGAGCAAAAAGTCTTTGCCATCATCAAAGAAGAGCTGCTGGAAATGAAGAAACTCTACTCGGACGAACGCAGGACTAAGATCATAGCTCAGGAACTCGGTAAGTTTAGCGATGAAGAATTGATACCGGATGAACAGGTTGTAGTCACCATTACAACAGAGAACTACATTAAGCGAACTCTCGTGAGTGACTATCACAAACAGAACCGGGGTGGTAAAGGCAAACGGGCTATGACCACGAAGGAAGAGGATGTCATCGACCAACTCATCACTGCTAGCACCCACGATTGGTTACTACTGTTTACTAATAAAGGCCGGGTCTTCAGACTCAAAGTTTACGAGGTGCCAGCCTCTAGTCTTACCGCTAAAGGTGTGGCTGTTGTTAACTTAATACAGCTACAACCCGAAGAACACGTGACTTCGATGGTGCGTGTCAGTAAAGATCACGGCGACAAGGGCTTCTTGTTCATGACGACGACTCATGGCGTTGTAAAGAAGACACCGATATCTGATTACGGCAACATTAGGACGACGGGCTTAATTACTATCCGCCTTGATGAAGGTGATGAGTTACGTTGGATCCATCTCACCTCAGGCGATGATGAAGTAGTAATCTCCACATCGTTTGGCCAAGCAATTCGCTTTAGCGAAAAGGATGCGAGACCCATGGGTCGCTCAGCGAGAGGTGTTCGCGGTATACGACTGCGTCCTGGTGATAAAGTGGTAGGCGCAGACCTTGTAATCGAGGATAGACAATTGGTTGTTCTCAGTAGGAATGGCTACGGCAAACTTACAAAAGTCGGTAACTTCCCAACCCATAAGCGAAGTGGTGTTGGTATAAAGGCGGCTATTGTTAATAACAAGACAGGTGATTTGATTACTGTTAGGTCACTCAACGAGGAAACTAAAGAGGTTCTGATTATTTCCTCTAGAGGCCAGTCAATTCGCATAGGACTCAAGGGCATACCTGTTTTAGGGAGAACAACCCAAGGCGTGAGAATTATGCGCCTTGCCGCCGGGGACACAGTAGCTACAGTTGGTTTGGTGAGTGATTCAGCGGTTGAGGAACCACCAGAGGGGGTAGAGGGTGAGTAATAACTGGTTATCGGTGTACTTGGTTGTTCCGGCAACGGCTTGGCTTGTAGCGCAGACGCTTAAGGCGCTTCTTGAGCTTCGTAAACCCAAAGAACAGAGAAACCGCAAGTTCTTTAGATCAGGAAACATGCCAAGCGTTCATAGCAGCATGGTTGCGTCACTGCTTACCGTCATAGGTGTGCGGCTGGGTTTTGACAGCCCTTTGTTTGCCGTCGCTGCTGTTATGGCCGCGGTAGTTCTTTATGACGCTGTCAATGTGCGAAGATCTGTCGGCGAACAGGGTGACGCTCTGCGAAAGCTGGTCACATCTGACAAAACTGAAGGCCAGCCATTCTTCATAGCCTATGGCCACAGATTGAACGAGATCGTAGTCGGCATTGCAATCGGAGTGGTTATTGCTTTAGCTTTGTTGCAAATTTTGTAACGTTCTTAGCCCTCTATACCTGTTGACTTCGAGAGGGTCATGGAGTATGATTGCTCTCAGTCTGTCCGCTAATCTGGTGGAAGGGATTGGCGGTCCTTTAACAATTTGGTAGTGCAAGTCAACGTCAGTTGTTAAAAACACGAATATCAATTTGATATTCTTTTATGGAGAGTTTGATCCTGGCTCAGGATGAACGCTGGCGGCGTGCCTAAGACATGCAAGTCGTGCGGTAACAGGCCCTTCGGGGTGCTGACGAGCGGCGGACGGCTGAGTAACGCGTGGGAATCTACCCCAAAGTGAGGGATAACTGCCCGAAAGGGTGGCTAATACCGCATGTGATCTTCGGATTAAAGCTATTAGCGCTTTGGGAAGAGCCCGCGTCAGATTAGTTAGTTGGTGAGGTAATGGCTCACCAAGACGATGATCTGTAACTGGTTTGAGAGGATGATCAGTCAGACTGGAACTGAGATACGGTCCAGACTCCTACGGGAGGCAGCAGTTAGGAATATTCCACAATGGGCGAAAGCCTGATGGAGCAACGCCGCGTGGAGGATGAAGGCCTTAGGGTCGTAAACTTCTTTTCTATGTGAAGAATATGACGGTAACATAGGAATAAGGGTCTGCTAACTACGTGCCAGCAGCCGCGGTCATACGTAGGACCCAAGCGTTATCCGGATTGACTGGGCGTAAAGAGTTGCGTAGGTGGTTTGTTAAGCGAATAGTGAAATCTTGTGGCTCAACCATAAGGCTATTATTTGAACTGGTAAACTCGAGAGTAGGAGAGGCATCTGGAATTCTTAGTGTAGGGGTAAAATCCGCAGATACTAGGAGGAACACCAATGGCGTAGGCAGGATGCTGGCCTATTTCTGACACTGAGGCACGAAAGCGTGGGGAGCGAACTGGATTAGATACCCAGGTAGTCCACGCCGTAAACGATGGATACTAGCTGTATGCCGTATCGACCCGGTATGTAGCGAAGCTAACGCGTTAAGTA
>CAYOML010000004.1:76117-77307 GCA_964405095.1 uncultured Candidatus Saccharibacteria bacterium | reverse complement strand
TCTTGCATACCCCTGTATTTGTTGTGAAAGTTATTGATTTTATGTTTTTTGTTGCTAATGCTTATGTGATTTATGTTACATTAGAGTCAGTAACACAAAAAGCTGGTATAGAAACAAATTAGGTCATAAGAAGCTTAATTAAGAGGGGAACCAGCTATGATGCGGCTTGTAATCGGGTGGCGAAGAACCTTTGTATTAATTGTATTAGCTTTGGGGTTGGCTTTTGCTATGCAGACTTCGATGGCTTTTGGGGCACCAAATCCATCGGCAGATCTCGACCAGTACGGTAACGATGCGCCGGCTGGTTGGCAGAATGGGAACCTAAATGCAACTCAGGCTACTTATTTTGAAGGGGATTCTGTTCCCTACAGAATGAAGCTAGACAACTTGAGTACGTCGGGATCTCATACAATTACTTTTGAATGGGATACAACGAAGGGTGGGAAACACGCACTCGATTACCTGACTTCGTTTGACAAAACTATTGCCGGTGCTACTTCTAACCCGTGTGCTGGGGTAAGTGGTTGTAGTCTCGCTGTCTTTACTAATTCTGCAATTCCTGCCGACCCAAATGTTACAGGCGCAGGAGTAACCCCAATTGCCGGAAACTTCACGTTATATGGCGGAACGATATCCGGAGTCTCTGCTTATACTCTAAATGGTAGTTACGCTGGTGATAGTTCAACAAGAATTACGGTTACCTTCACAGCAGCTGTTGCCAACCCGGTTCTTGCGTGGGGCGGGCACATCGCGACACGGACAGATTGGGGACTCGATAATGCAGCCGTTAATATCCCTGGCTCTCCATACCACACACGGCTGATTGCCTTGGATGGGGCAGGCGGAAACCAAGACCGCTCGCTTTCTGCTGATGCAGTCATTTTCCCAGGATCGATCACTATTGTTAAGGCCGCTACACCAGAAGGCTCAACGTCATTTCCTTTCACGGCATCACCTTTGCCGCTTTCTAACTTCAACCTTGTTGATGATGGGACCAGCGCAAATACTCATGAGTTCTCGAATATTACTGACTTTAAAACCTACTCTGTCTCCGAATCTGCCCCTGCTGGATGGGCACTCGACAGTATTAACTGTTCGGTAACGAGCGCTAACGGTGGCAGTCAAACTGTGTCACTACCGGGTGTCTCGATCAACCTAAAAGAAGGTGAAAACGTTAGCTGTACATTCGC
>CAYOML010000004.1:0-76017 GCA_964405095.1 uncultured Candidatus Saccharibacteria bacterium | reverse complement strand
TAACTGTGGTTGCCGGCCAGTCAAAAACCTGCACCATTACTAACGACGACAACGCGCCTCAGTTGCATCTAAGAAAGACAGTTACAAACAACAATGGTGGTAATGCTGTCGAAACCGACTGGACACTGACGGCTACCGGAACTGGCGGCTCACCGACCAACCTTAGTGGTTCGACCCCAGTTGATAGCGGCGCAACC
Organism: uncultured Candidatus Saccharibacteria bacterium; assembly: GCA_964405095.1. Classification (GTDB taxonomy): domain Bacteria; phylum Patescibacteriota; class Saccharimonadia; order Saccharimonadales; family EFPC-124; genus CAYOML01. Next base: position 75,820 of record CAYOML010000004.1, on the reverse strand, counting down.
TTCAAGGCCGATACCTATGCATTGGGTGAGACTGGCCCAACTGGCTACACGGGTGGTGCCTGGGGTTGTGGCAGCGCCACTATGCCAGACGCAACTCACGTTACTGTACCACTCGGTGGTGACGTTACTTGTACTATCAATAATGACGACAATGCGGCTCACCTGATTATTATCAAGCACGTTGTCAACGACAATGGCGGCATCAAAGTGGCCGGCGATTTCTCGACGACTATTTCCGGCGTAACCACCGCGATTCCTACGGCCGCTGGTGTCGAATCACCTGGGGTAGACAACTTACTTACCACAGTCGGTTCTTACAGTATTGATGAAGGTGCGCACCTTGGCTACGCCAAAACACTTTCGGCCGACTGCACCGGAACAATCGCTTTAGGCCAAACCAAGACCTGCACCATTACTAACGACGATGTTTCGCCGCAGCTGATAGTCATAAAGCATGTGGTCAACGACAACGGCGGTAACGCTGTGGCTGGTGACTTCACCATGAACGTTACGGCTACCAATCCATCTGACGACTCGTTCTCGGGTGTTGAATCACCTGGTGTCAACGTAACTCTGAATGCTGGCAGCTACAGCGTCGACGAAGGTACCCACACCGGCTACACCAAGTCCCTTTCGGCTGACTGTTCTGGATCGGTTGCTCTAGGAGAAACCAAGACCTGCACCATCACCAACGACGACATCTCGCCAACGCTAACCCTTGTTAAAACCGTTACCAATAATAGTGGTGGCGGCAAAGTGGCTAGCGACTTCCAGGGTAAAATCGACGGCAGTAATGTAGCTTGGAGTGTAGTAACACCGGTTGACGCCGGGGCACACACCGCCAGCGAAGTAACCGATCCTGGTTACCAGGCATCGGTGTGGGGTACGGACTGTGCGGCGAACGGGACGGTCACTCTAGCTCTCGATGAGGACAAGACCTGCACCATCACCAACGACGATAAACCAGCCACCTTGATTGTCAAAAAGATAGTTATAAACGACAATGGCGGCACCAAAGTAGCTAGTGACTTTAGCTTCAGTGTTAATGATGGTAGTGGTATTGCTTTCGAGGCTGATGGCCAGAACGACTTAACGGTTAATGCTGGCACGTATGACGTCGGTGAAGACTCGGTTGCTGGCTACTCAACTACTTACGACAATTGTCTAGATTTGGTTATTCCAAACGGTGGCACAGCAACTTGTACCATCACCAACAATGACATTGCACCGCAACTGATAGTCATCAAACACGTTGTTAACGACAATGGCGGCACAGCAGTGGCTTCGGACTTTACGATGGCTGTAACCGCTACTAACCCGTCAGACAACTCTTTCCCAGGCGCTGAGGCACCTGGTACAACCATCACTTTGGACGCAGGGGCTTACAACGTTACCGAAGGCGGCCCATCGGGCTACAGCGCCAGCTTCTCGGCGGATTGTACTGGGACGGCTGTGATAGGCGGGACTAAGACTTGCACAGTTACAAACGACGACATTGCACCGCAGTTGACGGTCATTAAACACGTTGTTAATGATAACGGCGGCAATGCGGTCGCCGGCGACTTCACGATGAATGTTACAGCTACCAACCCATCTGACGATTCTTTCCCAGGTGTCGAATCATCTGGCACAACTATTAGCCTTAATGCTGGATCGTACAGCGTTGACGAATCAACCTTCACGGGCTACACCAAGAGCCTCGGGGCCAACTGTTCTGGTACGATCGCAGTCGGCGAAACTAAGACTTGCACAATCACCAACGACGACATCGCACCGACGATCACCCTGATCAAGGTCGTCATAAATGACAATGGCGGCACAGCTGGAGTAAACGACTTTGGATTGACTATCGGCGGCGTCGCCACCAACTCTGGTGATGTCAAGACGGTCAGCGCCAATACACCAATCGCCCTGAACGAGGCAGGCCTAACCGGTTACCAGTTTGTCTCGATCACTGGTGATCTAAAATGCCCGACAGTGCTGGGCGGCACCGCCACCCTGGGTGAAGGCGAAGGCCTAACCTGCACCATCACCAACAACGATATCCCACCACCAGTCACCCGTACGCTTGGTTTCTGGCAGACACACTTTGACTTCACGAGCGGGTTGTTCAATAACACAAAGAACGATCAGTTGTGGATCATATGCAATGGTCAGCCCATCATTCGCGATATCAGCAACACAGCTGAGCTGTTTGGCGGATTCTACGCTAATATCGCCAAGACAACTACCAACGTAAAACGATCGGCTCTCGACCAAGCCCGCATGCAGCTAATGCAGCAGCTGCTTGCAGCCATCCTCAACCACCTACAATTTGGTTCTGGCACAGACGCTATGTTTGCTGCCGCCAAAGCGGCTTATTGCGGCACCGACCGCAACGCTATCCTGGCCCAGGTAACCATTCTCGACAACTTCAACAACAGTGGCGATTCCCAACCTGCCGGTGTCGGCACTGGCAAGGCCGACCCTAAAGCTAGCAAAGATGCTGCGAATCTTGGGCTCTGGAACGTCTTACCATAGCTCATTTCTGAGCGCGATGCTACACTAACACTAGTATCCAAACAGGATGTTTAAAACGAGTGGGGGGTGTAGTGACTAAGCTGCAGCGGTTAGTAATAGTTGTCAGTATCCTGGCCTCGGCTATCGCCTTTTTAGATGGTTCAATCGTTAACGTCGCCCTGCCTGCGATCCAAAAAGATCTGGGCGGTGGCCTCTCGTTGCAGCAGTGGGTGGTAGATGCCTACTTGGTGTCGCTGGGGGCACTGATTCTAATTGCTGGTTCACTAGCGGATCTGTTTGGTCGCAAAAGGATTATGTGGTTAGGATTGGTAGGTTTTGGCATTACATCGCTGGCTTGCGCAGTGGCGCCCAGTGGCGAGCTTTTGGTGATTGCCAGAGGGCTTCAAGGGGCAGCCGGAGCGTTACTTGTACCGAGTTCGCTGGCAATGATCATTTCGGTTTTCACTGGTCCAGCCCAAGGTAAAGCCATTGGCACCTGGACGGCTTGGGCGGGTATTGCGTTCATTATTGGTCCGTTGCTTGGTGGGTTTTTGGTCGACACTACCTCGTGGCGGTGGATCTTTGGTATCAATATCGTACCTATAGTAGTAACTCTTTTGTTACTGGCACGAACGGAAGTAAAAGACGAGATTAAGCAGAACACAACAGTTGATATTGCGGGCTCGGTACTCTGCGCCCTGGGTCTTGGAGGGCCGGTTTTTGCTCTTATCGAACAGCCATCGCTCGGTTGGGGCAACCCGTTAGTATATGGACCACTGTTAGTCGGTGTCGGCCTACTTGTGGCATTCTTTTGGTATGAGTGTCGCACCAAACACCCAATGTTGCCACTAGAACTCTTTAAGGTTGGCAACTTTAGCGCTGGTAATCTAGCGACACTGTTTATTTACGCGGCGCTTAGTGCCGCTACTTTTCTGGTAGCCGTGTTTTTGCAGCAAGTCAGTGGTTATTCGGCACTTCTGGCCGGGGCAGCACTTATGCCAGTGACGGTAGTAATGTTTATGTTGTCGTCGTACTTCGGTGGTTTAAGCGGCAAGCATGGCCCACGCTGGTTCATGGCTGGTGGGCCTGTGATAATAGCATTTAGCTATTTGTTAATGATGCGCTTTGGTGCACATACTGATTTTTGGTTCGATGTTTTGCCAGCAGTTTTGCTGTTCGGCCTAGGCTTGTCGATTACGGTTGCACCTCTAACTTCGGCAGTTCTGGGTGATATTGATAGTAAGCACGCCGGCATTGCCTCGGCGATCAACAACGCAGTTGCTCGGGTAGCGGGTTTGCTGGCGGTGGCGGCCATTGGTGCCTTCTTGGCAGCACAGTTCAGCGGTGCTGTGCAGCAAAACCTGGCAACACATAACGTTGTACTTGATCAGGCGACACTACAGTCCATTAAGGCCGTTCCGCTATCTATAAAGGCGCCGTCAGGTGTGACCAACAAAGCTGCTGCCGAGCTGGCTCAAACCGACGCCTCGGTTAGCGCTTTTCAGAGCAGTATGCTAGTCTTGGCATTATTGACTGTGGCTGGTGGTGCAGTTTCGGCCGCCTGGATACGCAACCATAGGTTGGCCGACGCGAATTGAGTACGCAGTTATTTTAGTAAGTCGTCGTTAATAGACATGAAGATAGTTTTGATTTTGGCGCAGTCGTCAAAGTCGAACGAAACTACGTAACTGTTGGCCGATTTTCCGACGTAGGTTTTGGCACCAAAATAGCTTTTGTAATCCCCGGCCTTGTAGGCGTTGAGTGTCGCAGCCGATAAGGCGAAGTTCCATGGTTCAGTGCCAGCACTTAAGTAGTCGAGGTCGGCGACCGCTTGAGCTGGAGTTTCAGCTCCGCCCTTTTCTGAAGCGGCGATTACGACTGTCACGGAGCTGGCCATGTAACCCTCTAGAGCGGCAGTATTCTTGCTGCTGATGGCGTCATGGATATTCTCTTTTAGACTTGCCGTAATTGTACCGTCACAGGTCTTCGCCGCCGGCGCGCTGGCCGTCGCAGCTTTTTTGGCATCGGCTAGTTGCTTAGTGAGGCTGTCAACCCGACTTTGCAGTGTTTGATTGTCGCTCTGCAGCTTGGATTTATCAGTGTTTAGCACACTCCATTGCCATAGCAAATAACCGACTGCACCGAGTAATAATAGGGCAACTATCACAAACACGACTGTGAGTGCCTTGCCTTTGCCCTTCGGTTTTAATACTGGCATTGGTTGTTGCGGTTGCGGCACGGCTGTTACTTCGTCCATAAGTGTTCCCCCCTTAATTTACCCCTATTATACCCGTAAACTACGTAACAAAGGCAAGTAAAATAACTTAAAATGTGCTTTAATGGATAGTCTAAGGGGCAATATGGGAAAGCGTAATTTACGCGTCGCAATGATTGCACCGCCATGGTTGCCGATCCCGCCAAAAGGTTATGGCGGCGTCGAAAACGTGCTCTATGCGCTGGTGCCAGCTCTCCAAAAATTAGGTGCTGAGGTGGAGCTCTTTACTATTGGTGATAGTAAACTACGCAGTGTTAAAAAGCATTGGCTTTACCGTACAGGCCAATACGAGCATGTTCATAAGCCGTACTACGATGCCATGCCGATTTATATTGCCCATATGCTAGAGGCACTAAGCATTATTCGCAAAGACGGCAAATTTGATATTATACACGACCACAACAACTGTATTGGACCGATGCTCCTGGCCCAGAATGATCTTAGCTTGCCGCCTGCAGTGCACACCATCCATAATCCACCATTCACGACCGCATACCATCTGGAAGCTGGCGTTCCGGACAATCGGCCAATGTGGTCACAGCTGGCTAAAACTGCCAAACGTCTGCAGTTTATCAGTATCTCACAGGCTATGAACCGTGATGCGCCAAAGAACCTGCTACCGTTAATGCTGTCGCCCGTTCACAATGCCGTGGCCGTCGGAGATTTTCCGTATGTAGTCAAAAAGAAAGATTACTTTATTACCCTGGCTCGTTTTCACCCAGAGAAGGGCCAGCATATTGCTGTCCAGGCCTGCAAAAAATTAGGCTATAACTTAAAGATGGCTGGCAGTGTTGGCGATATCACTACTAAACGAAAACTGCTGCTCGAGCTTGGTAACCCGCTTAGCCCGTACCGTGGTTTAGTGGGGTTCCGCTACTACAGCGACTACATTTTCCCGCACCTGCTGGAAAATCACTTTTTGGAGCATGTCGGCGAAGTTGCAGGCAAACAAAAAATGGACTTTATCTCACACGCCAAGGCTTTGCTGTTTCCTATCCAGTGGGAGGAGCCGTTTGGCATGGCACCAATCGAGGCGTTGGCTTGTGGTACGCCAGTGGTTTCCATGGATCGTGGCGCCTTACCTGAGATTATCCAGCATGGTGTCAACGGCTTCCTGGCGCACAATGAAAAAGAGTTTGAATATTATATGCAACGCGTAGGCGAAATTGACCCAGCAGCTTGCCGCAAGTCCATAGTTGATAATTTTTCGGACGAATTGATGGCCGGCCGATATCTGGCCCACTATCATACAGCCATTGCACGGGCAAATAAATAACACATATGCTACAAGCCAACAGGCTGCCTGCTCGCCCCACCACCGACTACCGGCAGTTTTTGGATGCTGATTTATATCAGGACATTAGGCAACTAGCGGAGCAGCTACACGGAGCCAGAATTCTACATATAAATTCAGCGCCCAAACTTGGCGGTGTGGCTGCGCTGTTGAATGGCTTAATACCACTACAGAGAGGCCTAGGGTTGCAGGCTGAGTGGCAGTCGCTCGATGGTCTGCCGACTGATGTCTACCAGATTAGCAAATCCATACATAACGGTCTGCAAGGCCATTCTCACAACCTTACGGGCGCAGAGTGGCAGGTGTTCGAAGATTTTAATCGCCAGCTCGCTTCGGAAGTTAACGTTGATGAATGGGATTTTATTATTGTGCATGACCACCAACTGGCCCCACTACTGCAATTTATGCCTCGCCGCGGCAAGGCCAAATGGCTATGGCGTAGCCACATTGATTCGACAAAACCGAATAGCCATTATCTGCAAAAATTCCTAGGTTACACGCGACCTTATGATGCCTTAATATTTACAATGAAAGAATTTGTTTTTAAGGGTTTATCAAATAAGAATGTGGTGGTCTCGCCGGTAGCGATTGACCCGCTGGCGCTGAAAAATCAACCGATGCCGCGTGCCCGCGCCCTGGCTGTGGCCAAGAAACTCGGTATCGATGCCAAACGGCCGCTTATCACTCAGGTTTCGCGTTTTGACCCCTGGAAAGACCATCTTGGGGTTGTCGAAGCTTGGCGGCTAGCGGCTGAACAAATACCTGGTTTGCAACTGGTACTAATCGCCGATTTTTCACCCCGCGACCAGCAAGGTTTACGGATTCAAAAAGCAGTTTTGGCGGCTATTAACGGCCACAAAGATGCCATGGTCTTCTCAAACCAAACCGATAATGGCGAGGTTAAGGCGATTATTTCACTCAGCAACGTGGTTTTGCAAAAGTCACTCCGCGAGGGATTTGGGCTAACAATTTCGGAATCTCTATGGGCTGGTATACCGGTGATTGGTGGTGATGTTGGCGGTATTCGTTTGCAAGTTATTGATGGCCAGACTGGCTACTTGGTCGATACCGCCCAGCAGTGTGCCGAAAAGATTGTGGCTTTAATTCGTGATCCAGCTCTTGCCAGGCGGCTAGGAAATGCTGGTCACGAACATATCCGGAAGAACTTTTTGGTACCGAGGCTGCTGCGCGACGAACTGGTACTCATGAATCAACTTAATAAGTAGAGAGTTGCTGCAAAAACTGCACGAAACTCGATGGCGAAGCCGTGCGGTAGCGAGCGGCGGTCGGGCCTTTACCGATTTTTATGGTGAAGGTTGAAGCCGGCAGTATCTCGAACATATCTTCGTCGGTGGCGCTATCACCGGCCGCCAATACAAAACCGTATTTATCAGCCTGCAACCAATTGAGGGCGTTTTTACCTTTGCTAATATGCATTGGACGGACCTCGAGGGCTTCATCGATGTGGTTGTATCGCAAGTTATATTTGGCCAGCAGTGGTGGTAATTGGTGGATGGTTTGCCTGACGGCAGACAGACCGTCATCATGGTTAGCAGCTGCTCTGTGGTGGAGTACGAGCGCCGTGATTTTATCTTCGACAAACATGCCCGGTGATGCCTTAGCGGCCTTGGCCATTAACTGTTTAACCAGTTTTTTCCAATCGCTGCTGTGTACGCCCTCTGTCTGCCAGCCATGGTCGTCCTTGGTAAAGGCGCCATGTTCGGCGACAAGGCGGATAGGTATGTGGCCGAACCATTCATCCAGGACGTGTGCCGGTCGGCCACTGATAAGAACAACCGTGTTTCTAGTGTCACTACCCAAAGCCATTAATATACCCAGTGCAGATGGTGTTGGAGTAGCTTCGTCGGGTGTTGGCGCAAACTTTATTAGTGTTCCATCGTAGTCGAGGAGTAATAGCCGCTTTGTAGCCGCAGCGTAGGCTCGGGTGAGTTCTGACTGGTTGGGCTCGTCGAGTTTGACTGTCATCTTACGCCGTATGGTAGCACACTATAAACTTTATGGCTGCGTATGAGTATTGAAGCCGATGATTTTAGCAATTTTCTGGACATATGGTTGGTTAAAAACAGCTTCTTGCAAGGCATCTGCCGGTTTGCTCGCATGGGGACGGTCGTGGTGATTGGCAACAATACTCAGCACTGCCGAAATCGTCCAGGCTTGACCGGGGTCAGGCATATTGGCGGCACCAAATTCGTGGAATGTAGGTTCATCAGGCCGTTCGTTACGGTAGTGGTATTTAGGTTGGCCGCTGGAGTCGACAAAGAAGAATTCGTAAAATTCACCGGCTTCAGTCACACTATGCAGAATACAGGCCTCTAACAGATCGGCAAGTTGCGGCAGGCCATGGGCGCGAAAGCCTTTGGCGATGTCGAAAGTTTGTTTAGGCCAGGTGACTTCGCAGCCATGGTAGTCGGCAAATTTTACCAGGTCGGCGTGACGCTTGGCCCGCAGTCGCAGGCCGGCGGGTGTTAAGAAGTCTTCGCTAAAAATGGTATAAGCAAGGTTTTCCAGATAGTTATGACGTTGTTCGTCGTCAAGATTACGGAGCAGGCCGCTTTCTAGCAGCAGGCCAGAGTTCAAATTCAGGGTTTGGATTTGCCGAGGGTGGCCCTCTGGGTCGCGGTCTAGGCCCATCGCAAAGTAATGTTCTTTTTCCATCCATAGCTCTTTTTGGGTCTGAGTTTGGATGGCGCCGGCCAGTTCACGCCAGGCTGCAGCTTCTTCTTCGCTGGTGGCTACAATGTCAGCGGCCGATAAAAGCGCATCGTAGGCATAACCCTGCAGTTCAACGGCGGCCAGGCCAGTCTCAGCGCGGGCCACAGTGCCGTCGGTGTGCAGATAGGCCATGTCGGAGTCTTCCCAGGCTTGGTGATAAATACCCTGGGGATTAATGCGTTTATACTCAAAGAGTTGCCAGGGGGAGGCTGTAACACGGGTCGCCACCCACATTGCCGCCGCCCGTACACATTCGCGCAGCGGCATTTTAACATGGTCGTAGCCTGTGACCATTTGTCCCAGGATATCTTTACCGTGCATTGCGCAGTAGCGGCCCACCAGGCGCACAAACAGTGCGCTGGCATCGTAGGTGCCGTAGTAACGCAGTTCGTGGTCATTGCCGCCCCATTTATTCTTGATGTGGTCGAAAACAATTTGAGCAGCGTGCGGCGCGGTGTGGCCGTCCCAAACCCGGCTGCGGTATTCGTGATGGATTTTGCCTGGCTCCTCTTCATTTGTGTGGGTGAACACTTTGCCTTGAAAGTGCGCCAGTGTCAGGATAATTTCTTCGACCAGCTCAGGCAAAATATGCAACAGATCTTCGGCAACTTCGATCGAGTCGCGGCCAAAGACGGCCGCCTGGTAGTTCGGTCCGGTACTGGCAAATATACCATAACCCTTGGGCGCGCGGACGTGCGAGATAAACCGATCACGGGTCTCCTTACTATTGGTCGCAATAAACTCCCGAATTATCTTTTGTCGTTCGGCCAGTTCGAGCGATTGCCAGTTGTCATGAGCTGTTGTTGTCACTTCGGTTTTATGTTCCCACCTTTTAGTACCATTATACGTTTTGTTACACTAAACACTATGAAGGATAATCGTTAAAGGATAAATAATGGCGGCGCCAGGCGATCTCGAACAATATCAACAGTGGCTGAATAAACGCCTCCATGAGCTCGCACCGGTGTTTGCTAAGGCGGCAGTCGGTGATTTTTCGGGCAGGGTTACGGTTACCGAGCCAGCAGATGAACTTACTGAGTTCTTTGTTGGTATTCAAACAATGTTAGACACAGTCCGCGAAAAAGTGGCCGAGTTCGAAACTTCAGTGCGCGAACTTAAGACCGCCAACGACATAATTGCCAACGAAAAAGTCCGTGTTGAGGCCATCCTCAATAGCTTGGGCGAGGGTGTGTTGACCGTAGATAACAACTGGCACACGACTTATGTGAATGAGCCAGCCGTCACGCTGCTCGGCGAGAGAGCGCGGATTCTCAGCCAGGATGCTACCCAAATCGTTGGGCTGGAAGATGTCGACGGCAGGCGCATCGCTATCGAGCACCACCCGATACGCACGGCTATCATCCGTAAACGCCGTGTGGCGTTTGGTATGACAATGGGCCCAGCCTATTTTGTCAAAAGCATCGGCCTGCACCACCGGCGGGTAGGCATGACAATCACACCCACCACCCGGGACGGCAAAGTCACCGGCGCGGCGGTGGTTATACGTGATATAACCGATGAAAGCAACATGGACCGGGCCAAAAGCGAGATTATTTCGATAGCCTCGCACCAACTACGCACACCACTAACTGCCATCCGCTGGTATATCAAAACGCTGATCGACGATAAGAAACTGACCGCCGAACAACGCACTAAATACTTGCAGCAGGTATACGACTCTAATAATCATATGGTACGGCTGGTAGATGCCTTGCTGAATGTGTCGCGCATAGACCTTGGCACGCTGAATCTGACACCCGAAGCCGTCGACATTAAGGCCGTACTGCGTAATGTGTTGAAAGATCTGGATGTTGAAATCCGGGCCAAGTCATTAACAGTAACGACCAGCGCCAACAAACACTTGCTGCCAGCTTTGATCGACCCTAATGCCATGCATATTATCTTACAAAACCTGGTATCAAACGCGATTAAGTATTCGCCTAAAGGTAAGGAAATTAGTATTTCTATGCAGCAACAGGTTTCTGATGCCGTGATCGAGATACGCGACCAGGGTGTGGGTATCCCGGACGTTGACCAACGCAAAATTTTTACCAAACTGTTCCGAGCTAGCAATGCGACCACAGTCTCGACCGATGGCTCGGGCCTAGGGCTATATATTACAAAGGCCATGGTGGAACGCGCGCGCGGCAAAATCAGCTTCGAATCGACCGAAAAACATGGCACCGTTTTCTATGTTATAATTCCCTCAAAAGTAGAAGTTAATAAGCCTAACTAAAGGGGTAGAAAATCACTATGGACGACCAGAAAGCGCAGACTCCGTCGGTGAGTAGTAAGTTGTTAATTGTCGAAGATGACCAAGCGCTGAGTAGCTTGCTGGCTGATAAGTTTCGGGCTGACGGCTTCGAAGTTGTGCTGGCAACCGATGGTCAAGAAGGCCTGAAGCAGGCTATTAACTGGCGACCAGACGTCATACTGCTAGATATTGTTATGCCCAAAATGGATGGCATGACCATGCTACATAAACTGCGTGAGCACGAAGATGGTAAGAAAGCCCAAGTCATTTTACTTACCAACCTCAGTGATACCGAAAAGGTCTACGACGCCATGAGCAATGGTGTGTTCGATTACCTGGTGAAATCCAACTGGGAAATCGACGACTTAGTCAAAGAAGTCCGCGCCAAAATGTCCTTACCTAAATAACCGGTTTGACCTCTGAGGCCAGATAGGTATATGATGGTGCTTGAAGACGTACATGGTACATCATCAACACAAACATTTTATTCGTAAAGTTAAAAAGGGCAAGATGGAAGCAATCGACTACATCGTGCGCTTCTTCATGATTGCTACACCTCTGGCGGAATTGCCTCAGGCATATAACATTTATCATCTGCGCAGTGCCCGGGAAGTCTCGGTCATTACCTGGAGTTTTTTCATGCTATCTAGCACAGTGTGGTTTATATATGCTTTTAAGCACAAAATCCTGCCACTAATTGTTGCCAATTCTTTATATCTAACTGTTGAGGTAAGCATAGTTATAGGCATTGTCATTTATAAGTAAATGCAGCTGGTCACATCGTGACCCGTTTAGACTCGAATGTGCTAAAGTGAAATTAACCCACGTAAAAGCGAGGAAGTATGGCAGACGACACACCACAAACAATCTTAGTGGCCGAGGATGACACGCTGTTGCTGAACAGTATCACGCAGGTCTTGACCGACGCCGGTTACAAAGTTTTACAAGCCCGCGACGGTAAACAAGGGCTGGATACAGCGCTCCAGGGTCACCCCGACCTAATTCTCACCGATAATCTTATGCCAATCCTCAATGGTGTCGATATGATTGCTAAGCTGCGCCAAGACGATTGGGGCAAAAAAGTTCCGGTCATAATTATGACTAACATGTACAACGCCGATACTCTTAACAAATCGCTGGAAGCCGGTGTGACCGACTATGTTATGAAGTCTGATTTTAGCGTCGACAAAGTCGTCGAACTTGTTCAGAACCGCTTGAAAATCGGCGGCGAGTAAAGGACCTGACGAGTGTATCTGCCGAGCCATAGGGAACGCGGATCAAGCACAGCTCTGTTGCTCATTACAATTATTGTCACTGGCATTTTCCTGCTGTCTTACTACAGTGTCCAAATAGCTAACGATCGTAACCGGTCGGCTCTCGAAGAACGGACGGCTACGATTGCGGCGGCGCTGGACGCGGCGACGATCATGAAACTTAAGGGTAACAGTTCCGATCTCAACTCTAGTGAGTATCGTGAACTAAAAACCAAACTGAGTGTACTCCGCCAGGTCAACACAGATGCGCGAACGATTTATTTAACAGGGGCGCGTAATGGCGAGCTCTTCTTCTACGTTGATTCCGAAAAACCCGACACCACCTATTATTCACCCCCAGGCGAAGCCTATCCCGAAGCCAGCAGCGTCTTTAAAAACATCTTCTTTAGTGCACCGTTCCCCGTTGTTGAGGGGCCGCTGTCGGATTCATATGGTAATTGGGTATCGGGCTTGGCGCCCATCATCGACAGGCAAACCGGCCGGGTTGTTGCGGTTGTGGGGATCGATATTGATGCCATTAACTTTAGTCAAAACCTACTCGGTGCTGTCGCCCTTCCATTGGGTGGTGGTCTGGTGCTGGCGATTATCGTTCTAGCTTATGAATGGACGCGCCGTCAAGACCAGCGTTTGTTGCAGTTGCGCAGCGAGTTAGTGTCGATTGCCTCGCACGAGCTGAGATCTCCGTTGGTTGGTGTTCGTTGGGCACTCGAGAGTTTTCTCAAGCGCCACAAGGGCAGCGACAGCGAAGAAACTATGCGGGCAGTTTACGACAGCATAATTCACCTGCAAGCTGGTACCGACGACATCTTGCAATTTACAACCTTAACCCAGCGCGGCGACAAGCTTACCAAGGAACCGACAAACCTTAGAGCTTTGATGACCGAAATCTGCGATGCCCAGCGCTTGGTGGCCGAACAGAAAGGCGTCAAATTGGTAGTCGATGATTCTGTTCCTGCCGATCTAAACGTTAATTGTGACCCGGTACGTATGCGCCGGGCGCTGCATAATGTAGTTTCCAACGCCATTAAATATACCCGCAGTAACACTGATGTTATTTTGCATTATTTGCTAACACCCAAAGGCCACCACATATCAGTGACCGACCACGGTATCGGTATCCCCAAACTCGAGCAACACCGTGTCTTTGCCGGTTTCTACCGCGCTAGCAACGCCAAGGCGACGGGCGTCGGTGGCACTGGCCTTGGTCTGTATCTGACCCGGGTGATTATGAGCCAGCACCACGGGCATATCACATTCCATTCGACGGAGGGCATAGGCACAACGTTTGTTCTGACTTTGCCAATAAAAGATACCTGGCTTACTTTGGCTTAGGTTTTATAATGGCCAGACTGGCTTCGATGCGTAAACTAAAGTGGTGGTCCTGAGACCACTCTTCAAGTGCTCGCCGTACGCCCGGCAACGACTCAGTTTGGTAGTCATCGACAATAACCACGGCCCCGGGTTGCAGACGTGGCCAGACTAAATGCAGGCTGGTTAGAATCGAGCGGTAAAAATCACCATCCAGGAAGGCAAAACAGATCTGGTTTGGAACGTCATCTGGTGTAAAATCTTCGAACCAACCTTTATGTATGACGGGCAGTGGCAGACCGGCCTGGCGGAAATTCTTAATTAACTGAGCTTTGGTTGCCACCAGCTCGCCAGCTTTAAACTGTTCGCCGGCCGGGCTGTGGTCTTGCGGTGACTTGCTGGGTAAACCCTGGAACGAATCGTAAACATGTAGAGTCGTTGATGTTTGTCTCAGCCGGCGTTGTAAAAACAACGACGCTGTGCCGACATAGCATCCTAATTCAACCACATCGCCGATACAGCCACTTTTTAACACCAAATCTAGCTCGCGCAATATGACGTCGAGTTCGCGTTTGTTTATTTGGTCTGATACGAGTTTAGTGCCAGGCACCGATAATTGCGCCCATACTGACAACCGTAACCACCAAGTAACCGGCGTTGACCAAAAAGAGCCGCAGGCTTCGCCCTTCAAAGCAATACTGCACACCGATTGCGGCTGCGATCAGGCCGATACTGGTAAGCGCGCCCATACGAACACCCTCCATGACGCCGCCGCCGCTAATCAGAATGGCTAAGATCGTGGCCTGAATCAGCGTCAGCAGAGCTGCGCCGATCATAGCGGCCGTCGGGTCGGCGCCGCCCATTTCTTTGGCCTTGATCTTAAGCTCCTGCTGCCAGACCCCACCAAACAACATTGACGAATACCACACCGAACCAACCGCCATTGTAACAACCATCCCAGCTAAAACCGCCCACCAGTTTACATTCGTCAGAACGTCCATGACCTACCCCTCATTTATGCCTTGATTGTACGCTGAGCGGGGTTGGACACGCAAGGCCGGCCACGCGTGAGGTATGCTAGTAACATGCATATTTTCTTTAGCGGCATCGGCGGGGCGGCGATTGGGCCGCTGGCTCTGATTGCCAGACAGGCCGGCCATGAGGTTTCTGGTTCTGACAAGCAGGCCTCCAGCTATACTGAGCAGCTCCAACAACTAGGCATCGAGCTGTATATTGGCCAGACTAGAAAACAGATCGCAGCTGTCCACGACCGCAAGCCGATTGACTGGCTGGTTTATTCGTCGGCCTTGCTACTCGAAAATCCTAATCACGCCGAAATATCGTTTGCCGAGGCCAAGGGTATAAAACATACCAAGCGTGACGAACTGCTTAATCTGATAATCACAGAACACCACCTCAAGTTGATTGGTGTTGCCGGCACGCATGGCAAGAGCACTACTACTGCGATGGTAATTTGGCTATTTCAAGAGCTGAGCATTACTATCAGCTATTCGGTTGGTGCCAAAATTCCGTTCGGCCCAATGGGCCAATACCTGCCAGACACCGAATATTTCGTGTATGAATGCGATGAATTCGACCGCAACTTCCTGGCATTTCACCCATATCTCAGCCTGATTACGGGTATTGGCTGGGACCACCACGAAGTCTTTCCGACCCGCGGCGATTATAACCAGGCCTTCGCCGACTTTATTGGTCAAAGCAAGTGGACGATCTTGTGGCGTGAGGACGGTGACCAGTTGGCACTGCAACCAAGCGACCACGTTTCGGTGCTTGAGGCAGACGATCCACACATCGCTCGCGTTACACTGGCCGGCCTGGAAAATCGCCAGGATGCTTGGCAGGCAGTACGAGCCGTCCATGAGCTGACCGATACGCCTATCGATGAGCTGATTGCCCATATCAACAGCTTCCCCGGACTCAAACAGCGCATGGAACAGCTGGCGCCCAGTCTTTACACAAACTACGCCCACACGCCCGAAAAAATTCGGGGCGGTATGAATGCTGCGCTGGAAATCGCCGCCTACAACCAACAGGATGTAGTGGTAATCTACGAGCCACTTACCAATCGACGCCAGCATGCCATCCGTCAGGATTACAAAGATTGTTTTAGCGGTGCCAAAAAACTGTACTGGGTGCGTACCTATCTGGCGCGCGAAGATCCTAACTTGCGTATGTTGGAGCCCAAGGAACTAATACAAGCTCTAGATGATCCCAGTATCGCCGAACCTGCACACTTGGATGACAAGTTGATGCGAACCATTCGCAATCATCTACGGGCTGGCGACATGGTCGTGGCGATGGGTGCCAGCGGCGCGGGCTCGCTGGATGAATGGCTGCGTGACAACTTAAACACGTTCTAGTTTTTGGCCGGCGGTACTTCGCCGTGCTTGCGCAGGGGGAGTTCTTTGACCCAGAAACTGATGACAAAAGCCACGCCCATTACAAACGCTGAAATCAAGAATACATGAGTGATCGAACTGGCTAGCGCAGTTTGCAGGGTGGTAACCAAGTGATGCAGCGCATCAACTGCCCCTGGCTGTACCTGGGCTGGCAAATGCAGTTGGCTGATAATGCCCGTTTGTGCCTGCGGGGACACGATACCCTGGATAGCATTAATATCAATTTTACTGAATTTATCGCCATGGCCACTGACCTCGGCAATCCTAACAAAAGGTTCGCTGCTAATTGTTGTTAATCTGCTGGCTAACAAATTGTTCAGTATACCGCCCATGATCGCTAGGCCTACTGTACCGCCGATACTACGAAATAGCTGAACTGAACTTGTAGCCGTACCCAAATCTTGCTGTGGCAGGGCGTTCTGAACAGCTAGTGTAAAGATCGGCAGGGCCATACCCAACCCGAGGCCAGCGATTGCCATACGCCAGGCCAGATCAACATAATTACTGTTAACATCGAGGCTGCCCAAGGTAAAAACGCCGATTGTGGCCATAAGCAACCCAGCCACAATAAACACCTTGTATTTGCCAGTCCGGTTAACAATTTGGCCGACCACAATGCTACCAACTGTTAAACCTAGAATCATTGGTAGGAGAATGATGCCCGAGTTAGTGGCGCTAAAATTGAGCACCTGTTGGGCAAAGGTTGGGATATAAATTATGGCTCCAAAGAAGCCCATACCGAACAGTAGGAATAAAATACTGATAAGCGAAAAAACTGAACTCTTAAAAAAGCGTAGCGGCAGGATCGGATCTTTGGCACGTAGCTCGGCCCACACAAACAGCATGGTTGCAGTCGCCGAGCCAACAAATAGACTAATAATCTGGGCCGAATCCCAGGCCCAGCCATCTGTGCCACCAAGCGATGTGGCCAGCACCAAACAAGCCAGAGCCACCGACATTAATGCTGCGCCAAGGTAATCGATAACCTTGTCTTTATGGGTAACAATGGCCGGCATAAAACGGGCTATAAGAGCAAACGAAACTATACCCACCGGAATGTTAATCAGAAAGGTCCATCGCCAGCTGGTGGTCAGGCCAAAGAGCACATTTCCATCTGTTAAATAACCGCCGAGCAGCGGCCCAACCAAAGAGGCCAAACCAAAAACAGCCCCAAAAATTCCCTGCCATTTACCGCGTTCGCGGGCATCAAATAAGTCACCAATAATTGCAAAGGCATTGGCAAATAGAATACCGCCGCCGATACCTTGCAAGGCGCGAAAGGCAATCATCTGTTCTATATTTTGGGCGGCCCCACAAAGCAACGACGAGATGCCGAACAGAACTATTCCAATCATCAGCAACCGACGACGACCGTAAAGATCCGATAGTTTACCAGCAATGGGCACGGCAATCGTCGAGGTTAATAGGTAAGCGGTGACTACCCAGCTCAGTTCTTTGAGGGCGTTGAATTCGTTGAGGATCTTGGGTAGAGCAGTACCAACAATTGTTTGGTCGAGGGCGGCCAAAAACAACCCCGACATAACGGCTAGCATTACAATAATCTTTTGCCGCTGACTTAGGTGATGTAGCATATTTCTCCTCGATTGGCTGTGGAACCCACCGTTTTATAAGATAAGAGCAGGTTTAATCATACAGTTGGGGGCGAGGCTAGGTCAACGGTCAGACGCCTTAGGCAATCAAATCTCAAAACCCTAATACTAATGGCTGGGTCCTGCCGCCTGGTCCGCCCCTAAAGATTTCTTTATGGAAAATACCATAAAGAAACTTTGGGGCAGCCCCGCCAGGCGCCACCCCTTGTTTATGGGGTTTTGAGATTTGATTGCTCACTATTCATCCCCAGACATAACCGTTATAATAAAACCAAGGTTATGCCAACTAACGAAATCTTCCGCCGCTTTGCCTTCAGAGCCTCCAAGTTCGTAGGCTCGTCCTGGTTATTTATTATTGCCGTTGTTTTTATATTAACCTGGGCGGCTACCAATTTTCCCAACAACTATACCGAACAGACCCTACTGACTATTGATACAATTTGTACGATCATAACGTTCTTAATAGTTTTCCTAATTCAGAACACTCAGAACCGGCATAACCGCGCTATGCAACTGAAGCTCGACGGACTAATCAAATCACAGCAAAGCGCCCGCAACGACCTAATGGGTCTTGAGGAACTGACTGACGAAGAGCTAGATATGTTCCAAGAAGATTTCCATGTTCTGCGCCAAGAGTTTGTTGATCGCCAAGCAGAACTGATAAAGCACCATATCGCCAGGAGACACGCCAAAAAATAACCTCCCAGATGGGAGGTTATTTCTTATAGTTGACTGGATTATCTACCAGCTGCGTTGGCGATTGCCACCACCGTCGTTTGAACGGGGGCGATCTTCGCGTGGGCGAGCTTCGTTGACTACCAAGCCACGACCACCAAAATCTTTGCCGTTGAGAGCGTCCATAGCGGCTTTCGCCTCTTCTGGGGTGCTCATTTCAACGAAGCCAAAGCCTTTGGATCGGCCAGTGTCGCGGTCAGAAATGACTGCGGCTGACTCGACGGTACCGTGCGCTGCGAACATTTCGCGCAGGTCGTCTTCGGTCGTGCTATACGGCAAATTGCCGACATATAGTTTGACTGCCATGCTACTTCCTTATCTTAAAATGGCGCAGAACGACCACTTACCACTTGGGTCGTAGAAGGCAGTCAAGGCACATCTAAACCAAATCCGTAGCAAGTATCTGCTGTCCTACATTAGAGCACAGATAGTAAAAGATTACAACGTATAGGTCCTGCACCATCCCACTTGTTACTCCAACGGTCTGGATGCCGAGTGCAGCCGGAGCAGCCCCACCAAGGGCTGCCCCGCGCGGAATGTGCCGTTGAAGTAACAAGTGGGGATGGTGCAGGCATACGTTGATGCCCGATCAACACTATGGCATTCTTTGCAGACGACTTCGGCCGCAAGCAGCGGCCTCGTCCGCGGGAAGCTAAGTCTGCTCAGAATGCCACAGTGTTGGTCTGAGCCACACTAATTACTGGCAATTAGGGCAGTAGCCGTTCAATTCTACGGAGTGGTTGAGGGCCAAAAAACGATGTTTTTTGGCCAGGGTTGTAAGAGCAGCCTCCAGTTCTGGGCTGGCGATATCGATCGTCCGACCGCAATTTTGGCATAGGGCGTGGTGATGATGCGGTGTAAAAATCTCACTCAACTCGACCTGGTGTTTAAAGCCCTGCCATATACGATTAACAATGCCTAAGCGCTCGAAGAGTTCGATAGTTCTATAAACTGTGGCGCGGTCGATGTCTTTTTGCAAAGCCTCGGCTAGTGCCCCGACGCTTTTTGGGCCAGTGTTTGCCAGGTTAGTAAAAACTAGCAAGCGGCTGCGGGTGGCGCTGAAATGTGCCTCTTTGAGGGTCGTTTTGACTTTCTGGATGCCGCTGTCCATAGCTCAACTATATTATTCCTGCGACACGATTGCAAAAACCTCGCCTGTTCCCCAAAACTTGACCGACATCAGGCTTTTGCCGTACCATAGCTACATATGATTGAAGTGGAGGGAACAGGGAGGAAAATGCGCAATCGAATTCTTATTATTGTTGGCGTTCTGATTTTGGTGGGCTTAGCGGCAGCGGCTGGTTATTACTTCTGGCAGTACATGAGACTCAAGAATGACCCATCGCTGGCCACTCAAGAAACGACCCAGCGCCTGAAAACAGAAGTAGGCAAGTTATACGCGCTGCCGAACGATGAGGATCCAACTATCGCCCAAATTTCAGATAAAGACAAGCTCAAAGACCAAGCATTCTTCGGCAAGGCTCAAAATGGTGATTACATCTTGATTTACACCAAAGCCAAACTGGCACTCTTGTACCGCGAAAAAGAGAACAAGCTGATCAACGTTGGTCCGGTAAATATTAGCGACACGTCGCAGACCAAGCCAGCCGATACAACTACGCCCACCGACACCACGAAACCGTAATTACTGTTAGCGTAGATTCTACATCATCTGCCGCTATCCGTAGTGTGTATACTTAGTGTATTAACAATTTGTCCGTCTGAGCGTGTATGGAATGACGTGTAATTCGTCAGCTGTGCCGCAACGGTAATGTTCCTTAGAAAGGGACTGAGCCCGATACATCCGCTTTGACGTTAATCCCGAGCAGGAAAAGTGGACACCTCTGATTTTATAGGTGCACGTTTTTAAAAACATAACTACTCTGCTTGGAAAAAAGCAGGGTAGTTTTAATGTCTGGCCGAGCCCGCGTAACAACACCTACATGGTCTATAAAAGATGTGCGTGCCCGAATTGAACGGGAACGATTTGAAGATTACGGCCGTGCCCTAGAACGTGAGCGCCGTGAGCTGGCTGGTTTATACGAAGACGAAACAACCTGGCTGGCCGAAACGTTGAATGGTTCGATGCGCAGCCGTTTTACTTTCAGGTTGGTTGATGGCGAGCTGACGGCCAAGGACGGACGACAGCTCAGGGGAATTTTCGAAAACAGCAAGGAGCGGGCCCAGACACTAGCCGGCCGGGATTCTCGGATGCAAGGCGAAGTCATGCGAACAGATGTCGAGTGGGAAGAATTTTTGATTATGGATAACATGGCCCATGATCGCAGTACCCCCAACACTGTAGTCGTCAACTCGGCTATTTTAGCCGGTCTAGAAGAGGACATCCATGGCTATCAGGCCTCGCGGGGCCTTGGCTGGAGCCGGATAATTACTCGCGACGATGCTACCGGTGATATAACTATTTGTTCCCAATCACTCGACGGCGACGAACGCGAAGCCTACAATGCTATCTACACTTATTTTGGCCGCCCTGCCCCTGATGTTTCGACGACGAATGACGAAATGCTGGGTGAGAGGGTCGCAATCAACCTGACGGCCGAGGAACAGGCGGCCCTGCCAGACATAGTGATGGGTATTTATGACACCGCTATGGACCACATACACGGGGGTGCGCATCGCGCCGGCCGCCACCAGGCCGGAGGTGACACATGGCAGTTCACCCTAAACCAGGCCGATCTTATCAAGGACCATCTGTGGCGGATTGCGCCGTATGTCTTGAGCCAAAAACGGGGGAGCAAAGACAAAGGCATTGCTCTCCAAGCGGAAGCTATTCGATACGGCACGGCTGCCGCCTTAAGGCGCCGCTACGAGCTTGGTACTGAATGGACGACTAAACACGCAGACATAGCCAGTGAGCGCGGTGCAGCCGTCGGTGAGGCTACAGCTTCTGGCGAGAGCTTCAACGGTTGTGGATTTAACGCCAGCGCCACCACCGCCCAGGGCCAGTTCGAGGCCTTGGGTTATGGCGTTAGGCAAAAAGTGAGAGGCCCATGCCCTTTCTGTGATTCGATAGTCGATTATGATCCTTGCGAACCTAAATGTTCCGAATGTGGACCATATGGCAACGACGTCAAAAAGTACCGACAGGCTTTAGGCCAACGGGCAATCCAAGCCCGTCGCAATATGGTTAAGCGCAAAATAGCCACCACTGTTCAGCTAAGACCAGGCGAGCGTATTATTCTACCAAACGGCAGCGAGATGATAGCCAAAGAAAGATTGGTAGTGGGTGGTACAAAACGGTATTTTGTGGAAAAGGGTACTGGTCGGGAGGTTGAAGCATCAGCCGTGGCCAATGGCTGATATACTAATACCTGATGATCCGTTATTACCATAAAAACCTACGTACCAAAAAACTCAGTGAACTCGAAGCATATAAGCCGGGTTGTTGGGTTTACGTTGAATCGCCGACGAGTGAAGAAGTCGATTTTTTAGTGCGACGATTCAAACTCGAAACTGGTCATGTACAGGACGCGCTCGATCCCGACGAAATGCCGCGTCTGGAGCGCGAGGGTGAGCTAAGTTATATCTTTGTACGCTATGCTTTCACCAGCGACGAATTGGAGCTCGACACTGCCCCGCTGCTCTGTATTATCGGTCCCGAACTGTTCATGACTATTTCTACCGGCGAATTGCCGCGTTTGCAGCGTTTTTTGAATGGCCGTTTGGATTTTGCTACCACGCAGCGCACCCGTCTAGCGTTGATGATCATGGATCAGATCGCCGACCAATACGAGGTTTTCATCAACAATGTTGGCCGCCAGATCAAAATCATCCGCTCGCGGCTTAAAGGCCACGACATTAGTAACCAGGATTTTGTCGATTTTGTACTGATCGAGGACGAACTGAATGAATTCTTGTCAGCTATGCTGCCGAGCACGGCTATTTTGCGTCGCCTGCTACTTGGGCGGCACATACCACTGTTTGAGCAGGATCAAGATGTGGTGGAAGACCTGCTACTAAATACTGAGCAGTCAATTGAAGGCTGTCGCTCACACGTTAAATCGATCACCAACATCCGTGGTGCCTACGCCACCATCAGTTCTAATAATCTGAACCAGACTATTAAAATCCTGACAGTCGTCACAATTATGATCACTCTGCCAAACGTTTTGTTTGGGCTATACGGCATGAACATTAGTTTGCCATTCCAGCATGCTGGCTGGATATTTGCCGCAATATTCGCCAGTTCTATAATTCTCAGCGTTGGTGTGTATCTTTTAGCCAAGAAACGCCGGATTATCTAGTCTGATAAATCCGAACCACTCCACACCCTCCCCCTCACCGAGCACACTCTTTTAATAAACCTCCACAGGAGGTTTATACACATATTGTACACATCGAAAGCAGCTTATGCTTGATCTGTTCGGTAAGCTTTGGTAAGGTTCTAGTTGTGTGTTACGCCGGTGTAGGTCAGAGCCGGTCGTATGGCCACCACATTAACAAAGACGCTCATAAGTACTGTTTTTGTACTCCCTCAGCAAGGGGTGGGTAAACGCGTCAAGGAGTTAGCAATGCCAATTGACATCCGCAAGGTGCCTTCTAAGGCGCGAAAAGTTGCGGTGGAGATTGTTCCGGCTGAGTGGCAGGATTACTTGCTCTACTAGCCTAAAATAACCCCCGAAACAACGGGGGTTATTTTATTTCAGAGCGTCTTGGCCGAAGGCTGCTTTCAGGGCGTCCTCGACCTTTTTGGTCAATGTCTCGGCTGTGACAGCATCTTGACCCTTTATAACAGTGCCATTGAGTACAAATGTGGGAGTGCTATCGACACCAAATGTTTTCAACCCGGTTGATTTGTCACGGCTGATCTTATCGCTAATGGTTTTTGAGGATAGATCTTGTTTAAATTTGGCTACATCTAGGCCGATATCGCTAGCATAGCCCTCAAAGATGGCTGTGCGCTGGTCGAGTGTAGCACCACTCCAGGCCTCCTGAGCCTCGTATAGCTTGTCGTGCATCTCGTAGTACTTACCTTGCAGACCAGCAGCTTCGGCGGCCGTAGCAGCGGCCAGGGCATTAGGATGGTTATTGGTAAGCGGCATGTTACGGAAAATAAAGGTTAGTTTGTCTTTATATTTTTCAGTTAAATCCCGAAGTGGTTGGTAAATCGCGCCGCAACCTGGGCACTGGTAATCACCGTACTCAATCAAAACTACTTTTTGCTCGGTGTTACCAAAGATATGATCTTTGATTTCGCCTTGGTCAATTGCTTTTGTGGCATCGCCTTCAAACGGTTTTTCACTGCTTTTACTCAGCCAAACAACACCGCCAAACAGGGCGGCGACCACCACTACAAAAATAATCCATTTCGTCTTGTTCATTATTCCATAATACAATAGAAATATATGGAATGGTTTATACAAGGTTTAGCGTTGCTCATCACCTTATTTTTGGCGGTGGTAAAGAGCCTGCACTACGTTCCGGCCAAGACCAGCGACTTCGAACTGAGCCGTCTGGCTGAGCAGGGTGACACTAGGGCGCAGGCCGAATTACAACGTCACCACATGTTGCCTATTCTGATTGCTCTGCAACGCCTCAAGGAGGTGCTCTTGGTGGCTTTGCTTGCAACGCTGTTGCTTGGTACCCACGAGGCATGGGCTGGGTTGTTATTATGTGCTGGCTATCTGCTGATTGCCGAACTGGCTGCCGCTCGGGGCTGGGTAACGTCAATAGCCGGTTATCTACAGGGAGCAATCGAAAAACGAATGGTGCAACCGGCTTCCAAATTCGCATCGGTTGTCCGGCCATTCGCGCCACAGTTTCGGGCTCATACCATTCACTTAAGTTCGCGTAGTGAATTGCAGCAACTGATTGCGGCCGACGACCATGTGCTGAATAGCGAAGATAAAGCACGGGTGCTCGGCGCACTTCATTTCAGTGACCACACGATCGCCGGAATTATGGTACCTCGCAGCCGGATTGTAACCGTCGATGCCGACGAAACGGTCGGCCCAGTCCTACTTGATAGGCTGCATAAATCTGGTTTCAACGTCTACCCGGTAGTTAAAAAGGACCTGAATAGTTTACAGGGGCTGCTTTACGTGCGCGATATTCTCGAGCCTGCACCGGAAGTTACTAAAGTCAAAGACGCACTGCGGCCAGGTGTATACTATCTGCCCGAATCCGCACCTCTCGCGGTTGTACTTAGCTCCAGTTTGCAATCTGGTCGGCAACTGTTTATAGTAGTCGGCGATAATGGCAATATAACGGGGCTGGTTACCTTGCGCGACGCATTGGTAAAGCTCCTGGGTTCAGCCCCGCCCATCCAGAACTACCTATCAACTGATTCAAAGAAAGTACAACCCTATGAGAACCCTAACAAGGCAGCTTAAAGAACATATTGGTGAGTCTGCCACGATTGCCGGCTGGCTGCATAAAAAACGCTTGCTCGGCGGCCTGACTTTTATTGTGGTGCGTGACCGCTCTGGCGTAGCTCAGGCCCTAGTTAAAGATAAAGGCGAAGTCGAGAAATTGCGCGGCTTGCAAGTTGGCACTGTGCTCGAAATTACCGGCGTTGTTGCTACCGATGACCGCGCCCCAGGTGGTGTAGAAATTCACGAAACCAGTTTGAAAATTGATGTGCCAGTCGAACTGGAACCACCAATCGAAATCGATAAGCCCCTCAGTCACGAAGCCGAGAACCTGGATACCCTATTTGAATACCGAGTAGTTGGTTTGCGTAGCCCGCGCGAACAAGCTGTATTTAAGATACAGAGCGAAGTTGGTCGGGCCATCCGCGAATATCTACGAGCTCAAGATTTTACCGAGGTTCGAACACCAAAACTGCTAGCCGCAGCTACCGAAGGCGGCGCTGAAGTTTTTAAGTTTGATTACTTTGGCAAAGAAGCTACGTTAGCCCAAAGCCCGCAATTTTACAAAGAGATGATGGTCGGTGTGTTCGAGCGCGTGTTCGAAATCGCCCCGGTTTACCGCGCTGAGCCAAGCGCCACAACCCGGCACATGACCGAATATGTTAGTGTGGATGCCGAAATGGGCTTTGTAACCATCGAAGACATCAAGAAACTATTGAGTGGAGTTTTGAATGCTGTATCGGATGACGTTTGGCAATACTGCGAAGGCGAGCTAAACGAGTGGGGTGCCACCAAGCCAGTTTTACCCGAGACGATTCCCAGCGTGACCATGGCCGAAATCCACGAAAAATATTCTGCAGCCACAGGCGAAAACGCGGTGGGCGAAAAAGACCTGCGCCCAGATGAAGAACGCTGGGCCTGCGAATACGCCGCCGAACATCTAAAGTCTGAAGCCGTGTTTGTAACCGATTGGCCTGCCAGCGAAATGCGCTTTTACCACAAAGCCCAACCCGGCCGACCAGAATTTGCCGACCGCGTTGACCTTTTGTTCCGAGGTGTAGAGATTGTCACCGGCAGTATGCGCGAAAACAACTACGAGGTGCTCAAGAAACAGCTAATCGAAATGACCGGCGGCGACCCCGAGGCACCTGGCTTTAAGTACTTCCTAATGTCTATGCAAGCCGGTATGCCACCGCTTGGCGGTTTTGGGATGGGTCTCGAGCGCGTTGTTCAGAAGTTTATCGGTCTTGCCAACATTAAAGAAGCCAGTCTCTTCCCGCGTGATATAAACCGACTGGCGCCATAAAACATTGCTCGCTTCATAATTACAGTAGTAGACCTGTGGAAAAGTTGGCGTTGACTTTGCCAGCCAGGTCTGGCTATGATCGCGCTCATGATGAAAAAACTAATGGTTCTCACATTTCTAGTGCTGGGTTTTGTATTGCTGCCAAAACCCGCTGGCGCGTTTAGTAGCAGCTTGGTTGTGAGCGAGGTGCAGACGCAAAGTGCGACGAGCCAGACTCAGGAGTTTGTTGAGCTCTACAACCGTTCGCCAAGCGCCGTTGATGTGACTGGCTGGAAGGTAGAATATGTCACTGCCAGTGGTGGCACAACCACAGCCCTTGCCACATTGAGTGGTTCGGTTGCGGGCCATAGTTTTGTGCTTTTAAGTCGCACCGGTTTTCTAGCCGTTGCCGACTACTTCTTTGGCGCCGGCTTGGCTGAGGCTGGCGGGCATGTGCGGATTGTTGATGCCAGCAAGCAAGTCATAGATCTTTTAGGCTGGGGTACGGCTGTCGCACCCGAAGGGTTAGTCGTTGCTAGCCCGGCCAAAGGTTCAACTTTGCGACGCGAAAGTAACCCAATCGACCTGTTTAAAGACACGGATGTTAATGCTACCGATTTTGTAACTGGCCAGCCAGACCCCCAAACTGGCCCGCGCCAAATGCCGGTCGAGGAGCCGCCGACAGTACCACCATCTGACCCCCAGATACCACCGGCCGAGGAAACCCCTGTACCAGAACCGGCTCCAGCTGACCCTCCAATTGACCCCGAGCCCGTGCCTGACCCGTCACAGACACCTGACCCAGGACCCGCCCCTGCACCCGAGATTCCACCCAGCGAACCGTCTCAGCCGCCTGTTCCATCGGACCCGGAACCAACTACCGAACCACCAGTTGATTCCACCGAACCGCCGGTGGAACCCACTCAAACACCCGAGCCTATACCGGATCCAGTGCCTGTGCCTGAACCCACGCCTGAGCCGGCCCCTGCCCCTATTCCCCCAACCACAGAGCCACCTCAAACTCCAGAATTACCACCTTCAGATTTGCCAGCGCCCGAAACAGACCCTCCCCAGCTGCCACCAGCCCAGCCTCCAACTCCTCCGCCAATCGATATACCACCTGTAGCCTGCCATTTATATAACTACGAGCAAGCGCAGCACGCCTATGGCCCCCCACCCGCTACAGTATATCTGCCGGTTTGCTCGAAAGCCCCTCTACATAACTCGAACAAAGGTCGCGTGTTAGCAACTTATGACGTTACGTTGTTTGTCTTCAGCTTAAGTATCCGGTGAAGCGGGTGTTAAAAATATTATAAGGTTGTTATAATATGAGCATGATTCAAAGCATCCAAAAAGTCATTAAGATTGGCTCCAGCGGCGGAGTAACCATTCCAGCCAAGGAGTTAAAACGCGAAAATATCACTTATGGTGATGAGATTCGAGTTACGATTGAAGTGGCAGGGCAGAAAAAACACGACAATCTAATGAAAGAGTATGATCGTTTCGTTAGTCAGTATGGTCAAACACTCAAAAATCTTGCCAACAAATGACTCGCTATCTTGATTTGGAAGAAATACTGAGTTACATTTTCAGGTGGTTGAGGCTTTTGGTGGCTCACACGGTGTGCGTGATGAGGGACGGCTGGCATCGGTTGTCGGTGCCCCAAAGCAGGCGGTGTTTGGTGAAGAACAGTACAAAGGTATATATGAAAAAGCTGCGGTTTATCTACGTAATATCATCGCTGACCATCCATTTGTCGATGGGAATAAACGTACGGCTGTGACGGTCTGCGGTATCTTTTTAATGCGTAATGGTAGCGGGCTAACTGCCACATCAAAAGAACTGGAAGATTTTGCGATACTGATTGCGACAGATCATACATCTGTTCACGAGATAACCATTTGGTTACAGATGCATAGTAAAAAAACCAGCCGCGAATAAGCGTCTCTGGCCCATCAACAAAAACAAAACCATTATGCTAAGCTGGGTATAGAGGAGCTAATATGCCCAAGAAAATTGTGTTGGTAGATGACGAACCATTCGCCACAATTGCCTACACTGACGCTCTGACACATGCCGGCTATGCTGTTTCGGTGGCTAGGGACGGCGAAGAAGCCATACCGCTCATCAAGAAGGTGATGCCCGATATTGTGGTGCTCGATATCATCATGCCGCATAAGGATGGCCTGACGGTGTTAAAAGAGCTTAAAGCTGTGCCCGAACTCAAGGCTATCCCTGTATTGATGGTTTCTAACCTTAGCCAACCATCCAATGTCGAGGAAGCGAAAAAATACGGTGCAGTCGATTTTGTAGTTAAAACCGATATTGCCTTGCATGAACTAGTTGAGAAGATTGGGGAATTAATCAGCTAGAAGCTTAAGCGGGTTTGATATCATAAGGATTATGGCCAAAGACTTGTCGAGCCTGCAGGATAACCAGATATACATCGACGAACAGGGGATTATTCGCCATGTACTACACGGCCGTCAGACAGCCGGCACGATTGTTGCGATGCGTGAGGCCAACAAGCCGTTAGTAGCTAAATTCCGGAGCGAGGGCAAACGGGTAGCGATTTTCATTGATCTTAGCGAAGTTAAAAGTACTGATAGTGCTACGCGCAGCCAGGCCAAGGAGTTCTTAGGCACCGACTTTGATGCCGTTGCGGTGGTCGGCAACCGTTATTTGCGACCAATTGTGTCTTATGTTTTACGGATTACTGGTGTGGGCACAAAGGTTCATTATTTTACGAAAGCTACGAAAGCGCTGCAATGGTTAAGCGACCCCAAGGCCGGGAGCCGGGTTCAAAGTGGCCTGATTGAACGCTTGCGCCGTATTTCGGTGTCTGGCTGGGTTATCCTCATTGTATTGATGCTGGTTGGGTTTTCGGCCTATAACTCCTGGCAGCAGGCACAGGATAGGCTTGATAACCAAGCCCAAACTAATTTCGACAAGGAACTCACCAGTCTGCACGAATCACTAAAAGATCGAGTGCAGGCTTACATCGACGCCCTGATTGGTTTTAGAGGCCTGTTTGATTCCAGTAATGCTGTGGAGGAGAGTGAGTTTACAACCTACTTTTCATCCCTTAATACTCTCAATCGCTACCCAGGTATAGAAACTATAAACTATGTGCGCCGAGTGGCGGATGCTAAAGGTAATGACCATTACTTAGTGACTTATGTTGGCGCGCCCGCAAAAACGGTATCCAAGGGTACTGATCGGTCGCTTGATCCGGTGTGGTTAGCTACCCTGCAAGCTGCTCGTGACAGTGGACAGCCCACAGCCAGCCACACCATTGAGCTTGCCACTAAAGACAGCCGCGGTGACCAGGCTAAGGGCTTTGTGGTTACTGTACCGGTTTACCGCCACAATGTACCCGGTACAGTCGATCAACGACGCGAACAACTCACCGGCTTCGTAAACGGAATCTTCAGTTACCAGAACTTTTTTAAAGCAGTTTTCAATAGTGCTTCCAGCCAGAACTCACTACGGGTAATTGACGAATCGCGCTTGGTGTATGGTCAAGGCGACCAAACAAGTATTGATGTTTCACTGACCAACATGCAACCATTGACGATTGCCGGTCACAGTTGGACGCTAGATAGTCGTGTGCCGGTGGGTTTTGGGTTGACGGCAACCGAGCAACGGCAAATCCGCACGACGATTGCCAGCTCGATTATTGTGGCAACGCTGCTGCTTATGCTTTTCTGGCAGCAGATTCGGGCTAGGGATCGGACACTCAAGCTAGCTGACGCCATGACCGAAGACCTGCAGAATGAACGTGATGAAGCAGTTGCCACCAAGAGTAAAGACGAGGCCATCCTATCGAGCATTGGTGATGGTGTGTTTGTTCTAGACGAAGCTAGCCGGATAATCCTGTTCAATAGAAAGGCCGAGCAACTTAGTGGCTATGTCAGCTCGGAGGTACTGGGTAAGCACTACAACGAGATCTTAAAGTTTGGTAGCCGTGATGATCCTAAGGCCCAACACGACGGGTTTATTGGCCGGGCGCTCGGTGGGTCTCAGGCCGAGATGGCACACGGTACTATTTTGACTCGCAAGGATGGCGTGGTACTCTCGGTGGCCGACTCGGCGTCGCCAGTGTTTGATGCCGACGGCAAGCAGCGTGGAGTAATTGTGGTTTTCCGCGACGTGACTCAACAAGAACAGCTCGATTTGGCCAAAGATGAGTTTATCTCGATAGTTTCACACCAACTACGGACGCCGCTGACTGCCATGAGGCTGTTCAGCGAGATGTTGGTCAAAAAACAGGTCGGGCCGCTTAATGACAAACAGTACGAATACATGCAGCGAATCCAACTTTCGACATCACGCATGATTCGACTGGTGGGTGATATTTTGAACGTATCGCGCGTCGAATTAGGCCGAGTGCGAGTTGTACCCGAACCAACCGATATTAACGAGCTGATCCAATCACACATCGAAGAGCTCAGGCCAATGGCCGATATTAAGCGGGTAACGATTAATTTTACGCGTGACAGCCGCCAGGCCAAGGTTAATCTTGACCCAGCAATATTTGGTCAGGTAATACATAACTTGCTGGCCAATGCTATCCGTTATACCGTCGAGGGCAAGGGTGCGGTTGATGTCAGCTTCAAGGAACAGGCTAGTGGTCATGTGCTGGTTGTAAAAGACAATGGCATTGGTATCCCAGTTGACGATCAACCTCACATTTTTGAGCGCTTTTACCGTGCCGAGAATGCCATTGCTGTCGAGGGTGAGGGCACTGGCTTGGGACTATACTTGGTTAAATTAATTATTGATGCCACTGGTGGTGAAGCCCGTTTCGAAACTAAGCCAGGTAAGGGCACGACCTTTTACGTCACTATACCTGAGGCCGGTATGAAAGCTAAAAAAGGTGAAAAAACGCTAAGCTAAGGAGACTTATGACTAAAAAAATAGTACTTGCCGACGACGAACAGTTTATTGCCCTGGCCTACAACGACGGTTTAACCCGCGCTGGCTACCAAGTCTTTGTGGCTAACGACGGCGTGGAGGCCTTAGAACAGATTAAGGCTCACAAGCCCGACTTAGTTTTACTAGACTTGATTATGCCCAAAAAAGACGGCTTTAGCGTGCTAAAAGAAATGAAAGCCGACCCAGCACTTGCCAATATCCCGGTGCTCATTCTGTCTAACCTGAGTCAAGCCACTGACGCTGAAGAAACCAGGGAGCTAGGCGCGATTGATTTTATAGTTAAATCTGATGTCTCGCTTCAAGAACTCATGGACCGAATCAAGAAATTGCTAGCAGATTAAACTAATCGACTGAGCTATTATAGGTACTAGTTTTAGGAGACCATCATGGACTGGTTGGTATTGTTGACATTTGGGTTGAGTCTGGCAGTGAGCATATTAACCGGCATCGGTGGCGGCGGTGGTGGAGCGGTGTTTGTGCCATATTATATTTTTCTAGGTATGGCACCGGCGAGCGCTTTGGCTACCTCGAAGTTTGGCGCTCTCGGGGTAGCTACCGGTTCAGTAGCTGCATTTAAGGGTGAGGGGATGGTAAACCGCAAACTTGTCGTTCCGCTGATGATAATTACACTGGTCTGCTCGATTTTTGCGGCCTGGGCGATTCCTAGGCTCGACCCTGAGCTATTCCAAAAACTGATTGGTGTGGCTCTAGTTCTAATGACCCCACTAATGTTCATTAACAAACGGGCGCTGAAGCCCGGGCCCAGGGCGCATCATTGGATGTCACTTGGGTTTATAGTTTACGCACTTATTTCCTTTGCTCAGACCATTGTTGGTAGTGGTATAGGTATCGTTCTAGTGTTGGTTCTAATGTTTGCTTTTGGGCTCAATGCTCTTGAGGCCACGGCCACCAAACGTGTTGCTCAGGCCGTTCAAGCAGTCGTTCTGGCCGTTCTGCTGGCAATCCAAGGCTTAGTGGTGTGGTCTCATTGTGTGGCCAGTTTAATCGGTTCGACGATTGGGACATACATAGGCAGCCGAATAGCCATAAAACAGGGAGCGGCATTCGTGAAAATAGCTCTGGCGGTAACTATTTGTGTGTCGGGGCTGATCTTACTGTTAAGTTAATGATCGTGGTTTCTAGAGTTTATTTCAAAACCTTAATTCTTATGGCTGGGTCCTGCCACGCGGTCCGCCCCTAAAGATTTTTTATGGGGTAATACCATAAAAAACTTTGGGGCAGCCCCGCCGCGTGTCACCCCCTTTTTGATGGGTTTTGAAATGAGTTCTATGTTCCAACCTTTGGTGCGTTGTCGAGTGACTGCCAGATATACCAGGTAGCGACGCTTTCGTAAGGGTGCCAGTGATGGTCAGTGGCCAGCTGGTGGATTTCGGCGGCGCTTGGCAGGTGGTCAAAAGCATAGAGTTTTTGCAAGCCAGCCCGAAAACCAAGGTCGCCAACTGGTAAAATGTCAAGCCGCCCCAGTGCGAAGATTAAAAACATGTGGGCGGTCCACTCGCCAATGCCTTTAACCGCCACCAGCTCCTTGATAACTTCTTCATTACTGAGTTCTGGTAGTTTTTTGACTTGTAATCTGCCGTCGTGCACGTGCTGTGCAAGGTCTAGAACATAGCGGCTTTTGGCACCTGACATGCCCACAGCGCGTAACTGCTCAGGTGTTTTATCTAGCAGTTGTTCGGCATTCGGAACTTCCCCATTAAATAGTGCTAAAAAGCGTTGTACGATGGTGCGCGCGGCCTTAATGCTCAGCTGCTGGCTGATGATCGAATCAACCAACTCCCAGTAGTAATCGGTGTGCGGCCTAGGTGTGAAGGGGCCATGTGTGGCGATCAGCCGAGCTAGAACTTGATCGTGGGTGGCAAGGTGGGTGGTTGATTGTGCGGTCATTACACTAAGTAGTTTATACTAGGATTAGTTTTTAAGGATAACCAATATGCCCGAAGATGACGAGACAAAACCACCGAGAACCCTCGATGAACTAGAAGAAGAACTGGATGCTGAAGAACTTAAGCCAGAGGTGGTGGATGTTGAGAGTCAGCCCGAGACACCGCCTGATCCGCGTCAACCCGGTGCCGAGACCGATGATATTGGTGCCAGTGATGACGAGTTACGACAGGCCGCCAATGCTACTGATACGGCCGAGGCCGAAGACGTGGCTGTGCCGTCAGATAGCTCGCTGCACGTCGAACTCCATCCCCAAGACCGCCCACCGTTTTTTAAGCGCCCAAAATTTTGGCTGCTGACGGCTGCCGCTAGCATAGCCATCTTGTTACTAGCGTGGTTCATAACTCCAAGCCGGATATTCCTGGTGAATCTGGTTGGTTTGCGCACAACGGTGCACATAACAACCGACACCCAGGTCGAGCCAGGCCAACCCAGCGCCATTATTAAGAAGGTGACTGTCGAGCTCAATGGCACGACAAAGCAGACCAACGATGAAGGTAAGCTAGATACCCAACAGCAATACGGCACACTACAAATCACTGCCAAAAAAACCGGCTACGAACCAGTCACAACAGAGGTAGATCTCGATTTTGACCCTTTCTTCCACCTGCTCGGCGGCTCCAAACAAGACACGGCTGTCCGGGAGGTCAAAATCCACCTTAAAGCCGTTGGTGTGCCTCTCAAATTCCAAGTGCGTGACTGGTTGAGCGACCAGCCCATAACCTTTGGTAAGTTCAGCGTAGGTGACACAGTGACCACGCCAGATGATAAAGGTATGGTCAGTCTACGCCTGCCAGCCTCCGAGGCTAAGGTGGCTAAAATCAAGGCTGTGTTCGGCGGTGCTTACACAGATAAAGAATTTGAGCTTACACTTGGCGGTGTCCAAACTGTGACCTTTGTGCCTAGCGGCCGCCACTACTTTATTAGCCAGCGTTCAGGCAGTCCTGTGGTGTATGGCAGCCGACTCGATGGCAGCCTGCCTAGTGAAGTGATGAGTGCCAGTACCCTAGAAACCGCCGGTCTGAATGTTACCTATAATCCCGGTGGTACATACGCCGTGGTAGCCACGACCCGTGACGGCACGCACGATACACAGGGTACACTGTTACAAAAGCTATATGTAATTAATCTGACCAGTAAAAAGGTAATAGCAGTCGACTCCGGCCAATGGTTTGGCTTTATAGATTGGTCGGGTGAGTCGCTAGTGTATACGGTTGGCGAGCGGTTGCCGAAAAGTACAGCGAGCTCGCAGCGCTTGGTTAGCGTTGATGTGGTGACTGGCAAGCGCAAAGATCTAAGTACTGGGTCGCGGTTCGATATTGCACGGGTGGCACTAGGCAATGTGGTGTATTCTTACGGTTTTACTGTTGGCGAAGAGGGCTACGACACTGGCCCAGAATTACGAGTTGTACCGGTAAAAGGCGGCACCGAAAAAAATCTGGGCTATGGTCTTTTGCAGCTGACCCAAAGCGATTTCGATAGGTTTGCCTATCAAACTGGCTCTGGTGATTGGCACGAATACAACGCCAATACTGGCCAGGTAAAGAACAGCGTGGCGCCAGGTAGTGCTAGCCGGGTTTATTTGTCATCGCCAAGTACTGACGGCCAGACACGACTATTGGTTGATAAGATCGACGGTGTCACAACATTGCTGGTAAAAAACGTGGCGACCGGCCAAGAACGCAGATTGTATAGCTCGGCAGCAATCCGCGGACCACTTCACTGGGTGGGGAATACGATTGTCTTTCGGGTGGCAGACGGCGGCCAGACAGCCGATTATGCTCTGTCTCTCCTTGGCGGCAAACCGAAGAAGATAGCCAACGTCAGTGTGCCTGTGAATGCCTTCGTCTCACCGCCAGGATATTTTGCGCTTAATTAACGACCAATGGGCCATATGCTACAGATCTGACTCTCAAAACCCCATAAACAAGGGGGTGACGAGCGGCGGGGCGGCCCCAGGTTTTATTTTTTTGGTATTTTCCAAAAAAATACAAACTAGGGGCGGACCGCTCGGCAGGACCCAGCCATATGTATTAGGGTTTTGAGATTCAGATCTACAGGATTTGACATGGCCATCTGCCTAGCCTAGCCTAGATATAGATGATTTTTAAACGCTTCCTCGTTATGACCGTTGTTGTGGCCTTTTTGGCTGTGCCGCTCGTTGCGCACTCTCAAGATATTTTGGATGCCAGCCGTTTGGCGGCAATCCAACAGCGTTGCACGGTGTTACAAACCAGCCTCGATCAACTACAACGCCGTGATCTTGTGGCGCGCACCAACCGCGGCCGCGAGTACGAAAACGTTAATCGCCAAATTAGCGCCTTAATTACGCGTCTGCACCACAACAACCTATCCAGCACTACATTTGATGTGTCTGTTGCCGACTTCAGAGCCGCAGTGCTGGCATTCCGTGATGCCTATGTGCGTTATGACGATAGCATGTCGGCCTTGCGCCAAATTGACTGTAACGACCGTGCCTCCGACTTTGCTCAGTCACTCGAGAAGGTTAGGGTGCTGCGGGCGGGTGTAGGTGTTGAGGTAACTAAGGGCGAAAAAGCACTCGGCCAATTCCGTAAGGCGTTGTTAGCCCTTCAACCTACTTTGCCCAAGCCTTCGGGTGGAGGTAACTAATGAAAAAGCTAATCGCTAAAGTTCGCACGCATCCCACCATTAAACGCATTAGAGTTTTAGTGGCTCACCACCGGCTGTTTGTTGCTCTGAGTTTGGTGGTGTTGGTGGCTATTGGTCTGGTTATCACTAGTGTTAGCCTGTACTACGGGACGGGTTTTTACCGTTTTGACCTCAGCCGCCCCGGTTATGAACGCGAGCGCAGCGAGATTTCGCAGCCGACACCAGAGAAGACTTACGATACAGCTAGCCCTGTTACCGCTGCGACTATTAATGAGTTTTTGCAGGAGTTTGATGCCCGTCAGAGCGATCTGCAGGCTTATGGTGATTTTCGGGATACGAGTTTGAGTGACGAGGATTTGCAGATTTCGAACTAGCTTTTCATCCAGGATGGCCGGGTCCTGCCCCGCGGTCCGCCCCTAAAGATTCTTTATGGAAAATACCTTAAAGAAACTTTGGGGCAACCCCGCCGCGCGTCACCCCTTTTTTTCTGCTTCGCAGGCAGTAATCAACTATTTCTTCTTTACAGGCGTTTGGGCGGCTCCCGCAGCCAGGCCAATGCCTTCTTTGTTTAAGGCCGAAAGTAGGCGTTTACGCAGTTCACCGGTGACGCTCCATTGGGCCGAGGCTTGCATTTTGCCGGAAATTTTTACTTCCATTGTGGTGTTCGAGAAATTACTAATATTTAAGAAATAGGGTGGTTCTAGGATTTTTGTTTTCCATTTTTCGTCGTTGGCCATAGCAAGGCCGATATCGTTAATGACAGTTGTGAGTTTATCGACATCGGTGCTAGGGGCCACGGCTATGGTCAAATTAAGTCGCGCATGCCCCATAGTTTTATTTATGGTGTGCTGTATAGCGCCGTTGGGTATGTAGTGAACGCTGCCGTCGTTGTCACGTACCACTGTGGAACGAATGCCGATCTGTTCCACCTTGCCGCTGGCGCCATCAAGCTCTACGACATCGCCGACGCGGTATTGGTTTTCCAAAATAATAAATATACCGGTCAAGAAATCTTTAATAATCGACTGGGCACCAAAACCGATGGCCACGCCTAGGATGCCGGCGCTAGCGAGTAGAGGCGTAAGATTTAGGTGAAACAGGCCTAAAATTGTGAAGGCGGCAACCAGCCACACTAGGACGCGCAGAATGGCCGAGGCCATGCTAATTAGCGTATTCTGACGCTTTTTGATGTCGTCGCTGGTCAGATCGCCGTGGGTGTGGTGGGTGACTGTCCGGCGTATTATAACTTCAATGGCCATCGTGCCAAACCGGCGGGTTAGGTAGGCTCCCAGTAGAATAAGCAGCACAACCCACCAATTCTCGTATATCCAGGTTTGTATAGCTTGCCACCACATATCTCTGTTAGTATAGCACCGTGCGAATGTTTAAATCACTCACCGACCCACAGCTTATCGTCTGTCTCAATAATGGAGGTGTAGTCGTTATACCCAGCGATACTTTGTATGGTGTTATGGCCCGTGCGGCCGACCAAAAGGCCGTCGAGCGAGTCTACAAACTACGCGGCAGAGCGCCCGATAAGCCCTGTATCGTGCTGGCGGCCGGCATATGGCAGATGACTGATACATCGCATTGGAGCCTCTTACACCGACAACTAGCCAAGCGCTACTGGCCTGGCGCAATGAGCTTGGTGACACCCGTCACCGACCAAACACCGGTGTATTTACACCGCTCTACATATACTTTGGCATATCGCATCCCGTCGTATCCGGAACTGCGTAAGTTACTGGAGGCCACGGGGCCATTGATTGCGCCTAGCGCCAACCCGGAGGGTCAAGCTCCAGCAACAACCATCGCCGAGGCGCAAGCCTACTTTGGTGAACAGATCGACGGTTATCTCGATGTCGGTCCGCTAACGGCCCATCGTCCTTCAACTGTTGTAACTGTCGAGAACAATAAGCCCAAAGTTCTAAGGCCTGGCGCAGTGCGCATCATTTAACTGGTGAGTTATACTGGAGTAAAGGTTTAATAGGGTGGCATTTAAACATCATTTGCATCATTGGTTTAGGATTATCCGCCGAGTGAAGACATGGCAGTTGATAATAATTGTGATTTTGCTGGCTGGCGCCTCGGCTTATCTGCTGCGCCAAAATAACTTAGGTATGATTGAACGCCGCGATGCTGTCAAAGCTGCTGACGAAGATAACGGCGATGTTAAGCAGTCACTACTTAATCTGCAGCATTACGTCAGTGAACATATGAACACTGGTCTTGGCGATGGTCTGGTGCTCCAGAATGCCTACCAGCGCGCCTACAACACCGCGTTGCAAAATAGCCTAAACACCTCTAACCCGAACAGCCAGTTCTACACACAGGTCGAGCTGGAGTGTCGAGCAGTGTTTAAACGCACCCATTCCTTCCCGGCCTACACTCAATGTGCTCACGACAAGCTCAGTACACTGGCGCCCGGCCAGGACCCGCTAGCGAAGTTTTCGGCTCCCTCGACGGACTTATTTCGTTACAACTATGTATCACCACTGTGGAGTCCCGATTTGGCTGGCCTGACAGTCCTTTTAACAGTAGTAGTCACAGTCGTTATTGTCAGTCGCAGCATTACATATCTGGCCGTCAGGGCCATACTTCGCTCGCATCTATAGAGCCGTAAACTGTTGACAAAGAGTAACGGCCCGTCGTATGGTAAAATCACTAGTAAGCAAGTAAAAGGAGGAATATTCTAGTATGGCAGCTTACTCTCACACTAACTCAAAGGGTCAAACTTACTTCTTGCACTCCAAGATGGTAACCCTACGCGGTGGCAAACAGCAACGCATTTACTTCTTCGCCAAGGACGAGCGCCCAGCTGATGCTGTGACCGAACTCCCAGTCGGCTACGAAGTAATCGAAAACGTTCGCAACGGCTTCCTGACACTCAAGAAAACCGTCAAGGTATAATTTGCCTTTACGGCTCCCATAATGCTAAAGTTATAGGCAAACAAACAGGGAGAAAAAGACCCAGGCTTACCAAGACCTGGGTCTTTTGTGTGTTAATCTGTATAGGGTAAATATGGCAGATATGATTTTAAACGTAGATGGCTTAACCAAGATCTATGATGGTGAGGCTGTGGTCAAAGGCATTTCTTTTTCAGTAAAGAAGGGCGAGATTTTTGGTATTCTCGGGCCAAACGGAGCAGGCAAAACAACCACACTCGAGATGATCGAGACGCTCAGGCCGATTGATAAAGGCACAGCCATTCTTGGCGGTATCAACGTCGCTAAGGAACCGCAGAAAATAAAGTACATGATTGGCGTGCAGCCACAAACGCCGGCCTTTCAGGACAAAACCAGGCTTAAGGAACTTATAGAAATGTTCGCTGCGGCTTACGGCGAAAAGGTGAATGCCGCCGAATTTTTGGCAGATGTTGATCTGACCGAAAAAACTAATAGCTTTGTCGAAACCCTGTCTGGTGGTCAGCGCCAACGCTTTAGCATAGCAGCGGCTCTGGTGCACAGCCCAACGGTGTTTTTTATGGACGAACCAACCACTGGGCTCGATCCGCAAGCTCGCCGTCACCTATGGGATCTCATTAAAGCCATTCGCGACAAAGGCATCACAGTTATTCTGACCACACACTATTTGGAAGAGGCCGAGGTGCTCTGTGATCGCGTAGCAATTATGGACGACGGCAAAATAATTGCCCTCGACACCCCCAAAAACCTCGTCAAACAACTACTGGCCAAAGGTTTTAAGAAAGAACAGCACGTCGAGCAAGCCAACCTGGAAGATGTGTTCATCGACCTGACCGGAAAGGGCCTGAGGGATTAGTATGTACAAAAAACTTTATACGGTCTACGTTTTCTCTAAAACCAACACCAAACGCTACTTTCGCGACCCAATTGCTATATTCTTTACCGTAGCCTTTCCGCTGATCTTCCTGTTTGTGTTTGGTGGCATTTTTGGTAATAGCAACGACCTGTCTTTCAAAGTCGCCCTGCTTAACCAATCCAACAGCCAATTTGCCCAAAACTTTGTCAAGGAAGCCAAAAACGCCAAGGTGTTTAAAGTTAATAGCGAAGTTACCAAGCTGGATCAGGCCAAAGAAAAAATGAATCGTGGTGAGCTAGACGCCGCGGTGGTGTTGCCAAACGGCTTTGGCGACGTTAGAGACCAATCGCACCCGACGGGCCAGGCAGTGGTGTATTATACCCAAAACAATGAGCAGGCTGCTCAGACCTTGGTTACAGTGCTCGAGGCTCAGTTCAAACAGATCAACGCTCAGTTTGTAAAAACCGACACACCGTTTACAGTCCGAGCCGAACAAACCAGAGATAAAAGCCTTAAACCGATTGATTACACTTTCTCGGGTTTACTAGGGTTTTCAATTATTGGGCTAGGTATTTTTGGTCCGGTTAATGTTTTTCCTGAGCTCAAACGCCAAGGCGTGTTGCGGCGTTTTAGCACTACGCCAATTCGTGTCTGGCAGTATTTCTTGTCTAATGTCAGTACTCAGGCGGTTGTCGGGTTGTTTGCGATCAGTGTATTGTTTGTGTTTGCAATGCTAGTTTTCCATCTGAACGTTGTTGGTAATTACATCGAATTAGCGGCCTGGATTGTAGTAAGTATTGTGATGATGTTAGGTATTGGCTTGGCGCTGGGTGGTTGGGCTAAAAATGCTCGTCAGGCTGCGCCACTGACCAACTTGGTGGTATTCCCGATGATGTTTTTAAGCGGTACTTTCTTCCCGCGCTTCCTGATGCCTGAATGGCTGCAATCGGCCTCGGGTTTTTTGCCGCTAACACCGGTAATCGACGGTATCCGCCTGATTGCCACCGAAGGTAAAAACTTGATCGATCTCTTACCTCAACTCGGTCTTATCGGTCTTTGGATGGTCGTAATTTATTTCATAGCCTTTCGCGTCTTTCGCTGGGAATAAACAACCGACGGAGGCGACTTCTTACATTGTCGGTTTAGTCGGTATGGTCGGTGGCATTTGGTTGCCCATGGGCTTGCTATCAGAGCCCATCCCCATTGGTTTGACCATCAAGCCAATACCAAGCAGTACGACTGCAAAGACAACGTGTAGCCAATTGTCGGCCATGTTGACCGGGAACAGGCCAAGCACGCTGCTACCGTCCATGAAGCCGATTACAGCTACCA
The DNA here is from genome assembly GCA_964405095.1 of uncultured Candidatus Saccharibacteria bacterium. GTDB lineage: Bacteria > Patescibacteriota > Saccharimonadia > Saccharimonadales > EFPC-124 > CAYOML01. The sequence continues at coordinate 35,154 of CAYOML010000004.1, read as the reverse complement.
GCGCGTAGATTCCACCAAAGATCCAAAAGAACCACTTGGCATACATCTCTGAGCTGGCTGCCAGCAGGGCAACCACGCCCGTCAAGATATGTACGCTATTATGCATCCAATCGACCATAAACAAACCCAGCAGGCTTTGCATACCGCTATCGTCTGTTGTTGTGACACCTGGCACAAAGCCAAGGACACCCAGGAGCAGGAATGCTGCCCCAACCACCATTGCTAGTTTTTTTAACATACTTCCCCCAAAGTTAGTATTGTTAAGTAGTATCTTCAATATACACCTGGTAATTCTGGGCTACAAGCTGACAGATGGTGCTAACCTGACCTATGTTAAAGCCTAATTTCTTTTTCTAACCACGGAATATGCTCGTTTTTTCGTTTCCACCACAAATCTTCCCAGATATAATGTACGGCCAGCTGTTTGTATTTGCCGTAACGTTCAAAATGTTTAAGAATCTCTTGAACCGGCACGGGGTTTTCTGGGTCACGGTTAAAGAAAAGTTTGGAGTAGATTTTTTGCTCCCACGGCGAAATATGATTAAAAAAGTCCCAATGATGGAAAACGTCAAACAGGAGATACCAAACGGTCGCCGGGCCGACTCCGTATAGTTTTAGTAATTCTGCCATTTGGGTGTCTCGGTCTTTTTTGCGCAGTTCATACTCGTCGATCAGACCTTGCGAGAAGGCGTCATCCATCTTTTTAATAGATTTGGCGCGGTAGCCAACTTTAAGGGCTCGTAAATCATCGACGCTTACATTAAGTAATCTGCCTGGGCTCCAAAAACACCACAGTTGTTGGCCGTCAAATTCGAGCAGTGTCCCATAATTTTCCAAAAGTGCCGTAAACATTTGGACCGATCTTCGCACCGTAGCATTTTGTAAAACGATGCCGATAATCAGGTATTCGTAAAGCGAGCTGGGGTGGCCGGGGCGCATGCCGCGCCACTTTTCCAAAATCGGGGCAAGTACCTTATCTTTGCTAAAAGTTTTGTAAAAATCCGACAGGTCTAAGTCGAAGTTATAGAGATATTTGATTTCTGCTAACAGCGAATCAGAAAAATCGACCGATAATTTATCTTTGGCGTAAACATTAATCTCGACTAGTGGGCTTTCAACTGTGCCTATATTAGAAAATTTAATGCCCACGCATTCGCCTCGCCAGTTCCAAGTTTGCCAACGGGTACCTGGTTCCCACTGTTTATCACCCGAAGTAAAATGGTCGGGCTTATGAAAAGTAGCGTCAAAAGCAAACGGCTTTCGTGGCGCTACTTTTAGGGTTTTTTGTAGCTTGAGTTTAGCTGCTTTTTTCATGAATGGATAACACAACTGATGATCAAATGGTGGGGGCGGATGGAGTTGAACCATCTACCAAGTGGTTATGAGCCGCCTGCTCTGGCCGATGAGCTACGCCCCCGTAAGTTGCCTGTGGCAACTTACGTTTTCCTACTTAACGCTCGAGTGGAGGCTTCAAAGCCGAACGAGAGGAGAAGTGTAAAAGTTGCCGCATAACAAAATATTTACATTGACGAGTATAACAGATGTAGCATCATACTGTAATATAATAACTGTAATGATGAAAAATCTTGTAGGACACTTGCGCCGCCACGTTAACAGATTGCGTGCTGAACTCGAGCCTCGCCGCAGACCACCCGACGAATTACTAGGCGAATTACTGCAAGAGGTGCAATTCAGCAAATTATATTCAGATAGCATGGCGTTTGTTGATATGGTGCCTGCCGCCCGCCTCAGCCGCATCTTGAAGGCCTATCAAGACCACCGCCACGACCCGGATTTTAATCTGGCGGCGTTTGTCCAACAATACTTCAAACTACCTGTGCTGAACGAGACCTACGTGACTAATCCGCGGCATACCATCGAAGAACACATTGAAGAAGTCTGGACAGTTTTGGAGCGTAACCAGCAACGCAGTAAGGGTTCACTCATTGGTCTGCCCGAGCCATATATCGTTTCGGGAGGACGCTTTCATGCCATGTTTTACTGGGACAGTTATTTTACAATGCTAGGTCTCGCAGTGTCGGGTAAATGGCAGCTCGTCGAGGATATGACCCGGAACTGTGCCTTTTTACTGCGCAAGTTCGGTCACGTCCCCAATGGCAACCGTACCTATTTTGTTAGCCGTTCACACCCACCATTTTTTGCGCTGATGGTTCGTTTACTTGCTCACCGCAAAGGCCGCCGCACAATGATATTCTACCTGCCATATCTGTTACTGGAACATCATTTCTGGATTAAGGGCAGTAGTAAACTTCGCACAGGTATAGCTTATAAGCGAGTGGTGCGTATGCCGGGTGGTGAAATATTAAACCGCTATTACGACGATAAAAGTACTCCCCGGCCCGAGGGTTACCGCGAAGACGTTAGCATGGTATTGGCAGCAGGTTCACGCCAAGCTGGTGACCTGCATCGTGACCTACGCGCTGCGGCTGAATCGGGCTGGGATTTCAGCGCCAGATGGTGTAAAGATCCCAATAGTTTAGCCAGCGTTCACACCACCGACATAGTACCAGTCGACCTTAACTGTCTGTTGGTGGTGCTCGAACAAACCATTGCCGAAGCTTACAAAGCTCTGCGCAACCCTCTCGCTGCGGCGCGTTACACTGCTCTAGCCGAAAAACGCGCCAAGGCCGTTAATACTTACTGTTGGGATGAAGAACAGGGCTTTTACTTCGACTACGATGCAGTGGCTAGCCAGCGGACGCCAATTAAATCGTTGGCCGCCGCTTTTCCACTTTATGTAGGTATTGCCTCACAGGCTCAGGCCGACGCGGTGGCTGAGGTGCTGCAAAGGGATTTCTTGCAGAAGGGTGGGTTGCCAAGCACGCTTATGGATACTGGGCAGCAATGGGACGCCCCAAATGGCTGGGCGCCACTGCAGTGGGTTGCCATCCAGGGGCTGCGTAATTACGGCCACAACGCTCTAGCCGAAGAGATTAAGAAACGCTGGATCGCCACCGTCAAGGCCGTCTATCACGCCAAAGGTAAGTTAGTCGAAAAATATAATGTGGTTGAACCCAGCCGGGCAGCCGGGGGCGGCGAGTACCCATTACAAGACGGTTTTGGTTGGACGAACGGTGTGCTACTCGCACTGTTGCATGAGGAAGATCTGAAGTGGAAATAACTGTTCGGCGATTCATAAATAATCATGTCCGCCCGCACCTGACGTTGAATAATGGCGTATTGCTGGTAGCGCTACTAATCGGCTCGACTTGGGCGTGGAGCACAGTGGCGGCAATTCAGCGAAACTTTGAACTTCAGCAGCAGGTGGACGCGCTCAACCAACAAATTGCCGTGCAGGAGCTCGAAAACAAAAGCCAGGCGCTGCAGAATAAGTATTATCAGACCAGTGAATATCTGGAACTTAGCGCCCGCGAACGCCTAGGCAAGGCTTCGCCGGGAGAAAACCTGTTGATTCTACCACCAAATACCATCGCAGCCACACCAGAAGAACAGTTGCCAATCGAAACGCCAATAGCTAATCGCAGTAACTTTGCACAGTGGATGTATTTTTTGTTTGGCAGCAAGCGCACTTAGGCAATAGCGACATCTTTGACATAAAAAGCAAGTTAAGGTATAGTAACTAGGTCACAAATACGCCGCGGGGTGGAGCAGTGGCAGCTCGCTTGGCTCATAACCAAGAGGTCGTAAGTTCGAGTCTTACCCCCGCTACCAAGATAATAAGATCACCTTCAGGTGGTCTTATTATCTTGTTGGAGATGAAGACTCGAACTTACGACCGTAGGCATGAAGCCAAAGTCTTGGCTTCATGTTTTCCTTGCTGGGCCGTAGTAAAAATGCTTGCATTTTTACTAAGCAAGGGTGGCGAGGTTCGAGTCCTCTCCCCGCTACCAAGCATAAGCGTAATGACCTCCGTAAAAAGGGGTCTTTTGTTTACTATAGTTAGTAGATTTTCTAAAAAGTGATATGGTAGTGTAAATGAGCGAGCAAACACCTCGATTATGGAGTGACTTTGATGGCACTGCTGTAGTAATTGCTAGAAAGTCCGATCCACGTAATTGGTCTAAATATCCTTTACGCGGCTTAGCTGGTTACTCCGATTTCCTCAAGGGCGTACAGTCAACTGGTGTAGAAATTGCAGGAGTAGTATCTAGACGTCCTGATATTTTTATTCGCAGAATGGCAACAGCTCGTTCAATAACAAAACTTGGATTTGCTAATTTCTTTAGCCGATCCGAACAAATCGTTCATAAGGGTAGCGAGGCAGCTAAGGGCAGATTCATTGCTGAGCAGAGCCGACAAACTACAGTAGGAATGCTTGAGGATAAGCCCCACAAGCTTGGTGCTATATTGTTAGGGGCATTGACTGAACCCTTGCAACATCCTGAAGCAACACATCATCCTATTGTATTAGGTGTCGTATCACATGGTCGCAGCCAAGAATATATAGAAAGGCTAGTCGAACAAGCCAAGGCTAGAACCACTGGTGATCTATTTGTAACCGAATTCGCAAGCGGTGTTGGACCAGCTGCAATAATAGGTTTTCGTCTTGAAGCAGAAGCACTAACGTTGCATGTTACTCCCCTACAGCCATACTCGGAAGATGCGGGTGCGGCTTTTGGACATAAGCTCTTAGAAGTTGCAGCTTAAGGTTCGAGTCCTACCTGCTGGACCAAGCGATAGGCTTTTCGGCCAACGCATGTTTCCAACGGATAATTTCAGCAGAAATTAGGTTCCAATTCGAAACCACCTGCTCTACCAAGAAATTATTTCCAGATAGAGATTGGTTCCAAGACCAGTCTCTTTTTTGATTCACGAAATTTACTACCTCTGCTATTTAGGTTAGAGTCCTGTATGGTCGTTTGCTATCTACGCTCGATTGGACCAAACTTATTTATATGAAGAAAGTGGGATCAGAGCGAAAGTGGCGAATTACACTCTCAAAATTCGTTTTTATCATAGTCTTACTAGCAGTCTTAGTAGTTTTGTTCAAACTTGGACTTAACCAATTCAATAAAGACAGAGGTTTTAATAGCTTACTATCTGGTCATGACTGGTCGCACTTATCAGGCGCGACGGTAACAAAAGAAGGTGTGCGGATAACACCACTGAACCAGAATATCATTCATCAAGACGGTTCCATGGCACAACTTAATCCCCCCGTTAATGTTCGTGGTCCGCACCTTGTGGTTTCTGGAGATTTTGAAGTAAAGACAATTATGCAGGGCATAGAAGATGGCGCTTCACTGCAATTCTATGGACAAGTTCCCATTATTTATGACGAGTGGCGCCAGGAAAGACCTAGCATCAGGATTGATGTTTCCAGCAAGCGTGTAGAAACACGTATTTGGGATGGAAACTCAGCAACCTCAATGGATATACGAAGTTACAATGTCAATCTAAAGAACGATGCTGTATTAAATATGGAACGAAAAAATGGAAAACTAATTTTCACACTCAATGGTAATACTTTGGGTTCTATGCCTGACCACAACATTTTTAATGACGGTACAATTTGGTTTGGGGCTGATGGAAATGACAAGGGCGATGGCTGGTTACTCCACAACCTACAAGCACGGTCATTAGGCAAAGGAAAGCTGGAAATTCTAGATGTGCAGGAACTCGGCGTGAATCACAGTGAGCCAAACTCACTTCGCAATCTAGCCGATAAGTTACCTCGTAAGATTCAGATTGGTACGGCAGTTTCGGCAAACCCATTATTTACTGACCAGCGCTATAAAAATATTGCAATGAGCGAGTTTAACGTAATTACACTTGAAAGCAGTATTAAAGCGCAGTTCGTTCACCCATCCGTAAATAGATATGATTTTACAGATGCGGATAACATCGTAGATACGGCAGAAGCAAACGAGCAATCTGTCCATGGACATACGTTAGTGTTTGCCAAGTCTAATCCGTCATGGATGACAGACGCACCAAAGGCCGACTTGCCCAAAATAATGACGGACCACATTACCAATGTCGTAGGACATTTTAAGGGTCGAATTAATACCTGGGATGTAGTCAACGAACCAATGTCAGAAAAGGATGAAGATTATGAGGGAGGAGGGCTTGGTCTACGAACATCTTTCTGGGAAGAAGCAATGGGCGAAGCTTATATTGATAAGGCATTCATTGCTGTACGAGCTACTGACCCTTCAGCAAAACTGTACCTCAATGATTATGGTATAGAGCACTATGGGCAACGCTGGGACGCTTTTCTAGCGCTTGTGAAACGTTTAAAAAGCCGTAATGTTCCGATTGATGGTATTGGTTTTGAATCTCATGTGTATCAAACAACGGATAAGATTGACTTTGAAGTTTTACGAGCACACATCAAAGCAATATCAGATTTAGGACTAAGTGTCAGGATTTCAGAAATTGATGTTACTGGCAAAGACCCTAAGTTCCAGAGCGACCAATACTCTGGCGCCTTATTCTTATGCATCACTATGCCAAGCTGTACTTCATATACTACATGGGGCGTATCGGACCTTTATGGCTCGACAACGGTTTCGGATAGATATCCGCTGCTACTTGGGAGTAGTTTATTATGGGATAAGGATATGAAGCCTAAACCAGCTTACACTGCACTCCAGGGTACGCTTAGAAAATAGTCTGTTCCATCCCTAGTTAGTCGAGCAACCTACTACCGAGACTCCTCTAGATAAACTCTTCCACCTACTTAGCTCCTCAAGAAGCACGTTCCAGTTCGAATGTACTTGGGCTACCAAAATTATCCATGGGAAAGATCCCGAAGTTGTTTCAGGGTTTTTTTGTTTGCGATGATAGTTATTTGCTATACTTTTCGGATCTTGTGTTCCGAGTCTTACTTTGTAGTTTTTGATCCTACTTTATCCACAGGCAATTTATAGACCGGTCGCGGCAGGCGGCGCATGGCTTCTAGTAAGACCATGCCCGTGCCAAACCATAGAGCCAAGAGAAAAGCGATTAGGCCGATGACTGGCAGTTGGCAGACGATGATCAACAGGCTGGCGCCGGTGAGTATGATCAACAGCGGCCGGCGCGAATCGTTGAGTATCAGACGCCCTAAATAGTAGCCAAAGAACAACCAGCTGAGCAATATTGCTACTATCCACAGCAATCCCAATACCAGCGCCAGAGGTAGCCCTATAACGGTTACCGCCAGCAGGAGCATAACAACCGGTGCGGCGATGTTGGCCAAGAAGCCAATCATTAGTACTCGCCATGGTCGGCGCACGGCTTGTTCGCTGACTTGATGTAGCACGCTGGGGAAGAGGAGTGTGAATACTAAAGCCATAAATAGCATGGCCGCAAACCAATAGACACGCCAGGCAAGTCCAGACCGTAGATCGGGCCGGGATTCGCGCGGCAGATCACTGCGAGTTATTTTGCCGCTAACGACGGCGCCACTAGCTTTATCGGCCTCGAGGTCGCTACTAAAGTCGATGTTGCCATTAACGCGCGCACCAGAAGTCAGTTGCAGATGGTTTACTATACCATGCACGTTACGCCCAACTTGGCTGGCAATAATCACAGTTTCGCCGGCAGCAGCCAGATCGCGCCCGACGCGGCCATTTAAGGTGGCGGTGGCTGCACCGACGCTTAAATCACCGGCAATTTTAGAGTCAGATGTCAGATTAAATGACTGGCCACCAACAGATACGTTACCGTCAACATTGGCACCCACACTCACGGCCTGGCCAGCGGCGCGTACATCGCCGGTGACGTGACCGGTAATCACCACTGTTTGGCCGGCACAAATAACGTCGCCATGCACGGTACCACTAACTGTCACTGTTTGTCCGGCGCAAAACACATCACCAAACACTTCACTGGCGATATCTACTGTGTTGCCGGCCGCAAATACGGTGTTGTCGATTTTTTGACTTTGTCCCAGCGATACATTCATCCCCGTCTTAAAATTGTAGGCATTGGCTAGTCCAGCCCAACCTACGCTCAGCGCTGCAATAAGTAACACCGCGCCAACGATAACTTTATATTTTCTCATAGACTGCTCCTTTAAAGTCCATTGTACTCTTTAAGGTGGTCGGAGCTGTATAGTTTGCCTACAAACAATAACCACTATTGCTTAACGGTGAAGTCGCCGTGAACTTTGTCTTGTAAGTGGTCATGGAAGACAAATGTACCTGTCTGTATAAGCTCGACGCTTAAACTCTCGTTTTTACTAAGCGCTCTTTCGGTGACGCCATCGTAGGTGTCATGTTCGCCGTGTTCGCCAAAAGCAACTAGATACGATCTATCGTCACGGTTAGAGATAGTAAGCGTGTCACAAAGAATGGCGTAGGTGTGTTTTGGGACCGCCTCACCACGGCTGATTGACACCTGGTGTGTCGTATGAATACCTTTACAATTTGCTTGTTGAGCAGTGCTATCACGGGCTGATAGGTAGTGATTGGCAGCCAGAGTCGTCCCCAAAATTATTATTCCGCCAGCGATTAGGAGCCCCGCGACAAATGCAATTGTCAGCTTTTTCTTCATTATGTGGCTACTATACCATGCGTCTCCTGCGCGTTTGCCGCCCGTATGTGCGGCTCGACTTGTGGCTTTCAGATCTGTGCCATATAGTGGTGCTTGGGGAGCATAGCCATTGGCTGATATCACAAAACAGAGCATATTATCCACGATTATTGTCATTGTTGGTATCTCTGGAGATTTGGCACGGCGTCGACTATTACCGGCGCTGCGGAATATTGCTGTCGAAGGCATGTTGCCAGAGCACTTTCGGATTGTTGGGATTAGCCGGCATAAACGCCGAATTACCGATTTATTGCCAGCTGGTGACAAACGAGTATTCCGCAACAAGATCGAAACACTGCAGATTGACCTGAGCGACAAAAAAGCCCGTCATAAACTGGCCGTTCGTCTGAAAAAAATCGAGCAAGGTTTTGGATCTAAAACTCAGACATTGTTCTACTTATCTGTGCCGCCTCAGACCATGCAGCCGGTTATCGAGGCGCTAGGCGGGGGCGGCATGCTAGGTCGCAATAGTAAACTGCTAGTCGAGAAACCCTTTGGTTACGATTTATCGTCGGCCAAAAGATTGATGCTTTGCTTGAATAAATATTTCGAGGAACAACAACTCTACCTGATAGACCACTATTTGGCTAAAGAAATGGTGCAGAATTTGGTGATCTTTAGGGGCAGTAACTCCTTAATCATGGGTACATGGAATAAAGATTTCATCGAACAGATTGAAGTCAGTGCCTACGAGTCTATTGGCGTCGAGGGCAGGTCGTCTTTTTATGAACAAACCGGTGCTATGCGAGATGTTTTACAGAGTCACTTGTTGCAACTTGCCGCCCTGGTTTTAATGGACCTGCCGTTGCAGCATGAGTGGCGGGATATTCCGCTAGCACGACTGAGGGCATTAAAGCTACTCGAATTAGTCAAACCGGTGGGACACAGTGTTGCGCGCGGGCAATACCAAGGTTATCGAGAGGCTGTCGGCAATCCCAATAGCAGTATCGAGACATTTGTATCTTTACGTTTACATTCTAAAGATCGACGCTGGGGCGGTGTGCCGATTATTTTAACAGCTGGTAAGGCTACGGGCATAAAGTATACCGAAGTTCGAATCCGCTATCGCCAGGGCGCAGCTACACACACCAACGAATTAGTTATGCGTATCCAGCCTAGGGAGGGTTTAGTCTTGCAAGTGTGGGTGAAGCGTCCGGGGTATGGCCCTGAGTTAAGTGGGTTGCCACTAGAGTTGTCGTACGAGAATCATTTTTCCTCGAGCATTGATGATTACCAGCGGATTTTCGTCGACGCCATACAATCCCATCAGGCTTTGTTTACAACTAGCCAAGAGGTGCTGACTTGCTGGCGGTTAGTCAATCCAATTTTAAAACTATGGTCCGCTAGTGCCAAAGGTCTGTTTATTTACCCACAGGGTCAAATCCCAAACTTGAGTTAACGAAAGTCTTATGGCTCGTCGACGTCGGCAAAACGTGATTTAGCTCGGCGTTTGGCACGATCGGCCAGGATTTGCCAGTCGATATCGCGTTCGGCACCGCGCAGACGGTAGATAAGTTCATCGTCAAGTTCGATGCCATTTTCCTGCATTAACAGATGTATTTTGTCGGCACCGAGTTTCTCAAACTGAGCTTTGGTTGTCACTCCGATTTCAGCAAGATGTTTTTCATCTTTGGTTGTCAGGTTCATCAAACCTATGTCTGCCATGCGCTAATTGTAACTCGTTTACGAAAATAGCGGCAGGGTAGCAAACTGGTAACTTTCATTTTGTCCTTTCCCGACTTTAAACGCAGGCATTTTCCTATGCCGGAGTGGAGGACAAAATGAAAGTTACCAGTTCGCGAGCAAATCGGTTATCTAATCTTTGCGCAGGCGATGCGTACAGCCTCGCTCCAAGTCGGGAAGGCGTGTATCGTGTTGGCTACTTCTTGGGCGGTTAAACCGTATTGGATGGCCAGGGTGAGCTCATGGATCATCTCGCCGGCGTGTGGGCTGACTATTGTCGCACCAAGTAGCGTGCCATCGGTTTCGGCAATAACTTTTACAAAGCCGTCGTCGGTGTTGGTAATATTAGAGCGGCCGATAATCGAGATCGGGGCTAGGGCTTTTTTGATCTTAATATCACGCTTAATGCATTCATCTTCGGTTAGGCCAGCCGCCGCGATTTCGGGGTTCGTAAAGACACAGCGCGGAACGGCATGGTAGTCGGCGGCAATCTTCTTTTTACTCCACAAATTGTGGGCAACCACGCGGCTCTGGTAGATTGCGGTATGGGCGAACATGTATGGTCCAGCCACATCGCCAGCAGCGTAAATATGTTTGGCGCTGCTTTGCAGGTAGTCGTTTACAACAATGCCTTTGGGAGTGTATTCGACCCCGGCGTTTTCGAGACCGATATCGACGTTGGCTAGTTTTCCAGCAGCAATCATGACCTCATCGACTTTTACCGACTTCATTTCGCGGCCTTGCTGGAAGTAAACACGTTTGGCCAGGCCGTCTTTTTCGACCTTCATAACCTTGGTATTCATCAGTACCGTGGCGCCGCGGTGTTCTTCGAACAACCGGCGCATTAGCTCGCCGACTTCTTGGTCTTCTTTCATGAGAATACGCGGTGTGATATCGGCAAGGTAGATCTTGCTGCCGAATATGCTGAATAATTCGGTAAATTCGCAGCCCACAGAACCAGCGCCGACTATAAACAGCGATTTTGGTGGCCGAGTCAAATTAGCAGCCTCTTTAAAAGTGATGTAGCCGGCTTTTTCGAGCCCCTCGATCGGGGGAATAAAGTTACGGGTGCCGGTGGCAACCAGAAAGTGCTCGGCACGTAAATGGCGCCGATTAACTGTGATTTCGTGCGGCGAAATAAAGTGGCCGTCGCCGTCAATAACATCAATTCCCTCAGCTTTAAATACTTTGGCGGCCTGATAAGTACCTGTGCGGTGAACGGCTAGGTCTTTCCAGGCTTTGATTGACGGATAGTTGTAACTAAGAGTAGCGCCACGAATGCCGAAGGTCTGACCATGGCGGGCGGCGTCATAGATCTCGGCGGCGTGTAATAAAGATTTGGCTGGTACACAGCCCCAGTTAGGGCATTCACCGCCCATCGAGTCGGCTTGGTCGATAATGGCTACATGTTTACCAAGGCTGTTGCTGATTTGTGCGGCTACACTGCCACCGCCACCACTACCAAGGACGATGAGGTCGTAATCAAATTTTTGTTTCGACATTTCTTTTTCCTTTATCCGCTTACGCGGTGATGTGCGTACATATATGCTGCATCGGGGTTATAAAGCTTAAGATGGGTGGTGGCTCGGGCACGGATATCGAGCGATGTAACTTCTGCCTTACTCAAGATCCATGGTAGCACATCCTGGCAGACTCTGGCGGCAGTCAACTCAGCCTCGCCAGCCGGGGTTCGGACGGCTAAGCAGGAGGCGTAAACGCTGGCGTAGAGCTTGCGTTCGTCGTAAGGTTCGGTATGGCCAGCCATGCGTTTTACTACGTGGGCAGGTGATTTACTCAAGGTTAAGAGCTCCGTTAGCTAGTGCGATGCCATACACACCCAGCGCAATCAACAACAAGCCCATGGATAGCTGCATCAATCGGGCGTAGTTATCCCTCCACCTTTGTATAGCACTGATCTTTACGTCACTGACGATTAGGACAGTAATGCCAACAAGCGGAACAACCAAAACAAGACTATAAAGGCCTATCAACATTGGCGCAGTCGATGCCATTTGCATGTATAGCATGACGATAACTGCTGTATACAAAGCACCTGTCCACATAAATTCTATGCCGATTACCAGCGCGCCAAGTTTGGCAACACCCCGCGCATCTTTGGTTTTAATGGCCAGCCGATGGGCGAGACTGACCAAAAAATGGGTTATTTGTGGCGAACGAGCTTCGCTGTGCCGGACGTAAGCCATGATCTTTAACACGCCTGCTACCGCGGCTCCAGTGCTGGCAATCGCCAAGATATATATGTAGGCCGTAGTGTTGAATACTGAAATTAAGTAAAGCAGTCCAAGGCCGGCCGCCGTCCACAAGACAAAAATACTTAAAGCGTACGTCAGACTTAATAATGCCACTCGTCGGCTACGGGCACCGCGACCAAAGTTAAAAGTAGCCAGTATGATCTGAAGACTCAAACTGTAAAGGCTGATGGCGCCAGTGGCAGCGGCTATAATGACTAGACTGATGATTGTAAAGTAAGAACTGTCCATGCCCACGCGCGTTTCTACTTATTTTTGTTTTACACTGTTTGACGCTTGTGTTTACTATAGTGTATAACACGTAGTAACAGATTATGTCAAAAACAAACAGCTTCTATAGTCAAAGTGGCCAGACTGTGGCCGACACGTTGGGTGCTCGGACCGATGTTGGTTTAATGGCTAGCCAGGTCGAACAACGCCGCGCTAAATTCGGGCTTAATCAGTTGCCGTCTGGCCCAAAATTATCGGCATTTAAGTTGTTGTTATCGCAGTTTAAAGATGTGTTGATTATGGTGTTGGTAGTCGCCGCGACGCTATCGCTGGGTGTTAGTTTTATCGAGCACGACGCGATACCAACCGAGGCGCTGCTGATATATTCCAGCGTGGTTGCCATCGCCATTGTTGGTTTTTTCAATGAGTATAAAGCCGAGAAAACAGTTGATGCTCTTAGAAAGCTAGTCGCTCAAACCTGTCGGGTGAGGCGCGGCGGTGAGGTGCTGGAAGTACCCAGCGAAGAATTAGTACCAGGCGACATCGTACTCCTGGAAGAAGGCAAAAAAATCCCGGCCGACATCCGTATTCTGCAGGCCAACCACCTGCAGGCCAACGAGGCCAGCCTAACAGGGGAGTCGCTGCCGGTTAATAAGACGATCGAGCCGCTAACTGGCAACTTGGCACTAGCCGACCAAAACAACATGCTGTTCTCTGGTACACTTGTAACCACCGGTACTGCCGAAGGTATTGTGGTGGCCACTGGCGCCGAAACCGAAATTGGCCATATTGCTCACCTGGTGAGCTCGGTCGAATCAGAACAAACACCTATGCAGCGCAAACTCGACGATCTTGGGCGTAAGCTTGGTTTGGTCATCTTGGTGATTTGTGCTGCCATGTTTGTCGCGATTTTATTTCTCGATCACGACCTGGCTGGGGCCAATATGACCCAAAAAATACTGTTGGCCTTTACAGCCGCTGTCGCCCTAGCTGTAGCGGCTATACCAGAGGGGTTGGCGTTTGTGGTGCGGATTAGTCTGGCGCTTGGCGCCCGGCGAATGGCCGCCAAGAACGCGTTGGTTCGCCGCTTAGCCGCCGTCGAATCTTTGGGATCGACCGACGTTATTTGCTCCGACAAAACCGGTACATTAACCGCTGGCGAAATGACAGTTCGCGAATTATTTGCTGGTAACGATGCCTATGAACTCGCCGGTTCGGGTTATGGTACGACGGGCAAGTTGACCCTCAACCAAAAAACAGTCGCTGCCTCGGCCGATATCACTCAGCTATTAACCATTGGATTGCTATGCAACAATTCGCGGCTCAAAGACGACCAAGTGCTTGGCGATCCGACAGAAGGTTGTTTGATAGTGTCGGCGGCCAAGGTCGGCCTAGTGCGTGCAAGAGTCGACAATAAATACACGCGCGTCAACGAAGTTCCTTTTAGCTCTGCCCGCAAAATGATGAGCACGCTGCATGAATCTGGTAATGGTTACATGGTTGCAGTAAAGGGAGCACCAGATGTGTTACTGGGGCACTGCGATAAATTGTTACAGCGCGGCAAAGAGGTTGCGCTGACAGTCGAGGCCAAGCGCCAAATAATGGCCCGTAACGATGCAATGGCAGCCAAAGCCCTCAGGGTATTGGGTTTTGCGTACCGCACGTTCGATGAAAAACCTGGTGAAGAATCGATGGAGGAAAAACTCATCTTTGTTGGGCTGCAAGCCATGATGGACCCGCCACGGGTCGAAGTAAAAGAGGTTATCGAGCGGGTACAGACCGAAGCCGGCATGCGAGTGATTATGATTACCGGCGACAATGTCGAAACTGCCAAAGCCGTAGCCCGCGAAGTCGGTATAATCGGCGAAGCGTTTACTGGCATAGAGTTAGATGATTTGGACGATGATGCTTTTGCGGCCCGCGTCGAAAGTATAGGCGTTTACGCGCGAGTCAATCCCGAACATAAAATGCGCATAATTCGCGCCCTAAAGTACCATGGCCACCAAGTGGCGATGACCGGTGACGGCGTCAACGATGCCCCGGCCATCAAAGCCGCCGATATAGGTATTGCCATGGGCATAACAGGCACCGACGCTGCCAAAGAAGCCAGCGATATGATTTTGTTGGATGATCAATTCCTAACTATCATCAATGCTATCGAAGAGGGGCGCGGTATCTTCGACAACGTTCGTAAATTTGTTAATTTCTTACTATCTTGCAACATCGCCGAAGTCATAACTATTTTGCTGGGTGTTCTTATACACCAAAACCTATTACTAACTGCCGCTCAGATATTGTTTATAAACATTGTCACCGACGGTTTGCCGGCCATTGCTCTGGGTAATGACCCGACTGCCAAAGATGTCATGAAGCTAAAACCACACCACTACCAACAATCCATAATAAACAGGCGTGTCTGGCTGGAAATATTTGTGTTTGGTGGGCTGATGAGTCTGCTGATTCTTTGGCACTATTCGGCTATTGTCGGCAGCCAAGGTGCTGCCGCAGCTAGTTCGGTGGTGTTTATCGCCATGGTTCTTTACGAATTTGTGCGCCTGGCCGACATTCGCAGCGACTACGGCATGAAGTGGTGGTCTAACCCACTAATTACATTAAGCCTGCTGGTTTCGATTGGCATACAACTGGCCATTGTGTACCTGCCACCACTGGCGAACCTCTTTAAAGTCACACCAATTAGCGGCCTAGACTGGTTAGTAATACTCGCTGGCATGTTGGGGTTATTTGGGGTAATGAAGCTCCTCAATCCATTGTTCGATAAGTTTGGCCCCGAATACGGCGATCTGCCGGCAAAACCCGGGGTTTAAAAAACCGCCCGAGGTGTGAGCGGTTTTTTAAATTTTGTTTACAGACTATTTCTTTTGGTTCTCTTGGATAGCCTTTACGACCTTGCCATCGTTCTTGAGGTTTTCCCAGAACAAAACTTGGTCACGGTTAACTTCCATTTGGTCTTCTGGGCCGTGTAGCTCGCTCCCTAGTTTAGCCAGACTAACCTGTGGTTGGGCCTTGGTGTCGGCTGGTTGGACATTTTGCTGTACCTGCAGGTAGTAAATGTCGGTCAAGCGGACGTATTTGTCGTCGACGTTAGATAGTTTGCCAAAGTATACCTGGCCGTTGGTCAAAAACAGAGCCTGGTACTGGCCGCCCTTGAGCGCGCCGCTAGCGCCGCTCATCTGCTTCCAGGCAAAGAAACCGACTACGGCTAGTACAATTACTAATACGGCGACAACGCCGAACATCATTTTTCTATTGCGATTCATATTCAATCCCCCTGATTTGCCACCAGAAAAGCGCGGTGCAGTTGGCTGCGGTGCCCCACTCGGCATTTGGTTGTTCTTTGGATCCATAAAAAGCCTCACTCCCTCCATCTAGTTATGCTAGTGCTAAGTGTTAGTCTACTGTAATTCAGGTAGCGGTGCAAGTTTGCCCCGCCCCTGTTCAGATGCGGCTTTTTTTGCTACAATTGCAATCTGTAAACAAGCCAGGGTAGCTCAGACGGTTAGAGCGCGGGACTCATAAGCCCGAGGTCGTGGGTTCGATACCCACCCCTGGTACCAAGTTAAAACTTTTTACCTTAGCTATATGGAAAATGCCAACTGGAAACCTGAAGCCGATTCAATTTACCGCAAATTCGTATTTAAAGACTTTGTGCACGCCTTTGGCTTTATGGTTTCGGTGGCTGCTGAGGCCGAGACAATGAATCACCATCCGGTTTGGAAAAATTCGTACGATACCGTCGAGATTTGGTTAACGACTCATTCGGCTGGTAAAGTCACGGAAAAAGATTACGCTTTAGCACAGAAGATTGATCGTTTGGCCGAGTCCAACCCCGAAAAACCTGGTTAGTTACTGCGTTAAGTTGCCTTTAAAGACAATTTTAGTATATTCGATAATTTTGTGGGTCGATGGTCGGTACAAAAGCCCACGCCCAGCCTTTGTAAAAATCAGCACGGCATCGCCGTTTTGGGCGTTTTTAAAGAATTCACTTCCGTCACCGCCCTTTAATATGTCTACGTTACTGATTGTGGCAACCTGAGGCTCTTCATTTGGCAAAACAATAAACTTACTGATTTCATCGACGAGTTCTTTGGGTGTTGCCGCCATTTGTTGGCTGGTCTGCGCACCCTGCACGCCTGGCTTACTGCGCTCGGTATAGTATTTGTAGCCAAAGTACCCAGTTATACCAAGAAGTACTACAACTATTAGTATCAGCCACCACTTACGCTGTAAGAAGCGGACAAAACCAGGTTTATCTTTTTTTAGCATGGGCTTAGGAGTCACCGAAACAGGTGCCGGCGTTACCGGACGGGGTTGAACTGGCGCTGGTGCTGCCGGCGCTGGCCTCTGGGGTGTGTTGGTTACCCGATACGGCGAGCGCCCAGGTGTAAAGTCAATATCCTTGCCCCTCGTTTATACTGTTACTAGTTTATATAGTTTACGCCCAGCAAGCAACTTAGCAGCCTACTTTTCTGTATAGTAGTGTTAATGAGACAGGCAATTTTGTGGTTCATAAGAATCGCCGTGAGTTTGGCCATCGCAGGTTCGGCCCTATACTTTTTGGTGCTATCCCCCAAACAGCAAGCGCTCAGCACTATTGATCGGCAGACAGACAGCGTAGGGGCAATTATTAAAGCTATAGACAACGGCCAAGCGCAGTTAGCTGCAATACCCGTAACCAAGATTGCGCTACAGACTAACGGCTCATTAAGGACTTATATTCGAGATGTAGAGGCTGCAGTACCAGTTTTTAACGTTGCCCGACCGGAAGAAGCAAAACCCACGATTCAGTTATGGCAAGAGAAGAAAATTGTCGATTATAACAATATTGTTAAAGGCAAAGATTACGCTCCAGCCGTTAATCAGGCGATGGATGCAGTTAATAGTGCCGAGGGGTTTATCGTTTACCATCGTAACGTTATGTTGGCTCTTGGAAATCTGCTGGAATACAACCCTGCCGAAGATACCAACAGCGACAAAGCCGAGTTGGTTAAATCTAATCTTCAGGCTGCTGCAACTGGTATAGACAAAACACTAAGTCGTCTTAAGGCTGCACCAAGGGTTAAGGATGACTCGCTGGATATTGTTATAAGTCAGGTTGAGGATGTACAAAAAGCCAGGTCAATTTACGCTGAAGCGGCAAATGAAAACGCTATTCACGGTTACGAGAGGGGTGCCTATATTACAGCGATTCTTCAGGCTCAAAAGGCAATTCTAGCTAACCGCAATAATTTTTGGGACGCTAATTACCCATCAATCAAGCTGGTATTACAAAAGGCTAAGGAAAAACTCAACCCGTTTGCAGCCCAACTGAGGAATCTTTAATAGTCTGCCCAGAAGAAGAAGTTCTGTTCGGCGCCGCCACTAAACCAGTTGCCATGACGCATAAAGTCATCGGTACTCGAAGGGGCATTGATGCCATCTGTGACCAGAGAGGGATAGGTACAACTATTACCTCCAACGGTATTGTTGTTGGTACAAGCTAAAGAATCCTGTTGGCGGTAGTAGGGGATAGAGTAAGTTACATCGTACATTCTAAAATAGTATACTTTGCCGGCAGTTGCGCCGTTAGCTTCGACTACCCATTCACTTTCTTGAATCAAATCGCCACCTACAGTGCCGTTCAGGTCCATATTGGTTTTTGTGGCAGAGTCTTTGCTCATTATCCAAGTGCCACAACCATCACCACCAGCGCAGTTAACGTCGGTGCCAGTTAGGCCTGAGGAGGCAGTTAATTTTGTGTTGTCGGCGCAATCTGTAGGTGTGCAGGTTATGTCCTTGTAGCGCCAGATACCCGCACCGCCAGTGTTGTCGACGTCTGTCCATGTGCAGGTGGATTCTAACGCTACGTTAGGGCTACAATCGGTAGTATATTGCAGTTTTCTTCTGTCGTCTGAGCTGCCATTTGTATGGCTGAGTTCGCCATAATTCATGCGTAATCTGAATACTCCGTTAGTACGGTTGAAGCCTGTCGGTCGCATGTTCTCGCCTGCCAAGGCTGTGGTTGGGACTGAGGCTGTGTCGGTGCCGTTATAAAACCGCCAGTTACGCTGCCATATCTTAAGATAGTTCCAGGCAAAATCGTAGTTTATACCTAGGCCGCCTGCCGGGGTGCCTTGCTCTGGGCACGTGACTCCATAATTCGAGAGGGCCGTACTCAAATCGGCTGCTGTTCCGTTCCAGGCGTTGCCGGTCCAGAAAGAGAAGTATAAGTCACAGTCGACATCTGTTTTCATATTGACGATAGAATTATTACCTGGTTCGCTTCTGGCCCGCATGCTTAGCCCATCATCACTTCCAGAGGTAGCAGTGCTGGCCACAGCAGCCCATGTACTGGTTGGTGTATATTTTGAATAGTCTACTGGGTCGCCCCCGTTAGCTGAGTCGTTATACATTTGTAAACCTGTACCAGCTAATCTCGACCAGCCAACGGCGGACTGGGGGGCACCCGCAGTCTCGGTTCCAGTATCAGGGCAGTCGGTGATTGCGCAGGTTGTCCAACCATCGGTGGAGTTATCAGCTCGCCAGACTGTCATTCTTGTGTCGTCACCGCTCTCCGTGGTTGTGACGAGTACTCTGGTGCTTCCCGCGGCATGGAGGGCAGTAACCCAAAGCCCAGCCGAGCTCAGGCTAACTGGTGTGGGGGTAGTTAGCTCGCCGCTCCACCCAGTACCCACAGTATACTTTTGGTAACGCAGGGTTGATGCGCCGGTATCATAATAAACAGCAATGAAAGTGTTCTCATCTTGCCAAGCTCCGTCGAAACATTGGCCGAACGTGCAGTTTTGCAGGATTGTTTCGAGCGCCGATGATGTGCAACTAAAGGAAACCCCGTCCCAATAACAAGCCCACAGGTCTTCGTTGCTGTCTGACACTAGAACCATTACTCTGTTAGTCCTGGTTGTGTCGAAGTCTTCTCCTTGTGCGACCGCACGTATCCAATGTGGTGTTCCACCAGTGCCGCCAGTGTCAAAGTCTACCTCGTTTGTAGTACTCGGCGAGGCAGGCGAGGAATCCGGCGACCAAGCAGAGTTGTCCCACAGGGCATAGTAAAACTTATCGGCTGCGCTGTCTGCATAAGCCACAAATGCCCTGCCTTTTAGTTGTTCATAAGCTATATCAAACGCTCTCACGCAGGTGCCAGAGCCTGGGGCGGCATCACAATCTTGTGTGGCTGTGGTACCGGCGTTTGCCCATTGGTTAGTGTAATCGCCGTTTGCATTGCAGTCAGTTGTGCATGATTCTATTTGCAGCTCGCCATTAACACGCAAACTCCCAATCATTTGTTCTTCCCGGGTGGGTGCTGATTGAGCTTGTATCCAAACTATGTTGCTTGCTGAACCACTGATACCGTTAAATTGTCCAGCAAAGACTGGTGTAGTATTGGTAAGTTCGTTAACGCGCATAACCCCGGCGTTAGTGGTGTCGGCATAATACAAGTTGCCCAAGTCGTCGATGGTGAAGGAATCCGCCAAAACTTTGTTGTTTGTGTAATACGTGCCAACCCAGGTAACGGCGAATGCCGCAGGCAAAATTAATAGCCAAAGTAGGAGCTCGCGCAAAATTCTGATACGCAGTTGGCGCTTGTGTTTTGGGAGTTTGAGCATTCCTATACCCTAATCATCCTAGAACTTACTATAGTAATCAAAGCGGATTTCGCCAGCGCGAACGGTCTTGTTGTTAGCTTCCATGTTGATTCTCCAGGTTACAATGTCGTTGGCGACTATACCCGAACAAGCCGATTCGTCTCCCCCTGGTGGATTTTCCGTCCATGTAGCTGTGCCAGTCGCAATGTTTGTGGTCGATCCAGTGCCACACTCTGTAGCACCCTCAAATAGCGCGAGTTTTACTTCTGTTGTAGCCGTGCTGTCTGTACGCCAAGCATACATTTGAATAGATGTGCTGGAAGTAAACCCGTCGAAGTCGCTTGGCATTCTGTAGGTAATGTATATATCGTAGTCGTTTCCGGATGTTGTAACCCAGGTGTAGTAGTTGTGCTGATCACCAGACGTCGCACAGGCGGCTGCGGAGTTAATGTTGAGTAATGCACTGTTCGAGCAGAAGTCTGAGGTCATAGTACCGGTGTTGCTGCCGTCACTGTCGCCAGATAGTACTGCTCCAGGGTATTCTGGCACTAGTGTTATGCGCTTGGTTGGGCGGCCAGTACCCACATATGTCGGTCCGGTGCCGGCATCGGTATCGAATACCATGCCATTGGTACTGGTGCCGAGTATGAACTTGGAGTTGCTAGTGTCGACGTTGAAGACATCGGTGCCTGCTGCTGTCATGATCTTGAACGCTGCGGTGCTGTCGCTCTGGTTACGGAAGGTAGTTGCTCCACCGTCGGCTATGGTCAGTACGTCTCTGGCGACACTTGTGTTGTCGGTAATCTTAAGCAAGGGGCCGGTACCAACGCTTTGGATCAATAGGCCACCACAACCTGGGCTACCGGCACAGCCTGTGCCGCTAGTCTCAAGCTGGTCGATCGTCAGTATGTATGCTGATAGGTTGGTACCAGTTGTCAACGGGTTGCGGAAAATCAAGCCGTCATCGGCTGCTGTCAGGGAAATAATTACTTCGGAGCCGTCAGCATCGGCATCATACGCTTGTTGCAGTGTAGTACTGCCACCTGATCCAATACAGTTTGTCCAGCCAGTGTTCTCATAGCACTTGAACTTGTTGGTGGTCGTATTGTAGTACATCATACCGTTGAGCAAACCAGTGGATGGGTCGGCATCTTCTTGGTCTAGCACCAACATGACAGGCGCGTTAGCTGTCGAAGTGTCACCAATCTGGATCTTAAGCGGATTGTTTGTGGATTCGGTATCTGCAGTTAATATCGCCACGCCAGAGTTGCGCTGAATTTGGAAGAAGGTATCCGAATCTATGCCCGACTTGGCGATAACCGAGCCAGCAGAACCTTGGCCAGTAGAAGCGGTAAGGAAGTTAATGTTGCCGGAAACTCCCGGTGTATCAACAATGGTGCCAGCTGCACCTGCAGTTAGGGTGATCGATCCACCATTACCTTGAGCGGCTGTGCCATTAGTATCACCACCATTACCTGCGGTAATAATGATGCTGCCACCGGTACCGCCGGGCAAAGAAGCACTTGTGCTACCCGCACCACCATTGCCAGCAATTAAACTCAATGCACCACCGGCACCACCACCAGCCGTAGAAGTGCCACTGGTCGCACCGCCAGTTCCAGTCGTGAGTGTTATCAACCCCCCCTTGCCGGCGGTTGTAGCACCACTAGAGTTACTGGCACCAGTACCGCTTGTAATGGTATTGGCGCCACCGTCGAAGCTAGAAGCTCCCGAGCCGTTTCCAGAAACAACCACTATGCCGTCAGTGCCTGCCGAGCTTGAGCCATTCGCACCCGTTACTCTTAACTGGGCAGTGCCAATTGTGCTGCCAATGCTGACCTTGCCGTCAGCTACGATCGCCTGGTCCCAGCCACTGCCGACATTTATGCCGTATTCGGTCGCTACACCTCCAGTGGTAATAGAGTCGATATTTAGCCCAACCAACGTACCGTTTGAGTTGCCCGAGGCAGCTGGATCAAGGAAGATCAGGCTCTGCGTTGTTGCAGCAACGGTGTTAGCGGCACCAACTATGTTAATGCCATTGACGGTAGTGATGCCGGCGGCTGGCGCAGTCAGTGTGCCTAGGAAAGCGTTGTACACACAAGTACCGCCGCCGCTACAGGAAGTAAAGGTCGGAGCGTTGGCGTTAATCGCATTGAGCGTCTTAACCCCAGAGGTGCTGGTTGTGGCTGCCAGGGTTGCAGATATGCTTAACGCATTAGTCGTTGACGTGACCGCACCAGACGTTGTCGTACCATCTTTCACACCAAGTGTGAACAAGCTGCCAGTCTCACCGTTAGCATGGTTGTAAGTACTGGACGTGCTACCCAAGGCCAACAGACCACCCGTAGTTAAGCCGGTAGCCGTAGAGTTCATGGTCAACCCACGTTGGGTAGTCAACGAGTTCCAGTCCCACTCGATGGTGAAGTTGGCGCTGTTCTGAGCTGATCCGTTGGTGGTAGCGGCAGTTATTTGGTCGAGTCGTGGCGCGCTGCCACTGCCCGCACAGGCACCCCAGCTGGTTGTGTAACAGCGGAACGTGTTGCTACCAGTTTGGAAGTACATCGCTCCAGTCACGCCGGTCGGGTCAGCATCTTCTTGGTCGAGCACTAACAGAACAGGCGCGTTAGCTGTTGAAGTGTCACCAATCTTAATCTTAAGCGGATCGACGGCTGTTTCGGTGTCGGCAGTAAAGATTGCTGTAGTACCGTTGGTTTGTACCTGGAATATGTTGCTGGCATCTGAGTTCGGTCTAACTATTACCACGCCCTGGCCTGTGCCAGTACCCGTACCACCACTGATGATTACACTCCCCGCCGTAGCACTGCCTCCAGTACCTGACGCGCCACCGGTAATGACAACATTGCCACCGTTGCCGGCGTTTGCGCCCGCCGCATTACCGCCAGCGCCACCTGTTATAGATATGCCGCCGCCAGCTGCGGCGTCATTGGTTAAGTCGCCGGCTCCACCAATCCCACCAATCAACTCAATAATACCGCCCAGGCCAGGGGTTATGCCCGCGCCTATATCAGCGCCATCACCGCCGGTAGCTTTAAGCCCCTCGCCACCCTGGGCAGTATCACCGGTCGCGTCACCGCCCCTTACTATCAGACCGTCCGTGGCACCCAAGCCCGAAGCTCCTAAGACATATA
This sequence comes from uncultured Candidatus Saccharibacteria bacterium, assembly GCA_964405095.1. Taxonomy (GTDB): domain Bacteria; phylum Patescibacteriota; class Saccharimonadia; order Saccharimonadales; family EFPC-124; genus CAYOML01. The sequence goes on along the minus strand of CAYOML010000004.1, from coordinate 11,736 downwards.
GCTGTGAGGTACCGACGCTACTGCCGATGCTAACTTTGCCGTTGGCGACTATGGCTTGATCCCAGTTGCTGCCGATATTGATGGCATATTCGGTCGCGCTGGTGGCACTTAACCCGTCAATGTTAAGAGCATAGAAGTTGTCACCCGAAGTTGTGATAGCCACAGGGTCGACGTCTAAGTGCAGAGCCGAAGTGGTAGTGGTGCTGCCTTCATCACCGAACTCTGTATGTATGTACAGCCCGTCAACACCGTCGGTTATAATGCCTGTGGTATTGCCAGATAGATCTATCACCGCCGCATCGCTGGTTGGTATAACGTTGTTTGTAGTGTTCTCGATAGTCAGCTGTGTGTCAGCCGCGTCGCCGTAGCGCAGGCTAAGGACATCACCGATTGTAGTCTTAGTTATCGTCGTGCCGTCAGAGGTGAACGGTGAGGAACCGCCTGCACATGAGCCCCACACCGGTATGCCACTAGCACCAGCACCTGAAAGCAGACACTGTGAACCGGTCTCGGTCTCGACTACCCTGGTTACTAATCCATTAGTGTCGGTATACAGTACAGCGTTAGCGTCAGTTATCATAGCACCGAAGTTGACTGTGCCGTCTAGGAAGGTGTTGCCGTTAACGCCAAACATATCGTCGACGTACAAGTCGTTACCGCTGAAGGCAAAGCCAGCAGTGGAGATGTTTTCGGTTGTGGCACCGTCAATACCAACTGACAAGTTATCGTTAACCAACACGAATGTGCCACCAGAAGATAAGGTTGCGCCAGATGAGCCTACAGAATCAAGGTCAATAGTAAATGTTTCGTTATTAGTACCACCGGTGCCTGTAAAGGTTACGTTGTCATCGGTGTTGTTATCTATCTGTTCGGCGTTTTGTAGCTCAATATCCGTAACTATTCCAGTGGTATTAAAGTCGATACCCTTGGTGATACCGGTTGCGAATGCCCCGGAATTGGTGATTTCAATAGCCGTGGCCAGGGCCAGGTCGGTATCAGCGTTGTCTATTACTATGCCGCTGTCTATACCGTTGGTGCTAGCTGAAGCTGCTTGTTGGATAAAGATACCGCGGGTTGTGCCAGCCGATGCCGATGGTGTGCCGATGATACTTAAGACGTTGACAGTGCCAGCGAGGTCAGAGGTTATTGCCTGGTTTTCTGTGCCGGCAAAGGTCATGTCGACGTCTGTGTTGAAGGTGGCCAAGCCGTCAAAGGTGGATGTACCCAATACCGACAATGTCCCATCTATAAAGGCATTACCATTTACGCCTAACATATCGTCTGTGTAAAGGTCGTTACCAGAGAAGGCAAAGCCCGCGTAAGATATATTTTCGGTTGTCGCACCGTCAATACCAACGGATAAGTTATCGTTAACAAGCACGTGGGTACCGCCAGAAGATAAGGTAACACCCGAAGCACCAACTGAGTCGAGGTCGATGACCAGTGTTTCGTTGTTAGTACCGCCAGTACCAGTTAGGGTTATCAGGTCGTCGGTGTTGTTATCTACCTGTTCGCCATTTTGTAGCTCAATGTCCGTTACGATACCTGTTGCATTGAAGTCGATACCCTTGGTGATACCCGTTGCGAACGCACCTGTATTGGTTATTTCTATGGCGGTGGCCAGCGCTAAGTCGGTGTCGGCATTATCAATCACGATACCGCTATCGATGCCGTTAGTATTAGCACTGGCGGCCTGCTGGATGAACAGACCAGCGGTTGTGCCAGCCGATGCTGATGGTGTCCCAATGATTGACGCGACGTTCACTGTTCCCGCTAAGTCTGATGTTACGGCGAGATTTTCGGTGCCACCGAAGATCATATCAACATCGGTGTTGAAGGTGGCTAGACTGTTAAAGACCGTGGCACCGGTGCCAAACGTCCAACCGCCTGTGACCGATTCGGCCTCGTTAAGCTTGCCAACCATGGTGCCAATGACTACCCGAGCCACACCGCCAGTTTGGTCTGTAACAATGAACTCTTCACTAGAAGTTGAGGCTGGACCAAACTCGAGTGTTGAAACTGAGCTTACAGAAGGTGAGCCGTCCGATTCGCGGACAATCATAGAACCGCCATTATCCGCCGCGCAGTCCCAGCGACCGTTGCCACCGGTTTCATCGTCCCACTTAAGGATTTGGTTATCCGAACAGCCTTGCAGCAAGGTTAGTGTGTCGCTGCTTGCACCCTGGAATTCCAAACCCGAGAAGCTAAAGGTGCTGCCCGATCCGTCCTGGCTGCCAAGTAAGTCGACATCGAGTGAATCTGGTGTGGTAGCTGTATTTTTTACTAAGCCCAGGCCGGCTATGTTGGAGTTTACGTCGTCACCAGTAATAGTACCGTCGGTGATTTCACCGGTCGAAATACATGACGCCGAACTACAGATCAGGTCGGCAACTGTAGTGTTACCCGAACCGTCGACTTTGAAGACCGAGCTTGGTGTGTCGATGAAATTGGTAAAGCCACCACCACTGCTGCTAAACAGAATGCCGTTACCAATTACTAAATTGGTATCGGAGTTGTTGATTACTATCGCAGAGTCAAAGCCGTTAGTGTTGGCTGAGTTGACTTGGTCTATGTACAGCCCATTGGCAGTGTTAGCTGACGCATTAGGTGTGCCAGTGATAGCAAAAACGTTTATTGTGCCAGCTAGGTCGTGGGTGACAGCTACATTCTCAGTTCCGGCCAGAGTGAAGTCAACGTCAGTATTGAAGGTACCTACTCCGTTGACTGTCAAGGCACCACCGACCGTCATCAAGCCGGTACCAGTATTAATTGCACCGTTGTTAGTGGTGTTGAGGTTAATGGCACCGACGACACCAGTACCACTCTTAAAGCCGGTCTGAAGATTAATTGATCCAGAACTGTTGTCGGTGCCGCCGTTGTCACCTGTGCGTATAGTTATAGAGCCTGAGTTTAGCGAGGTACCATTTTGATCGCCAGTCGTTAAGTTTATGGCTCCGGTATTGGCTACCAAGCTGCCACCGGTGGTGAGGCTCACCCCACCTGTACCGCCTTGCATGGCGGATCCGCTCGAGCCAGAGGTTGAACCGACAATGACAGTCTGCGTACCGGTACCAGTGCCAATCTTGATGCCGTGGTCGCTGTTGCCATTGCCTATGAAAATAGTATAGCCACTAGTGCCACCTTCGATGGTGACAGTATCGCCAGAGTTACCATTACTACCAATAGCTATGGTCTGAAGGGCAGCGCCGCTAGTGGCAATGTTAACAGTGTGGCCCCAAGCGCCATTACCGATGTCTATCGTACCGGCTGTAGCGCCAAAGACATGGCCAGTATCTAGACTGACACTGCCATCTACGCCCGTGGCCGTGGGCAAGCCACCGCTAAGGGTGAGTAATCCACCTGTTCCCGTAGTTGTTGCCGTACCAGCTTGGATGGTGATGGCTCCACCGTTGTTGGCCGTACCACCAGCTGTTTGGCCTGTGATGTTCAAAGCATTGCCGCCAGCAGAAGCGGCCGACGCAAAGTTGATGGTAGCAGTTTGGTTGTTCTGGAAGCTGAGTGCGGTGTTAATGTTTACACTCAATAAATTATCCAAGGCCTTGGTTGCATACACAGTACTGCCGGTTGCCGGGGCAAAGTTTGTACAGTTAGCGGGTGAGCTGGCCGCACTGGTACAGATTGTGCCGGTTTCGTTCGGCAGCGTGATGGTGTTAGTCGTCGGATTGGCCTGGCCAATCAAAGTTAGTGTGCCGCTGGCAGCCGTGGAACCCTTGAATAAGACTGCGCCAGTGCTAGTACTGGTTACACCCAGAGTCAACGCATTTGCACCCTGGATCGTAACTGTACCAGTAAAGTTAGCAGTGCTAGAAATGGTTTGAGAATTGATTGTGCTGCTGGTAGAAATGGTTGTTATCCCACTCAATGCCCCTGCGCTAGTTACATCAAAATTAGTCGAATCGATAACAAGTGGTGCACTACCGCCGCCAATCGTAACGGTACCGGTTGATGTACCAGTATTGATGTTAGTGGCGAAGTTGCTACTGGCGTTCAAGCTTATAGTTGCCCCGCTAATTGTTAAACCACCGGTGCCTTGTATAAGACCGGTGCCTGAGTTGACACCCACAGCTGTTACCGCACCAGCACCAGTCACGCTAAAGTTGGTACCTGTTATAGCATTGGCGCCAATCGCCAAAGCATTGGTAATATTTGCGCCACTGGCATCGAAGGCCGTTGTTACGCCACCGCCAGCGCTCTGTACCGACACGCCAATTGGCAACACTCTGTCTGTATCGTTGTTTTTGACAAGTAGTAGCTGGGCCGGGTCAGCTGTTCCAGCACCATCAGCACGAGTTATGGAGGTGAAACCTGTACCGCCTGTGACTGTGTTGATAGTTAAGTTAGGATCGGTGGTTGTATTGGCCAGAGTGAACCCGATGTCGCGACCATCGGTGGTTAATATGGTATTACCAGCGTCGTAGGCTGTTTGCAGAGTGGTAGCCGCTCCGGAACAGTTACCGATACTTGTGCAAATGTCATAGGTTCCGGCCGCGGCAGTAGCTAAGCGGTAGTTAACGTTAGCTGTAGGTGTTTGGAAGACAAGACTGGTTGTACTTCCACTATCGGTTGCACTAAGGCTGGTAGAAGCGTTGCCTTGTAGTGTCAGTGTTTGGCCCGCTGACCCAGCAGTTAATGCACCTGTAGGTGTTATATTTAGCGCGCCGGTGCTAGTTATATCACCGCCGTTGACAGCAATGTCTCCGCCATCGGTGATATTACCTGATGTACTAAGAGTGGTTACACCTGATACTGCCCCGGCCGAAGTGACGTCAAAGTTAGTCGAATCTATTACTAATGGAGCAGAACCGCCGCCGATGGTAACTGTACCTGTTGATGTACCTGTATTGATGTTCGTCGCAAAGTTACTGCTGGCGTTCAAACTGACAGCCGCGCCAGTCACAGTCAAACCTAAGGCACCCTGCAACAAACCAGCGCCAGCGTTTACGCCCACAGCCGTGACAGCTCCAGCACCTGTGACGCTAAAGTTAGTACCGGTTATAGCATGCGCACCAATCGCTAGTGCGTTGGTGATATTAGCACCTGATGCATCGAAGGCCGTAGTAATACCACCCGCAGCCGATTGCACCGAAATGCCTAGGGGCTGCACACGATCAGTATCATTGTTCTTAACTAGCACTAGTTGAGCTGGGTCGGCCGTCCCGCCGCCATCAGCACGTAGGAAACTGGTAAAACCGGTACTGTTGGTGGCCGTGGTTATAGTAAAGTTACCATCAGTGGTGGTGTCGGCCAGGGTGAGGCTAACGTCACGAGCGTCAGTTGTGCTGATGCTGTTGCCGTTAGCGTAGGCGTTCTGCAGAGTCACTGCGGCGTCTATGCCGCCAGAACCCGAACAGGTCGAAATCTGGTTAGATGAGTTGCGACAGATACTGCTGGAGCCAGTGTTAGCACCTAGGGTCCCGACAGTTACGATGCCTGATGTGCTGAGTGTAGTAACACCACTGACAGCCCCAGCCGAAGTCACATCAAAGTTGGTGCTGTCTATCACTAGTGGAGCAGAACCGCCACCAATCGTAACGGTACCGGTTGATGTACCGGTATTGATATTTGTAGCAAAGTTACTGCTGGCGTTCAGGCTTACAGTCGCGCCGCTAACGGTTAAGCCACCTGTACCCTGGATTAAGCCAGTGCCGGAGTTGACCCCGACTGCGGTTACAGCCCCGGCACCAGTAACACTGAAGTTCGTTCCACTTATGGCGTTAGCGCCAACTGCTAGTGCATTAGTTATATTAGCCCCCGAAGCGTCGAAGGCAGTGGTTACGCCACCGCCAGCGCTTTGAACTGATATACCTATTGGTAATACCCGATCAGTATCATTATTTTTAACCAGTAAGAGTTGAGCCGGGTCAGCTGTTCCAGCACCATCAGCCCGAGTTATGGAGGTAAACCCGGTGCTGCCTGTAGCTGTGTTGATAGTGAAGTTAGGGTCGGTCGTGGTATTAGCCAGTGTAAACGCAATATCTCGTCCATCAGTTGTTAAGATTGTGTTACCGGCGTCGTATGCTGCCTGCAGTGTATTTGTTGATCCAGTACCCGAGCAGTTACCAACGGTAGTACAGACGTCGTAGGTGCCGGCAGCTGCGGTGGCCAAGCGGTAGGTTACGTTTGCAGTTGGCACTTGGAAGCTTAGAGTAGTAGTGTTGCCAGTATCTGTGGCGCTAAGTGTCGTGCTGGCATTGCCTTGTAAAGTCAAGGTCCGGCCAGTGGAACCAGCGGTCAGCGTTCCAGTTGGCGTTATATTAAGGGCTCCAGTACTTGTTATATCACCACCGTTGACCGCTATGTCACCGCCATCGGTAATATTACCGCTTGTGGACAGAGTTGTGACCCCGCTCACGGCTCCCGCGCTTGTGACATCAAAGTTGGTGGAATCGATAACGAGCGGCGAGCTACCACCACCGATTGTCACCGTACCTGTTGACGTACCAGTATTGATGTTCGTGGCAAAGTTGCTACTCGTGTTAATGCTGGCAGTTGCACCACTCACGGTCAAGCCCGCGGCGCCTTGCAGCAAGCCAGCACCGGCATTAACACCCACGGCAGTTACAGCCCCTGCGCCAGTCACGCTGAAGTTAGTACCAGTTATGGCATGTGCACCTATAGCCAATGCATTAGTGATGTTGGCACCACTGGCGTCAAAGGCGGTGGTTATACCCCCAGCGGCTGCCTGTACTGACACGCCAATCGGCTGTACTCGGTCTATATCATTGTTTTTAACTAGTACTAATTGTGCCGGGTCGTTGGTACCCGCGCCATCAGCACGTAGGAAGCTAGTGAAGCCGGTGCTGTCCGTTGCAGTTGTGATAGTGAAATTGCTGTCGGTCGTGGTATTAGCTAGCGTAAAGGCAATATCTCGGGCATCGGTTGTGGCAATCGTGTTGCCGTTGGCGTAAGCGTTCTGCAGCGTTACAGCTGCATCGGTTCCACCCGCACCGCTACAGGTGGAGATTTGGTTAGACGAGTTGCGACAGATGCTTGACGCGCCAGTGTTAGCACCAAGTGTGCCGACGGTGATTATGCCTGAGGTATTTAGGGTGGTAACTCCTGAAACAGCCCCAGCCGAAGTCACATCGAAGTTAGTACTATCTATAACCAACGGCGCGCTTCCGCCACCAATCGTGACGGTACCTGTTGATGTACCTGTATTGATGTTCGTCGCAAAGTTACTGCTGGCATTTAGGCTAATTGTGGCGCCACTTACAGATAAGCCACCAGTGCCCTGTATCAATCCGGTTCCTGAGTTTACACCGACGGCTGTAACTGCACCTGCACCTGTAACGCTAAAGTTAGTACCAGTAATAGCATTTGCACCAATGGCCAACGCGTTGGTGATGTTTGCACCACTGGCATCAAAGGCCGTTGTTATCCCGCCACCGGCGCTCTGAACCGACACACCGATTGGCAAAACACGGTCGGTGTCATTGTTTTTAACTAGCAACAACTCGGCTGGGTCGGCGGTACCGGCACCATCTGCGCGAACAATACTGGTTAAGCCAGTACTACCAGTAGCTGTGGTAATCGTAAAGTTAGGATCAGTCGTGGTGTCGGCCAGAGTAAAGGCGATATCTCGTCCGTCAGTCGTTAGTATGGTGTTACCGGCGTTGTAGGCACTTTGGAGTGTTGTAGCTGCACCAGCGCAGTTGCCAACTGTGGTACAGATATCATAAGTGCCAGCCGCAGCTGTCGCTAGGCGATAATTTACGTTCGCGGTTGGTGTTTGGAATATCAGGCTGGTTGTATTACCACTGTCAGTAGCACTCAGGCTGGTATTGGCGTTGCCTTGCAGTGTCAATGTCTGACCAGTCGAACCAGCTGTTAAGGTACCGGTGGGCGTAATATTAAGGGCTCCTGTGCTGGTTATATCACCACCGTTCACGGCAATATCACCACCGTCAGTGATGTTACCGCTGGTTGAGAGGGTTGTTACCCCACTAACTGCACCCGCGGAAGTAACGTCAAAATTAGTTGAATCTATTACTAGGGGCGAACTTCCACCGCCGATCGTGACAGTGCCAGTCGATGTACCCGTATTAATATTTGTGGCAAAGTTAGAACTGGTGTTAATGCCAGCAGTCGCACCACTGACGGTCAGCCCGGCTGCACCTTGCAACAAGCCAGCGCCAGCGTTGACGCCGACCGCTGTTACCGCACCAGCGCCAGTCACACTGAAGTTAGTACCAGTTATAGCATGTGCACCTATGGCCAGCGCGTTGGTTATATTGGCGCCTGAAGCATCAAAAGCTGTAGTTATTCCACCGGTAGCGGCTTGGACTGATACCCCGATTGGTTGCACTCTATCAGTGTCATTGTTCTTAATTAATACAAGCTGTGCTGGGTCAGCTGTGCCAACACCGTCGGCGCGTAGGAACGAACTGAAGCCTGTGCTGCCCGTTGCGGTGGTGACCGTGAAGTTACCGTCGGTTGTGGTGTCGGCAAGAGTTAGACTAACGTCGCGGGCATCGGTAGTGGCAATTGTGTTGCCATTAGCGTATGCGTTTTGAAGGGTCACTGCAGCGTCAGTGCCGCCCGAACCCGAGCAGGTTGATATCTGGTTGGAGCTGTTGCGACAGATGCTGCTGGAGCCGGTGTTGGCGCCTAAAGTGCCAACGGTTATTATGCCGCTAGTGGATAGGGTGGTGACACCAGATACTGCCCCGGCTGAAGTTACATCAAAATTAGTCGAATCTATTACCAGTGGCGAGCTACCACCACCTATGGTCACGGTCCCAGTTGAAGTACCAGTATTAATGTTAGTGGCAAAGTTGGAACTGGCGTTCAAACTCATGGTTGCCCCGCTCAGAGTTGCTCCACCTGTACCTTGGATTAAGCCGGTTCCCGAATTAACTCCCACAGCCGTGACTGCACCCGCACCAGTCACACTAAAGTTTGTACCACTAATCGCGTTGGCACCAATTGCCAGTGCATTGGTGATGTTGGCACCCGACGCGTCGAAGGCTGTGGTGACGCCACCTGCGGCGGCTTGGACTGATATACCAATAGGTAGAACACGGTCTGTATCATTATTCTTCACTAGCACGAGATGGGCCGGATCGGCGGTGCCGGCACCATCAGCTCGCGTGATAGAAGTGAAGCCGGTACTACCCGTGGCGGTGTTGATCGTAAAGTTACTGTCGGTGGTAGTGTTGGCAAGGGTGAAGGCTATATCCCGGGCGTCGGTGGTGGTGATAGCGTTGCCGGCGTCATAGGCTGCCTGCAGAGTGTTACCAGATCCGGAGCCGAAACAGTTACCAACAGTTGTACAAACATCGTAGGTGCCAACCGCGGCTGTTCTGAAACGGTAGGTGACGTTAGCCGTAGGTGCTTCGAAGCCAAGAGTAGTCGTGCTGCCGCTATCTGTGGCACTTAGAGTAGTGCTGGCGTTACCCTGTAAAGTTAGGGTCTGGCCGGTAGATCCAGCGGTTAATATACCAGTCGGCGTAATATTCAGTGCGCCAGTGCTGGTTATATCACCGCCGTTCACTGCAATGTCTCCACCGTCTGTTATATTGCCTGATGTGCTGAGGGTAGTCACGCCACTTACTGCACCAGCCGAGGTCACATCGAAGTTGGTTGAGTCTATTACTAATGGCGCTGAACCGCCGCCGATTGTCACGGTACCGGTTGATGTACCAGTATTAATGTTAGTAGCGAAGTTAGAACTGGCATTGAGTGAAACAGTTGCTCCAGTAATTGTTAGTCCGCCGGTACCCTGTATTAGTCCGGTTCCCGAATTAACTCCCACAGCCGTGACTGCACCGGCACCCGTCACACTAAAGTTCGTGCCAGTGATCGCGTGTGCGCCAATTGCCAATGCATTAGTGATGTTGGCACCGCTAGCATCGAAGGCAGTTGTTACACCGCCACCCGCGCTTTGGACTGACACTCCTACGGGTAGCACTCGGTCAGTATCGTTGTTTTTAACTAGTAGTAGCTGTGCTGGGTCGTTGGTGCCGGCTCCGTCGGCTCGAACAATGCTGGTGAAGCCAGTCGAATCGGTGGCAGTTGTGATAGTGAAGTTGCTGTCGGTGACAGTATTAGCTAGCGTAAATGCTATATCTCGGGCATCGGTTGTGGCAATCGTGTTGCCGGCGTCGTAAGCGGCCTGCAAAGTATTGCCTGAACCAGCACCCGAACAGTTACCAACTGTAGTACAGACATCGTAAGTACCAGCTGCCGCTGTGGCCAATCGGTAAGTGACATTAGCGGTTGGACTCTGGAAGCTGAGAGTTGTAGTACTGCCAGCATTAGTGGCGCTCAAAGTTGTGCTGGCATTTCCTTGCAAAGTCAAGATTTGGCCGGTTGCGCCGACAGTCAGAGTACCGCCAGGAGTTATATTCAGGGCGCCGGTGCTGGTTATGTCACCACCGTTAACTGCCACGTCACCACCACTAGTGATGTTGCCGCTGTTGTTGATGGTTGTAATGCCGCTTAGCGCCCCGGCCGAAGTAACGTCGAAGTTGGTCGAGTCGATAACGAGTGGCGAAGAACCACCTCCGATAGTTATAGTGCCAGTTGATGTACCGGTATTGATGTTAGTTGCAAAGTTGCTGCTTACGTTGATGGAAGCCGTAGCGCCACTAACAGTTAGACCAGCCGCGCCTTGTAGTAGGCCAGCACCAGCGTTGACGCCAACTGCGGTTACCGCACCAGCTCCAGTCACACTGAAGTTTGTACCGGTTATAGCGTTGGCACCAATGGCTAAGGCATTAGTTATATTTGCGCCAGACGCATCGAAGGCGGTGGTGATACCACCAGCTGCGGCCTGGACAGACACACCTATTGGTTGTACGCGGTCTATATCATTGTTTTTGACCAAGACTAACTGTGCTGGGTCGGCTGAGCCAGCACCATCGGCACGTAAGAAGCTGGTGAAGCCAGTCGAGTTTGTAGCCGTTGTGACTGTAAAGTTACCGTCTGTGGCTGTGTCTGTCAGTGTTAAAGAAATGTCGCGGCCGTCGGTGGTGGCGATTGTGTTGCCGTTAGCATAGGCATTCTGCAGTGTGACGGCCGAGTCAATGCCACCAGCGCCGCTACAAGTAGAAATCTGGTTAGACGAGTTACGACAGATGCTGCTGGCACCAGTGTTAGCTCCCAAAGCACCAACAGTGATAACACCTGATGTATTAAGTGTGGTGACGCCGCTTACCGCACCAGCACTTGTCACATCAAAATTGGTGCTGTCTATTACTAATGGTGCTGAGCCCCCACCGATCGTCACCGTACCAGTTGAAGTGCCCGTGTTGATGTTAGTCGCAAAGTTACTGTTATTGTTTAGGCTAATAGTCGCGCCGCTCAATGTTGCGCCGCCTGTCCCTTGCAACAAACCGGTACCGGCATTTACACCAACGGCAGTCACAGCACCGGCTCCTGTGACACTAAAGTTTGTACCAGCAATTGCATTTGCACCAATGGACAAGGCGTTGGTAATGTTGCTACCAGAAGCGTCCAAGGCAGTTGTTATAATGCCCGTGGCGCTGGTAACTTTAAGCCCAGTGGCCAAAGCCTGATTGGTATCGCTATTAGTAATGAGTACTAACTGTGATGGGGGAGTAGCATTGGAGCCATCAGCCAACGAGAAGGTTGTCGATCCGGTAGCTGCAGCGGCAGTAGTTATAGTGAAGTTCTCGGCATTCAACGTAAAACCAATATCGCCGGTGGCGTCGGTCGAGATTGTGTTGCCATTATTATAGGCGTTTTGCA
>CAYOML010000003.1:6785-90428 GCA_964405095.1 uncultured Candidatus Saccharibacteria bacterium | reverse complement strand
GTTAATGTTTCCGGTGGTACGGCGGTGGGCACCTATACAACTACCCTAACCTATGTCTGCACACCCACATTTTAGCCCATGAAGAAAATAACATTACTAATCGCAACCACAATCAGCCTCGCCGCTCTGTTAGTAGGCGCCGCAGTCGTTTTTGCCGCCGACCCCCCAGTTGGTTCGGGCCAGGCGCTCGAAATTGCACCGCCAGTAATTAACCTGAGAGCCGACCCAGGCCAAACTATTACAACTAAGATAAACCTGCGTGGTGTATCAAGCCAAACCCTGCTCGTAACCGGAGAGGTCAACGACTTTGTGGCCGCCGGCGAAGACGGCACGCCCAAGCTATTACTCGACAGTGAAGAAGAGGTTTCTAACCCCTATTCCCTTAAAACATGGGTGAAACCCTTGCCAGAGCTAACCCTCAACCCTAAACAAGTCAAAGAGATGTCTGTAACGATTACAGTCCCGGCCAATGCTGCACCTGGTGGCTACTACGGGGTTGTACGCTTTACAGGTACGCCACCAGAGCTCAAGGGCACTGGCGTGTCGCTTTCGGCAAGTCTTGGGTCATTACTGTTTATAAGAGTTAGTGGCCAAGCTCAAGAAGGTATGCAAGTCGAACAATTTTATGCAGCCAACGATAATACGCAAAGCTGGTTATTCGAATCGACACCTATAAAATTTGTGGAAAGGCTTAAAAACACCGGTAATACCCACTTACAACCGGCTGGCCAAGTAACTGTAACAGATATGTTTGGCCAAAAGGTTGCAACCCTAAACGTCAATCTGCCACCGCGTAATGTTTTGCCTGCCAGTATAAGAAGATTTGAACAACCTATGGATAGTTCGGTTATTGGCGATAAAATGCTATTTGGTCGCTATACTGCCGACTTGCGCGTTGCTTACGGCGATAACCACCAAGAAGTAACTGCCAGCCTAACATTCTGGGTCATTCCTTATCGCCTGATAGGCGCCATAATTCTGCTATTGATCGCCGCATTCTTTATCGGACGCACGCTGATAAGACGCTACAACCGACGTATTCTCAGGAAGTCACAGGGTAGCTTCAGTATCGGCTCTAAACGCAAATAGCCACCCCAAGCAGGCTATCGAGAGCATAAATGTTATAATCAAGCGTATGTTAAGCTGGCTGAAACTAAGTCATCCTGATCATAGTGGGCGTCTTCGGCCACACGAACACACTTCCTATCTTCCACTGGCAATCTTGTTGCTGGTAGTGGGTTTTATTCTGACGGTCTATTCGGCAGCAGCAGCTAGCCCTGGCCCACAGGAAGGTTCGGTTGGCCTGACGGGTACCGTACCTGGCCCACCGCCTATTGTTGCCGCTACAATTACCAGCCCATCGGACCAACAGCATTTTAACTCCTCACCAATCAATGTCTCGGGTACCTGCCCCACAGACACATTGGTAGAGCTATTCAAAAACGATATATTTGCGGGCTCCACAGTATGCAGCAACGGTGGCTTTAGTCTACAAGTCGATCTGCTATTCGGAAAAAACATTCTAATTGCCCGTGTTTATGACGCCCTGAACCAAGCCGGCCCTCCATCTGCAGCGGTGACTGTCTACTTCGATATTCTCCCTTCGCAGGCTGGACCTTTAACTTCTCTCGACTTCAGCGGCACACAGCTACTACTGAACACCGATGCGGTATATCGCGGCCTCTTTCCTGAAAAAGATTTTGATATCCCTGTAGATATTCTTGGTGGTACTCCACCATATGCCCTAAATGTGCAGTGGGGTGACGCGAATAATAAAGTTGTTCCCCGCCCCGATAATACATCTTTTAGAGTCGGTTATGCCTACAAAAAACCGGGTACTTACCAGATCTCAATGCAAGCTACTGACTCGGTTGGGCGTGTTGCCTTCTTGGGTGTAGCCGCCATTGTCAATGGCCAGCCGAGTGTTGCTACGGGCAGCGGCTCAACCACAGCGGTCCCCAACCAGCTATTGCTTCTATGGCCAGTCTATACTGCCACAATTGGTATTGTTGTTGCCTTTTGGCTAGGTGAACGCCGCGAAAAAAAGATCCTGGCCAAACAAGTAATTACCCCTTTGTTGCCGCTCCAGGACTGATCAATCTATTTAGCTGAACCACCCCACATCATTAATTCTACGGCACATTCCGCACGGGGCAGCCCTTAATGGGGCTGCTCCGGCTGCACTCGGCATCCAGACCGTAGAGTTAATGATGTGGGGTGGTTCAGCTAAATAGTCTTGCAAACATCAAATATATCGTTTATGCTTAAGTTCAGATAGGTAAAAGCTGTGGGCAAGCCCCATCCAGCGTTTACCTTTAGCAAAAACTAAAACACAAAAAAAATATGCATGTGGGTGTAAGTAAAAGAGGCAGTGGCCTCAGATTATTTAGATACGTCCCGTTTATCGGCGTTTTTTTGGTATACGGGCTTCTTAATGCCGCACCTACTCAAGCTGCAACTGGTATAAACGAACAGATTAACTTTCAGGGTCGCCTACTGAACTCTTCTGGGGCTACCGTCCCAGATGGCTATTACAATATTCAATTTAAGATATACCAAGATGGTGACGGACTGAGCGTCGGTAATACTACGGGCTCACCGGCTGGCACCTTAAAATGGACCGAGAATCACCTCAACAACAGCAGCCAGGGCGTACAGGTCAAAAACGGCTTCATGTCCGTCCAACTGGGCGCAATAACAGCCTTTGGCAGTTCGGTAGATTGGAACCAAAATACGTTGTGGCTATCAATGAACATCGGTAGCACTAACCTCACATGTACCCCCTTCTCGTCTTGTACTCCGGACGGTGAGATGGTCCCCATGAAGCGCCTTTCATCAACGCCATACGCACTTAACTCCGGTAAACTCGGTGGCCTAACCAGTTCTCAGTTTGTGCAACTCGGTCAAGGAACGCAAACTGATGCGTCAAACAATAGCAGTATCGACATCAACAAAACTGGCAGCGGCAACCTCATAACCCTGCAAGCCAGCAGTGATACAGTGTTTGCCCTAACCAACGCCGGTAATCTGATGTTCGGCAACAATGCTGACCATACCCTGACAGTTGAAGCTGCGACCACAAATATAGCTGGTAAATCGCTAACTATTGCGGCTGGAGATGCAGGCACCGGCGCCACAGCTCACAACGGCGGTGGTTTGACACTGCAAGGAGGCAACGCTGCCGGTACTAGTGGTAACGCGGACGGTGGCTCGATTACACTTGCAGGCGGCACAAGGAGCGGCTCGGGTACGGCAGGCGGTGTTAAAGTCCAAAATGCAGCTGATTCAGCAAACGCCTTTGAAGTTCTGACTGCTGGAGCCGCTGCAACTTTTAACGTCGATACCAGTAATAACATCATAAAAATCGGTGACAATAACGGCTCTGACACAGCCATGACTGTCTTCCAGCTCGATTCCACCACCGCAGCCCCAACAACCAACCTTAGCAGCAAAAATGGCGGCCTGTACTATGATACGACCGGCAACGATGGCCTGAAAGGGATTATCAACGGCTCTGTGGTAGACATCTGCACGACTGCTGCTGTCTGTAGTGGCTATGGCAGCACAACAGGGTTCATTCAACTTCAGTCGAGCTCACCGGGCACTGCCCAGACTGGTCACTTCAACATCACCGGTACAGGTATTCTTACCCAGTTACAAACCGAAGACAAGTCGGCGGCTTCTACAAACAGCAGTACCCTTACTATCCGTACCGGCAATGCCACAGGTGCAACCAGCAACTCGGGCAGCTTGACAATTGATGTCGGCACAGCCACGGGCACAAAAGGCACCATAACCATTGGCACAACTGCAGCCGGCATAACTCTAGTCGCCAACACGCAAATAGGCTCGGGCACGACCGATGGCACCCAAACCAACCTCCAGCTCGATAGCTCCAATAGTTCGACTGACACGGGTACGTGCGGCTTAACAACCAACCAGGGGGCGCTGTACTATAACACGGCCATGGGAAGTCTTAGGGGCTGTTTGAATGGCAATTGGGTTGATGTCTCCAACCCAGATACCTTGGGTCTTCTAACCTTCGGCATTATACCCTCAACAGGCGATGACCCGTATGACCTGCCATCCTTGATTACCACTGGGGCATCAGGCCCGTGTAAGGTATCATGGAAGACTTCTACACAGGTACACGTTGCGCCTTGTGTTGCATATTCCGGGGGCCATAGAGTTAACGTAACCGCAGTGGATCTTAACACTAACAGCGGTACAGCACCGCACAGCAACCTAACAAACGCAGCTCCCTGGGGGCATGTTTGTCTTACTGGTGGAACAGATTCGCAACCGGCATTTACTAACACTGCTGGCACAGCTAACCCTTATGCCAATCAGCCAACCTTTAGTATTTCATCCCCCATTCTGTGTCTAGCTAGTGTCAAAGTCGCGACTTCTGGCTCGGCCATTATAGATGATATCTATGATGTACGTACCTTTAGCTCGACCATTAAAGAGGCCGTAAACTTAACTACCTTATCTGATCTAGGGATGCTAGTGGACGCAGCCAGTGGCGGTCTGGTACCGTCTGCTACGTGTACAACGGGTACTTGTAGTGGCAAGCTATACGGTGTCGTTATCGCCAGCAACGGCTCTACCTCAACGACTACGCCCAACGCTATTGTCGCAACAGTGGGTCCTGCATTTGTCAAAGCCACCGCCGGTACCGCTGGCGCGTTTATAAAGAGCGGCCCGACGTCTGGTTATGCGGAAACCAATGCGACCATACCCAACAACGCCTTCTATTACTCACCAGGCAACACGCGCACAAGCTGGTCGACTGGATGCACGTCGGCTAGCACCTGTCAGGGGTCTTTGTACGTTAGCTTCATTGTCCGGTAGCTTACTAAACGGCAAGTCTCGTATAATACAAGCATGAGCAAAAAGAGGTTGACTAAGTGGGCGATAACCGCGACCATTATTGTTGTCGGTCTTGGCGCTGCTGGCTGGTTTGTTTGGCACTTACGCCAGCCCATAATCCCAGCAGACATACGTAGTCAACTATCTTTTTCGCCATTGGCGTATGTGGGCGGGGGCGTCAGTAGCTACAAGTATGATTCTAAAGAAAAGGTACTGTCGTACATTATTGAAGGCGAAGGCGGCAATGCAATCACGGTAACAGAACAGCCCCAACCGCCACAATTTACCGAAATACCCGAATATAAGGACAGGTTTCTAGAGAACGTTATGAAGCAATACAGCAGCGTGCAATCGTCAAACGGCACCGTCTACCTAACTCGTCCGCCCAAACAAAGCAAGCAGGTGGCGATCATCATAGACAAGGGCCTACTAATCTTTATGAGCGCTGACAAAGACCTCAGCGACGAGCAGTGGATAAAGCTCGCCGACCATCTAGAGCTGGAAGTATTATAGCCGGTCTTACTTTATCAGGGTGTTAAGTGGCCGCTATGGCTTCACAACTTCCAGATCACCCCTAACCATACCAGACTTTTCGCCGCGGCTGCAGGTTACATCAACCGGCCATTTGCCTTTTGGAGCCGATGCATCGACGGTCCATGTCCAGTCAACCATGCCGTACTCATCGGCAACCTTGGCCACCAAACCAGAATCGGTGCTCTTCACCTTATTGTATTCAACCGTAATCGTACATTCGGCACCTGGCAGCGTCCTGATAGTAATAGAAGCATTCTCGCCTGGTGCCACCGGCGACGTCAGTGACTGAACCGAAACTCCGACGTTGGCGTTGGCCGCTGGTTTAGAGGGCTCAAAGAACGGCTTTTTCTTGATGTCGCTTGTGCCTTCGACTGCCGGAGGCTCGGCTGCAGGTGTATTCCGACCCATATACCAGGTATATGCCGCGCCACCACCCACCAACAAAACAACTAACAACAAAACGCCCACAAGGACCTTAACCACCGGCTTAGGTATAAACGTATATAACGTCGGGCGTGGACGCGGCAGCTTCATGATGGCCATGATAACACATCAAGCTACCAACAATGTGGCCAGAATGGTTTGCTCGAAACGTTGTTTAACGGGATCTGTTGCAGCAATAGGCGCCTCGTTACCAGTTTTGCGATGCGGGCGCAGTCGGGCATTCAGACGCTCACCTTCCTCATACTTCATTGCCAAAATTGCAGCAGCAGTCCAGGCCTGGATTTCCTGAGGTGGCTGGCCAATAGCCTGAAGCTCTATACCAGCAATCGGCGGGGAGAAGCGGACAGTGACCTTCTTGGTAATTAACCTTTTAGTGGGGTCATCACTACCACTTGCATATTCCGGCAGTATTTTCGTTGAGTCGTAGACACTCCAAGCTCGCTGTTTCAAATCATAAGACAGCCCATAATAACCGTGCCGTTGCATACCAAGCGCGATGTAATAGGTCACCCAAGGCCATGATGTGCCGTCGTGATAGCGATCCTCCCAGTAGCGAACCGAGTCGGTCGAAAGGGTACGAATACCGCTCGGGCAAAGCATTTCTGGCGAGAACAGGTTTCTGATAACTGCTTCACGCTTACGCACCACCTCCGGGTCATCGCCATCAAGTATGCCCGAATTTAGTAAATGACCCATGTCGGATGTGCGAATAGCTAGAGGGCGTAGATTGCCATCTTCACTGCGGTCCGTGCCGCGAGCAAAAAAACCACCGTAATGATCCGGGTCTTCAACCCAGAATTTGTCCAAGACAACCGCTCTTAGTCTGGCTGCCCTGGCATCTAGATCTACAATTTCTGTCTCTAAGAATTGTTTGCGCGGGCCTTCGGCGGTAGCAATAAGTTTCCGGTAAACAGCGGCCGTTCCGATCAAGGCATCATAAACTTCTGCCTGCAGTTCAACCGAGGCGACTCCCCAACCCTTTTCAGGATGATGTTGTGCCCAAGACCCATCGGCATGGAAGAATGAGTCCGGCGAATCGACCCAAGTCTGATTGGCATGATGTTTAGGGTTCATCCAAAGCGATTCCACTAAACCCTCTGGGTTAAGCCCCATGCGCTTACGAATCCAACCGATATGCCCCTGGAGCGCTTCTTCGATAGAATGTTCTTGGTTATCTAAGCCTGTGTAACTCTCCTGCAAAAATGTTAAGCCACCAGATTCTTCATCTAGAGCTAACTCGGCAATGGCTTTGACATTCTTAGGCGTTGTATCGACAGCACCATAATACGGCCAGCCCCAATCTTTTTCATCAGCCAGACGACGAGCTATAGGATCGGTATCCCCGTTCCTAATTTCGTGCGGAACCTTCCACAGCTCCTGCTCATCCCTTAGCCCAGTGCTTTCGAGATTATCACGAACACCGGTAGATCTAAGTGACTCTCTGACCGTTGCGCGAGCCAGTGCCGGGTACCTGGCAAACAAAAAACTCGCCACAACATGCGCATCGCGAGGAAAGAAAACACCGTACAAATCGAGTTCTGCGATAGCTTGATTGTGCTCTATTACATTAGCGGCATTACTCGGACCATGGCTGCCGATTTCCTGTGGTGTCGATGCAGCCGCAAGACCCATAATTGCCCTGAGCACCGATAAGTGCCTATCAGGAGGTCGAGAGATAATATTTTCTACAGCGACCAGCTCTTCATCGGGCTGCAGTCGTAACTCAGGCATTTGGGCATGCAGAGTAGTACGGTCTTGGGCGTGTTTAGAAGTAGCATCAACGGTCTCTAAAGACATACTATTTCCTATTTGCACAAATTTTAAGTATCGGTCTCACCCTGGAACACGCGTAGTTGTTGAGCGCTCAGAAGCATATCATGTTCTATTGCAATTATACGCCGCGCTGCATCAGGCAGCCCCAAGGCCTGTGCCAACTCCACATACGTAGCAGTCGTATCGGCATGAGGCACATGTATTAACTTGCGCAGTGCTTCCCTACCATAAGCTCTCGGATGGATCTGTTCATGGCGGTTGATATCAACTTCTCCGCTTACTACTGGCGCAATCAGTGGCCGCAAGACAGTAGGGTCGCCCCGGAGCAGTCCGCTCTCAATTGCCCGCAGACCCTGTATGGGACCGCCGTTAGTGAACCTACTCCTTGCCCTTAAAAGCTCGTCCCCAATAATACATAACATAGGATAAAAGACCCGATAGTTGGTGTCCGGTGCTGGCAAGCTAGGCCGACGCGACCAGTAGCCGCTTTCGATGATATCTATGATGGTCAACTCTGTGAACATCTCGTCCAGAGCTTTAAACGTACTTTTTTGCGAAACATTGTTTCGATGGACAAACCCATTACTCCAAGCCTGCACCGTTGTGGTTATATGGTTATTGTCATCTACACCTCTGCTCGCCTTAGCTCTAGTTTGAGCCAGCCTGTGGATAGTCTCATGAGCCAGCAGTTTCATAGTTACAAAATCGGTCTCTTGCGCAACGATGAAGATACCGTAGCGATTCTGTCGCCCCTCAAGTTTCGCGTCGAGGTCTTCTTCGCCAAGCGACCTTAGTGCTGCATGTAGGTCTTCTTTGGATTTGTATATATGGTATTGATCCACACCGGGGAGCCTATCACTTAGATCCAGCCCATGATGATCCCGAGCAAAATCAGCAATTGCGAGTCGCATGTTATCTAGCTGCTCACTTAGTTCCGGAGTGTGAGGTATTTCTGTGTCTGTGGTCACTGATTCAAACTTTTGTCTTAATTCGTCTTCAAGGTCAGAGTCGCCGGAGTTAGGACCAATAATCTGGACTGGTGGTGGGTACAATTCTGAATTAGCCATGGATTTGATATTTATATAAACATTAGCATATTATTGTGTTTACTGCAACTATCTATCTTAGCCATCTTATCATTCCTACCCATAGGCCTTAACCTGATCTGTCATATTTATCGCCTCTGTTATAATAGTTGCATGAGCTCTATTTCATGCGGCATAGTCGGTCTCCCTAATGTTGGTAAATCGACGTTATTTAATGCACTCACCGATGCTAAGGCCTTGGCTGCCAACTACCCGTTTGCTACTATCGAACCGAATACAGGTATTGTTCCGGTTCCCGACGATCGTCTAGCCGTTTTAGAAAAAATGTATTCAGCCGCTAAGGTGTTACCGGCTACGGTTACGTTTGTAGATATAGCCGGTTTGGTAGCTGGCGCTAGCAAGGGCGAAGGTCTGGGTAATAAGTTTTTGGCCAATATCCGTGAGTGTAACGCCATCTGTCATATTGTGCGGGCTTTTAGCGACGATAACGTGGTCCATGTGGCCAACCGTGTCGACCCAAAAGCCGATATCGAAATTATTAACACCGAGTTGATGCTAGCGGATTTGCAAACAATCGAGAGTAGTTTGCCGCGCCTAGCCAAAGAGGCCAAGGCCAACCCAAAGTTAAAGCCTAAAACCGAATACATTGAGCGACTTAAAACTCATTTGGAACAGGGTACTTCATTGCATCAACTACCCTCTCTGGACCACGAAGCTATACGAGACCTGCACCTTTTAACAGCCAAGCCTGTCATTTACGTGTTTAACATTGATGATAGCGGTCTAAAAGACGAGCTTCACAAAAAAGAATTGGCTGGATTGGTAGCGCCAGCAAAAGCTATCTTTATTTGTGCCAAACTCGAGGAAGAGTTGCGTGAGCTAAGCTCTGATGATGCCGAAGAAATGCTGACAGAATACGGTCAGATTGAGCCTGGCCTCAACCAGCTAATAAAAGCTGCCTACGAAACCTTAGGCCTGCAGAGCTACCTGACCGCCGGGCCCAAAGAGGTGCGGGCTTGGACGATCCGCACCGGTAGTACCGCGCCGCAAGCTGCGGGGGTTATACATGGCGATTTTGAGCGGGGTTTTATAGCCGCCCAGGTGGTTAGTTACCCAGATTTAGTCGAAGCCGGCTCCGAACAGGCTGTAAAAGCCGCCGGGAAAATGCGTCTAGAGGGCAAAGAATATGTTATGCAGCCCAATGACGTCGTTGAGTTTAGATTTAATGTAAGTAAATAAGTCCAGGTCTGTCATCGAGTACCGGAACCCTGTGGGCTCCGGTACTCGACGTAGTTGTAGTGGAATCAGGCGACGACCGCCCAGACCGCGAACAAGACGATAGTGATGAGGAGCCCGATCTCGGCGATCTTCGAGACCTTCCTCGACGCCGCGATGTCCTGCGCAACCGTGAGCTGCTTCTGCATTGTCTTCCTCCTACTACTCCCTGTGCGCTCGTACTGAGCGCGACTACAGGTTAAATAAAGAATACATCATCAAAACCACTTTAGTCAAGAATGGCTACCATCAGATTATTTCTTGCGTTCGAGGTATTCGCCTGTGCGGGTGTCTACTTTAATCTCGTCGCCAGTCTTAATAAAAGCTGGGACTTTAACTACCAAGCCGGTTTCGAGCTTGGCATCTTTTAGCACGCTGCTTGTGGTGTCACCCTTTACTACACTCTCGGCATAGGTAACTTCGAGATATAGGTTGTTAGGCAGTTCGACGTTAATTACTTTGCCGTCAAAAAACTGCAGATTTACGTCTCCGTAGCCTTCTTTTAGATAGGGTACAGCTTCTTCTACCATGTTGGCTGGCAGCTCAAACTGTTCGAACGTCTTACCGTCCATAAAATTGTAATTGTTGCCGTCGTTGTACAAATACTGAACAGTACGGTTTTCGACACTGGCAGCCTCAACACGCTCGTTACCCTTGAACGTTTTGGAGATAACGGCGCCATCAAGCAGGCTTTTTAGGCGGACGTTTACAATCGATCCGCCCCGGCCCATAACTTTTTGCGAATACTCAACAACCCGGTACGGTTTACCGTCCAGTTGGATGAGAGCGCCTTTTTTAAGATCAGTTATGCCGAACATGGCAATCTAGTTATTAGCAATAAACGGTAACAAAGCCAGGTGGCGGGCACGTTTGATAGCGACAGCCAGTTGGGTTTGTTGTTTTTGGCTAAGGCCGGTCTTGGCACGAGGCTCAATTTGGCCGTAAATGTTTACGTAGCGCTGCAGTTGTTTGACGTCTTTGTAGTCAAAGTATTTTACGTCACTCTTGAATCGTTTAATCATTATTGCTCCTTAAAATGGGATTTCGCTTAGGTCTATAGGTTTGTCGTCGATGTCTTCTATAACAACGTCATCGTCTTTAGGTTTTTTGGAAGCCGGTTTACTGGGGGCTGGGCCATCATTTGAACCGCCCGATCCGCCACCCGAACCACCACCGTCCAGGAAGGTAACGTCACTGGCTACCACTTCTACCTTGTTGTGCTTCTGGCCGTCCTTTTCCCAACTGCGTTGGCTTAGGCGACCTTGCACTAGGCATTTGCGGCCTTTAGACAGGTACTGGTTCACGAGCTCGCCGAGTTTGCCCCAAGCAGTAATGTCGAAATAATCTACGGCTTCCTGTTGTTGTCCGCCTTGGTCTTGCCATGATCGGTTGATGGCGAGGCTAAAACTACAAACATTTTGACCACCTGGCGTGGTGCGAAGCTCTGGATCGCGCGTCAGGTTGCCCATCAGGATGACTTGGTTGATACTCTTACTCATAACCCCTACTCCTCTTCTTTGCTGTCTTTTTCGCTTTCAGCGGCTTCTTCTTTTTCCTCTTTTTCTTTGGCTTTAGCCTCGGCTTGTGCGGCAGCTGCTAGAGCTTTAGGATCTACCGCAGTCAGCAGGTAGCGTAGCACTTCGTCGGTGATATTTAAAGTGCTTTGCAGTTTTTTGACGGTTTCGGCTGGCAGTGACAGCTCCATGTACACGTAAACCGCAAAATCCTCTTTGTTTATCTGGTAAGCCAGCTTGCGCTTGCCCCAGTTGTCTTCTTTAGTGATGTCGCCTTGGTTGTCTTTAATAATTTGGCGCACCTTGGCGAGCGGTTTGTCCAGATCCATCTCTAGGTCTGGGTGTAGGAGCACGACTAATTCGTAGTCTCGCTTCATAGAATTCCTCCCATGGAATCCCGTTTTTGCGGGATGCGTATGGCCTTAAAGCCGGACGCGGTTAGTTATTAACAGAGATAATTTTACTATGTATAGAGGTAATTGGCAAGATTTTCACCGGAGGACCCCTTTCGGGGCCCTCCGACGCAATAGAAGGGACCTGCTGCTGTTACAGCAGGATTATGACCACGACGACCACGACGCCGAGCCCTAGGACCCAGAGGACGAGCTTGCGGCCCTTCTTGGACTTTCGAGCCGGCGGGGGCGCTGAGTAGCGTGGCATGGTGTTGCCTCCCTCATCACGTGCGACCTTTGATGGTCGCGTGTAGCCGCACTATACAATAAATGCTAAAAATATGCTAGATGGGTGCCTAAACGTCTTGCCCATCGCCACCGGGGTTAAAGACATCGTCCAGGCTGCTAACCAGTACATCGCGCGGGCGGGCACCATCGGCCGGACCAACGATGCCCTGTTCTTCCATACTTTCTATTAAGCGAGCAGCGCGAGCGTAACCAACTCGTAAACGACGCTGCAGAAGGCTGGCGCTAGCTTTGCCACTTTCGATCACGCAGCGTACGGCATCTTTATACATAGCGTCGTCACCACCGCCATCGTAGTCCATAACAATACCGCCCTTGCCACTAAGTTGAACTGGTTGGGCAATGATATCTGGGTCGTACTGCGGCGGGCGCTGCATTCGCAGATGGTTGCTGACTTTTACAACTTCTTCGTCGCTCACAAATGCACCTTGAATACGTCGTGGTTTAGTCATTTCGGCGGTTTGCAGTAGCATATCACCAGCGCCTAACAGTTTTTCGGCACCAATATGGTCGATAATGGTACGACTGTCGACTTGGCTAACCACCGTAAAGGCAATCCGGGCTGGAATATTAGCTTTGATTAAACCGGTAATAACATCAACCGACGGGCGCTGAGTAGCCAAAACAAGATGAACACCAACGGCCCGGGCTTTTTGGGCCAAACGCACAATAAGACTCTCGACATCGCGGGCAGCCATCATCATCAGGTCGGCCAACTCATCAATCACGATCACAATATATGGCATGCGCTCGTCTTGTTTAAGCTGGTTGTAGCCAGCAATATTACGCACTTTTTCTTCGGCCAACAGGTTATAACGACGTTCCATCTCGTTAACCGCCCATTTAAGGGCGCTAATACACTTTTCGGGTGCGGTGATCACTGGTGTTAACAGATGTGGAATATCGTTATACAGCGCCAGCTCAACTTGTTTAGGGTCAACCAAAATAAGTTTAAGATCGGACGGGCTGTTGCGATAAAGCATACTGGTCAGCAAGCTGTTTATCATGACCGATTTACCCGAGCCGGTGGCACCGGCAATCAGTACATGTGGCATTCTATCGAGTTGACCAATCACTGGGTCGCCGGCAATATCGCGGCCAATCGCGAAACTGAGCGGCGAATTAGCTCCTTGCCATTGAGCAGAATCAAGAATACCGTGCAGACGCACATCAGCGGCTTTGCGGTTTGGCACTTCAATACCTACGGCCCTTTGGCCAGGAATTGGCGCCTCCATGCGAATAGCTTGAGCTGCTAAATTGAGTGCTAGGTTGGTCTCTAACGCCGTAATGCGCGTTAATTTGACACCGGCCGGCGGCTTAAGAGTATATTGGGTAACTTTAGGGCCGATATTGGCGCCCTCCATTTCGACATCAATGTTAAATTCGCCCAAAGTGTCGTGAATAATTTGAGCATTGTGCTTCACGTCGCCGGCATCGGCTGGCGATTGTTTTTTCTCGAGTAAATCAAGGCTTGGTGCTTGCCAATCGGGGTCGGTGGCACTGGTTAGAGCCGTTTGCGGTTCGGCTGGCGCGCGCTCTAGCCCTTTGAGACCGCCAAACCTGGCTCCGGAATGCATGGTGGTTGGCACACCCTCGTTCAGTTTTAGCTCGCCTATTGCACCTTTTTTATCGAACATGGCGGCTTTTTCGGCGACGTCGCGGTTGTGATCTTCGGTTGTAACTTCGCGGCGGAAAATAGCTACCACCCAGCGAATAACATCCAAAGGTGAAAGTTTTAATACAAACAGGCTGGTTATAAAGGCCAGCACAGCCAAGACCAGCGCCGCTGTTCTGGTATCGAGCAGGGCCAACATGGCGCTATCGACACCAAAACCCACAAAGCCGCCGCCGTTGGCGCTGCGTGCATGGTCAAAAACTGTCGGCTCATTAGTAAACAGGTGCACTAAACCGGCAATCTCAGCTATAAACAGTATGGTTGCCATAATGACCACGACCGGCAATCGATTGTTTTCGGCCCGGAAAATAGCAACCGCTAGATATACCGAAATAAATGGCAAGAATACCACTGTCCAACCCACTAGCCACTTGAGTGCGCCATGCAGCCATTCCAGCACCGGACCACCAGTGCCAAAAAGCGCCAGCAACAGCAACAAACCAAAAACAGCCAGCATCACAGCCGTAGCCTGTTGCCAGAAACCTTCCGGTAAGGCGTGCTTAACGGTTGGTGTTATTTTTGCTTTACTGCGCTTTTTTTTACCCATATCGTGTCTTTTTGTATTATACATCGGTGTCCCGATGAAGCTTATGACGAAATTATAGCAATTTTTACTACATATGTCAAATAGCACTGCTACAAAAACGAATTGACGAGATTCAAAAGTGGCAAGCCACACACCCCGAGCGGATGAACGTACCTGGCACTGGACTGTCGTATAAGCCGTAAAAACTAGCGATAATTCGTAAAATCGATCGGGAAATCAAAGTCCTGCTGTTGCAAAAGTTGCATAACTGATTGCAGTTCGTCTTTTTTGGAGCTAAACACACGCACTTCTGGACCTTGGATCTGGGTTTTAACTTTCGGAAATTGCTCGCGCAATAAGGCTGTGATCTTTTTGGCCTTGTCTTGGTCGAGACCTTTTTTAAATGGCACATCAAGGGTCGTTTTTAGGTTGCTGACTACCGGTTCTTTGCTGATATCTAACACTTTTTGGCTAACGCCACGCATACCAAACTTCTTGCGCACAATGTCCAGGATGGCATCAATGTGATACTGGCTATCACCCACTACTTTTAGACCAGTTTTGTCGCCGTCCCTAAAATCCAGACTGGCGCTTGTGCCTTTAAAATCGTAACGTGTATCTAGTTCGCGCTTGACTTGGTCAACGGCGTTAATCACCTCGGCCAAGTTGTAATCACTAACTATATCAAAAGAAAATGTTCCTGCCATAGCTGCCACTATAACAGATGAACAACAGTCTAACTAGTGTCGTTGACCGCCCACCATAAACCAAAGGAGTATCCAGATAATCGCCCCGACAACATAGACGATGGTTAGGAGATGGCTACGCCTAAGGTGCCGACCACTCTCGCTCACCACTTTACGGCCCACCTCGTAAGGCACGCGCGTATCTAGATAGGTATCAATGTTATCCTCTAACTCTTTTTTGATGACTCTTATCTTTCTGGACATGTCCTCTAGCTGCTCAGACGGCTCAAACAATGGGCCATAAAGATAAAGTTCGTCGCCCACAATCTCGATGTCGTAGTGATCAGCGTCGCGTAAGGCCAACATGACATCGGGAGATATAAAGCTCAGTGAGTCGACCTCGTAATCTCCAGGAACATAGGTTACAAAGTGCTTGTCAAAATCGCCTTCAAGTGACAACCGCTGGCTGCGCACAAATTCAAACCTAAACTGGCGCTTGCGAGACCTAAGTGAGTCAAACAGCAAGTGTGGCAGCATTCTGGATAGCTTTGTGACCATTACGCCATAATAGACTTTATCTGGCCCGCTGAAGCGGCGATTTCGATTTTGGACTTCGTAAGAAAAGTCATAGAACAGCCAATCGTCCCCGGCCACAATATTGCTGGCCTTGGAGTTTATGGCATTATGCATCTGGTCGAGGCTGCCGACTTTGAAGGCCTGTGCACGAGTAGTATTTGGATCAAACTTATAGCTATGCTCGGCGGCATAGCCAGCCAGCTTCTGCTGACGTGCCTTAAGTATCCTGCTTAGCCAAATACTGCCAAATAAACTGCTTAGAATACCGGTTGCGGGCACAAGGAGAAAAAATATGGGGCTAAAGATTACTCCTGAGCTTCCTCCTAAATAGACATCGGCTACAGCCCCGTAGAAGAATACGGCGACAAAAAGTCCCAGAGCAGTATATAGGAAGTACCCAAGTGTCAGGCTGCGCGCAGTGATGACAGGTTGCTTTAGACTCACTGCCACCACTATACCTTAATAGCCGCTACCAATATGCTCTTTACGGGCGGGGGTAGGCAGGTTCGGCACAAATGGCGTGGCTGGAGCGGCGGTTTCGGGCTGAGGCTGAATTTGACCGCTGGCTGTGGTGTTGATCTCGTTTACCACCGGAATGACGATTGGCGTGCGATGGGTTAGGTCATATAACACGTGAGTTAGTTCGTCTTTTAGCTCTTTTTTGAGGGCATCAAGGTCGACTTTACGGCCAATAAAGCCGCGAGCCACTTTTTGCTTGAGGTAGCTGCGGATGGTATTCATTAACTCTTCGCTATCGCGCAGGTAAATGAAACCGCGGCTGACAATATCGGGGCTGGTTAGCAGACGCCCGGTCTGGCGACTAACTGTTAATACCACAATAAACATACCTTCGTTGGCCATGTGGATGCGGTCTTTTAGAACCACCTCGCTCACCTCTTCGCCGGCATCATCATACATGATGCCACCGACTGGGATGCGGCCGGCTTTACGGGCCAAACCGTTTGCGTCAAGCTCAATTATGTCACCAGCGTCACAGACAAAGATGTTTTCGCGTCGCATACCGGCTTCTTTTTCGGCCAGTTCAGCGTTGTGCACTAGCATGTGGAACTCGCCGTGGATTGGCATGTAGTATTTGGGTTTGATAGCGTTAACCAATTTTACGTGGTCATCATAATACGCATGGCCACTCAGGTGGATACGGCCACAACCATCAAGATGGGTTTTGCGGTCTTGGATGACGTCTGAGCCTTCGCGCATCAGATTATCAACAGTGCGCACGATGTATTTGTCGTTGCCAGGAATCACACTTGAACTAAAGACAATTACATCTGTGTGTTTAACCTTCAGGAACTTATGCGAGCCGTTAGCCATACGATTTAGCACGGCGCTGAACTCGCCCTGGCTACCAGTGGCCACAACCACAGCTTTGCCATCAGGCAGTTTGATCAGGTCTTCCATGCGCACAATTACATCTTGCGGGATCTTGACCACGCCGCTGCGCAGCGCGACTTCCATGTTCTGGATCATGCTGTAGCCGGCAATAGCAACCTTACGACCATGAACCTTGGCTTCTTCCAAAATTACCTGGATACGGTGAATCTGACTACTAAAACAGCTGATTATTAACCGGCTGTTTTGGTGATGGTCCATAATTTGGCCAATGCTGGTTTTGATATCGAACTCACCGTGTTGGTGGCTGCCTGCATCTTCGCAGTTGGTGCTTTCATTCATCATCAGTAAGATTTTTTCTTCGCGAGCAATCTGTTCCAGGCGCGGCAGGTCAAATTTGATGCCGTCAACCGGATTGTCTTCAAAGCGCCAGTCACCGGTGTTTAACAGCACGCCAACAGGAGTGCGGATTATCACGGCTGTAGCATCGGGGATGGAGTGGTTAACGCGTACCAGTTCGATGCCAAAACTACTACCAAGCTGCACTCGGTCGTGCGCTTCAGGGTTCATGATGTTATAGATAGGCCGATAGTTAGTATCAGACTCTTCCATCATGCGCTCCACCATCGCCAGCGTAAATTTACCGCCGTAAACCGGAGCCGGAATTTTATGCAGCAAGTGCCGTACGGCGCCAATGTGGTCGAGGTGACCGTGGGTAAATATGATGCCGCGAATACGGTCCTTGCGCTCTTCCAGCCAGCTGATATCCGGCACAATATAGTTAATGCCAGGGTAATCGGAACCAGGGAACATAAAGCCCATATCTATAACTATGATGTCGTTATCGTATTCAATGGCCGTCATGTTTTTGCCAATGCCCATTTCGCCGACACCGCCAATTGGTATGACGCGCAGTGTTTTACCCTCGCGCCTGGGAATCGTTTTTTGCATATTCAGCGTAAATTGCTGACCGCCATAGCCATTAAACAACGATTTGTTAACTGGCACGTCAATAACATGCTGGCTAGCTTGTAAGTTTACATTTTCACTAGTGCGCCTCGTTGCCCGCTGCACTTCACCGCGGCGAGTCTGGGTTTTAGCCAGTACCGTGTTATCCGATTTCTGTATCTGCGGACGTCGTTCGCCTGGCTGATTGCCTGGGCGGCGGTTTTGTTTTTGGTTTTGATTTTGGTTCTGTTCGCGGTTTTCACCGCGTGGTTGGTTATTAAATTTATTCATTCTTTGTTAATTATTTCCTTTCAAGTTTCTTGAGTACAATTGGTAATTTCATAAAATCCTCTATAAGCGTTTGGCGCATACCGCCGTTATATAACGCGGCGGCTGGGTGAAACAGCGGCATGACCACCAGGTCACCGTTGCGTTTAGGCTGGCCGTGGATCTGGCTGATCTTTTGGCTGGGTAAAAAGTACTCCATACTGTGCCGGCCTAAGGTGACCACCAATTTGGGGTTGATCACTTTAAGTTGGCGCAGTAAGTACGGCCAAAATGCCTCTTTTTCATCTGGTTCGGGGTCGCGGTTATTTGGCGGGCGGTATTTAACAATGTTGGTAATGTACACTTCCTTGCGTTTTAGCCCAGCTTCGGCCAGCATCTCGTCTAAAAACTTGCCAGCGGCTCCCACAAACGGCCGCCCCTGCTCGTCTTCATTTTTACCTGGCGCCTCACCGATAAACACAATATCGGCATCGAGGTTCCCCTCGCCCATCACAAGGTTCTTGGCGGTCTTGGCCAAATGTTCGCAGACATTATTTTTAAGAATATCTGCTTTTATCTGGTCGAGATGCTTTTGTTTGTCTTGTTGATTCATGAACAAAGATAGTAGTGTAACAACGAGGCGGCATCGGTTTTACGATGATATTACATGCATTATAGCACGCCACGAGTGATTTGTCACGCTCTAAAGCGTTAATAGGACACCACCAAAAGAACTCAGACAGAAGATACTGCCCCTAAGCAAGCGGGCGACGAGGATGATTTATTTATCTAGCCCGGGTCGCCGGTCTGGGAGCTGGCCGCGAAGAACCCCGTGCTGGTGGTGTGGGACGGCTCTGGGAGATTGCTGGCTGCGGTACGGACGGCTGACTGCTATGGCGGCCACGGATGCTTCGGAGGGCCAACCGGGCTGCGGCCCGACTGGTTGGCGCACGTAGTCTACCTACACGTTCGGCTGTGGCTGTCTCCTCGGCTGCCCCAGCCCGCTGCCTGGTTCTTTCGGCAGCGGCGCCTCGTATAGAACGCACCACACTAAAGTGAGCTTTAAAGGCGCCACCTATCCCCGGTTGTTCGAGTTTCGGATATAGCTCAGTAATATCAGTTGTCAGGTTGTTGGCGGCAGTATTGTGAGCGGCTGCAGCCTCGTGGTGCGCCGCTGCCCGGGCTGGACGCAATCTATCAGTCACTGACTGGCCGACGGAAATCGCGGCGTAAACCGCAGCTGCACCAAGCTCAACACCATCTAGAAACAGCTTGACGGGAAGTATATCTTCCCTGTCCCTATCTTCTTGTGATTGTGACGCTTCGGCTGGCGCCGGGGTTGGTGCGGAGTCCGATTGTGATCTATTTGCGGGTGTTGGCATACGATATTGTTCCTCTCATTTGCCTATGATTATGAGATGATATCATAATATGGCAGATAGTACAATAGTATTGCATGTTAACGCCATCCATTCCGGTAAGCTTAGTCTAGTTGCTTACTTGGCGTCTTTCATGCTCAGATTCAGACGGCCTTGGTCGTCGATGGCGGTTAGTTTGACCTTAACTTCGTCACCCTCATTAAGCACGTCTGTGACTTTTTCGATTCGCTTGTCGCTGATTTGGCTAATGTGCACCAAACCATCTTTACCAGGCATTATGTTCACAAATGCGCCGAATTCCATGATTTTTACCACAACGCCGTCGTAGATTTTACCGACTTCGGGCTCGGCGACAATATCCTGGATCATCTTCATAGCGGCTTTAATGGCTTCGCCGTCGATGGCGGCAATGGTTACCAGGCCGTCATCGTTAATGTCGATCTCGGCGCCAGTTTCGGCAATGATCTTGTTAATCACTTCCCCGCCCTTGCCAATGACTTCGCGGATCTTCTCGGGCTTGATCATCAGTTTTTCGATGCGCGGAGCGTACGGGCTGAGTTCTTTACGAGGTTCTGGCAGCACGCTTAGCATGTGCTCTAAAATCTTAGCGCGACCCTCTTTGCCTTGCATAAGGGCCTGTTTGAGCACGTCGATTCCAAGCCCATGGACTTTCATATCCATTTGCAAAGCCGTGATGCCTTTGGCAGTACCGGTGACTTTAAAGTCCATGTCGCCGGCAAAGTCTTCAGCATCGGCGATATCGCTTAAAATTACCACTTTGTCGCCATCTTTCATCAGACCCATGGCAATGCCGCTAACCGGAGCGGTCAATGGCACACCGGCGTCCATCAGCGCCAAACAACTGCTGCAAGTAGCAGCCATGCTGGTGCTACCGTGCTGGCTCATGATTTCGGTAACGCTGCGGATGGCGTACGGGAAATCTTCGGCGCTTGGGATAACCGCTTGTAAAGCGCGCTCGGCCAGATAACTATGACCAATTTCACGCCGGCCTGGGCTGCCCAAACGGCGGATTTCACCAATTGTATAGCCAGGGGCGTTGTAGTGGTGCATGTAGCGTTTTTCTTCGTCGCGCTCCATGGTGTCGATCATTTGAGAACGACTTAGTGGTGCCAAAGTAACAATGTTCATACCCTGGGTAATACCACGGGTAAATAGGCTGGAGCCGTGGGCGCGAGGTAAGAAACCGACTTGGGAACTGAGCTGGCGGATTTCGGTGACTTTGCGACCATCAGGGCGCAAGCCGTCATCCAAAATTCCCTGGCGAACGTCCTGGTTGGCAGCTTTGTCCCAAGCTTCTTCGTAATCGGCTTTGGCTAGCTCAAAGGCTTCTTCGCCGAGCTTGTCTTTAAAGTAAGCCAGTACGTCTTCGCGCAGTACATGCATTTTTTCGTGGCGCTCGGGGTAGTTGGTGCGCAGTTTGGCACCCATTTTGCCTGCCAAATGGGCGTTGACTTCTTTTTGGATGTCTTCGCTTGGCAGACTAAGTTCGTATTCTTGAGGTTTAACACCAACTTTTTTAACTAATTCTTGCTGCAGCTTAATAGCCGGTTGGATAGCGTCGTGAGCATATTTAAGGGCCTCGGTAACGAGTTCTTCGCTCACCTCTTTGGCGCCGGCTTCAACCATCATAATCGCCTTGTCAGTACCGGCTACAACCAAATCAAGATCGTTGTCGTTAAGATCGGCCATCGACATAAAGGCTTGCGGTTTGCCGCCAACCAGGCCAACACGCACACCAGCTACCGGGCCTTCAAATGGCGCGCCAGTTAACATAAAGGCGGCACTTACGGCGATCATCGCCACCATGTCGGGGCGGAAGGCTGGGTCCATGCTAAGAACCGTGGCAATACCTTGAGCTTCGTGGCGGTAGCCTTTTGGCCACAATGGGCGGATTGGGCGGTCGATTAGACGGCCGATTAAGATGGCGTCGTCGCTGGGGCGGCCTTCGCGCTTAATAAAACGGCTGCCGCTAATCTTGCCGGCGGCATAAAAACGCTCTTCGTAATCGATGCTCAGGGGAAAGTAGTCGGAGGGAACCGGTTTGTTGCCCACCATAGCAGTACCAAGCACCACCGTGTCACCATAGCGTACCAAAACACTGGCGTTGGTACGGAAGCCTACTCGGTTAACCTCCAAACTCAAAAGGCGGCCGCAAAATTCGGTTTCTACCTTAATAATATCCTTACCAAAAGGGTTAATAATATCTCCCATGATCATTCCTTTCTGGCACCCATGTGGGCGTGTAACGGGTTACTTTGTGCAAATTACCTTTGCGCAAACCAATCCACCACACGCATATTAGTTATAAATGGGTGCTACAAAAATTATACCTTAATTAAAGAACGAGGGCCGCTTACTTGCGCAGCCCTAGCTTCGCGATCAAGCCTTGGTAGGCCTCGTAATTCTTCGTTGACAGATACTTGAGCAGGCGTTTGCGCCGGCCAACCATTTGCAACAGCCCACGGCGACCGTGGTTATCATGCTTGTGAGCCTGCAGGTGTTCGGTAACCTCTTTAATACGCGCGGTTAAAACTGCAACCTGCGTTTCTGTAGAGCCGACATCAGTTTTGTGCGTTTGCACACTCTCGATCACCTTGGCTTTGGTCTCTTTAGTAATCATCGTGGCTTATCTTAGCAGATTATGACAGATCGTACAAGATACAGATTTTGGTATACTGCACTTATATATGGCAGCATCAAAACCCGGACTCGCGATTGTAATTCCCGCCTACAACGAGGAAAAATACATCGGTGGCTGTTTGGAATCGATTGCCCGTCAAACGGTCGCACCGGATGAAGTTATTGTGGTTGATAATAACTCAACCGACAAAACGGCCGTCATCGCCGCCTCATTTCCGTTTGTAAGGTTGCTGCGCGAATCTGCGCAAGGCATAGCGCCAGCTCGTAACCGCGGCTTCAACGAAGCAACCAGCGAACTTATTGCCCGGCTCGACGCCGACACCCAATTGCCGCCCGACTGGATAGCCATTGCCCACAAACTTATGGATCAACACGCCAAAACAATCACTGCCCTATCTGGCCCACCATCACATATCCACGATTTACCGCCCGGTCTCGGCAGAAAACTTATAGGCAGGTTGGTTGTAAAACACGGCTACTTTAAAGTCTCTAAATTAATGCTGGGCCACCACGCCTTATTTGGTGCGAATATGCTAATTACCAAAAAGGCTTGGCAACGTGTTAAAAAAGAGGTCTGCCTCAACAGCCGGGCAGTACATGAAGATATGGATCTGGCGTTGCACGTCGCCAAATACGGTGAGGTTTTATATAGTACACAGTTAACCGCCAGCGTAGCCAGACGCACCTTTTTCGAACCGCCAAGCAATAGTTTGTGGCGACTGCGTATTTGGCCCAAAACCGTTACCAAACACCGAAAATTGTTCGCAAAGTATCACCCCCCAACTAAAAAATAAGGTTGTGGAGAATGCCGCTTTGGTTCAGGCCATTCCTTGCAGCTCAAGCTCGACCTGAATAAGGCGTAACCATTTATCGCATTCGGCTTGGCTGAAGAAAGTAGGCCCACGGGTACCCTCAGTACCCAAAATAGCGTTCAGTAGATCCAGTGTTGGATCTGTAAGGGCTCTTTGGGTTGGGTCGGAAGGCACAGCACGCTCATCTGGTTTATCAGCCTTTATGGCTCCGTCAGCGCCCTGTACCAAAGATGTATCGCGTGTATAGTGTGATTCCCCATCATCACTGTCGAGCCACACGGTAACCCGCGCACCTATCAGACTTGCATCGTCATCTGGGTCTTCAAACGGCATCACATCTGTAAGCCATAATTTGTCGTACGGTTCAAAACCTGCGGCCGCTATAGCTCGCGGCGAGAAGTCAAAACGCCTATCATGCGGGCCATCAGTTGGCCATGGCTCCGATGGGCCTAGTGCGTCGATTAGATGCTGAGCGTTGGTGTGCAAAGTTGCAACAGATGTCTGCATTGCAGGTACGTGTTCGCGGCTTTCGCCAGATCGAGGATTAGAATTAGTCATGGGTTTATCAGTGTGTAGTGCTGGTCTTCGAGAGTTATAGCTTCTTGAATGCGCCACTTGCCAATTGTGGTACGGCGTAGAGTGGTTGTATAGGCGCCAGTGCCTAGTTTTTGACCAATATCTTCGACTAATGTGCGAATGTAGGTACCACTCGATACATCACAAACGATCTTTATATCTGGATAAGTATAATCTAACAGTTCAAGGCGCGAAACAGTAACTGTCCGGGTTGGCATTTCAACATATTTGCCGGCGCGGGCCAACTTGTAGGCTCGCTGTCCGCCGATTTTTATAGCGCTGTAGACTGGTGGTGTTTGTTGTATAACACCGTGGAATTTTCTTAATGCCTTGCCTAACTCGTCGCGGCTCGGCTGGCGACTCGATACATCTGTTATTGTACCCTCAGGGTCACCAGTGCTACTGGTTTGGCCTAGGTGCATTGTGGCTTCGTAGGTTTTATCTAGCTTACTGAACTCGCCAGCACGTTTGCAGTAATCACCAACCACAATAATCATCAGGCCAGTAGCAAATGGGTCAAGCGTGCCAGTGTGGCCGACTTTGACTTTCTTACCGGCAACCTGACTGAGTTGACGACGCACACGAGCAACCACGCCAAAACTAGATATACCAGAGGGTTTGTCGATTAATACCAAGCCAGAGGGATTTTGCATCCCCTAACTCTACTCTACTGACCAGGAATTTTGAACTGTCCGGGATCGTTTGATGCTGGTGGTGTGGGTTCGGGCGGTGGTACAACTGGCGGGGGTGGCACTAAACCAGGAGGAGTCGGAGGTACGTCTGTGAGGCTAGGTGGGAGTGGCAAAGGACCGCCCAAATCTGGCAAGGGTGATGGTGGCAACACTGGCGGCAATGGTGGCAGCGGTTCCGGAGTAGTGCCAGTAGATATAGTCGGAAGTGGCCCTGTTGATACTGGCGGGTTTAATGGTCCACCCAGTGGCATTGCCCCGATAGATGTCATTGGTTCATTAGCAGGATTAAAGGGTTGCGAACCAAGGGCAGCATCGACTGCTTGACGAGCAGCGTCAAGATCAGGTGACAGAGCTGGTGGTTCAATTGGTGTGGGTTCTGGTATCAGGGGAGGTGTGGTTGGTGGCACGGGCGTTGGTATAACAGGCGGCTCAGGTGTGAGTGTTGGCGCAAGTGGTTGTGGTGTTGGAACGATCGGTTCCGGCGCAGGTGCTATTGTTGGCTGGGTCGGCGGCATGGCTGGCGGTAACGGAGGAAAAGGAGCTGTGTCGCCAGGTTCTACTACCGGTAGCGGCGGCATGGCTGGTGTCTCAGCTTCGGTAGGCAACCCGGGTGTTAATACAACGGGTACGGCCGGCGGTTCGTTAACTGGTGTAAGCGTCGGTGGTAGCGATGTGGCTGGTGTGTTACCACCTGGCTTGTCAGGATGCGTTAACAACATCTTATTGCGATCTTCATCCTCTGATTTCTTGGTTTCTTCTTCTGCCTGCTCGGCCGTCGCGTTAAGTGTGCCACCCAACTCTGGTGCCCCGAGACGTTTCTCACGCCATGAGCCGGAGCCCGCTAAATAAGGCTGGCCTTCTGTAACCGAGTTGTCTTCATCGGGTGCCGTCATATCCACTGCTGCGCTGCCTGGAGTTTCGGTTTCTTTGGTTGGTTGCAGGAATGGCGCAATCTTCGGTTCTTCGGCCTTCGATTCTTCATTAAGAGCCGTTTTGAGTTTTTCAAACGTTGGTCCAGCGTTAATTTGCGGTAAGGCGGCCGCCAGCTCTTCTTCTGCTTTAGTTTGAGGTTCTGGCTGGGCAGTAGGCGTCTTTTTCTTATGTGTTATATCAAGTTCGCCATCTTTAGCAGGAGGCGCCTCAGGCTCGAGCACTTTGACAGATTCGGCGCCTGGTACTAGATCGCCGGTAGCAGCGACTTCCCCTGGGGCCGTCAACGTCTGCACCTTACCAAGATTAGTAGCAATTAGCTGTTGGTTAGCTCCAGCCGCCATTAGTTGGGCGGCCATCGTCATGACTTTAGGGTTGGTCTTTTGGTTACTAAAGCGTTCGGTGGCAGCAACAATACCAGTCAGCAAAGACGTAGCAATTTGTGCGTCCAGTAGGCCTGGCTGCTGGAACGACTCGGACATGCTAAGTAGCATTTCACATAAGCTACTAGCAGCAGTGTCATGCCAGTCGGCAACGCCGAGATTGCTAGTTTGAGTGCCAGGATTGATTGTAACTACCGTTGCATCATGCAGAATGCGGCCGTGAGCGACAATCGCTTTGTCGAGGTCTTCACGCTTCTCGACACCAAGTGCAATTATGAGTTCGACGTTAAAATCTCCTTGGCTAAATTGCAGGTCTTTTTCGGTGATGGTTGTTTTGTACGGTGTGATAAAAATACGTACTACGTCATTCTCGACTTTGTAACGCAGACGGTCGGCTTTTTCTTTGTCAAGCGAAATTATAAAGTCGCGGAGCGAATTAACTGTGCTCTCGAAGGTTTTACTGGCACCCAAAAATTCCATGGCCGGCGGCATTTTACCGCTAAACACCGCTGTTGCGTGCTTATCCATTTTATTGAGCATTAGCGCCAGAGCAAGTGCCCCAGATAAAGCATCAACCGACGGATCGGTACTGACCGCAATCAAAATACTCGTCGCCTGACGAACTCGCTCAATAATGAGCTGCTTGGCATTCGACGTGTCTGGCTGCATGGTGTTTTTAGCCTTTTTGTTTTTTAGTAGACTTTGGGTTTACTGTAGCATAAGCAGTTAACCTCTGCAAGAAAGTTATCCACAATTCTAACAGTTTGGTACTAGAGTTCTCCATACTGGCATAGTGTTTGCGCCAGCCGAAACGAGACATAAGTGATTGACGAAGGCTATGCTTCCCGCATGCCGAGCATCGACTTTTGTCGATGTCGGCGGCCTGAGACAATCGCTTATGTCTCGTTTCGGTTTCACACCTCTTTACAGATCTAACTAAATCAGCTATAGTCACCACTTGAATTAAAGATCAATTAACGAGAGTTTTTATGCCAATTATCAAGTCAGCTATCAAACGCATGCACCAGGCTACCAAAGCCAAGGCGCGCAATCAACAGACCAAACGCGGTTTGAAGTCCGCGGTTAAAGCCTTTACCGCTAAAATGACCGGGGTTAATCTTAGTAAAGCCCAGTCCGAAATCGACAAGGCTGTTAAGAAAAACTTGATGCCCAAGAACACGGCTGCCCGTAAGAAAGCTCAACTAGCTAAAGCTGCCAAAGAGGCTGGGGTTAAAGTTGTGGCAACCGCCAAGAAAGCTGTTCCAAAAGCTACTAAACCAGCAGCCACAAAGAAAGCTCCGGCCAAGAAGGCACCTGCCAAAAAGCCCGGCACCAAAAAAACCGCCGAATAACAAGTCAGCCCCGCAAAGGGGGCTGTTTTTTTTATGGCAAAGTATGATTAGTCGGCTGCAATTTTTTGCAGGCACGTGGCAATCAGTTGCCAGGGATCAGCGCCAGTGCTTTTAAGCTGATAATCGCAAAGAGCAACGTCTTTTGTGATCTGGCGTATTTTAGCTGGGCCAAGGCGTTTAGCGACCGACTGAGTTTTACGCACCACAAAAGGATGCAGCCCAGCATCTTTGGCTATCTGGTCAGAACTACGCGTGCCAGCCACACTAACTACCGCCAAGGTATGCACCTGGCTGGCTAGTAGGCCAAATAGTTTATAGGGGTCTTCTTCGGCTTTTAGGTTTCGGATGAGCGTTGTAACGCCTAAAGTATTACCAGCCAGAGCGGCGTCCAGTAGTTCAAAAGCCGTACCCTCCGGGCTCGGCTCTACCAGGGTATCAATTGCTTGTTTGGTAATGTCGGGCTGGAAGTTGGCAAGTTTTTCTAGCTCATGGCTCATCCGCCACTGGTCTCGCCCTGTGCGCTCAACTAAATACATGGCGTCTGTAGCACTTAACGAGGCGCCGAGATCTTTGGCCCTAGCTTGCGCCCATCTGGCAAGTTCGGTATCGCCGGGCAGCGTGAACTCCTTAAAATCGGTCTTGCCCTTGAGTACTTTATAGGTTCGGGTTCGTTTATCTGGCTGAGGTTCGACTACAACTAATGTTGTTTCGGCCGGTACCTTTTCGGCCCAGTCGGCCAATGCCTCCCAGAGCGGCTTGTTAGAAGCCGCGTTTTTTAATACAATTAAACGCTCGGCAGCAAACAGCGACGCACCTTGCAACAACTGCGAAAGCTGCGCGGGGTCGTAGTTTTCGCCGTCCACTCGTTCGACACCGTGCACGCCAAATTTAGTCACAAACTGATCCACCAGATTGTGTTCGGTCTGAAAAATTGCAAATGTGTTGTCCCCTGCCAGTGTTAGTATCATTAGTTTTATTTTAGCAGTTAGTTGCTGCCGGTGCTGCCAAAACCGCCGCCTTTGCGATCCGTCTCATCTAGATCTTCTACTTCCTGCCACTGCACAGTTTCGTGTTTGGCGATAACCGCTTGGGCAATGCGATCGCCGTCGTTAACTACAAAATCTTCGGCACCGAGGTTAATTAGCAGTATCCCCCACTCGCCGCGGTAGTCGGCGTCGATTGTGCCTGGAGCATTAACTATGCTAATACCATGTTTAAGCGCCAGTCCGCTACGCGGCCTAATTTGCGCTTCATAACCCTGGGGCAACGCCACATAAAGACCAGTTGGGATAAGTGCACGCTGCATTGGTTTTAGCTTGATAGGCTGATCTAGATCGGCCCTAATATCTATGGCTGCAGCATAAGACGTTTCATGGTTCGGCAACGGGTGTTTAGATTTGTTGATTACTCTAATTTTCATGATTTTACCTTTTGGCAATACGGGCAAATGTGTGTACCGCGGCCAGCAACGCGCAACTTGATTATTGTTGTGCCACAACGCGGACAGGGCCGGCCCTCACGTCTAAAGACATTCGCAAAGGTTAAGTAGCTGCCCTTTTTACCTTCGTGGTTGACGTAATTTCTATCTGTTGAACCGCCTTTTTTGATAGCAAGCTGCAGGATCCTGCGTAGTTCCTGATAAAGTACGTTCATTTTCGCACTCGAGATATCTTGTACCCGCAGTTCGGGGTGGATTTTGGCCGCCCACAGACTTTCGTCGGCGTAAATGTTGCCAACACCTGCGACTATAGTTTGGTCAATCAAAACTGCTTTGATACCAGATTTTGCGCGCCGCTTCAGACGTGTGGCAAAGTCTTCGGCGGTAAAATCGGCAGCCAGTGGTTCGGGGCCAACTTTTTTAAAGAAATCCAGTTCTTCGACCTCGGCTGTAGGCAGAAGCCGCATCCACCCAAACTTACGTTGGTCGTTAAAAAATAATCGGCCATCGTCTTTAAAGGTTAAAGTAACGCGCGTTGACTTGTCGGGTAAGTCGCCAATTAGACTATCGCTGGGGTGCCCAGCACCAAAGCGAACCTCACCACCATGGAACACCAACTGCCCAGTCATCTTTAAATGAACAACTAAACTATACAGGCTGGACAGATCGACAACGAGTACTTTCGCCCTGCGACGCACTCTCAGGACTTCAGAACCAATCAAAAAATGCTTCACATCCTCGGGTGAGTTTGGGAAGCCCTTGGGCCAATCGTGAGTCTCGCTTATAACAACTCGGCCAGGCAAAAGCTTCGCCAGGCCACTACGAATTGTTTCAACCTCGGGTAGTTCGGGCATACCGTTAGTATAGCCTAGAGTAGGCCGTTGTTAGCGGTTTGTTATATCATCGATCTCGTGTTTTATCTGCTGGTTGGATTGATACACCAAACCGTGCATACCGATGCTCGCAGCAGCCTCACAATGCATAGGGGTATCGTCGACCAATATTGCCTCGTTGGGTTTTATACCAAGTCGCTTACAAACCAAATAAAATATCTCGGGTTGGGGTTTGGCCATACCCACCTCGCTAGATACAACCACTGTGTCAAACAATTGCTGACGCTCAATATCGTTAAAAAAATCTTCAAACAAACCGGCCCGGCAATTAGACAGCACACCAATTTTGTATTTTGCTCGCAGTTCTTGGCTGTAGGCCAGAAGTTCCTCGTTACGCACCAGACCAAGAGCAATCTTGTCCCGCGAGGGATCGGATACATAGTCCCCAGATGGTGACTGGTACATTACTCCAAAGCAATCAAAAATTATAGCGCGGACCATACCTGTACTTATTCTAAACCACCTGCGTAGTGAGCGCACTGTCAGGCGAGTAGTATCT
This sequence comes from uncultured Candidatus Saccharibacteria bacterium, assembly GCA_964405095.1. GTDB lineage: Bacteria > Patescibacteriota > Saccharimonadia > Saccharimonadales > EFPC-124 > CAYOML01. Next base: position 60,629 of record CAYOML010000003.1, on the reverse strand, counting down.
TAAGCGTTATGAAATTTGAGGTCCAGATCGTGAGTATCTAGATCGGGAGTCTTAGCGCGGACCTCATTCATGAACGCCACTACGGCTTCACGCACATCTGGAGATGTTATACACTCTGCCCAATCAAACTGATTATCGGATTCCTGCCCCAATGCCGTGGTGACCTGTTCTACGACATAGCCAAATGGGACCTCCGCACCATTAACATCTTGCACGGGGTGCACAGCTACTACTTCTTGTACTCTTATCATCAATTGTGATGCCAGGCTATCAAGGTTCGTTTCGCCGTCGGAATCGCGCTCTGGGTGTCTTGGAGAATCTTCTGCTGACATGTTTATTTTACCGTATACATTTTTTCTTATGCTAATAATAGCATAAGTTTGATGAGAAATCAAATATAACCGCAAATATCACGTATTAATCGTAAACTACTCGGCTAGTTGGCATCACGTTCGTCGAACCACTTATCAAACGTGGCTTTCATGGTGGGTGTAATTAATGGGTCATTACGATCTTTTACAATATATATCCCCTGCCCCTCGTAAACCGTCAGACCATTTGGGTTGATGTTTTTGGCAATGAATATGTGACGTAGCTCACGCTGACCATCAACAGTACGTAATACTACGCCAGATGTGAAGGGTTGTAGATCGTTGGGTGCAAGATCCAGATTTGTTTCTTCCCTAAGCTCGCGTAATGCTCCTTGCAGGGGTGATTCACCGAGTTCCATTGCACCACCAAAGAACGAAGCTAACCCAGGCTCATTGATGGTTGGCTTGTTATCACGAAGCTGGGCAATCACATTACCCTCCGGGTCAATCAATATAACGCCAGCCGCTTCGGTATCGTAGTTACTCGGCATGTTGTTGGTGCAGCCACTTTAGTAGCACGAGGGCAATGCGATCTTCCTGCATGTGGCCCTCCAGAATCATCTTTTCAACCTCGGCATAGGCGTACCAACCAACATGCTCGACTTGTTCACCAGCTTCTAGCCTTTGGCCGTCTTTATGTTTGTGCCATTTTGTAGCTTCGAATACGTATAAATCCCATTCGACCGTGGCGCCAAGAGTCGATTTTTTGAACAGTTTTACGTCGTCAATCGCCATGCCAGCTTCTTCGGCTGCCTCAGCCTTGGCCTTGGAGTGTGCGGGCTCGAGTATGTCTTTGCCACTCTGTCGGAACGCTTCGTACTCATCGAGCGTATCAAAAACTTTGCCACCTGGAAGGCGAAAATCCACAGTGGTCAGTTCACGTCGTAACTCTTTAGTCAGCAATACCTTTTTATTAGGCTTATCGGCAATTATTACTCTTACCCCAGGTGCCCGACGTGCTAGTTCAAATACCCGTCCATCCGGCTGCGGCAGTTGCACTAACTCAAACATTTTGCCAGAAGCAATGATATTTTCCTTCATGAGCGTCAGTATAACATGGCGCTATGGCATAAGAGTTGGGTCGCCGCAGGTGCGGAGGTTGCGGTCTAGCGCCTTTATCTTGGCCATGTCGCTGGCGTCGAGTTCGAAGTCGAAAAGCGCTATGTTCTCCCCGAGCCGTTCCTTGTGCGTAGATTTTGGAATAGGTACCAAACCATTCTGTATACACCAGCGCAACATGATTTGTGGGACATTTTTAGCGTGCTTCTTGGCAAGTTCCGTGAGCACCGGATCATCAAGATTTGTGCCATGCGCCAGTGGCGAATAGGCTTCGACAACGATATCGTTTTGCTTACAAAACTCTACTAGCTCGGGTTGTTGCAAAAAAACATGTAGTTCGACCTGATTTAACACGGGCTTTACGGTAGCATGTTTAAGTAACTCTTTAAGATGCCTGATGGTGTAGTTACTAACACCAATAGCCCTAGCTTTGCCCTTCGCCAATACTTGTTCCAATTTGCGCCAGGCCGGGCCACGCAGCCCGGTAATCGGCCAGTGTAAAAGCAGCAAGTCAACATAATTAGTTTGTAGTTTGCGAAGTGACTCATCAAGACTTGGCTCGACTTTACTTGGCCACTGGTTACCATTCCAAATCTTGGTGGTTATAAATATGTCTTCGCGCTTGAGCCCGCTTTTAGCCACCGCCGCACCCACAAATTCTTCGTTTTGATAAATCTGCGCCGTGTCGATATGGCGATAGCCGACCTCGAGCGCTGCCAAAACAGCCTGCTCGCACTCATTTTGGTCACGCACTTGCCAAGTACCCAAGCCAACTTGCGGGATTCTGGTGCCATTGTTCAACGAAATCGTGGGGACTGTCATGTAACCTCCAGGTTATACCTCTATTTTATCAACCTGTGCCGTAGAGCGACGATAGGCATCGATTGTGGGTTGGGTGACCGTAGACAGTGGATATGGCGGGTTATCAAGCGCAAACCAAGCCTGCTCCTCACACTTGGTTGGTTCCATAATTCGCGGCTTCTGCCCCGGCTTAATGCGCGCCACAAACGGAATCGCCACCCAATGATGACCATCCTTTGGAATAAAGTGATCAATCGCCTCAAGCTGTTTAACCAACTCAACGTCGACGCCTAATTCCTCTTTGGCTTCGCGAATTGCCGTATCGGCTAGTGTTTCACCATATTCCACACTGCCGCCTGGGATTTCCCAGTGACCGCGTTCGTTTTTAGAGGCTGGGCCGCGTTTTGTAAAAAGTGCCTGTCCCTTTTCGTTAAAAATCAGTAACCCAATGCCTACACCAATATAATCTTTGCCTGGTTTCATATCTTTAGTCTATCAAAACGCGTTTGGTGTCTGCGGCTAGCGATGTCAGTAAACTGTAGCTAAATAAATGGTCTGTTTCGCTGATTTGTTGCACTGAGTTGGGATCACTCGGGTCGTTGCTGTACACTAGCACTTCGGTACCCACTTTAGCATTGATCCCATCTAGGCTGATCATGGTGTGATTCATGTTTATCCGCCCGACGATGGGCGCAAATTTTTTGCCAATTTTTACGCAGCCAAGATTACTAAGTTCGCAGTTCACGCCCTCGTAATACCCTACCGGAATGACGCCTAGCCTCATAGCTCTTGGCGCCGTGAACGTATAGTTGTAGCCAACTTTATCACCTTTTTGAAGTTGGTTTATTTTAGTGATGGTGCTGACAAACTTAAGTGCTGGATGTAAACCGGCCAGTCTTTCGTACATTTTATGCTTAGAGGAAAATGGATTTATACCATAAAGCGAGATGCCCAGCCGTAAGGCGTTGGCATATTTAGAGTGAGCTTTCACGGCGCCAGCACTTTGAGCAATATGTATCAGGCTTGGCTGACCACCGGCTTGGCGCACCGCCTCGACACAGTTATCAAAGATTCTTACGGCTTCGGTGATTGTATGTTGATAATCACCGTCGCTGTCGGCCAAGTGGCTCATTACACCTTCTAGTTGTAGGTTTTTGTAACTTAAAATGAGTTGCGTCAGCCAGCCAACTTCGTCGGGTCGGGCACCGTAACGATTCATGCCTGTGTTGCAATCTAGGTGGACTTTGACCCGCTTGCCAGTTTCGCCCAAGGCGCGAATAGTGGTGGCATCTTGCACCAAGAACGCAAAATTATCGTAGCGTAATTTGGCAAAATTTTCCGGGCGGATGGTACCCATTATCAATACTGGCAGTTTGCTCACTTGGCGTACTTTTATGGCCTCAAAATAGCCATCAACCGCAACATATGGCACATGAGCGTGTTTTAAGGCCGTGGCGACTGAGGCTATTCCATGGCCGTAGGCGTTGGCCTTGAGCACCGGGATAATCTGCAAGTTGGTCATTTTCTTGAATAAACCAATATTGTGTAGCAGCGCCGTGCGTGAAATCTCTATGCGGTTATGCCCTACAAACTGGCGTTCGAAACGACGCAAAAAGGCGTCAAGATTATGACGGATCATTGTGGTAGTTTAGCAGAATCCTGGTTTTTGAGCGCAGGCTGGAGTTGGTCGATGCTACCGTTAGTAGTAGGTTTTTCTACTGACTTAGACAGACGGTCTACGGCGTCTTTTAGGTTTTTGCTTTCGTCAAAATCGCTGGCATTCAGGTTAATAACTGGTGATTTAACTTCTGTCGCCACGGCCGGCTGATTTTGGTTGGCATCAAACAGCCATGTAAAACCAATGGTAATAATGCCTAATGCTACGTAAAAAACAGCTGCAATTCTTTTTTCCATGTACTTAGCCTATTATCGCTGTAAACTTGCCACAAATGCAAGTGCCGTCTCTGCCAAGCCTAGCCAGTGATTAAATCACTCCGTTTAATTTCGTAGCGGCGATCCTGCACGATAAGACCCCGTGAATCGCGTTCACTGGCATTCACCCAAAGTTTAACCACATCGGCAACATACATTTTCTGCGGGCCACATTGGTAATAGTTGGGTTCAAGCGGCTCTTTGCCATCGCGGGCACGCATTTTGTTATGTACTACCAGAGCTGTTACAAGCTCGTCATTTTCAGTAGCGTGACCGTTCGCCAGTTGCACATAAAGCCCGCCCCCGGGCCCAATGGCATCGTAAATAACCACAAAAGCCTGGCCAGTACGGGCGATATTTTTAGAATGCTGCGAATCGGGGTGCGAACCCCAATAAAAATGCTCCAGTATGTCATCGAACATCAAAAAATATGGGGTATTGTGTGGCGAGCCATCTTCGTTAACTGTAGCCATAGCTGCATGACGAACGGTTTTAAGCAGTTCTTTGGCACGGGCAATACGCTCTTTCAACATGTCCCTATTAAATCACCGATTGCCACAACCATAAGGTTGCAAAATTTTGGTTCTTTCTTGTCATAATTCATAGCACAAGCTTTGGCAATTCTGCCAGACCAGAGATAATATGCGCAGCCCCGGCACCGCGAAACGTTTGTTCATCAACAAAACCTGTAGTCACACCTATAAAACTCAGCCCGGCATCACGCGATGCTTGGTAGTCGCTGAGTGCATCGCCAACGTACACGATACCGTCGGTTATGTCCTGCTCTGCCAGATGTTTTTTGGCTGGATCAAACACACGCGGGTCTGGCTTGTGATATTCAGATTCGTCAGAACCCTGTATAAAGGCAAAATATTCCGTAGGCATTTTTAAGTTGTTAAGATCAATAAACGCGCCCTCTTTGTGCATCGATGTCACTATACCCATAACCAAATTGGCTCGACACAGGGTTTCAAGCGTAGCCAGTGTGTCGTCTTGATACTGCTTGGGGTAATCTAATTCGTGCTTAGAAAAATGTACCCGGCGCTCTTCGTGCGTGCCGTTTTGCTTGTATAACTCGGTCACCATGGCATCAAATGGCTTGCCCCAATGTTCGGCCAACGCGTCATCGGTCAAGTCGACACCAAAATATTTTTTGGCCACAAATTTGTGCTGCTGCCATTTGACGACCCAGGTTTTAACCAGCGTGTCGTCGAGGTCGAAGATGACAGCTTTATAGGCAGGCATAGAATTATTCTAACAAAGGTCTTAGCGAATCTGGGGGCAGCGGCTAAGCTTGCCCACTCTTTTCGGCGTCTGGCCGCAAGATATTATTAACGATTCTATCTATTTCGTCATTGGCCAGATTTGCTTTTACGGAGTAGCCCGCAATTCCCAAATCTCGCAATCCTGCAGGTGCCTGAGATTCGTTGAGGTTCGATATAACGTAAACCGGAATATTTTTACCCCAGGATGTGCGGCGCATTGTTGCCAGAACCTCGGCACCAGAAATATCGGGTATCATCAGATCCAGCAGAACCAAATCCGGTATGTTTTTTTGAATAAAATAGAGCGCGATAATTCCGTTATATGCAACAAAGCAGTTGTAGCCTTGTAGCTCCAGGCGTGTCTTATAAATTTCGCCTAAGGCAGGGTCGTCTTCTACGATAACTATGCTTTTTGTGGGCGACTGCTTAGGGTCCATACGTTGATTCTAATACTTTAGCTCAGCTCATACTAATCTTAATTGTCTGTCGCAGCCGTCGTGCCCCCTTACCCACTAGAGTGCACCCCAGTTTTTTCCAGTGCTGACGTCGACTTTTAGCTCGACCGGCAGAGGGTGGATAGATTCCATGGTTTCTTTTAAGATTTTGCTGACTTTTTCGGCGTTTGCCTCGGGGCATTCTACTAAAATGCTGTCGTGGATTTGCAGCAGCTGCTCGCCTAGCCCACTCAACTTTTCTTCCACCGCCAGCATTGCCAACTTCATAATATCGGCTTCGGTTCCCTGGATTGGCATGTTCATGGCGGCGCGTTTGGCGGCTTCGCGGACGGCGAAGTTGCTGCTTTTTAAGTCTGGGGTTGGACGACGACGGCCAAAGATGGTTTCTACATAGCCGTCGTGTAGGGCTTTTTTAACTATATTGTCGATGTAGTCGCGGATCGGCGCTCGCAGCTCAAAATACTTTTTGATAAAATCCCGCGCTTCGGCAAAACTCATGCCGGTCGCGGCTTGCAAGCCATGTGGGCTCATGCCATACAAAATCCCAAAATTGACGGTTTTGGCATGACGGCGCTGTTCTTTAGTGACAGTGGCGGTAGGAATGCCATATAACTGGGCGGCAGTTTTGGTGTGGACGTCTTCGTGTTTGTTAAAGCTTTCGATTAGCTCTTTATCCTCGGCCATCACGGCCGAAAGACGCAACTCAAACTGGTTGTAGTCAGCGCTTACAAACACGTTACCTGGACCCGGCAGAAAGGCTGTGCGGATGGCTTGACCAATTTCGGTACGGGTAGGGATGTTTTGCAGGTTAGGGTCGCGACTGCTGAGACGGCCAGTTGCGGCAACGTCCAGATCGTAGGTGGTATGCAATTTGCCTTGGGCATCGACAAGTTTTGGGAGGGTGTCGATGTAGGTGCTTTTGAGTTTAGCGTATTCGCGGTACTGCAAAACCAGCGCTGGCAGTGGATGCAACGGCTTTAATTTCTCTAACTCTTTGGCGCCAGTAGAATAGCCGGTTTTGCCTTTTTTGACGCCGCCGGTTGGCAAGCCGAGTTTTACGTACAAGATTTCACCAAGCTGGGTTGGCGAGGCAATGTTAAATTCTTGCCCAGCCAGTTCGTAAATTTTTTGTTCAAATTCTTTTAATTGGACCTCGAATTTTTTGCCCATGTTGTTAAGATATGTGCTGTCGAGGCGAATACCGCGGTGCTCCATTTTGGCGAGAAGGTAGATGCTGGGGAAGTCCATGTCGGTGGCAAGCATTTGAAGTTTGGGGAGTTGATCGAATTGGAGTTTTTGGTCTTTGTAAGCTTCCCAGGTGGATGGGAGAACTTCAGCGGGGTTGGCCATGTCGAGGGTACGGCCGCGGAGGTCGCCGAGTTCGCGGGAGCGTTCCAATGAATTTAGGATGAAGGCGGCGATGCGGGTGTCGTGTTCGACTTTGGGTTCGGTTTTTACGCCAAGGCCGAGCAGATATCTGAAGATACTTTTGAGGTCGTGGCCGATGAGAGGACCGTTCATTACCGTTTCAAGGTGACCACGTGCCTCGTCGCTTAGACCGCCTTCATTGTTGTGCAGACCACCCCGCGGGTCCTGCCCCTCAGGTTTCCCTCCCCGGACATGCTCGCCGAGTACGGCTGCGCGTGACCGGGGCGCCCCTCCCTCCGGGTCACCCCCGGCTGACGTAGAACCAGTGCTCTCAGTTAACGGCAATATACTATAGTAGCCTTGAATTGGGCTGACCCATAGTGTACTGCTGTCGGGGCTGAGGGCTATTACGCGGGTTTGGGTGGGTTTGTAGTCGGCTTGGTCGAATTTTTTCTTTTTGATTTCGGGCATTTCGTGCTCTTCGATGTGTTCTTCAGCGGCTTCTAGTTCGGATTTGGTCATGCCGGCTTCGGCCTGGCGAAGAAGGTTACGGAATTCGAGTTTGCGTAATATGGCCACAAATTCAGGGGTGACACCGTCGTGGAGTTTGGCGTGTGCGAGGTCAATTTTTATGGGTGCGTCTACCATCAGGGTGACAAGTTTTTTACTTAGGTAGGCCATGTCTTTATCTTTGACGAGTTTATCTTTGAGAGTGTTTTTAATAAGTTCGATGTTTTCGTAAACTCCGTCGAGCGAACCATATTGTTTTATGAGCTCCAAAGCGGTTTTTTCGCCGACGCCGGCTACGCCTGGAATATTGTCGGACGAATCACCTTTCAGCGCTTTAACATCCACCCATTGGTGAGCACTGACGCCGTATTTTTCTTCAAAGCTAGCCACATTGAATAGTTCTATGTGGCTGAGGCCTTTTTTAAGGGTGTAAATGTGGGTATGTGGGTTTACGAGCTGTAAAACGTCTAGGTCGCTAGTTACAAGGTAACTTTCTATGTCCTTTTCGCCGGCTTGCTTGGCAAAGGCACCCATTAGGTCGTCGGCTTCGTAGTCGTCGGCTTCGTAAAGTGGCCAACCTAAGGCATGCAACAAGTCGTACAAAATCGGGATTTGCTCATAAAAATCTGGCGGTGCCGGCTTGCGATTGGCTTTGTACTGAGGATATAACGCCACGCGGGAGCGAATATTGGTGTGGCGTTTGTCCCACGCCACGCAAACATAATCCGGCTTTAACTTCTTCACTACTTCTAGTGCCATGACTGCAAAACCATAAACCCCGCCAGTGGGTGTGCCGTCTTTGGTACTTAAACTGGGCATAGCATAGTAGCCACGGTAAAATACGCTTTTGCCATCTATAATAACCAGGCGTTTGCTCATGGTATAAGTATAGTGCATTCGGGGTGGTACTTGGCTAGCTTCTAAACGAGGCGAGAAGGGGCGAGTCTCTAAGTTTATCCTTAGCCTTTGTCTCTATCTGACGAATGCGCTCGCGACTCAGCTCAAGTTCCTGGGCAATCTCTTGGAGGCTATACTCTCGACCGTAAAACCCAAGGCGATAACGCATCACTAGCTGTTCTCTGCCGGTTAAAATATTAAGTGCTTCTGCTATTTGTGCAGCCTGCAGCTGATACCCCGCAGCTTCTTCTGGGTCAACGGCATCATCATCGCTAACAAAATTGCCGAGACTGCTTTCTTTGTCATCCCCCACTGGCGTGTCAAGCGAGACGGGCTCTCGCTCATAAGAGAGCCATTTTGCCAAGGTCTTCTCATCTATATCTAATGCTTCGGCCAGTTCGAGATCACTTGGTTCATGCCCAAGACTATGTGTTAGAGCGCGTTGAACGGTACTCATCCGATTGAGATTCTCAACCATATGTAACGGAATGCGAATAGTACGGGCCTGGTCGCCAATCGCCCGAGTGATAGCCTGGCGGATCCACCAGGTGGCGTACGTGCTGAACTTGTAGCCCCGTTTGTAATTAAATTTTTCTACAGCACGAACCATACCAATGTTACCTTCTTGGATGAGATCCAAAAATTGCATATGCGCGCCGTGGCGAACGTAACGTTTAGCAATACTCATAACAAGGCGTAGGTTGGCTTCCAGCATGTGATCTTTGGCGCGGCTGCCATCTTTAGCTACAAACTCAAGTTCCTTGACTGTATAACCGTTAAGCGGAATGCCGTCTTCATTAAAACTACGTAAAAGTTCTGTCGCATACAAGCCAGCTTCTATGCGCTTGGATAAGTCAACTTCTTGAGCAGCATCCAGTAGTGATACCCTACCGGCCCGGATAATGTAGGCGCGCACAGGGTCAGTAACCGAGGCATCGGCTCTTTCGTCATCCAGATCGGCCAAGTCCGACAAGTCTTCACCCTCTTCATCACTGCTAGCCCCTAGCCTGTCTAGTACATTGTCTTCAGGTTCGTCTGCATCAAACCCAAATTCGTCAACTTCTGCTAGAATCTCATCCAGGCTCAACCCTTCTTCACCCCCGACAACGCTCAAAAGTGCGCGCTCGCCAGCTTTTTTCCCTGTAGTCTTTCGAGGTGCTCTGGCGACCCGGGCTTTAACCGCCGGCCCGCCACGTTTACGGGCTTTTCTGCGCATAGCAAGTTCATCACCGGCTGTTTCGGGTGACGAAGTATCGCCCACCGTATTTGCAATGGTACCAGCCACCTCAATATGTTCACTCACTATCTAAACTAAATCAGAATTAGACGATTTTGCCAACAGACGTTGCTTCTGTATAATCGTGCCTGATGACTATTGATGCAAAACAACCAATCATTCTGACGTTTGTGGGTATGCCAGGCTCGGGCAAGAGTTCCTGTGTGGATCACGTTATGGAAAAGCACCCCAACCTGCCGCCAGTGTTGTATTTCGGCGGTATTACCGTCGACGAAGTCAAGCGCCGTGGTCAAGAGATTAATGAAGCCAATGAGCGAGTTGTGCGTGAGGAGCTACGCCGTACTGAGGGCCGCGACTCGTATGCTTATCGTATTGCCAAAAAAATCGACAAACTCATAGATCAAGGTCACAAGCGGATCGTGGTGGATGGATTGTACATGTGGCCGGAGTATAAAGTGTTCAAAGACAAGTATGCCGGCCAGGCGGTTATTGTGGCTGTGGCTGCGCAGCGCAGTTTGCGTCACGAACGCCTAGGCCGTCGTCCGGTCCGCCCACTAACGACCGAAGAGGCAAACAGCCGCGACTACGCCGAAATCGAGAATATGGAAAAGGGTGGTCCGATCGCTAATGCTGACTACACCCTGGTCAACAACAAAGGTTACGGCGAACTGTTTATCCAGCTCGACGAAGCCTTAGCTGATATCAAATTCTAGTTTACTGCAAGTATTCGTAAAGTTTCTTAGCGTCTTTGTGCTTGCGCAGTTTGCTAAGTGCTTTGGCTTCAATCTGTCGAATGCGCTCGCGGGTTACACTAAATTCCTGGCCAACTTCCTCGAGCGTGTGGCTTTTGCCGTCTTCCAGACCAAAGCGCATTTTCAGGATTTTTTGCTCGCGTTCAGTCAGAACGCTGAGCATTTCTTTAACTTGCTCCTTCAAAAGCTGAATAGCGGCCGATTCTTCAGGGCTTTGGGCTTCTTCGTCCTCGATAAAATCGCCGAGCACCGAGTCGTCATCATCATCGCGCACATTTGCGTCAAGCGAGGTAATGTCCTGTTTGATCTTCATGACGTATTCGATCTTCTCTGGTTCCATCTCCATTTCGGCCGCCAGTTCTTCGATTGACGGCTCGCGGTTGAGCTCCTGCGTCATGCGGCGCTGGGTGCGCAGCAGCTTGTTGATGGTTTCTACCATGTGCACCGGAATACGGATGGTACGGGCTTGGTCGGCAATCGCACGGGTAATGGCCTGACGGATCCACCAGGTCGCGTAGGTACTGAATTTAAAGCCCTTGTCGGGATCAAATTTTTCGACAGCGCGTAGCAGACCGGTGTTACCTTCCTGGATCAGATCCAAAAAATCCAAGCCGCGACCACTGTAACGCTTGGCGATACTCACTACTAAACGCATGTTGGCCTCGGCCATCTTATCTTTGGCGTCTTTGTCACCTTGGCGGACGCGCTGAGCCAGCGCCAATTCTTCGACAGGCGTCAAAAGCGGAATTTTGCCAATTTCGCGCAGGTACAAACGCACCGAGTCGTCAGAAATGTCATCTAAGTAGCTCGAGGCTACAGCCTCGTCTTCTTTCCACTCTTCCTCTTCTTCGAATTCGTCGGGATTTGGTTCGACGGCATCATCAGTAGTTGTCGCATCGTCAGTTGGTAGGTCGCCGTCTAGAGAAGTTGTATCGTCATCGGCTTCTGCCGACTCGTCAAGATCATCCGCCGGTGGTGTGGTGGTTGCTGTTTTAGTTCGTGCCACTTTGCCTCCTAGTGCTTAAGTGCTTCTATATCTTGGTTGAGTTGCTTGATTTGGGTGTTAAGCGCAGTGCGTTCTTCGGGGTCGGTGCTTGTCGCAAACTGGCGCGCAAGCTCGGCACGCAAATGCTGTTTGTGTTCTTTTTTGATTCTTTTGACAATGTCGGCTGCCATAAAATACAGCTCGTCTGATACGGCCGGGTACTTTGCCTCGGCGATCAGCTCTAACTCACCTATCTTGACACGAACCTCATCAGATTGCAACAGGGGCGAGTCGGTTTTGAGGTGAACAGCTATAGCCTGCCGCTCGATGCCACTGAACTCACCTGGCTCCAGTTTTAGCAGACTATCGCGAAATTGAGGATGAGCCAGCGCCAAAGCTAGCAAATGATCCTGATAATTAGCGATGTCGGCTTTCTGGGGCAGATTGGCAATCATAGCCTTGCGTTCCGGTGCAGCCGATGCCGGTTGGAGGTTTAGTTTGGCACCCAGCGCCTCGAGTGAAGCACCAACCCGGGCGGCAATCACACCCATGTAGTGCTCCTGCAAAACTGGGTCGACTACCGGTCGGATAACACCCAGTGCTAGGTCTGTGGCACGACGTTTGCCATCAGCGCTAGCAAGATCATAGCGCTTGGCGTATTCGCCTAACAGCCATTCGACGACGTCTTGCGGCTGGGCAATGGCTTTTTGCCATAGTTTTACATCCTGTTGGACGAGTTCGTCGGCGTCTTTGGCACCATCGGGCAAACGAATAATGCTGAGGGTTATGCCTAAGTTACTCGCCAAACTAATCGCCCGCTCGGTGGCGGCAATACCAGCCTTGTCGGCATCAAAAGACAGACGCACATCTTGGGTAAAACGGCTAAGACTTCTTAAATGATGTTCGGTTAAAGCCGTACCGGCAGTCGCTACCACGTTATTTACGCCAGCTTGGTGGCTGCTGACAACGTCTAGTTGACCCTCGACTACAACTACATAATTACTTTGGCGGATTGCCTCTTTGGCTAGGTGCAGGCCAAACACATGGCGGCTCTTATCATACAGAATTGTTTGCGGCGTATTGATATATTTTGGTCCGCTAGGGTCATCTACAATCTGACGGGCGGTAAAGCCCACCACCCGGCCTTGTGGGTCCATGAGCGGTACCATCATGCGGCCACGAAACATATCACCAGGGCCAGAACGGCGCGTGACTACCAGGCCGGCATCGCGTAGCTCACGCTCAGTAAATTCGCGTTTTAACAGGGCATTCATTAGTGCGCGGTCGCTATTTGGCGAGTAGCCAATCCTAAAATCTTGCACAACTTGCTTGTTCAGTCGCCGCTTTTTAAACACGTATTCTAGCGCTGTTTTGTTGGTGAGCAGGCTTTGTTGGTAGTATTTGGCAGCTAGGTCGCTGGCGGCAAACAAGCGATCTTTTTTCTTGGCGATAGCACCATCACCAGCCGTTCGGAACTGGCCTAAGTCGACCCCAGCGCGGCGCGCCAGCATTTCTATGGCCGCCTTAAAATCGATACCCTCGACCTCCATAACAAAACCAAACACATCTCCGCCTTTGCCACTGCTAAAGTCATGCCAGATGTGTTTTTCGGGGCTGACCATAAAACTGGCAGTCTTTTCGTGACTGAACGGCGACAAGCCCTTAAAATTACGCCCGGCACGTTTAAGCTGGACGTATTGCCCGATGACGTCCTCGATATTGAGTCGCGAGCGGATTTCCTCCTTGGCTTCCATTGCCCTCATTCTACCACTGAGCTAACAGATATAAAACGCCAAGCTCGTTTTCTCGCACAGGCCACTTATGCTTAAATACTAAGGTATGGAGCCTAAATATTACGGCGCCGCCGCTGAATATAACAAATCTGGTGGCCTGCGATTCAACCGCAAATTCCTGATGATTGGCCTAGGGGTAGTGATGCTTATTGTCGTTTTAATTGTCGCCACCGCCATTATTAACAGCATCAATGCCGGCCCGACCCGCGACTTAGCCACACTAGTAGCCCGCCAAACTGCTCTGCAAACCCTACTCGAGAAAAATAAAGATCTAATTAAAGGTGGTGAGCTGCGCAAGGCTAATGCCGATACTAATCTGTTGCTGATCAGCAGTTCGGTGACGCTTACAAGTTATATGGAGAGTGTTTACGGCCTAAAGGCAATACCAACCGATATTGCCGCCGCCGAGGCCGACAAAACAATTACCGACGATCTAAAAACTGCCGAGCATGTTGGCAAATTCGACAGCACACTAATAAGTATCGTCCGTAGCAAATTGGCATCCACTTTGTTACAGACCAAGAAAGTCTTAGGTGAAGTTGGCGATGAGGATCTTAAAACGGCCCTTCGAAATACGGTCACAGCAATCGAGAGTGCCGACAAACAACTTGCCTCACTCCAACCCTAAGTCGCCACCAGATGGTGAGCATGGATTATTAAGTCTTTTATTTCCTGTTCTTCCAGCTGCCCGCTGCAGATGATCGTGTTCCAGTGTTTTTTGTTCAGGTGGTAGCCAGGTAATACCGTTTCGTACTTCTCACGCAAGTATTCGGCTAATTTTGGTTCACATTTAAGGCTGATGCGCACCGGATCCGAGCCCTCGGTGATAAGGGCAAACATCTTTTCACCGGCCTTATAAACTGCCACGTCTTTGCCAAAAGGATAGTCCAGACGGGCACCAGGCAATGCCAAAATAAAAGTCTCTAGTTGCTTGTGCGTGACCATACGTGTTTACCCAGATAGAACTGTAGCTCGGCGATGCTTTCGCGGGTATCACTTAATGCCCGGTGGGCCTCTTTCTTATCGTAGACTATGTCGTATTTGCCCTGTAACACTACCTTCCAGGCACTGACATCCAGCATGCGGTAGTGCAGTAGTTTCTCGAGTTTGGGCCACCAGTGGCGGATAAACTGCCGGTCTTGGTGGATAGAATTACCAGCTAGCAATGCCGGCTCAGAACCAAAATGGGCCTTTACTAACTGACACACAGCGGCCTCGGCGTCGGTTTCTGGCATACCCTCAGCAATGCGCTCGGTGAGCCCGGAGGCCTTATGCTGGATACGCGCAAATTCATTAGCCCTGGCTAGCACTGGCGGCGACTGCTTAATAACTGCTTCAAAAGTAGCTAATTCATTGAAATCCCAGTCGGTTATAATGACTGCCACTTCTACAATGCGGTCTTTGGCCGGATCTAGCCCGGTCATTTCCATATCCAGCCACAACAATTTCGTGGGTGTTATTTTTTTCATATCTCTCATACCACTACTCTACCTTGCCGTCTACCGCCCACGCAACCGCTCCAGGTCGGCTTCGATCCATAAAGGTAGTTGGAACCGACTTGACGCTCGCTTTTTATCAACAAGACCATCGCTAAACAATCGGCGAATACGTTTGTCGCTCAAGTCGTTTAGCGCTCCTTTAGAACGATCACCTAACAGATAATTGTTGGCGGCAATACGGCGCAACCAGTACTCGGCTGCTAACAAAAACTCATCAGTGTTACGCCGGTAGCCGCTAGCGCCAGGGCCAAGGCAAGCTTCAACACCATGACCAACCGCAATAGCAACACGCGCCAAGTCTTCCTCGGTAGGTGCTCCTCTATCCGTAAAGATTGGGGTGGTTTTGCGGTGCTTGGGTTTTCTCCGTGCATCGCGCAGTTGATCAACCGCCAGTTGTGCCAGCCATAGTGGTGGCTGAGAGTCAACCAGTAAAGGCAGACCATCGGCCACATAATCTTCAAGCAAGTCGGATATACGGGGATCGGTAGCAATACGGGTAATCGGACCATCTGGGCGTGTCGATTCCCGGTAATTTACATATTGTGAAGCCGCGGCAAACATAGTACCAACCATGTCTAAATCGGGTGGATCAGTTGCAAGCCCCTCGTTAAATCTGTCCGGTAGGCTTGCCGGCCGAACTAATACATCGCCGTACCACGTATCATAGATTGGCTGGCGAATCGAACGTTCATACATTTGACGGTTAAGACTGGCTTGTCTTTCAGCCAAACCATCAGGTTGCCCAAGCCACTCCCAAACCCTTGGATCACGATGTGGATAGTAGCTGCCATCTTTTACCTCCTCCCGGTCATCAACAAACTGGCGCAGGCCAAAAATAACTTCGGTGACGTGTGGTGGCAGGCCGGTGCGATCATTGCCTCTAGCCATTATGCCCTCTTTGGACACCGCCGTTACCATGCCCAGGAACCCAGCTATAGCTCCGTCTCTAGTTTTGTCGGCCGATGCCAAATCAAGCGTGCCAAAAAAGCCCCTGCCGTGCATGATGTCGGCCATTGCTATCAAACGCGGCGCCATCGAAATTGTGCCGTATACCCTGTCGTATTTTAATTCGGCATGGTGGAGCAATGCCGCTCCAATTTCATCGCGTCGCCTGGCAGCTGCACGATCTGGCGTCCGTCCAGTAACCCTAGCTATGCCACGAATAGCTGTGATCGCCGACGCCGAGCCAAGCGTTGCCAGCGCAAATTCTAAGTCTTCAACCGTACCTGCACCGTGACGCAAACGGCCGATCATATCCTGCAGATCGCTATCGCGTTCACCGCGACCTCTTTTAAAATCCATGGCGCAATCATGACAGCCTGGCTACCAGAGGTCAAGCGTAAGCTTTATTTATTTAGCGGAGGATTTAAAATCGAGAGATACCGAGTTTATACAGTAACGCTGACCAGTCGGTTGATCGGGCGCATCGTCAAAAATGTGGCCTAAGTGACTACCACAATTGGCACAAGTGACTTCGGTGCGTTCCATACCAAGCGTGCTGTCTTTGTGAAACTCGATAGCACCCTTTTTGGCGTCGTAAAAACTTGGCCAGCCACAGTGGGCATCAAATTTGGTACCAGAATCAAACAACTCCTGCCCGCAAGCACCACACACGTACTTTCCTTCGCCATTTTCGTTCTCGTATTTGCCAGTAAACGGCAGCTCGGTTCCCTTTTCGCGTAGCACATGGTACTGCTCGGGGGTTAATAATTTCTTCCACTCGGCATCGGTTGTTTGTTTGTTTGGCATATTGTTATTATATCCGCTCTGGCGCGGTGATGTTGAGCAATCTCAAGCCGTCTTTTAGAACATCGGCGTAGAATTGCACCAGTCGCAACCGCTCAGCCTCACGCACATCGCCGATTACGCGGTTTTTTTCGTAAAAACGGTTAAAAGTTTGAGCCAGTTCGTATAAGTAGGTGCAGATGTGGTGCGGCATTAATTCGGCGACGGCTTTTTCGACTACCTCTGGGTATTCGCTAATTTTGCGCGCTAAGCTGCGCTCGCCGGCTTCGAGTTTGTTGGGCAGAGTGGGTTTGACTTTGGATTTAGCTAAAACACTCCGCGCCCGGGCATGAGCGTATTGCAAATACGGTCCACTATTTCCTTCCAAGCTAACCGATTCGGCCGGGTCATAAACAATATCACCGCCAATTCGTTGCTTGAGCATGGCGTATTTAACGGCCGCTAGAGTTGTTTGAGGATCATCCTGGCCGCGGGTTTTTTTGTTAGATTCAGCCGCAGCATCCAAAATATCTGTGGCACGCAAAATATTACCCTTGCGCGAACTCATTTTCACGCCGCCGGCCAGTTTCACCATCCCATGCGTTAAGTGCACCGTGCGGCTGGCAAGCTCGGGCATAAACTGCTCGATACTTTTTACGACTACTTTCATATATTCCATCTGTTCGTTGGAGGTGATGATTAATGACACATCAAACCGAAAATCTTGCCACTTAGCCATGATTAATCCGACATCTTTCGCCTCGTAGGTTGGCAACCCTTCGCGGGTTATGAACACACGGGTATGCAGGCCATACTTTTCGGCCTTGAATACTACCGCCCCATCGCTTTCTTCGTAGACACCTTTTTTGAGCTGTTCGCGCACGGTGTCCAGCCCAAGTTGGGCGTTTTCACTCTCGGGGTAATATTTTTCGAAATGGCTGCCTAGACGATCGTAAAAATAAGTAAAATAATCGTAGCTCCACTGACGACAAGTCCAATAAATCTTGGCAAACGGCGAATCGTGGTCGGCGTCGTCGTGCAGTTTGTAGACACGCTTGTTTAGATTAATGACCTCTTCTTTGGCGTTGTCGTCTTCTTCGTAAGCAGTGCTGCCTTCAACGTAGCGTTCTGTCATCCAGTTGGCCCGCTCGGCTTCAGGGACGTCTTTTAACTTCTCGGAGTGTTCGCCACCCAGAGTTTTTACAATCGCCCACATCGACTTGCCAACATGTAACCCAACGTCACCACCAAAATTAACACGATGCACCTTCCCACCACTAGCTTCCATAAGATTGGCCACAGCATCACCAACCACATCGGTATACAAATGCCCGGCGTGCAGAATTTTAAACGGGTTTGGGTCGCCGTATTCGGCAACCACCACCTTGCCTTTATAAATCTGCTGTTTGGTCGTTGGTGCCGCAGTAACTTGGGCCGACAGAGCCGCATCACTTAGTGTAATGTTTATAAACCCAGGGCCAGCAATCATTACCTTGTCTATCTCATCACCAAGATGCGATTGGACTTCGTCCACCAAATTCTGGGCAACCTCACGCGGGTTCCTGCCTAACTTACCGGCAAGCCGCAAAGCAATGTTTGTAGTATAATCGCCAAACTGTTCATCGGGCCGAGTTAATTCAACCTTAACATCGTCTTGGTTGAATACCTTTTTTATAGCGATTTTAAACGCATTGGAAATATTGTGCATAATCAAAGTTATTGTAGCACACCTCTGTTGAGGTCTGTATTCTGCTACGTTTGCTTTTATATCTGTTTTATGCTAATATAGCTCTAGTAATTGCACAAAAACAAACATGACAGATGTAATTCACTCTCGATACAGAGAAACCACTGGCAATATCACCCAGGAATCCTTACGGGGACGACAGAGTTACCTGTTAAACCACACCAACTGGAAAAGCTTGATAGCAGATTACGTACGACCGCCAGCGACGGCTGATTACGACTATAGAGATTGGCTGACAGCTGTGCCAGTCTTCGTAAATCGTGTACTTTTAGATGACACTGACGATAGTACAAGCAGGTTGGCAATCGATGATCTTGATGCCATGTATCCTGATCTGATGCGTCTCGGCTATACGAGTGACCAGTTCAGGCCTACCCACACGCGCAGTGTTGGTCGGGCCCAAGAACCAAACATCGACCGTTACATAAACGAGTGGCTAGAGCACACAGCCGGCTCACATCTCTACATGAGAGGCCCTAGATATGCAAGAGCTACGTCCCGTATGCCTGTCGACCCGCTCAAAAAGATACTGATGATTGACAACATGGCTCGTCACCACTCCCCCACAGGTGCACCTCCTTGGCAAATCGAGGAAGCTCTCTGGCAGGTAGCTGATGATGTGGTTAGAGATTACGACGAACAAATTGCTGGTCTGCACCATTCCCGCCACTATAATGTTTCAATTGACGGTAGTGAGACTTTAGAGCCACACCACATACAACCAAGAGAATTTGCCCAGATGTTTAATACTGCTATACATAGCTATCCGGCCACATTGATGCGCGGTTTGATGAGCGTAGAGCTTGAAGGCACAAGAGGATATTTCACTGAAAGAGGCAAGCGCGTCCCTCTAACGGGGACAGTAATAAACGATGGGCGCAGGATGAAGCTATATGTGCCAAATATACATGACGAGGCCATGAGGAATGCCCTAATGTATAGGCGGGAAGACAATGACGTATTTTATGAATTACTAGAGGAAGTCATAGACCACGAGCTAGCACATATAGCCCACTTTAATGCCCCGCTAGAGTGGTTACGAAGATGGGAAAAACTCATAGCGCGGCATAGGATATCTATTACGCCATATGCCGACCATGCTCACAAGGAACATAGCGACGAGGGTCGCAATGAACTTTTTGCAGAAGTTGTCCAAGTTTACCGGGCTGATCCCTTACGGTTAATGTATTTGTCGCCGGATTACTTCCATCTGGTCGACGAGTTAATGCAAAGTTATGACGAGCATTCTGTTCGCGCCGCACACAATTTAGTGAAACATGGTAGAAGCATTGGAAACTACGAATATGTTCAGGTCAACAGAAGGTTGACTGAAGCCCGGCAAAGTACGCTCAACAGAAACCTTAGCAGAGCGAGAGAGCAAGGGTCTCCCCTTGGCCGTGTTACGCTTGCGGCTGCAGGCAGGCATTGATGTGTTGAGCTCAAGCTCCCTACTCTAAAGGATTTGGCGGCATTGACACCTTACTCTAGAATATAGAGTAAACATTAGCATTATAAAAAACGTGATCAATATATTTAAGAAGACACCCAAGCCGATACCAAACGAGATCTTTTATGTTACCGAACAGCGGCGTTTAGGTAACAAAACTATTACCTTCGTATTCACGTCTCACGATCCAAAAAGTATGCCAAGCATTGCCGCAATCTTAAAGACTTGTGATGTCGTAGCCATTAAATCACCGGGCTTTGCCAGCGAGGTAGACAAAAGCTTTAAAGCCGGCCTGTTCAGTATATTAATAAACCCCAAGACAAACCCGGATTTGCTTGAATCATTGCGCGCTAATTACGGTGTTGGTAACAATGAGATAATCGAACTTATTTATGCCCTACGCGGTTCGGGCAAACAGATACAGCTGATAGATATGGATGCTATTCATCACGACTTCGAATCAGTTGTGGCACTGCAACAAGCCAAAGCTGCATACGAGGCCTCGGTGAGGGAACTACAACCGGTCGCTACCAACAAGCGCTTGATTGCACAATTAGCTAAAGCCGCGCATATTGCGCAGCCGGAGCGCGACAAAGAGTTACAGAGGGAGGTGTTAGCTATTGGTACCTCAACCAAAGCGCAGCACCTTGGAGTTGTAACCGGCGCAGCACATATGAGCGTGGTTGATGGTGTTGGTGAGTTAGTGGGCCAAAGTGCTAAAGATATGGCCATAAATCTGGCACGAGGCCTATCCTATTTTGAAAGGCTGGTTGGCAGTTACGAACAAAGTGATCAACCGGCCGAGACACTGCTAGACCGGGCAACACTACAATGCTATATGACCATGCACGGTATTGACACGTTACGCAGTTTTAGAGCGATCGCCCAACTCGATGACCAGCGAGTTGCTGGCATATTGCTGTCGGTTGATAATCTAATACGCAATGAAACCCACAACAAAGGCGTAACAACCTATTTACTAGAAGACTATTTGACATCGGTATTATCTACAACCGAACTCGCCGCAAAGCACCGGGTTTAAGACATTGATTTAACGGCGGCTTTGATAAGGCCGTCATACAAGGGGTGTGGCCTGTCGGGTCGCGACAAAAATTCGGGATGGGCTTGGGTACCAATAAAATACGGGTGATCTTCCAGCTCAGACATTTCTACCAGTTTGCCATCTGGCGACAGACCACTGAGCACAATTCCAGCATCGGCGTAATACTTGACGTATTTTTGGTTGACTTCGTAGCGGTGACGATGGCGTTCTACAATTTTGGTGCTGCCATAAACTTTTTCGGCCAGACTTCCCTTTTTCAATACCGCCGGATAGTCACCCAGGCGCATGGTGCCACCGGTAGATTCTTTGCCGCGTTGGTCGTTCATGATGTATATGACTGGATGCTTGGCGTTGGGGTCAATTTCGGAACTAGTAGCATTTTTAAGTCCAGCTCGGCGCGTAGCGGCAATAACTGCCATTTGCATGCCCAAGCAAATACCTAGATACGGCACTTTGTTATCGATTGCATAGTGCGCTGTGCTTATCATACCCTCCAGACCGCGATTGCCAAAACCGCCCGGTACTAGCAGACCATCGTATTTTTTTAATGCTTCGATACCATCGGTTTCGATTTTTTCGGCATCTACCCAGTCGTATTCCAAATTGACTTTGTTGGCCCAGGCCGCACTGTGCAGAGCTTCCATGACCGAAAAATATGTATCTTCGTTATCCAAATATTTTGCGACTACGCCGATTTTGACGGTTCGCGGATATTTAGTCGTTGCTGCTTTAACAATCCCCCGCCATTTTTGCATGTTGGGCTTGTTGCGGTGCAATTTGAGTTTTTGCGCCAGTAATTCACCGACTCCATGTTCGGCCAATGTGAGCGGAACCTCGTAGACGGTCCGGGCGTTGGCCAGCACAACGACAGCCTCGGGCGCTACGCCACCAAACAAACTAATTTTGGCTACGGCACTTTTTGGCGGCTTGCCATCGCAGCGCACCAAAACCAAGTCAGGGATAATGCCAATGCTACGTAGATCGCGCAGAGCATTTTGGACCGGCTTGCTTTTATATTCCTGGCTGGTACTTAAATACGGCAGATACACAACATGGGCGAAGGCACATAGCCCGGGATATTTTATGGCCATTTCGCGGATGGCTTCCAGAAAGGCCACACCTTCCATGTCTCCCACCGTGCCGCCAATTTCTACAATGTGGATGTCGCTACCTTTGCCAGCGGCAATAATATCCTCTTGTATGACGTTAGTAAAATGTGGCACCATCTGGATGGTTTTGCCTAGGTAGCGGCCATTGCGTTCGTCATCGATCAGCCGTTGGAACAGACGACCACTCATCGTCGAACTGGCTTGGGTCATCTCGACGTCTAAGAAGCGTTCGTAGTGGCCGAGGTCAAGGTCGGTTTCGGCGCCATCTTTGGTCACAAAACACTCGCCGTGTTCGGCTGGGTTAAGCGTTCCGGCATCAAAGTTCAGGTAGACGTCGAGTTTTTGCATCGTAACCGCCAGTCCTTTGGCATGCAAAACGGCGCCTAGTGACGCCGCGGTGATACCTTTTCCGAGTCCCGAAATTACACCACCAGTAACAAACACGTAGCGAGTTTTATCTTTCCGCTCCATGTAGGTTTAGTATATCAGGTAATAAAATTGGTGGGAAGCCTACATGTGTTGACTGAACCACCCCCAGCTTATTACTTCAACGGCACATTCCGCACGGGGCAGCCCTTGATGGGCTGCTCCGGCTGCACTCGGCATCCAGACCGTTGCGGTAATAAGCTGGGGGTGGTTCAGTCAATCGCTATGAAGTTCTGCGACGTAATGTCAGCGCACCCAGTAAAAGTGCACCTGCCACAAAAATTAACAACAACAATATATCATTTATAAATGTCTGCGTAACATCAGTATGATGCTGCAACTCTCTAAGTCCCTCAACCACATAAGACAACGGCAGATAATCTGAGATTACTCTTAACACCTCGGCCATTTGATCGCGGGCCACCAACAAACCGCAAAGTAAAAACTGTGGCATAACTACTAGCGGCATAAACTGCACAGCCTGAAATTCGGTTTTGGCTAGGGCGCTCGCAGCAAGACCCAACGACACACCCAACACCGCCACTAGCAGTGTCATCACAAATAGTAGCCAGGCAGAACCGTCGATGCTTAAGCCAAGCCAATTAAAACTCACCGTGGTGACGATGGCCGCCTGAATAATGGCCATAAGGCTAAAAGCTATAGCATAGCCAAACACATAACCAGCCTTGCTTAGTGGCAAACGCAACAAGCGCTCCAGAGTACCATCAGATCTCTCTCGTTGTGTGGCTACCGAGGTAACCAGGAACATCGTCAGAAACGGAAACAGAGCAATTAACGAAGGTCCGACGGCGTTGAATACCATATCTTGTTTGTCGAACACATATCGGAGCAAGAAAAGCAGCAAAGTTGGTACCAGCCAAAGCAAGGCTAATGTTCGATGGTCATGGCGCAGTTGCTGCAGAACTCGAACGGCAGTAGAAAGTGTGCCTTTAAACATGTTCTTCTTCCTCCTGTTTTTCGGCCAAGCTTATAAAAGCATTCTCGAGGCTATCGGTTTTGGATTGCTGCAGTAGGCTCATGGTGCTGCCCTGGGCTATTAACTCACCGTTGCGTAGTAAAAGTAATTCGCCGCAATGTGATGCTTCTTCCATCATGTGGCTCGACACCAACAGTGTACTGCCGGCTGTGGCCAACCGACCAAACAAGGCCCAAAGTTTTTGGCGCAATAACGGGTCTAGCCCAACCGTTGGTTCGTCCAGCACCAATAGCGGCGGTGTGCCAAGCAAGGCGACCGCCAGGCTGACTCGTGTCAGCTGGCCACCAGATAGCGTGCTAACTAATTGTTTACGTTGTGGTGTAAGCTCTACAACACCTATTACCCTATCGGCCTCCCCTTTTGGTAAACCGAGCAGACGACTGAAATAGCGCATATTCTCGATAACTGTAAGATTGCTATACACACTCGGGCTCTGTGCCATATAGCCAAGCTGGTGGCGTAGTTTACTGCTGCCAGCTGGTTGATCGAGCACCGACACAGTCCCAGCCTGAAATTTCTGGGCGCCAATAATTGCCCTCATCAGAGTAGTCTTGCCCGAACCGCTGGGCCCTATCAGCCCGACAATCCGCCCTTTTGGTACGCCACAGGTGATATCTGTGAGTATTTCTTTGCCTTGGCGGACTACTTTAAGATCACGTACGTCTATGACCATCATTCACTCCTTAATGCCTCGATTGGATCGAGTCTTGATGCTTTAATCGCTGGCAATGTGCCAGCCAGGAAGGCAATCAGCATAATTAGCGCAATTACAAACACAGCCCCAAACGGGTTAACCACCAGAAGTACAAAGCCTTCGAAATCTTTAAGAAAGGTTGCCGACGCCCAGTTATTTACAAAAATACTGGCCAACCACGCCGCGCCAACTGCCACGAGCGATCCCCAAAAACCAACAAGCATCGCCTCGATGGCAAACAGCCCAAAGACCTTGGCCCGCCGCATGCCTAGAGCTTTCATCAGACCGACTTCTTTGGTGCGTTCGTAAACACTCATCAGCAAAGTATTAATAATGCCAAAGCTGGCCGCCAGCAGAGCAATTATGCCAACCACGCTCAAACCGGTAGTTATGGCCGTAACAACAGTTATAACTGTGCCAATGCGCTCTTTTAGCGAAATGGCGGTGTAGTCGCCCCCAGATTGTAGGCGCTGTTTTAACACCGATTCGTCGGTTTGGTCGGTCACACCCTTAAAAGTGGCGAATAAAGCCAAGAAACGCGCGCCTTGGCCCTGGGCTTTAGCAATGCTTTGGGCGGAATTAATGTCGATAAATACCTGGCCGGCAGTTATAAAACTCTTGCGCATGACACCAACCACCGTAAAGCTCTTTTCGGTTAGATGACCTAGAAGATCGCGGTAGCCAATGAGAAGCCTGGTGCTTACGGCGCTATTGGCGGTCAGGTTCATTGGCTTTAGGTAGCCTTCGGGCAATATCACCACGTTGTTGTCGGCCTCGGTTGGCAAGCGCCCAGCGGCCAAATCCAGCTTTAGGCCAAAGTGCTGCGACAATTGGCTGAGCTGGTATTTTTTGCCACCGTCCACACGGGTTATATATTCGGGTGCTAGTAAATAATATGGTGTGACCGACTCGACGCCTTCAACTTTCTTTATTTTGATGACGTCATTTTCGGTCATCGAAGCGCTAAGGATTGATTGAATGCTGACCTGTTTTTTATCGGGATTGTATTCTTTTAATTCGTCGGTACCGAGCGGGTTGAGGTCGGTCTTGGGCAACACTTCAAAAATCCCCGGTACACTCACGTTGCCGAGTTGGCGCTGCAGGTACTCGCTGGCACCAGTATTGAGAGCTGTGGTGAGTGTCAAAGTAAAACCACCGACAAAAATCGCTAAAATTGTCAGCAAAGTGCGCAGTTTGCTGCGAGTCAGGTTGCGATTGGCGCTGGCAAGAAGATCTAAAAACTTCATTTTTTCGCCTCCTGCAGATGACCATCAATCATGACGAAACGGCGCTTGCACATGGCCGCGATGTCGTGGTCGTGAGTCACAATAATCAGCGTAATCCCCTTTTGTTTGTTGAGTCTGAACAGCAGATCAATTACTTTTTTGCCGTTTTCGCTGTCCAGGTTGCCGGTTGGTTCGTCGGCAAAAATAACTTCTGGGTCGTTAACCAGAGCGCGGGCGGTCGCCACACGTTGTTTTTGGCCACCCGACAGATCAGCGGCGCGGTTGTTAACTTTGTCGCTTAAGTCGACTTCGGCCAGCGCATCGAGCGCACGCTGCCTGCGAGCCCGGTGACCAGCACCGGCAATTTTGAGCGGCAACATCACGTTTTCGAGCACAGTTTCGCGCCCATTCAAGAAAAACTGCTGGAAAATAAAGCCAAAACTTTTGCTGCGCAGGTGATCGAGTTTGACAGCGCTCAGCTCTTCGTACGGCTTATCGTCGAACAAAATACTGCCCGAATTTACGCGGTCGAGCGCAGCTAGTACGTGCATAAGTGTCGATTTGCCCGACCCCGACTTACCAACAATCGCCACGGTTTCGCCGCGTTTTATAGTTAGCGTAACGCGGTCGAGCGCCACAAAGGCATTCTCGGCCTTACCATAGATTTTAGTAATCGCATCCGCCCGCAGCATCATACAGGTTTAGTATAGCAGCAACGAATGAGGTTTTATCAGCCTGCTCCTTCGTATGCACCACGAAAGGCAAGAGCTACCGGGCCTTCTTGTAGCCTGTAGGCACCCGGCTGCAAAGTATATGTCTCGCCGTCAACATTAACCAAGGTATCTTCAGTGAGGTCGAAATAGTAGATTCCATCCAGTAAGACACCGCTGTAACCAATACCGACAAATCGGTCACTGAGGCTAATTACGCGGCCTAGAAAGCTATCGTTAGTTTCAGAAACAAAGAAACCACTCTGATTCAAGCGTGACGGGAAACGGAAAATACCTGCCATGCGACTACCATTGGCTACAGTGAGATCGTTCTTATGACCGTTTCGGCCTTCATATGTAGCACGCATCGCCCGCCGCCCAAGCTGGAGTTTTGCCACATATAAGGCGGCCTTGTGCTCTAATCTGCCAAAGTAGGATTCCGGATCGCGGGCGTTTTGTGGTGGGTACCCGGGTTCGTTAGCTAACCTTGCACCTTCAGCTGTTGCCCCCGCGCCAAAGGAATAGACTATCGCGTGTGCATGTTGCCAACTATCAAAATTCCCTCCAGGCAGCTCATGCTTCACCTGCCTCTCGAGCATTAAGAGCCGCACGCGCTGAATATTACCATTCTGGACGTGATCGATATTATCGTAGGATGTGCCATGAAGCATCTTGGCCACATCGTTCTCGTTACCAATACCTATCACATTTATTACCGGGTCGATACGAGCCAGCTCCTCGGGCATAAAGCCAGCAATCAATGCTTCAACCGCCATATGGAGCGTGCCGTCACCACCCCCGATTATCAGTTCTGGCTGGTCGTGACTGGCGACTTCGGCTAATAGCTGATCTGTGCATTGGCCGTCAACTGTAGTGTCGATCCAGGTTGCGTCTTCTGCATGATCAAGATATCGGTTAAAACACTCGTCGTAATATAGCTGAGAGTTTGTGGAGTGACGATTAATAAAATAAATGGTATGTGGGTGCTTGGACAGGCGCTCACC
This sequence comes from uncultured Candidatus Saccharibacteria bacterium, assembly GCA_964405095.1. Taxonomy (GTDB): domain Bacteria; phylum Patescibacteriota; class Saccharimonadia; order Saccharimonadales; family EFPC-124; genus CAYOML01. The sequence goes on along the minus strand of CAYOML010000003.1, from coordinate 33,557 downwards.
AGATTGGGGTGGGTTTATTACATCTGTTATCATATAGTAGCTTTATTTTGCTACATGTATTGTAGTACTACACTCAAGGTAGTGTCAACGTGGCACCGGAGGTAATGCTAGATATCGTTGCCAAGTATCCGAAGAACCGCAATCGCAAATCGGCTACGCGGCCTGGCAAACAACAGCCCGTTTTTACTAGCTTCCTCACCAGTGTTGCGCTGCCCCACTGTGCCCACCCCGACATAACCTCTTGCCAATAAATCTTCAACGACATCACTCTGGCCTGCGGTTGTTGACCTTGTAAACGTACTAAAGCTAATAGGTCGCCCATTCAACTTCTTGACCATGCCCACAAAACCTTGCAAGCCAAACTTGATCACATCTTCATCGTCGTCACGCTTATAGTTATCAATGGTGTAGCCAAGGTCTAGATATAAGCCCATTGCAATGATGTTCAAGGGGTCAACATCGAGCGATAGACTGTTCATGCCGCGATTCCTAGCTATTGCCGCGGCAGTTGCCATAAAATATTTACCAATTCCTTGGCCACGCATGTCTTCACTCACACACACGTTTGTGACGTGTAGATCCTTCTTTTCTTCGTCTGCCTCTAGCCATAGCGTGCCTATCAGCTTATCTCCATCGAAAACTCCCTGGACATAGCCATCACGCATGGCGGAGTCAATCATCTCTTCTGTTAGTACAGCCGGACGGTGATCGTTGGGTATGACCCCCGAATCATATCTATCAAAGAAGTGGTGATCGTCAAAGTCTTTATAAGATTCTGTATCGGCCGGTGCATGAAGCCGTCTTACAGTAGCACCTTCAAGTATGTGGTTGCCAGCCTGCAATTCATGAAATAACTGCTCAGCGATAATAAAGTCGACATCTGTTTTGGGGTCATATTCAGCTCGGTGTCTGCCGTAGTATTCTTGGTCAGTTGATAAAACTGCGTCTGAGTGCATAACAAATCTATTATAACATATATTATGCTGAATAGAAAGTGTGGAAAACGATGTTAACTTTTCTACTACGGTCAGGATAGCACCTCAGCTGGCAAGAACGGCCGACCTCAACTTGTTCCCTGGCGGAGAGGGCGGGATTCGAACCCGCGGTAATCTTGCGACTACACACGCTTTCCAAGCGTGCACCATCGGCCACTCGGTCACCTCTCCGTAACACAGTTATTTTAACAGATTACCCCTAAAGTTCGCCCGTTGTGAAAAAGAACCTGGCGGCTCGACTTGCATAATTCTATAATTAGGATAATGCAGCCGGTTATCGAGATATTTGGCCTGGGTAAAATGTTCGGCGTTGGTGACGTTACTACGGTTGCGCTCGATGAAGTGACGTTGACGATTGAAAAGGGTGAATTTGTGGCGGTTATGGGACCGAGTGGTTCGGGCAAAACTACCCTTATGAACATATTGGGGTTGCTCGATACTCCAACTCACGGCGAATATTATCTGGAGGGCAAGGCAGTGTCCGACCTGAGCCAACGGCGTCGCGCCAAACTACGCCGCGACCACATCGGCATGGTATTTCAAAACTTTAACTTGCTCAGCCGCACAACCGTTATCGAAAATGTTGCCCTACCACTTATGTACAAAGGTATGCTGCGCACCAAACGCCTGACTATGGCTAGCAAGTTATTAAAAACTTTCGGCCTAAATAATCGCGAGTACTATATGCCTTACCAGTTAAGCGGCGGCCAGTTGCAACGCGTGGCAATTGCCAGAGCACTGGTTAATAAGCCGGCCATTGTGCTAGCCGACGAACCAACTGGCAATCTCGACACCAAATCGAGTGAGATTATTATGCAGGAGCTGGCCGATTTACACCGCCAGGGCAACACCATAATTATGGTCACCCACAACCCCGATGTCGCCATTTATGCCGACCGCATAATTCAAATGATCGACGGCGCCGTCGCCAGCGACACCAAACATCCGATTAAAGAAGTTGATGATCAAGCCAAACGACCACTCAACACCTTCCGCAAAGCTCTTGAAGCCGCGGCCAAGGCTAATGAGCAATACGCCGACGCCACCGAAGCAATGACTGAGAGCCTGACACCCAAAAAAGCGGCTAAAAAGCGCCACAACGCTCGTAGGCGCAAACGGAAGGCTCGTAAATAATGCTGCGCTGGTTGGTTGACCTTAAGATTGCCTATGCTGACCTTCGGGCAACACGCGTGCGGACCGCACTCACAATCTTGGGCATAATGATCGGCGTGTCGTCAGTAACCGCGGTACTGGGGCTTGGCGAAGGCGCCAAGAACATGGTCAGCGACCAGATTAAAGGCCTGGGCGACACGATTATCACTGTCCGACCCGGCAAAGTGGTCTTCGATGCGGCTGGTTCGTTGTTCACTTCTGGTGTCTTGCCAACCTTTAGCGCTTCGACAATCACCGAACGCGATTTAAACACAGTTAAAAAGTCGCCGGATGTAAACAGCGCCGCCCCTTTTATGTTTGTAACCGGCAGCATTGTTGGCAATAAACCAGCCAGCGGCACTATTATAGCGACAACCAACGACGCCGAGCAGGTGCTCAATTTTGGCCTGCGCGCCGGTCAATTTATCAGCTCGCAAACTGCCAGGGAAACGGTGGTGCTTGGGCAGGATTTAGCGCTCGAATTATTCGGCTCGGACGTCGCTATTGGTCAAAAAATAAAAATTCGCGGCCAAGATTATATTGTTATCGGCATTCTCAACCATTTTCACTCGTCGATCGCCGTTAGTAACATTATCGACCTGAACCGCGCCGCTTTTGTACCTTTAGAAGCCGGCAAGGCCTTCAACCAAGGCATTGTGCAGATCCAGCAAATCACCGTTCAGGCCACCAGTGCCCAGCACACCGATGCTGTCGCCAAGGACATTAACGCTCGGCTGCTTTCCAACCACAACGGTGAGGAAGATTTTAGTGTATTGAGGCCAGAAGAAGCTCTGCGGCTTACTGACCAACTGTTCAGAACAGTTGCCTTGTTTATAAGTGCCGTGGCTTCGATTTCCATCTTAGTGGGCGGTGTCGGCATTATGAACATCATGCTAGTTAGTGTCACCGAACGCACCCGTGAGATTGGCATCCGCAAAGCCGTCGGCGCCACCAACCATCAGGTTTTGTCGCAGTTTATGATCGAATCGCTGCTGATGACACTGGTTGGTGGCTTCTTTGGCATTATTTTTGGCTATGTCCTGGCTTTTTTTGCCGGTACTTTCCTTGGCTTTATGCCTGGCTTCAACTGGTGGATCGTGACTCTAGCCATGGGTGTGTCGCTGGGAGTTGGTATACTGTTTGGTGCTTGGCCAGCAATTAAAGCTGCCCGTAAAGACCCAATTGACGCGCTCAGGCATTTTCAATAGGTAGTCATAAAGTTGACAGACCTACACTAAAGTGTTAGTCTTAATAAGACGTAAACAGAACACAAAAACACATGCTCGACCAACAGCCCACCACCTTCAATCGCCCACCCACAGTCTCGCGGCGCGCTGAGCAGGAGGGAGTAGTTCGGCAGGTTTGGCAAACCGCGGCGGCGATGGTGACGCATCCAATAGAAAGCCAGTTGCGGGCATCTGGGGACTATCGAGGGCGAGCAGACACACCGGCCGCAGCTATTGCCGCGGCCATATTAAGCGTGCCAGCAGCAGCCAGAACCCAGCTAGAAATAAACAAACAAAAGAGCTCTAGGCCAGGCTCTCCAACTAACCGCGGGTTAGCAGCCAGAATGATTCAGTTCCACGGTAGCCTCGTTGATTGCTTTGAGGCACTACCAGCCAGTGCTTTAGTTAGCTTTCGAGGCACTTTTTTCGCAACTGCAGAGCGTGTGCTCGGTGCCAGCAGTATGTTCAGCCGACCCGACTACGACAGCATCGTCGACGGTGTCAGCCGCGAGTTTGCCGTTGAACAAGCTCTGAATGCCGCTCTACCCGAAGACTATGTAGCCGGACGCAGCGGCGTTCTTGGAGACCTAGACGGCACCGATATTACTATTACCCACGAAGAGTCTGGACTGAGTCTGGGCATAGACGTAAAAGCACACGCAGCATATGCGCACGCCATAGGCGATCTTTGGCGGAGTGGCAGAATAAGCGATGAGGATTATGCCGCTGCTCAGATTGACGGCTATGTGTATCTACTAAAGAATGACCGCCACAACGAAAAGAGACTGCATTGTGTGTTTGACGCCGACAGTGTACGGGGGTTAAGTAGCGATGGCTTGAGGTACGCAAATCCGAACCTTGTCGCCGCACCATTTGTTGAGTATATGGATAATCTTATCGCCGAGAAGGGGCAAACAGCTCAACAAGAAGTCTGGTTGCGTAAACTTGGCAGGCATGGCGTAAGAAACTAGTCTGTCTACTCGGCAGCAGGGCTACTGGGAATGGTGCATGGGCCTCGATTCCACGCCGTCCACATTTTATTTAAACGACCTTGCTAAATCGTACTGAAAATGGTATGGTTATGCATTAGATTTAGAGATATTTATGGCCACTACCGAAACTGAATTACAAGAAACGCACGAGCAAGGCGAGCGACAAAATCGCGAGCTTTTTTGGGAATTTGTCGATGTTTTAGTGCTCTATGAAGCCGACGAGGCACTAGACAGAGCGCAGTTAGTTACCGAGGAGGGAAAACCGATAGACTGGCTAAAAACAGCTCGTGACCTATTGGACGCAGATTTAGAGGCCGACCAAGACACTATCACGCCCGAGAACCTGGCTACTCATGAGGTCGCCAAACTATTACTCAGCATGCCTGATGCTGCGCTCGCCCAAGAGCGCCTTGACAATACACCGCGAGAACAACGACGTACCGACGAAACCCGCGCTAACAAAAGGACTCTGATCCAGTTTAACCATGCTGTAAAAAGAGTCCTGACTATCTTACCCCCGGACATGATCCCGGGCTTCGAAAAAACTCTATACGAGCACAGCCTTCGTATACTTGGTGATGAACTCTCGCAACCGGTGCTTAGTGAGCAGCAGATCGGCAAGATCGTGGCTGGTATGGCACAAGAAAAGCGTTTTTTGGCGGCTGTAAAAAACCGCGCCCTAAAACCCAAGGGCTGGAGCGTCAGGCCGGCCACTGCTCGCGAAGACGCCTTCGGTACAGACGCAGTTGTTGTAAACCGCGATAACTTCGAGTTACGGGTTGATGTAAAGACAGGCCATGCCTTTCGCCGAGCGGTTAACGAAGCTGAGGCTAGGGGTACTCTCACTTCTGAAGAAGCCACTGCCGCACTAGAGTCTGGTACTTACTACCGCCGTTCAAGGTCTTCCAAGAACGTGCCCGTACAGGTATGTATCTTAGATATGGGCAGACTGACCTCAGATGAGGCAGTTATCGCAGCGGTAGAGCAACAGTTTGTCGAACAACGCGGCCGACGTTTGCGCCAGCTCGGCGAGAAAGCTTTGGCTACGACCGGTCACGAGCGACAGCGGCGCCGTACACGTGAAGGTGTCCTCAAAGATGAATGGCAAGAAGACACGACAGTACAGATTAGATCGCTGGAGTTAGCAGCTTAACTTACTACTTAACGGTCACACTCTTTGCAATATTGCGGGGTTTGTCGACGTTGTTACCAAGTTTTACAGCCATGTAGTAGGCCAGCAACTGCAAAGGAACTACATTGCTTATAGCGTCGGTTTCGCCGGTATCGGCAGTTGGTAACAAGTAATCGTAGTTGTCATGATTTTCATGAGCCACGGCGATCACCTCCGCCCCGCGTAGGCGCACTTCGTTTATGGAGGTCATTATATCGGCTTTAACAATGTCGTTGGAGACAACGGCGATCACTGGCACACCCTCTTCCATCAAAGTGATGGCGTAGTGTTTGAGGTCGCCGGCCGGGACGGCGTGAGCATGGTGGTAAGTGGCCTCAATTAGTTTGACCATGCCCTCGTTAATCACCGCTAAGTCCTGGTATTTGCCAAGCAAAAAAATGTGTTGTTTGCTGGCCAGCATGTCGGCCAACTTACTAATCGCATTGTGATTGGCATGGTCATCTAGGTAGGCTTGAACGGCCTCGGCAGCTTGCTCCAGGTTTTGTTTCCCCACTTGATATTTACCTTGCACGGCTTTGGCTAGCAGATAACCCCAGGCGATTTGCGAGCTGAAGATTTTCGTTGACATAACACAAATTTCTGGTCCGGCATTGCACATGAACGGGTAATCCGACATGCGGCTAATCATCGATCCAGGCATATTAACGATCGAGGCGATTTTAACGCCTTTGGTCTTGGCGTATTCGAGCACTTCAATCACATCGGCGGTTTCGCCGCTTTGTGACGGAGCGATCATCAGATCGCCGCTTTGGAAAATATCGTAATAGCTACGGGAGTCGGCGCCAACCAGGCTGGTAGCGTTGACATTGCCATAAATGCGCAGATAAAAGGCGATCTGGGTTGCGGCAACACCGGCCGTGCCCGAGCCGATTACATAAACGTGTTTGGCAGTTTTGATTGCTTGGGCTAACTGGTCGAGCTTGGCTTGGCTTTGGATTACAATCTGGCGGACAGTGTACGGCGTTTCGTGGATTTCCTTAGCCATAAAGTGGTCGTAGTCTTCTTTGTCGATTTTAGTGGCCTTAATGGTCACGTCCTCTAATTTGTAGCTCGATGGCTTGCCGGTTTGGGCGTCAAACAGCTTAACCGCACCCGTTTTACCGATGGTGACCATCTGATTGTTGTCGACGACTATCATTTTGTCGGCTAGCGGCGCGAATGACAGCACATCCGAAGACAGAAAGACTTCTTTAGTCTTAGAATTTAGCCCAACTACCAGTGGTGAACCGTTGCGGGCAGCGAAAATCTCGCCTTTGTTCGTGACAGCAGCTACAGTGTTGCGACCATGCAACTGCAAAAAGGCCATTCTTAAGGCTTCGACAAAGTTTGCCTTAGTCTTTAGTGCTTCTTCGACCAAGCGAACAATGACCTCGGTATCGGTCTCGCTCTTAAAGGTATAACTTTTTTTGAGCATAACTTTCTTTAGCTCTTCGAAATTCTCGACAATGCCGTTCTGCACCAAAGCAAACGATTTATCACTACTTAAATGCGGATGAGCATTAACCTGAGTAACTGCGCCGGTGGTTGCCCAACGGGTGTGTGCCAGCGCACAACTGCCTTTTGGCATCTTTGCCATGACTTTAACATCAGTAATTTTACCAGCTTCTTTTTCAACGACTATTTTGTCGTTTGCTACCAGCCCGACTCCCCATGAGTCGTAACCGCGATAGTCTAGGCGCTTGAGCCCTTCAATAACAACTTCGCTGGCCGTGTTTTTATGACCAATATAGCCAAATATTCCACACATAAACTAAATAACCTTTACATTATCTGGCAGCTGCCACAACACCAAAGTAAAGATGTGTAACTTATGACCGAGGCGCAGAGGGCGCTTGGTCACACCGCCAGTTAACTTGCTATTTTCCCCTGAACCCTTAGCATAACACCGTTATGGGTGGTTGTACAGATCGGGCTGGCACATACGGTGCTATGCCTCGCCGCGTTCTTTCTTACGCTGCTCGGGGGTTTCGTGTGGCCGGGCGTAGTCATCTTCCAGTCTCCAAGTAGTACCGGCTTCTGGAGTGGAAGCCTCAGCTATATCACAAGCTGTTATGCCTTTCAGGCGATGTTTTTGTCCAACGCTTGTCCTGTAGCCAACATCAGGCTTTAGTTCGGTTTCTATTAACTTCCCTGTTGCGTCCTCCCATATCAGCGCGCCGCGACCACTGATTATGAAATAGGCTTCTTGTTTGACATCATGTACCTGCAGACTCAAGCGCGCGCCAGCATTGATATGCAGCAGCTTACCCATGTACGGCAGCCCCTCTGGTACCCAGTGCAGCTCGTAACCCCAAGGCTTTTCAACACGCTTAACGTATGGCTCGGTAACAAATTGTTTTGGGTCAAATTTTGGGATGACACTCATTCTCTTATATCACCCAAGTTCTTTTTTGAACTTCTCTACAAGATCGACTGGCGATGGATTAACACCGTTCAACAACGCCAGATAGGTAGTCGCAAAATCTCCAAGTAAGACCAGGTACAGGAGATGCTCTAGCGGGCTTTTGCCTTTGGCTTGGATGTTGAGCGACTTGGGGCGCATGCCGGAAAGCAAGCGATCACTAACTTCAAAGCGACGCAACACGCGAGGGTGCTCAAAACTCGAAATTAGATCGATCACAGCAAACGGTTTCTCGATTGGGTGGCTGCTCCAGCCGATGAATTCGTTATGGTTGAATTCTGGCAGGGCACCGCACCAAGCAGTGTTCTTGGCGTTTTCGTTGACGTCTATCTTCCATTTGTAGGCCGCCGGGAACATCAGTGGGCCGCCGTAAATAATGGGTGTCTTGCCAACCATTGCTTCGGCAAGTTGCTTGGCTTGGTTATGGGCTTCGGGTACGGCAGCTTTCCAGCCGGCAATTGCCGCTTCAAGCGGCTCCACTAACGCCCCCAGTTCGTTGATATCGGCTTTGGGAACTAGTCCGGCAGCAAACAAGATTTCTATCACTGCGCGGTAGGCATAGAATACACCGACACGTGGTTGCTGACACTCAGGCAGCTCGGCGTACACATCGCCATGCTCGCGTGCAGCGGCGGCTAACTTTCCGCCATGGGCAATGATCGCGATTTGAGCTTTACTAGCGCGGGCTTGGGCCAAGCATTCTAGGGTTTCTTCAGTGTTGCCCGAATAACTGGCGCAAATAACCAACGTATTCTCATCGACAAATTCAGGCAATTTGTAACCTTTAATGATTTCTAGCGGCTCTTTCAGCTTCGGCCAAGTACGGGCAAGCTCTGCCACAAGCGAACTACCACCCATGCCAGCAAAGACGACTTCGTCGATCTGTTTTGGAAAATGTTCAGTGGTAATCCCAAATTTATACTTAAGTTGCTCTGGTTGACTAGCCACAAATGCTAGATAACCTTGTGGGTCGCGCTGTTTGATAACCTTAAGATCGTCGAGCATGGTTCCTCCTTATTTGGTAGACTCCGGTGTGGCTGCAACGCAACCTTCGACACTCCTATTTTCTCACGCACGGGCGGTGTGGTACAGTGTAATAAAGATTTAGCGTAAGCTTTTAAGAAGAGGTGGGACATGGACGAAGATACGCAGCAGCATCCGCCGATGAACGGCGATGACGAACTCGCCAAAACATTAAATGGCGGCTTGCAATTTGAAGAAACTCCCGCACCTGGCGATGGTGACCAACCTGCGCCAACAATGATGCCGGCACCAACCGGTCAACTTGGTGACCCCCTGGCCGGTATGCCCACGCCACCACTTCCGGGAGCCGAACCAGCTAGCATTCAGCCGAGCCCATCAGTTAATCAACCCGCCGAAGAAGACAAAGAAGAAACCGAGCCAGAGCCAGGGCTACCAAGCGTGCACCACACCCACGGCAAGCACATGGGCCAAGGCGGTGAGGAAGATGATAAAAAACCAGCCGAATCAGCTCTCAAATACGAGGAACCCCCGGCCGAACCAGCCGTCGATGAACCCAGCCACGACGATACTGCTTACAAACCTGTTTCGACTGGTGACAGTGGTCTGGATAAAATCAAGGCTTCGGCCCTGGAAGAGCTCAAGCCACTGGTTGGCAAACTTAAGCTCGCACCAGAGGAAAAATTTGACACCTTACTGCTGATTATTCGCTCAACCGACGACCAAAGCCTGCTCGACGAGGCCCACGCTGCCGCTAAAAATATTGACGACGAAACTAAGCGCGCCCAGGCGTTGCTGGACATAATTAAAGAAGTCGACTACTTTAGCGCCAAACGATAGAGCTTACAAGCCGAATATTTTCTGCAGCGCTTTAATCGCTTTGCGATCGCTTTCTGCGTTCACAGATATGCGATTAATATCTACATCTTTCAAAGGTATCCATTCGACGCCGGTCACATCATCTCCCACTGTAATTTCCGCACCGTCTTTCAAGTAACCCCAGAATACTACATGATTCGCTTTAGTTGCTTCGCCTTGATAATCGTAGATATTAACTGCGTCAGTTAGGTACTTTAACTCGGAGTAATCGCTGGGTTTAAGACCTACCTCTTCCTGTAACTCGCGGCTCAGAGCCTCAAGTAGCGACTCGTCTGGATCGCAAAAACCGCCAGGAGTGTCGAGCATATCTTTGTCTGGCTCGATACCGCGTACCGATAACAGTACCTCTTGGCGATTGTTAAGCAACAATGCGCCGGCTGCCGGTGAAGCCTTTTGGTATATCGTGTGGCCGTTGGCGCAGTGGTACGCGCCGTGGCCCTTGGATTCCAACTTAGCGCCACAGCGTCGGCAAAACCTTACTTCCATTACCTAAATTCTACCAGATTTAAGAACATGCAGCTTAATACCCAATACGCCATGGGCTATCTCTTGTGCAGTTGTGTAGTAATGATGCATCTCGCCTAGAAGCTCGAGTTCGTCATCACTGCCAAATCGACCAATGTGATTAATGTGGAACATCTCGACAAAACTGGGGTAGCGCAGCACGCCCACCACTTTGGCAACCAGCTCTTTTTTGGTTTCGCGATCGGTCAAAACTAAAAGATCACCCGGCCGAACTTGCTTATGAGCCTCGTCGTTAAGACGCGGTTCGATTATGCGCTTGCCGGATTTAATCTTTTCGAAGGCCTCGTGACTAACCTGCGAGTAAAAGGTCATGCTTATATTATTGTACTGGAACCGAGCAAAAAATAATGTTTCCGAAAATGACGCGTCCGCACCGGATAACCCATAATAAGCACAATATTAAAAGACCTCGTGCGAGGTCTTTTAATATTGTGCTGGCCAGGATTACATCATGCCCATACCAGGCATGCCACCGCCACCGCCTGGAGCTGATTCTTCTTTGGGAATATCAACCACCAGGGCACCCATGGTCATGGCTGTAGCGGCAATACTGACGGCATTTTGGATAGCTTCTTTGGCTACCCGCGCCGGGTCAACAATACCTGCCACTTTAAGGTCGATCAGCTTGTCGGCGTTGTTGACGTCGAAGCCGTAGCCTGGTTTGCTACTGGCAACCACTTGTGGCAACTTTTCGTCGGCGTTCATACCAGCATTGCTCATCAACTGTCGGAAAGGCTGCAATAGAGCGTTTTTAAGCAACTGATGGCCAGCGGCTGCGCTGTCGTTACCGGTAACTTTGAGTGTTTTGCTGAGATCAACAAATGTCACACCACCACCAGCTACCACACCCTCGGCCAGAGCAGCTTTGGTGGCAGCCACAGCGTCGTCGACACGGAATTTCTTTTCTTCGATCTCGGTTTCGGTGGCGCCACCGACTTTAATGACGGCAACCTTACCACTTAAGGCTGCAGCCCGTTTTTCGTAGTTTTCTTTATCATACTCGCTACTAGCGGCTTCGGCCTGGGCTTTGATTTGCTTAATTCGCGCGGTCACGTCGGCAGCCGAACCCGCACCTTCAATGATAGTAGTGTTGTCTTTACCAACAATTACCTTGCGGGCACTACCTACCATACTTAGCTCGGCGTCTTCAAAGGTTACGCCTTGGTCTTTACTAATAACTTGGGCGCCAGTCAAAACCGCCAAGTCCTGAAGCATGTCTTTGCGACGGTCGCCGAAGGCAGGGGCCTTAACGGCCACTGTGTTAAACACACCCTTAAGTTTGTTAAGGATTAATGTAGCCATGACTTCGCCTTCAACATCTTCGGCAACCAAGATTAGATCTTTTTTGCCAGCTTGAGCGAGTTTTTCGAGTAGTGGCAAGAATTGTTGCACACTGCTGATCTTTTCGTCGGTAATTACGATGGCCGGCTTGTCGTAAACAGCTTCCATGCGTGCGGCGTCGGTTACCATGTAGGGGCTCACAAAGCCGCGATCCATGGTAAAGCCTTCGACAACTTCGGCCTCAAGGTGCAGACCTTGGCCCTCTTCAACGGTTACAACGCCGTCTTTGCCGATCTTGCTGATCACATCGGCTATTAATTTGCCAATTTCCGCGTCACCAGCGCTAATCGTGGCGACTTCGGCCACGCGTTCTTTCTTGCTACCGATTTGCTCGGCCATGCTAGCCAGTTTAGCCAGCACTTCGGTGCCAGCGGCTTCGACACCTTTGCGCAGTTCCATTGGGTTGTGGCCAGCAGCAATTAGGCGATTGGCTTCGGCCAAAATGGTGTAAGTTAGCACAGTAACAGTGGTCGTACCGTCACCGGCTACGTCGTTCATTTTGTTGGCAGCTTGCTTGATAAGCTCGGCGCCAACTTTAAAACCTAGTTCTTCGTTGTCTTCTTCGGGCAGTTCGATACCCTTAGCTACAGTTACACCATCGTGGGTAACGGTCGGGCCACCGTAGGTTTTACTAATAATTACGTTTCGGCCTTTAGGACCCATTGTAACTTTTACAGCGTCGTATAACGTCTTTGCTCCGCCAAGCACTCGGCGGCGGGCATCGTCATCGTAAAAAACTTTTTTAGCCATTTAAAAATCCTCCTATTTTGCGAGCGTCGCCAGGACGTCTTCTTCTTTTAGAATCAAATATTCTTGACCACCGGTCTTGAGTTCGGTTGGCGCATATTCGCGGTAAACTACGCGGTCCCCTATTTTTACTTCTTTGACGTCTTTACCAACGGCCACAACTTTGGCGACAACTGGTTTTTCTTTGGCGGCGTCGGGCAGGTAGAGCCCAGAAGCGGTCTTGGTTTCGGCTTCCTCGCGGACAGCCACAATGCGGTCGGCAAGCGGTTTGATGCTTACGCTCATTCTTATAACCTCCTGGTTAGCAGTTCTTCTGTAAGTATTTTTACTATAACGAAATTAGCACTGTCAATGCAAGAGTGCTAATTCATTTGCTCTGAATTTCGCTCCCCCTTGCAACCCCGCGAGCCCATGAACTGCCTGCGGCAGTACATACAGCAGCACACCCTCTAGTCTGCCATACCGCGAGCCTCGTCGCTTAGGCTTCCTTCCCCAGACGTGCTCGCCAGGGTACTGGCTGCGCGCGACTGGGGCACCCCTTCCTTCGCGCCACTCGCGGCTAGCGCTGTATTTAGGAAGTACCCGTTTGCAAATGAAGCTGAGTTTAGGTCGCTTGGCAACGAGTGCCACAAACTTACGTCAGCTGCAATTAAACACCCTTAGTTAGCAAAGGCTATGCTTCCCGCATGCCAAGCATCGACTTTTGTCGATGTTGGCCGCCTGAGATAACTAAGGGTGCTTAATTGCAGGGTGGGGGAAATAGAGAGTATTCAGGTCTATAGATCTACGCACTCACAGCCCCCTGCAACTCGCGGAAAATTCCACCCTCTTCGGCTATCGCCAGCGACACAATCGCGTCGGCGCGCTCCTGCGTGTTAGCCACACTGTACATACGTAGTTGGGGGGCATTGTTGGACTGGCGCAAGTGAGCAATATCGCCGTTATCAAAGTAGATGCGTACTCCGTCCAAAGAGTTAATCTGGGTGATCTCGCCGAAGCCACGGGCTGAACTAAAGTACTGCCCCAGATCTCGGCGCACATCCGATGTATCGGCTGCAAAGCGGGCGGCAATCAACTTATAGACATCGCCGGAGAAATTATCAATCAAACCGGCCTGGGTAAAGCGCTGCTCCAGACTGCCAAATAGTTGGGACATAGATTGTTTGTTACTATGAGCCATGACTAGCGCGCCAATAATCGGCAGAATCGCATCGCGGGTAGGCAGAGCCTTCAGGATTTTATGATGGCGCATTTCTATATCGCTACCCAGTAGCAGCCCGCCATTAACCTCCCAACCAACCACACGCTCGTGGCCAGCCAGCACGGCTTCTTGCATCACTGATATAACATATGGCGAGCCAATCCGGGTATGTTGCCAAGCAACTTTACGATCACTCAGATGGTGGTCGACTGCATCGCTGGAGCTAACTGGATAAGCCGCAAAATCGGCCTTCATCCAATCGGCGTTAATCGCCCCAAGCACATCGCCGCGGTGAAAGACGCCTTGCTCGTCGACCACAAATGGCCGGTCACTGTCACCATCGGTCGAAACAATCGCAAAGGCATCGGGGTGTTGGCGAGCGAGAACCTTAAAGTAGGCTTGATCGTCGGGTGTTACGTTTTCACTGTCGATCGGTACAAATTTATCGGACCGGCCGGTGAGTATTACCTCGGCACCAAGGTCTTGTAGTAGACCAGACAGCGAATCACGGCCAACCGATGAGTGCTGATAAAACACTACTTTGACGCCGGCCAGAGTTTTAGCATTAAATACGTCGGTATAGTGTTTGAGATACATAGCCAGCGCCTCGCCGTCTTCGGTTGGCAAGGCCGGGGGTTGTAAAAGATCACCACTTGAGCCAAAATCACTAACCTTGGCGTCGCTCGAATACACAGCCTCTCGGAAAGTAGCCACAGCCTCTTTAATACCTAGCTCGTCTTCTTTCAGTACTTCACCGGCGCGCTTGTAAAATTTAATTCCGTTGCGGTCTTCCGGGATGTGACTGCCGGTTACCATGATGCATGGCGAGTGTTTTTGTAAGGCAATGTAGGCAAGGGCCGGTGTGGGAATCAGCCCACAATACACCGTGCGGTAACCAGCGTCACTAATCGCTTTTTGCATGGCCGCCAAAATCCGCGGCGTACTTTGCCTTAAGTCACCGGCGAGATACACAATATTGCCAGGTTCCAGCCCATCTGCCGATTCCAAAAAACGCAAGAAACCAATCCCGTTGATGTAGCATTCCAGATCGGTCATGTCGGTCACTAACGCTCGCAGGCCAGATGTGCCAAAGGCTAGTTCGACCGGTTGATAGGTCAGGGTGTCTTGTAGTGTCATCTTGGTTCTTTCTACGCCTCGATCGTGTGACGGACGCGTTGTATTAAGGCATCCAAATCACCCTGGCTGCGCGCTTCGGCGTTCAAACGCATTACCGGTTCGGTGTTGCTGGCGCGGACGTTAAACCAGCGGTCGGCGTAATTAACGGTTAGCCCATCGAGTTGATCTTGTTCACCATCGGTAAAAGCTTCACGCAGACGGATTAGGGCACTTTGTGGGTCGGCAACATCCATGTTGATTTCGGGGCCCATGACGTATTTGTGATATTCATCAACCAGCTCACTGAGCTTGCGATGAGAGTCACTGAGAGCCTGCATTGCCACCAGGACGGCGATCAGGCCACTATCGGCATCGTAATTCTCCTTAAAGAATAAGTGGCCGGTTGTTTCACCACCAAACGGCGCGCCAATTTCGCGCAGTTTCGCGCCAATATATGTGCGGCCAGCCTTGGTACGCACGGGTACACCACCCCACTGCTTAATCAGCTCTTGGGTCGAGCGTGATGTCCGAACATCATAAACAATACTGCTGCCGGGATATTTTTGCAGATAATAGTGGGCGACAATACTGATAAGATCGCTGCCTAGCACTGGCCGGCCCATGTCGTCGACAAACACCGCTCGGTCACCGTCGCCGTCAAAGGCAATGCCAAAGTCGTAGGCGTTTTCTTTGACCTGACCCATCAAGTCTTTCAAGTTTTCAACTTTTTGTGGGTTAGCTTCATGGTTAGGAAAAGTGCCGTCCGGCTCAAAGTACATCTGTTGTACTTTTAGCGGCAGGCGCAGCAGGATATATGGCAAAATGGCGCCGGCCATGCCGTTGCCGGCATCAATCGCAATATGGAACGGCTGCAAGCCTTTTACAAAGCTCAGACAATGAGTTACCCAATCTTCGGTAATATCGCGCGGCGTGACCTTACCCGGGACGGCTGTTTCCTCTTTAAAATTACCAGCCATTACAGCATCCCGGACTTGTTCGAGGCCCGAGCCTAAACCAACCGGCGTTACATGATCGCGATATAGCTTAATCCCGTTGTCGGCACCTGTATTGTGGCTGGCCGTGATTACTGCCCCGCCGGCCAAGGAATATTTGCCAACTGCAAAGTAGACCATGTCGCTTGTCACCATGCCGACGTCCATGACATCACGGCCCTGGGCTTGCAGACCCTCTATAAATGCTGTGGCCAGTTGTTCGGAATCGGGACGCATATCGCGGCCAACAGCCACAACCCCAGTCTCTGGTAAGTAATCGGCAAAAGCTCTAGCTATTTCGTTAGCAACTCGACTAGTGAGTTCGGTGCCGACTCTGCCGCGGATATCGTAAGACTTAAAAATCGCTGAGTTCACAATGAGTAACCCTCCTCAAGTGTTTGATAGGTTACACACATTATACCGCATCATAGAGATACTTGATGTATTAACCACAATATTTTATAGTTTAGATATTGCTTCTCACCGAGAGGTAGGTACGTTGGCAAAAGTGACGATGGTGGTTTAGGGCTATTTGCTTGTAGATAATCCTAAGTCACCATCGTCCGAGAGTGAGGTGTTACGATGACGGCGACAATCACAGCGGTCAAGGGCACGAGGTCAATGGCAAACATGACCCGTCAAGCCTTTTGGTGGCTAGCTTTGCCGATTGGTTCGCTCCTTGTAGTTGCGGGTGCGGCGATATTCATGGTTGGGACGTCTAACTTACACACTTCAATGCCACTGGCAATCGGGTGTCTCGTGGCCTACACGATCACCTTCTGCCTCGGCGTGATGTGTTGTACACTCCCATTTGATTTTAGAAACGGCCATGCATCTCGCGTGCATTTGTGGCTCTACTGGAGCAGCCTCGGCATTCTGGCTGCCCATGTGGCTGGGTGGGCTGCGTATGCCTTGTCCTGGCTCTGATCTGCCAACGTTCCCCGACCCCGCGCAGTCTTTACGATGCGCAGGGTCGGATACGGCAAACTGCAAAACCTGAAACAGCCACTTGGGGTTATAAAAACCTTGAGGTTCCACTGCAATAATAAACTATACTTAGACCATGCAATGGACAGCCGGCCTACCCGATAAGAAATGGGATGATACGCTCTTTAGCGCCAGTGGACACTTTTTGCAGAGCAGCCACTGGGCAGCATTTCAGGCAGCACTGGGCAACAAAATCTTTTATGCCAGCGGGACCGGCTGGCAGGTGTTAGCGATTTTGGAAGTATCGAGGGTAGCAACGCGGCTCTATTGCCCGTACGGCCCGATTGTCAAAGACAAAGCAGCTTTTAGTGAAGCTTTGGCGGCTCTAAAACAGTTAGCCCGCCAGCAAAAAGCGGTCTTTGTGCGCCTTGAGCCAATTGTGCATCTGCAGGGTACCGATCTGTTCAGCTTAGGCCTGAAACCGGCTCTCAAAGATATCCAGCCGCGTTTAAGTTGGGCCCAAAACTTGCAAAAATCAGAAGATGAGTTGCTTAACGAGCTGACCGATACCAACCGCAATCTCTACCGCAATTATCAAAACAAGGGCCTTAAACTGCGCGATAGTCGCCAACCAACCGACATGCCGCTGTTTATCAAGCTAATGCGCGACGTTGCCCGGCACAACGGTATCTTGCAGCACACCGACCACTATTACCAAACCATGGCCGACATCTTATTATCCCGCGGCGCGGCCACTCTTTACGTTGCCGAGTTCGAAGCTAAAGCCGTGGCCACCGCCTTTTGTTTTGACAGCCCCACAACCCGCTACTACGCACACGCCGCCGCCGATTTTGAGGCCCGCAAACTGCACCCCGGTTCGCCACTAGTAGTCCAAATGATGTTAGACGCTAAAAAGAAGGGGCAAACTGCCTTTGATTTTGTTGGCGTTGCTCCGGCCGATGCGCCGCCGACCCACCGTTGGGCCGGGTTCACCAAGTTCAAGCAATCATTCGGTGGAGACTACAAGCCATATCTTGGTACTTGGGAATTGCCGGTGAATCGGCTGTTCTACGCTGTGTATCGCAGCGCTTACACAATCCTCAAGTTCTAAACCACCCTTACCTATTACTTCTACGGTCTGGATGCCGAGTGCAGCCGGAGCAGCCAAAGGCTGCCCCGCGCGGAATGTGCCGTAGAAGTAATAGGTAAGGGTGGTTTAGACGCAAGTGATTGCCTTAATCTGTAATAGTTTTATAGTTATCACTACGCTGGACGATCATGTCGAGAGGAGGTGGCCGATGTCCGACCTCTTGGGCGGTGCGATCATTGTCGTGGTTATGACAGTTGCCGTGCTGGCCACATTTTGGGACGCCATCAAGCCACAAAGACGCCGAAAGAACCAGCGTTGATGCACCTCCGTGCTGCTCACCAGTGGCACGGAGGTGCCAAAACCCTATTGCTGCAACAAACTATCAATAACTGCCTGGTCGTCCCAAGTCTCACGTTCCGAGCCTAGCTGGCGGTAAGGCCGTTTTGGGCTGCAAAGAATAGCCACGATATCGCCTCGGCGGGCAATACTCATCGCCCGGCCAATGGCCGTCTGGCGATCGGCTACTTCCTCGCAGCGAGCATCGGCACCAGCCGCGACAATTCCCTGCAGCAGATGCTGGCGTACTAGCTGTGGGCTTTCATGCGCAGCATAATCACCATCGGTTACCACAATTCTGTCAGCGGCCTCGGCGATCACTTCGCCAATCACCGGCCGCCAAGCCTCGGGCTGGGCCAAATTGGCGCCGATTACTGCCAGCACGCGGTTTTTGGCAAAATGCACCAAAGTTTCGAGGTTTTCGGCCAGGCCTTCGGGCGTCACCGCGTCATCGATCACCATCTGATAAGGCCGGTCTGTTTGGATAAGCTGCAGGTGGCTAGTCTGGATTTTGAAGGTGGCGATGCCGTCTTCGATAGCCGTAATTGGTACGTGCAGCAGATAGGCGGCCGCAGCGGCAGTTACCATGTCGTAGACTGCCTGTTTACCGCTTAAATATGAGCCGAGCTGCAACTCTGTATGGTGATCGATAACCAACTTCACCTCGCTGCCCGCTGAGTGCAACGTAACACCGCGAATGCGGCACTCGGCACGCTCGTGAGTACCGAAGGTCATCAGTCCAGAACCGCTACGCAAACTATCTTTCAGTTGATCAAATGCCGGGTCGTCACGGTTGCAAACCACCGCTCGCGGGCTGAGCGCCAATAACCGACGGATCTGGGCGACACGCTGGACGTTATCGACACCCGCCAACCGGTTGTCACCGCAACGGCGAATGGCCAGCAAGGCCGGGTGCAGACTAACAAAACTATGTTCAGGTATGGTCGGCGGAACCTCAATAATGACGTGGCTGCACTCGGCGTGTTTCATCTGGGCTAGTAAGCGTTGTAGTCGAAAAGGGTCGCTTAAGATGTCGGCTTGATCACTGCCGTTGACTCGTTCACCGGCAATCTCGACATAGGTTTGGGTGATAATGCCCGCCCGTCGGCCACTGGCTGCCAAGATGGCACCTAACAGCGACACGCTGAGTTGGGTGCCGTCCTGTCCGACAATCAGCACGACCTCCAGCTGCCGTGCCGGCCAACCGCTGCTCGCCGCTGCCACATGCGCCTTAGCCACTTGCTTCAACCTACGTGTTGCCCTCATGGTTCTATTCTACAGAACATGGATAGACCCGTCTGCCAGTCCCGCGAGCCGATTAACTACCCGTGGCTACTTGTTAATGAGTGCTATGAAACTTACGTCAGCTGCATCTAAACACCCTTGGTTAGCGAAGGCTATACTTCCCGCATGCCGAGCATCGACTTTTGTCGATGGCGGCGGCCTGAGATAATAAAGATGTTGGACCAGCGGTATGGGCAAAGACTATTTCCCACCTGCCAAAACCTCTCTCGCCACCTGTGCATCACTCCAAGGCAGACGTTCGCCAGCTACAATCCTAAACTGTTCGTGTCCCATACCAGTAATCACCACCGTATCACCCGGCCGGGCAGCCTTAATCGCGGTCGTAATCGCCTCATAGCGGTCGCCAACTTCCTGCAGTTTATCCTCGGCACCAGCCTTCATAATCCCCTCGCGAACTTCTTGCCTAATAATTGCCGGGTTTTCGTCATATGGCTCTTCGTCGGTCAGCACAATTTTATCGGCCAGCCTGGCGGCGATCTCGCCCATCACTGGACGTTTCCCCTTGTCGCGATTGCCAGTGGCACCAAATACCAACCATAATCTGTTTTTGGTGAGATGCTGGAGAGTATCGAGCAGGTTTTGCAGGGCGTCGGGCGTGTGAGCATAGTCAACGATTACCTCAAACTTTTGCCCAGCATCAATGCGCTCCAAGCGGCCTGGTACACTGGCCAAGGCTTCGATGCCAGCCGAGATTTGTTCAGGCTCGAGCATCAGGTAATAACCGACGGTCACCGCAGCCGTGGCGTTATAAACATTAAAACGGCCAGGTAAACGGGTTCGAAACTTGAACTCATGCTCGTTCTCGATCTTCAGTGTCACATCGCTGCCATCCTTGTGCAGCTCGACGTCGGCTATCTGGCAGGTGGCGCCTTCATGCGCGCCGTAAGTCACTTTGCGCTCCCCGGCCTCAAACTTATTGAAGAATTCAAACCAGGCGTCGTCGCGATTCAACACAATGAGCTTGGGCTGTTTGACAAACAATTTGCCCTTGGCTGCCGCGTAACGCTCCATGGTAGCGTGGTAGTCGAGATGGTCTTGGGTCAGATTAGTCATCACCGCCACGTCGCAGGGGATTCCCCACAGGCGATTTTGGTCAAGCGCCTGTGATGTTGCTTCCATTACAACATACTCACAGCCAGCCTGTTTCATCTTGGCTAGCATAGCCTGGAGTTTAAAAATATCGTCGATGGTGCGATTAGAAGTGTTGATTTCTTTGTCGTCGGTGCCATATGTGTAGTAAGCGGTTGTGATAGTTCCAACCTTGTGACCAGTAGTGATGAGAATCTGGGAGATCATTGCTGCTGTCGTCGTCTTGCCGTTAGTACCAGTGACCATAACCACGCGCGCCGATCGCGCTGGAAAACCGTAACGCAGATTGGCGGCCACCGCCACCAACAGATGATATAGGTTTATGACTGGTTGCCGAACACTACTTGGTAATAACTTCTTAACAAACAACTTTACCTGTTGCATAGCATCGATTATGGCAGCATTGACATCGAAGTTCCAGGTGCCAGCGACTTGGCAAGTCGATTATTAAAAACTTGATTCTCAAAACCCATAAACAAAGGGGTGACGCCTGGCGGGGCTGCCCCAAAGTTTTTTTATGTATTTCCATAAAAAAATCTTTAGGGGCGGACCAGGCGGCAGGACCCGGCCATAAGTATTAGGTTTTGAGAATCAAGTTTTTAAGCTACACTACCCCTAATGATTATCCTCGGAATCGAAACCAGTTGTGATGAAACTGCAGCGGCGGTCGTTAAAGACGGCCGACAGATTTTAAGTAACGTCGTGCAGAGCCAGATTGACATCCACATTGCGTTTGGCGGCGTAGTGCCAGAGGTGGCCGCGCGCAGCCATATCGAGGTTATGTTGCCAGTTGTCGACAAGGCCTTGCTCGACGCCAAAGTTACCTGGGACAACATCGACGCTATTGGTGTTACCTACGCACCGGGTTTGATTGGTTCACTGCTTATCGGGTCTTTAACCGCCCGAACGTTGGCCGTCGTTAAGCGCAAACCGCTATACGCCATCCATCACGTCGAAGCCCACGTTTACGCCAACTTTTTGTTGGAAAATACCCCGGCGTTCCCGATGTTGGCCCTAATAGTCAGCGGCGGCCACAGCCAACTAGTGCTATTTAAAGATCATGGCGACTATACACTACTGGGCCAAACCCAAGACGATGCTGTAGGCGAAGCCTTCGATAAAGTCGCTAAAGTCATCGGTCTCCCCTACCCTGGCGGACCAAGCATCGAAAAAGCAGCCAAGGATGGCAACCCTAAAGCATTCGCCTTCCCCAAGGCCCGCATGTCCGGTAAATATGACTTTAGCTTTAGCGGGCTCAAAACCGCTGTTTTGCGCCAAGCACAAGCAATATGCAATAAGCCGCATGATTTTCCCTCAACGCAGCTTGCCGAGCTTCTGAGCGCGTCTCAGCGCAACGATATTGCTGCTAGCTTCGCGCATATTGCAACCGAGACGCTAGTCGACAAAACACTTGTCGCCTACAACGACTACTCCCCTGCCTCGGTGGTTATCGCCGGTGGCGTGGCGGCCAGCCAGGAATTGCGCGGCCAACTCAAAGCTCGGCTGCCCATCGCGATTGACTACCCACCGATTAACCTCTGTACCGACAATGCCTCCATGATTGCCAGCCTGGCTTACTACCGCGCCACAAACCAAACCTCGAGCGACCCTTACACTCTGGAAGTTGTACCCAGTTTGTCGATGTGAACTGAAAAACTTGGGGCGGCCCTACTGCGCGCCACCCCTGTTAATTAGGTTCTCGGAGCCAAGTTTTTCAGTTAGCCCTAGTATAGGGGACGCTTTGCGAGTCGAGATACTTGTAATAACCGTCCATAAAGTAAGTATGGGCATCCGTTCGGTCACACACATATGCTCGCATAGCTATGATCTTGGCGTCTTCTCTTTTGAACTTGTTGTCGTTATCGGTCGAACAGTAGCGGTCGAGAGCGGTTGACATGAACAGGCCGTCTAGCGCTGTTGAGGTCGCCAGGGCGATTAATACCACTACGAAGCCGATGTTGAGTGTTAGCGAGGCAAAGATGACGAACCGCCTTAGCGAGGGGTGCCACCTACCCGGCTGCAAAAGTTTAGGGGTTTTCTTTGCTGTTGCCATAAATGCTTATGCTCCTTTACTTTTGTTATACCACGAAACCCGCAAAAGTTGCAGGGGTCTTAGCTCTGTCATTCGCATTCTCACCCGTTCGCGCCGATCGAAAATGGGGTAGCGCAGTGCAAACAAAAGACCACTCTCCCCTACCCCCTCAACCCCTGCCTATGTTATACTTGCTCCGAAAACAAACAGGGTGGAAAACCAGTTCTAATTTTGTTCTATACCAGAGGTGGGGAAGATCTGGTTGGTTAGGTTTTTACAAATTTCACATGAAGAATAAGCGCAATATGAAACTTGCTAAAGTTTATGAACCTCAGGCTTACGAGCCACGGATTTATCAGTTATGGGAGCAAAGCGGAGCCTTTGCGCCAAAAGGGGATCCTACCAAGGGGCGTTTCAGCCTAGTCTTGCCACCACCCAATGCCAACGGCAACCTACACATCGGGCACGCCCTAGTTGTGGCCGTCGAGGACGCCCTAATCCGCTACCACCGCTTGAAAGGGGAGCCGACAGTCTTCATCCCTGGGGCCGACCACGCTGGTTTCGAAACCTGGGTTGTGTATGAAAAAGGGCTTGAAAAACGAGGGAAAACCAGGTTCGACTTTTCACGAGATCAGCTTTACAAGATGGTATGGGACTTTGTGGAAGAGCAGCGCGGCAATATGGAAATACAATTGCGCGAACTTGGTGCCAGCCTCGATTGGGACCACTCCGTCTTCACACTCGACAAAAAGGTGATAGACCGCGCCTACAAAACCTTCAAACAGCTTTGGGACCAAGGTCTAGTTTACCGTGGTGAACGCATTGTTAACTACTGTACTAAACACCAAACCTCATTCGCCGATATCGAAGTCGTGCACAAAACCGAAAAATCTAAACTTTGGACGGTTGCCTATACGCTGGTTGATAAAGTCGGCGAAATTATGGTCGCCACCACTCGGCCCGAAACCATTCTGGGCGACACCGGCATCGCTGTTAACCCCAATGATGAACGTTATAAAGACTTGATCGGCAAACACGCCTGGGTACCACTGACCAAACGCGAGATTCCGATTGTCGCCGATGAAGCTGTCGACCCCAGCTTTGGCACCGGCGCCGTTAAGGTTACACCCGCCCACGACCCAGTCGATTTTGAAATAGGGGAGCGTCACCAGCTGCCAGCCATCCAAGTTATCGGACCAGATGGCCTCATGACCGCTGAAAGTCTACAACAGTTTGTTGGCCTGCCATTTATGGAAGCCCGTAAACGCCTGCTGGCCGCTCTATCGGCCATCGACGCACTGCGCGCTGAGCAAGACTACAACCATTCAGTTGGCCACTGTTATAAATGCGGTACGGTTATCCAGCCGCTGATAAAAGACCAGTGGTTCCTCAAAATCCAACCCTTGGCTCAAAAGGCGATTGCGGCTATCGAGAAAGGTGACATCACTTTCACCCCCAAGAACAAAGGTAAAGTCATGGCTAACTACTTAAAAGGTCTTAAAGACTGGAACCTCAGCCGCCAAATTCCTTGGGGTATCCCCATCCCAGCCTTCCAGAGTAGCGCCGACCACAATACCTGGATTTTTGACGAGCGTGTCGATCAACCGACCATCGAAGTCGACGGCGTAACTTACCACCGCGAAGAAGACACCTTTGATACCTGGTTCAGCAGTGGTCAATGGCCGTTCATAACCACAGACTTCTTAGAAAAGGGTGACCTCGCCCCATATTATCCGTTAGACGTCATGGAAACCGGTGCCGACATCTTGTATGCCTGGGTCGCCCGCATGATAATGTTTGGCCTGTTCGCAACCGACGAAGTACCATTCAAACACGTTTACTTGCATGGCTTGGTCCTCGACGAGCACGGCCAAAAAATGAGTAAAAGCAAGGGCAATGTCATCAATCCTCAAGATATCGTCAAAGAATATGGCTCCGATGCATTGCGCATGGGCTTACTCGCCAGCCGTACCGCCGGTGTTAATCAAGCGTTTTCGACCGGCAGCGTAATTGCCGGCCGCAACTTCTGTAATAAGCTGTGGAACATCGCTCGCTACATCGAAAGTTCTTTGGGCGAAAATTACAAAAACCGCGATCCCAAGCCCGAAACCATCGCCGACCATTGGATACTCACACGTCTTAACTCAGCCAGTCAAAAAATTGCCAAACTATTCGAGGAATACCGCTTCGGAGAAGCCTACGAACTGATGTACCACACCGTCTGGGACGACGTCGCGGACTGGTATATAGAAAGTAGTAAAACTCACAACGATCCCAGTGTCTTGGCTCATGTTCTAGAGACTATCATAACTTTGGCCCATCCCTTCGCCCCATTTGTAACCGAAACCATCTGGGAGACTCTAGACTGGCAAGACAGTCTACTCATTACTGGTCAGTGGCCCAAACCAACACCTGCGGACAATAAACTGGCCGAAGAATTTACTGCGGTCCAGGAGCTAGTCAGCGAGACGCGCTTTGTGGCAGCCGACCTGGCCAGAGGTAAGCAGCGTTTGCTTTACATCAAAGACGAGATCATCGAAAAAAATACCGAACTTATTAAGCGGCTGGCTGGTTTGATTGAAATCAAAAAAGTCGAGAAGGAGAGTGGTCTGCGCTTGGCCGTCGCTAAGCATGAGGCTTGGCTGGATGTCGACGCTAAAACCCTTGGTGCGCACCACGTCAAACTCTCAGCCCGCCTGGAAGAGGGTCGGGTCTTCATTAAGCGCCTAGAGAGCCGCCTGGCTAACACTAGTTATGCCAACAACGCCCCAGCATCGGTCGTCCAACAAACCCGCGACCAATTGGCTGAACAAAAGACTATCGAAGAGCGCCTGGTACGCGAACTAGAAATGATTGGCACCCCTGATGAATTACCCGAGGTGAAGCGCTAAATAGTCGCGCCAAGTACTAAAAATACCACTCAAGGCATTAGCCCGGGTATGGCGGCGGTTTTGCAGTAAACGCAAAGAACGCGTATCAGTCTGTGGGTTATCCCCCAACACCTTGCCGGCCTTATCTATATGATTATGTAAGTCGCTCTGAATCTTTAGAAGCACACCATCGTCGTTAGTCTGTTGATTGCGAGCCTCCTGACTAGTCAACGGCGCCCTCACCAATTCTTTACTATGAATACTATTAAGCACCACCGTGAAGCCGATGAATAAGCAGAATACAGAGGCCAGTCGTAATGTTTGCATGTTTATGTTAGCTTTGATGCTACATAAACATTAGCATCTTATTGCTTAAAAGTCAATCTGGAGCCTTAGAATGCTAACTTCTTAGCAATCTCGGCCAGAGCCGAGTGGTCGGGTTCTTTGCTCATATTTGGTTCGCTTCTGAATTCAGAGCCGGAATCAATCGGGAAAACCTTTGCGTGGACATGATTTACTTCGAGGCCCTCAATCATGACACCGATCCGTTTTTTGTTCGGGTACACCTCTTTTAACCGTTTAGCAACTTTTTTAATTGCCTGCATGAAGCCTTCATATTCTGCACCGTCAAGATCGTAAAAATTCGACGCCTGCCGCCTGGCGACAACCAGTACATGCCCGGGTTGAATAGGGTGAATGTCCATAAAGGCAAATGCGTAGTCGTCTTCATAGACCTTGTGGCACGGAAGTTCACCTCTGATAATTCGAGTATAAATAGATGGTTCCATACCAAAAGTATAACAGCGTCGAAGAGTTGCCGATATACAGTTAGCGTCTGGGGGCTTTGCCAGCTGGCTTGGACTTCATGAGTACAGCGCAGATCAGACCCACAGCAGCAACCGCCAATATGGCGTAAGAAGAGTACAAGGCGATCATACCAATCAGACCCCAACCCCAGGCGCTGAGTAGCAACCCACGAAGTGTCTCACCCTGGAACAACGTAGCTTTTTGGCCGGCAAGAGTAGCGTTTTTCTTGTCCTTCATAGCCTCGGTGCTGACTTCGGCATAGGTCTTACCGCCAGCCACTTTCTCTAGGTGACCAGATATGTACTCCGAATAGCCTTTAGCTGTATCAGCGTTGTCAACATTAAGATCGGCATACCTAACCAACGCCGGATTATCTGCCTTAAGCGCCTCGGACGAAGGGAATTTGATTTTTTGGGCAGCCAGTTGGTCGTGCACAAAACCAGTTGCGAACGTACCGCCCCACCACACTAAACCGCCGACAACCGCTAAGGCCAGCGATGCACACACCATCATCATTCGCTTCATAGTCATTTCTTTTACCCACCTTATCTTATGTTTATTTATATCCTGTTATAG
>CAYOML010000003.1:5551-6685 GCA_964405095.1 uncultured Candidatus Saccharibacteria bacterium | reverse complement strand
TCACTGGCCTCTGAACGGCAGGCGATCGAGCCATTCTTAGACACCATCCGCAAACTAACCGCCGAGGCAGCACCTGGTCAGGCCTTTACGCCAGAGGAGCGCCAAGCCTTTTTAGATGTCGAGCAAAAAATTAAAGATTACCTTTTAAACCAAGATCCGGTCCGGGCCTTTACTGAAGAATCACTGCAACAAATGCTCGCTGAGCGCAAAAGTGAAAATGCACCGCTGTTGCGTCGCTGGCCTTATCTTTCACTGCTTGCCATATGGGCGCTCGGGCTTGCCGCAGCTGGTATAACATTATCGGCTCCACTACCAGCCTCGATGAAGCCGCAAATGGCCATTTCGCTGTTTTTGCTAGGTATCCATATTGGCATTGCCTGGTTCTTCCTATCCGGTCTGAAACATTTCAAAGCCGGCCCACGGCGCGCCTATCGCTTGATAGTGGTTGGCACTTTAATTACCGGGCTAGGGATCATACAATTCCCACTTATCCAGGCCTTCAACTTAAATAATGCCAGTCCGTTTTTTACATACGGTGGTCTAGTTGGGATCTTCTCATTGGCCGGTGTCTTTTTATATGCCGGTCCACGCGTCTTCGCGCATCTGATTGGGCTCAAAAGTCACCTAACCAACCTAAGGCTAATAACCGGCACAGCCCTGGTGATTGTTATTGTGGCCATAGTGACCGGGTATTTATTACAACGTCCACGAATTATATTCTTTGACATAAGATTCACGGCTGGGTTGCTGGTAGCGCTATTCTGTATATCTGGTGCCATACTAGCCTGGCGCATTTCTGAGCGGGCGACTAAGGAGTATCGCCGCGGTTTGCAGTGGTACAGCGCCTGTCTGGCTGGCCTGACTATTGGCGCCTTGGTGAATATCACGGCCTTTTTGCTCACCCCCGACCCAGCCCAAACTGCGCCGCTATATTTTCTGGCAATCCTGATGGTAACTGATCTGCTACTACTTCAAGCCGGATATGCATTTAAGAAATACACTACAGTCTGAAACAAACTTTGAGAGTAGGCCCTGGCGGCAGCTAGCGTTCGTCTGCTTGAGCTGCAACAAATTCATCTAAATCATCCTCCAGATGAGACAGGATGCCTAAAGCAGCTCGGCGTGGCTCAGTAT
>CAYOML010000003.1:0-5451 GCA_964405095.1 uncultured Candidatus Saccharibacteria bacterium | reverse complement strand
TTATAGGTCTGTCAGTTGGTGCTGTATGTTCAGGGGATCCAGAAGCTGTCATTGTTGTTCTCCTATTTTAGGTATATTGTGCCACCTTTCTAGCTAAAAAGCAATATGATTTTTACCTGAACTAGTTAAGGGGTTTATCCATGGACGTGGGTGGAGTCAGATCACATAAAACGCAAATTAAGCTTGACATACTCGTATAAAGCAAGTATAGTATTGATAGTAATTTTACGAAAGAGGAGTTTTACAGTGGCAGACCGAAAAGACCCACGTATGAATTGGGAAACAGCATATTGGGATAATGTAGATGCGGGTGATTGGCCTACAGGTTTAAAGACTTTTGCTGGTATTGGGGCTATGCTTAGCCGCCTTGTTGCACCCCAAGATGCACCAACAGTTGAACAACTGCGAAGTATGAACTCAGGATATTCTACCTTGGGCGCTAAGGTCATTGACCTGTGCAGAACCGTCGTTGAACTGCCCGGTACTTTGCGCGAGAAACTAAGCTCAGGCCGCGCGACCAGAGATTTAGGTAGTGTCGCGACAGAGGAAGCATTAGGTACAGAGCAGCCGACTGATACCGCCGTGTAAAGAAGAACCGCCGCCGCGCAGTGAGTTAATAGTGGCCGGTTACGACCACGTTCGGATTCTTCTCCGGGCTTCGGCAATAAAAAACAGATAGCCATAAGACTATCTGTTTTTTATTGGCGGAGAGGGAGAGATTCGTTCGCGTTCTGCTCGCAGAAATGCAAGCATTTCTTGCTCGGCTTAACAAGGACTCCATAAACTGCAGACTTGCAGTTTATGACTCTCGTTCAAATCTCTTTCGTGCAAAGAATAAAGACGATCGCAAGGATCGTCTTTATTCTTTGGCGGAGAGGGAGAGATTCGAACTCTCGGTGACCGTTGCCGGCCACACCGCTTTTCGAGAGCGGCACCTTCAACCACTCGGACACCTCTCCAGGTGTACCTTCAACCACTCGGACCCATTTATGCTCGTCTTCGCAGCAAGCTGCTCCAGACTCGGCCTAGCTAGGACTCCATACTGAAATGTATTGTAACAGATTGAGACCGGGATTGTGAGATGTAAAAAAATGTTGCTACAATGACAGCATGAGCTTTATGCGCGGCGCGGGCCGATGGATGTTGTCATTT
Organism: uncultured Candidatus Saccharibacteria bacterium; assembly: GCA_964405095.1. GTDB lineage: Bacteria > Patescibacteriota > Saccharimonadia > Saccharimonadales > EFPC-124 > CAYOML01. The sequence goes on along the minus strand of CAYOML010000003.1, from coordinate 4,299 downwards.
TTGGTAGCGCTGTTTTTAAGCTTGTGGCTGGGTGTGGCGACTCTGCAAATGACAATCCTAAATCGCCACATGGTTGAAGGCTGGCTGCAGGGGAGTGGCTTATACCAAAACCTGATTGACTCACTACCTATGGAAGTGCCCGGCGCGACTGAAAAATCCTTTATCGCTGCAAGCGATATTAAAGAGGCCTTAGCAACAACCTTTACGCCGAGTTTTTTGCAGACCCAGTCCGAGACGGTTCTAAATTCCACCTACGACTGGCTAGAAGGTAAGCAACCAAAGATTACGTTTAGTATCCCCATCAACCAAAAGAAAGCTGAGTTTGCGGCCAATCTTGCTCAGCAACTCGAGCCTAAAATTGCTGCTTTGCCACAATGTACAACCCGCCTTGCACCATCTACCGACCAGCCAACGTGTTTGCCAAAAGGCATGTCTGCGGCCAGTTACGCAGCTGAGCTTTCGAACCTTGTCGACAGTGATGGCCAAGACTTTCTAAACAAACCAATCACCCAAGATGATTTAGGTAATGGACAGTCACGGGCGCTGAGCTGGTTGCCGGCAGTTGTGCCGAACGTTGATTGGATGGTTGTTGCTCTACCACTACTAGCATTCGCAGCGGCGGCCGGTTATGTGCTGCTCAGCGAAGACAAGATGAAAGGTCTGGCAACTATCGGCCGGCGAACGTTCTTCCATGGGCTGGTTGTGTGCATTTTGGGCGGTGCGATATGGTTCTTTGGACAATCAGTACAGATCGACTCGCTGATACCAGCGGCAGTGGGCTCCGAAGCTGAACAGACCCTCGTTAAAAACCTAATCGAGCCGATTGTACACCGCGTTGCTCAAGACGTTGGTCAAGTATTAACACTGCTTTCCGGGAGCATAGCCTTGGTTGGGGCGGCTACGTGGTTAACCGGCCATGTTATTAGGCGCCGGCTAGAGGATAAAAAATCGCTAAATTCCACGCCGACAGCACCTCCCATGAGCAACGACCCAACTCCACCAACTCCGCCCACCCCAGTTATGTAGGACTTGCGTATACAGCGTATAATATAAGCATATGGAACATGCAGCACATTTGGTTGATGTGCTAGACGCGAGAGGGAAGGTTGTTGGCCATAAGAAGCGAAGTGCTCTTAACAAAGTACAGGACATACACCACACGATCTTTACCATACTTATTACGCCCCGCGGCGAACTGGTTCTAAGTGTTATCCCGCCCCGCGAAGATTTGCCAAATTTATACGCCCGTCAGATTGGCGCAACCGTCGCCACGGTTCGCCGCACCGACGAGACCCCACTCCAGGCGGCTCAGCGCGGCCTCAGCCGCGAATTATTCACCGATGAAGGTGCAGTTCACCTTTTGGGACGGCGCATGATGCGCTTGCCCGATGGTGCGCAGATGCTAGCCACAACCTACTATCTTGTTGCCGACCCGCCCGCTACGTTTAGTCTTATAGACATCGACACCCTAGTGGTTGTAACCCCACATCAACTCCGCGACATACTCATCAATCACGCCCGCGAACTGGCACCGACGTTTAGGCAACTCTGGCACACCTACCACCATAAGATGCCCATTTGAGTATAATACGCTGGGCTAACATCAGTCCCAGGTAGTGTCCTGCGATCGACCTTCTTGGTAACCGGACGGTGACTGAATACCCACCACTGCTTTATCGTAAAAGTCGCCGATGGTTTGGGCGCCAACGTAGGTCATCGAACTACGCACACCGGCCACAATTTCGTCAATTATATCCTCTACACCGGATTTCTCCGGATCTAAGAATAGTTTGCTATTGCTAATGCCTTCTTCAAATAGTGCTTTGAGGGCTTGGTCATAAGGCGCGTTGGCACTGCTGCGGTTTTTGACAGCTCGCCGGCTGGCCATGCCGTAACTTTCTTTGTACAAACGCCCTTCGCTATCGCGCATAACATCGGCCACGCTTTCGTACGTACCAGCCAGCCAGGAAGCAAACATGACGTTGCTGGCACCGGCGGCTAGAGCCAGGGCCACATCACGCGGGTAACGGATACCTCCGTCCGCCCAGACGTGGCAGCCCATGGCTCGGGCGGCGGCAGCGCATTCAGCCACAGCGCTAAATTGCGGCCGGCCCACGCCAGTCATCATCCGTGTGGTACACATGGCGCCGGGGCCTACGCCGACTTTCACAATATTGGCACCGGCCTCTAGCAAAGCTCTGGTGCCCTCTTGCGTCACAATATTGCCTGCCACGATTGGCACGGTTTTGCTCACGTGCCGGGCGTTTTTGATGGCATCAACCATCTTATGCTGGTGACCATGTGCGGTGTCGAGAACCAATACATCAACCCCCAGGGCTAAGACTTGTTCGACTTTGGCAGCCACATCCCCATTTATACCGATTGCTGCTGCTGTCAGTAGCCGTTTTTTATGGCCCAGGGCGGGGGTATAAAGGCTGGAGCGTAACGCGCCCTTTTGGGTCATAAGACCGACCATTTTCTTGTTTTTAATCACCGGGGCCGTTGTCACCCGCTTACTGTGTAACAATTCAAACATGCGCTTGGGTGTCCAGCCAGCGGGGATCGTCACTAGCTCACGGGACATAACAAGTCCCAGCGGCGTAAAACGGTCGAAGCTGCCGGCATCTTTTTCTTTGAAAATACCGACAGGCTCGTTCATCTGGTTGACAATAATAACCGCACCATGCGCGCGCTTTTCTATGATGTTCAGAGCGTCATGGATGGTGTTCTCAGGAGAAAGCGTCAGGGGTGTTTCGTAGATAGGGTGCCGGGATTTGATGTATTTGACGGTCGATTCCAGTGCCGGCAGCGACAAATCTTGCGGCAAAACCGTCAGGCCGCCGCGCCGCGCCATGGTTTCGGCCATACGCTTGCCGGCTACGGCGTTCATATTGGACACCACAATCGGAATGGTTGTGCCGATATGATCTGGTGTGGTGAGGTCAACTGCGAACCGGGAAGATAAGTCGGTATATCCGGGTAGAAGAAAGACATCGTTATAGGTCAGATCATAATTCGGCGGTGTATTCTGTAAAAAACGCATGTTGTCCTCTCCATTAGCCAAAGCTATTCTAAGCTAGCCAAGATATATAGTCTAGTTTTTGGCCTCAATAAAATCCCCCCTTTAGAATAGGGGTGCTTTATTTAGTACACCCCATCAACTGCCTGTGGCAGTTGATGTGATTCGAACGTCGTCATCCTTGCTCGCCCTCGGAACAAGTTCCTCCAGGCTCGGCCAAGCAAGGAAAACGTAAACTGCCGACTGGCAGTTTACGCCTACGGTCGTACGTTCGAATCGAAAACAAGCAGACCAAGAAAAATAACCTACTTCTAAGTAGGTTATTTTTCTTGGTACACCCGATACGATTCGAACGTACGACCTTTGGCTCCGCAAGCCAACGCTCTATCCAGCTGAGCTACGGGTGCATGTTGCAGCCTTAAGGGCGTATCGCTACGTCTTCAAAGCTGCACCTTGAACTAGAAGGTACTTCCCGCCGCTTTTTAGGGGGTGGAACAGAGACGACTATAGCATAAATTACAATACGTTAAAAGTGTATATGTCGCATTAAGCTGTCAATCGGGTCCGGTTGCATCTCTTCCATCGGCAAGTGGGCACCAAATATATCAACGATTTTCTCGCCGTCATCTTCGGCAAAATAAACCGTTATTGCCGGCATAAATCGTTTGACTGGTATCAGCAGAACGATAAAAAACGCCTCTTCGGGTCTTACCCCAAATGCCCGAAACTCAGAAAAAGCATACAACTTCCCATTAATTTCCAGACCCTGGTGCGAAAGGTTATATTTTGCCACGTGCGGTGGCCGGAAAGCGAAAACCCCCATGGCTATGGCCATGACGACAATCAAAGCCACAAAGGTCCAAGCTTGTAGCCATATTGCGCCACCTAGGGAGAGTAAGCTAACAGCTATAAATCCTAACGTCCATAGGGCGTCTTTGCTGCGATGTATGTATTCCGACGCCTCCCAACTCACCATTTCATCGGTTTGTTGTTTTGGTGCCGACTGTGATGTCTCGAGATGTGGCATCGCCGGCACGTACGGCGAGGCTTGTGCTGGTCGATACAAATCCTGCTTCTCAGGACCACCAGCTCCACCAGGCTGAGGGGTTGTTGGCTGCATATAGGTTTAGTATACACCAAGGAATACAACCTTGCTAACAGATGTGGTACAATACCTTGCAGCCACATACGGAGAGGTTACCGAGTGGTTTAAGGTAGCGGTCTTGAAAACCGCCGTGGCAGCAATGTCACCGTGGGTTCGAATCCCACCCTCTCCGCCA
>CAYOML010000002.1:51681-104480 GCA_964405095.1 uncultured Candidatus Saccharibacteria bacterium | reverse complement strand
GTCTTATCGCGAACTTTAAACAGCACCATTGAACCTTGAATGTCGTTCGGGAATGTACCATCGAGCCGCATACCATCGGCATCGCCAATTTTTACTGGGCTGGCTTTGAGTTTGCCGGCTTTTACCTGGCCCTGGAAGTCGTTAAGCGTACTCTCATAGGTTTTATCCTGAATGGTGACCCGCAGAGCATAGGCCCCTCGCGAATTAACACCAGGTACCTCACCTGGGTATAGATATGCTTCGTAGCGGCCGCCCTCACCACCTTTATCTACATAAACACTCCAGGTCTTCGGATATGACAGCGTAAACTTACCAAGATCCTCAGGCCCGACCAGTTTACGGGTCGGAAGTTTTTCTTGCTCATCAAAAATCGCCTTATCGGCTTTTTGCTGTTCAACCTTGGCGTCTGCCACGGCCGAAGCGATTTTGGGATCGACATCGTTTTTGTAACTAAGATACTGGATAAACGACCAGCCACCGAAGATACCAAGCCCAAAAACCAGCACACTCAAAACAATCGTGGCCACCAAAAGCGGCGAAACTAACCCAGCTTGGCGTTGATCCATAACCTAATAGTAAAAATCATACCGCCGTTTGTAAAGCCATATCCATTTTGGCGTTAGGTTTAAGTTCGTATAAGTACAAGCCTTCCGTAAAGTCTTTGGGTAAAAAACCGGGTATGGCATAGCCATAGCTGACTACTTTAAGCGGTCGTTTGCGCCTAGACATTTCTTGCTCTAATTTGCGACCAAGATGGCTCATGTATGGCCCGGCCAGAAAAACAAATACCGCCTTGGCTCCTGGCGGCAGTTCGGTGAGCCAAAAATCGCGCAGTTTTATGGTGACTAATGAATGCTGCGGCAAACAACGCAACCACGAAACAATGCATAGGAAAGGGTTAATCTCGTAGCCCACGGCGCGCAGACCTTGTTTAGCCGCCGTCTTTAATAAAAAACCGTCGCCCGAGCCTAGGTCGACGATCATGTCATTGGATACTAGATCCAGCATCTCTAGTGCTTTACGCACTTTATGCCGGTGGGTTGGTACATACGGCGCACCTCTAAAAGCTGCCAGCCCAAAGACCAGAAGAATGAAACCAGCAATCAACCAATATGTCATGCGCCTTCTTGGTCGAACCTTTCTTTCAGGATAGAGATTTTATTTTCAAGAGTTTCCAGCCGTGTTTTGAGCTGTTCAGCTAGTTTCACACCGTGATCAAACTTATTCAGCGCCTCATCAAGGTCGATATCGGGTTGGTCAAACCAAGCCAGCAAGGCGTCGAGTTCGGCCATCTGTTGTTGTAGGGTTGGTTCAGTTTTGGCGCTTGACATCATTTACTCCCACTCCAAGTATGGCAGATGTCGTATGAATTGTCAGCTTATCGCCAGGTTTGATCTGATCGACTGTACCACGCACCAGCTTTCCCCGTTGGTCGCGTACCAATGCATAGCCGCGCCGCAAGGCAACTTTAGGATCGAGCTGCCTAAGAACCAACCGGGCTTGCGCCAGACGACGCTGAGTATCGCCCAGTGCGTCGGCTACCCGCCCAACCATTTGGCTAGCCGCTCTCTCAACACGCCGACGCAACTCGGTTGTCCGGTTAACCATGCGCTCGTATAGACGCCGTTCGCGCTGGCCGAGTTCGCGAATCAGGGCGTATCGGTCAGGTACCAGCAGTTGTGCAGCGTTACTGGGGGTTGCGGCACGGACGTCGGCCACCAGATCGGCAAGTGTGACATCAACCTCGTGGCCAACACCAACCATGGTTGGTATACGGCTGGCAGCCAAGGTTCGAACCAATAATTCGTCGTTGAAGACAGCTAGATCCTCGGCGCTGCCACCGCCCCGCACCACAACCAAAACTTCGGGTATATCGGCCATTTGGTTAAAGTGTTCGATGGCTCGAATAATTTGCCCCGGGGCACTCATTCCCTGCACCTGCACATCACCGACAATAAGTTCCAGCCCGCCCCAGCGCTCATCTAAAATTTTCAGAAAATCTACATAACCGGCCGACTCAACAGAGGCGATCAGACCAATGCGCGCTGGTGTAGACGGCAGTTGCCGCTTACGCTCTGGGTCAAACAGGCCCTCTTTTTGTAATTTGGCCTGCAGTAATTCAAAGGCCCGCTTAATACTCCCCTCGCCCACCGGCATGACTTCTCGGACTGTCAGACTAAATTTACCCCAGGCTGTAAGCCGCGGCTGGGCGATTACCCGAACTCGCATTCCATCTTCCAGTTGAGTACGCAACTGATAAACCATCATGAAACAGCCGACTACACCGCCGTCGTCTTTCAGATCAAAAAATACATACTTGTTTTTACTGAACTTAAATGAAGCAACCTCGCCCTCAACAATTACACTGGGATAGGCATACTCCAGCGTCTGGTTAATAACCGCTATTAACTCGCTAACTTGAAAGATTGGTTGTTCCATAACGCCTGACCGCCTTTTGATACAATACATAGCCGGTTAGCAGGCTAAGAAGCAAAGAAATGACCCTGTAAACCAACGTCGCGCTAAGAGCAAGTACAGGTTCGATGCCAGCCGATATTAACACTGCAGTCATAAGTGGTTCGTAAACACCCAGACCACCCGGCAAGATGGCAAATAAACCAGCCAGGCTAGCAATCACAAAACCGATAATTATGGCACCCGGGTTAACCCAGACACCATGAGCCACAAACGCTAGATACAGCAGCGTCAGTTCGGCCAGGCTACCAGCCAGTGACCACAACGCCACCCGAATCATTGTCTTTGGGCTACTACGTATCAGCAAATAGTCTTCATGCAGTTCTGTAAATGTCCGTTCAACATAGCTGAGTGAAATTGTCTCTGGATGCTTACGTCGTACTAGATGTATAAGCCTATTGAGCAGCTTAGCTAACCCGTTGGTAAAAATAGCAATTCGACGATTACTGCCAATCACAAACACCAATACCAGAGTCACAAACAACATGCTGAACGTCACAGCACTAACCGCCAATACTACTAGCGAGCTAGTGTGCCCCTCGGCGGCCAGCAATATCAGTGCTATCAAAAGCAAACCAATAAAAGCCATGAACATAAAGCCAAACCGTGCTAACTGCGATAGGGTCGATCGGGCGGTTGAAACACCGTATGGTTTTAAGCGTAAAGTAAGATATGAGAAACCCGACACACCACCGCTAGGAAAAATGTGGTTTACAAAGTTGAGCTCAATCATCGGTGCTAACAGTTGCCTAATCGATATAGCAGTGCCAGTTGCATTAAAGAAATAGTAGAAAATCTTGCTGTAACAAAAATAAACTAGCAACTGCGCCGGAGCCATCAACAACAGAACCAGTACGTTAAGGTCACGCATGTGCTCAAAAACACGGGCAATGTCATGGCGGGCAAAGAAGATAATCAGCCCCAAGGCCGCAAAGGTCGCAATATTAAGTATCAGCTTCCATTTCATAGACTTGTTCCATTATAAACTACGGGCATATTACCCGTATAATAGGCACATGGTAATTGCGATATTAGGCCGCCAGCCCAAATTAGGCCTAGCTGAGTTGGAAAGTCTTTACGACGTAAGTGCCGTTCAGCCACTTGGCGACCATGCAGCACTGCTCAATGTAGATAATGTCGACGGCCAGCTGCTTGGCGGCACGATAAAACTGGCTAAGCCACTAATCGAATTACCCTATACTGATTGGAGCAAACTCAGCGCCTATTGTGCCCGCGTACTCCCTGATCACCTCGGTTACTTGCCAGAGGGTAAATTAAAACTCGGCCTGAGCGTTTATGGCCTACCAGTCACCTCACCTCAACTTTTTCGTAGTGGTTTAGAACTTAAAAAAGTCTGCCGCCTTAGCAAGCGCAGCGTGCGCATTGTGCCGGCAACTGGAACAGTGCTCAACAGTGCACAGGTACTGCATAATCAGATGACTGGCTCTTTAGGTATGGAACTCAATTTTATCAAGAATGGTACTAAAACTTGGCTAGCACAAACTACGTGGGTACAAGATATTGATGATTATTCACGGCGTGACTACGGCCGCCCGCGACGCGACGCTTTTGTGGGTATGCTGCCGCCAAAACTGGCGCAGATAATGCTACACCTGGCAAACGTCCAGCTCGGAGATAGAGTACTAGACCCATTCTGCGGCACCGGAGTTGTGTTGCAAGAGGCCGCTCTGATGGGCTGTGAAGTGTCTGGCGCAGACATCGATGAACGTATGGTTGCCTTTAGTCGCGAAAACCTTACATGGTTGCAGGACATCTATAAAATTAAGATTTACCCCCAGCTTGAGGTTGCAGATGCCACCAAAACTACCTGGCAAGCGCCGATTGGGCATATCGTCTGTGAGACCTATCTCGGTCAACCCCTCAGCGGCCTACCTAAGCCTGAAAAACTGTCTGAAATTAAAAACGATTGCAACACAATCATTGGTAAGTTCCTGAATAATCTCCACAGACAGCTTAAAGCTGGCTCTCGACTATGTGTAGCCGTGCCTGCTTGGCAGGTTGGTCTAAGACTCCACCACCTGCCACTACTTGACCGCCTCGAGGAGATCGGCTATAATCGTCTGAGATTTAAGCACGCTTCTTGGGATGACCTGGTTTATCACCGCGAGGGTCAAATAGTCGCCCGAGAGTTGTTAGTGCTAGAAGTTAAGTAACGGAGCATACGCGATGTCACACGTCAAAGCAGGCGGTACAAGTAAGAACATTCATGACTCCCCAGGCCAACGCCTAGGTGTGAAGCGTTTTGGTGGCCAAAAAGTTAATACTGGCGAGATTATTGTCCGTCAGGTAGGCCAGACTAAGCTTTCTGGTCCTGGCACGTTTATGGGCCGCAAATACACCATTCACGCCGCCAAAGATGGCGTGGTTGGTTTTCGCAAAGTCAAAACCACTCGTTTTACCGGTAAAACTGCACCACGCGTGCAAGTTGTTGTTGAATAAGCTCTAACTAAAAAACCCATAATAATGGGGTGGCGCACGGTGGGGCGGGCCGTGTGACCGCACTTATGCTCTCATTCGGCTAAAGCCTCCATTCGAGGCCAAGCTAGGAAAACATTAACTGCCACAGGCAGTTAATAGGACCCCTTCCTTATGGGTTTCCCTACTGTATACCGAGATGGTGTTTGATACGCGCAACCACGTCGCCAATTACCACCTGGGATTTAACCAAGTAATCATCGGCGCCGAGCTTTTCGGCCCGCTCTTTGTCTTTGGCCTGGCTCAAAGCGGTCAACATAATCACGCGAACATTCATAGTTTCGGCAGTATTGCGCAAGATGTCCAGCACATCAAAACCAGAAATTTTAGGCATCATGGCGTCAAGCACAATCAGGTCGGGTTTATACTCCAAGGCTGCCGACAAGGCCTCCTCGCCATTAGCTACATGGCGAACATCAAGACCTTCAAGCTGTAGACGTGATATGTACACATCTGCCAATGCTTTATCGTCCTCGACAAGCAAAATCTTCTTTTTAGAATCCATACTTGGTATCAGTGTACCCTATTTTTTGAGCAGTTCAAATGCTTTGTCTTTTTGAACATCCTTGCCGGCCGCAACATCGGCCGGGTCAAGTTCAACTTTCACATCTGGCTGTATCCCCTCTTTCGAGATATTCACGCCGCCTGGGGTAAACCATTTGGCAACCGTTACCTTGAGTTGCCCACCGCTCAGAATTTCAATAATTTGTTGGACCGAGCCTTTACCAAAAGATTTCGTACCAACCAACTGCGCGGCTTTATGATCATGTAGAGCACCGGCCACGATTTCGCTAGCGCTGGCGCTGCCACCGTCAATTAATACTACTGTTGGGATACCGGCTAGCGGTGAGTCGCCTTGAGCATTCAGTCGCTCGGTAACTTTATCACCACGACGTTCCTCGACGATAACTTTTTTGTCTTTAAGCCATAGACTGGCGATATCCTGCGCCGCTGTGAGGTAACCACCACCATTGCCGCGGACATCAAGCACCACACCCTTAACACCCTTTTGCTTGAACTCTGCTGCTGCCTGTTTAGCTAACTTAGTGGTGTCAGTGTCGGCGAAACGCGAGATCCGTAGATAACCGATGTTATCAGCCGTCACTTCGTAGCGTACACTGGGGTTAATAATCTCGGCACGGACAATCGAGAATTCCTTAAGCTGTTGTTTCCGAACAATAGTCAGTTTGACGGTTGTGCCCTTTTCGCCGCGGATTTGTGAGACGGCTTTGTCGATTGACCAGTCACTGGTGTCTTCGCCGTTAACTTTAGAGATTACATCGCCAGCTAGTAGGCCAGCCTTGCGCGCTGGTGAATCATCGAGCGTCGCAACAACCACAAGGTCATTGTCTTTTTTATCAAGTTCGGCACCTATGCCCGAGAATTTGCCATCTAGTGTATCCAGAAATTGCTTGGCTTCATCGTTTGTAAAGTACACGGTGTACGGGTCGCCAGCGGCCGTAACCAAACCTTTTTTGGCTCCATCAATTAGTTTTTGGGTATCCAACTTGCCATCAAACTGGTCGCGCAATTTATCATAGACTTGCTGGACGCTCGAAAAATCGAGGCTCGACGGTGCATCTTTATTTTGGCTATCAGATAGCCATACGAACAAATTTTGTGATCGTGTACCTAAAATAAAAGCTGCAATAGCCACGGTCATGGCTACGCCTAGCAACATTCCTAGCCCAAATTGGCGCTTTTTCTTCAAAACAGGCTGCACCGGTTGCCCGGTTTGTTCGGGATTATCATCAGCAAAATTCACGCCAGGTGGCCCTCCATATAACTTATGATTACCTTCTGATACTACCACAAAGACAGCTTAGAAAAGGCTGAAGATAATTGTGGAAGGGGTCCTGCCAGGTGGTTTGCCCCTAAATATGTTTTTGGAAATACCAAAAAATATTTGGGGCGGCCCCACCACCTGTCACCCCACTTAACAGTTAAAATCGCTAAAGGATTTTAACTGCCCGGTTAAGACAGCCATTGTTATATCTCATCTTTGGCCCCAAGGGCCAAATAATTAAAGGGGTGGCGCGCGGCGGGGCAGCTCCCGCACTTTTTGTTGTATGCCAACAAAAATGTGTGGGGCGGACCGCGTGACAGGACCCAGCTTATATTGGCCACTGGCCAATCCGGACGAACAATTTACTAAAAGTGAATGAACTGAAAGTCCTGTGCTTGCCAAGTAGCGCGGCTGACCACCCGTTCGCTGTAGCGCCCTGTCCAGTCATAGTTGTATTCACTAATATATATATCGCCATTGTTAACTGCCTCAACGTACATAGCGTGGCCGTAATAGCCAACTGGCCAAATCGCCACATCTCCGGCGCGCGGGCTCCGATCTACAGGTATGCTTTGGCCACCATTCCGCCAGCCATCCTGGGCATCATTAATCCATAACCGTGCATTACCACCGTGACCAGCGCCGTCTGGCCCACCCCAATAAGGCATGTGGCGGCCAGAGGCAGCAACCTTAAAGGCGGTGTAGCTGACACATTCGCGGTTATACATACCCCAGTTATCTTGTGTACTATCCATTGGTATATCGTTCCAATATGACGGGTATCCGCCACCTCGCGGTTGGTAGCTGACATTACCGCCCCACTTTAGGTTAGCCAGCACCTGCTGAGCGCGCAGTTCACGAATACGGGCGTTACGCTGAGCAGCAAGCTGGGAATAAGCGTTCTCTTGGCCCTGAGTTTGGGCCAGCAAATCGGCTTGTTCCTTTTCCTTGGCAGCCAGCGCATCGCGTTGGGCGGTCTGGTCGGCCAGGGTATGCTCGACAGCTACTTTTTGTTTACCCAGCTCGGTCTTGAGGTCTTTAACTCTCTTTATCGAATCTTGAAGTTGTTGCCGAACTGTATCGCGATATTCCTGTTTATCGATGTAATCACCAAGGCTGTCAGACGACAATACCATTTCGAGAGGTGTAACCGAACTATCCAGATAAATATTCACTAGGTTTCGACTCAACACGCCCTGTTGCTGAGCGATTTTGGCTTCGGTTTCGGCAATTTGTTGTTTTAGCTGATTCAAACGGGCAGTATTGAGGTTAATTTGAGTCTGCAAAGCATTTTTTTCAGCCTGCAACGCGTTGAGCTGATTTTGCAACGTATCGGCCTGGGCCCGGAATTGAGCAATCTGAGCCTGATACTGAGCGACTTCGGTTTGCAGCGCTCGAATCTGACTATCATAAGTATCGGCGTGAACGACCGCCAGGGGCATTAAGACAGCGCTCATAACCGTAACAATCAACAGTACGGTACGTTGCAAGACAGTAGTTCTTTGCTTTGCTATTTTTGTTTTACTAGCCATAAGCATATTTATCATAAACCAAAAACCCTACTTAGTCAACGCGCCTGGCGCGTCAGACCTTTAAGTAACGGCGCATAGCCATAAACGACGATAGAATACCTATAAAGATACCTATGGCTACCTGCGCCAGTAAAATTACGAACGGCCAGTGGGCGAAGTACGCCTGCGTTGGGCCAACTTCAATCCCCGAGCTCGCAATGTTCGGGCCGGCAAAAATCAGCCCGGCGTAGACAAGCACAGTCGATACCAGAGCGGCAATTATGCCATAAAGCGAGGCCTCGACTATAAATGGCCCGCGGATAAAGCGTTTTTCGGCGCCAATCAACTTCATAATCTCGATTTCGTCGCGGCGGTTAAAAATAGCCATACGGATTGTGTTAAAGATAATAAGAATGGAAATGATCACAAACAAGCCCGATGCGGCCAACCCGCCAATATTGGCAAATTCGGCGGCGCTAGCAATTCGCTCAAGGACGACCTTGCGCGAGCCAGCAATCGAGGCCGGCCTAGCCTGCCAATCTTTAAAACGTTCTTGGCTGACAACATCGTTAATCTCACTCAAGCGGTTGGTGTCATTAACGTGCACACGTAAGCTGGCCGGTAATGGATTTTTACCATCGAGTGCACCAATAGCCGTTAATTGTTCTAGGTCACCCTTACTGTCATCGATAAATTTTTGTAGGGCTTCATCTTTGCTTACATATACAATCGAGGTAACAAACGGCACTGCCCTAATTGCATCTTCGAGTTCCTGCAATTCGCTGTCGCTGATATCGATCGTGCAATCCGGAACCTTTTTGTCGCAAAGGTAGACCGACACGTCGATCTTGTAGCGAATCTGCTGGATAGTATCGTTAAAGACCATGCGCGCCGTGAAGGTGGTCAGTACGATCGTCAATGTTATGATCATGACCACAGTTGCCGCAGTTGTCAGCCAGGCGTTGCGCGAAAAGTTGCTGACACCGTAGCGCATGATACGAAGTATGGTAATCCATTTGCGTCGCATGTTCGTCTGTTTCCTTTTAGGCACCTTGACGGTATCCGCCTTGCGCCACGTCTGCCACAATCTTGCCATGGTCGATGGTAATCACACGGCGTTTTAATTTGTCCACAATATTCTGGTTGTGAGTAGTCAGTAAAACCGTTGTGCCATAGCGGTTGATTTTTTCCAGTAGGCGTACAATGTCCCAACTATGCTTAGGATCGAGGTTACCGGTGGGCTCGTCAGCAATCAGGATTTTGGGTTGGCGCACCACGGCGCGGGCAATTGCCACGCGTTGGCGCTCACCACCGGAAAGTTCACCAGGGAACTGTTTTTCCTTGCCGCTCAAGCCCACCAGCTCGATGACTTTGGGCACAGTATTTTTAATTTCACGATTGCTCATGCCGGCAATTTCTAACGCAAAAGCTACATTTTCGAACACCGTACGCTGAGGCAAAAGTTTAAAGTCTTGGAAGACCACGCCGATTTTACGGCGCAAAAGCGGGATATTTTTATCCTGAAGCGTGTCATAGTCAATACCACCAACAACGATTTTGCCGCTAGTTGGTTTTTCTTCGCGGGTTAAAAGCTTCAGCAAAGTCGACTTGCCTGCCCCGCTGGTACCAACAATAATTACAAACTCCTTGGGCTCGATATGCACACTAACACGACTCAAAGCTGGCTTACTTTCTTTGCCAAAAATTTTCGTTACGCGATCTAGTAAAATCATCAGAACTATTGTAGCACAAGCAGATTACCGAGAGCTTGTTTGCGGTTGCCGTTGACCACGAGTAGTATGAGAAACATGAAGCAAGTCTATGGGCCAGAGACCGCCGGCAGCGTAATGACCGAAGCCGTTCCAACCTGCAGCCCTCATAGCACACGGCGCGAGGTACTGGACAAGTTGCTTGGCAATCTATGGGAGGACATCCACTACGTATACGTTCTTGATGATCAAAGGAAATTACGAGGCTGGATACGCATAACTGAACTCGTACAACTCGGTATCAATGCCAAACTATCGGGTATTACCCGGCGGGTCAGCGCTAAGCTAGCGCCCGGCGATGACCAAGAAAGAGCCATTTTTTTAGCAGTAAAACACGACCTTGATGCCGTACCGGTGATCGATAATGACGGTCGTCTGCTGGGCGCAGTCGTAGCCCGCACGATTATCGATATTATGCACGACGAACACGTCGAAGACGCATTGCTGTCGGTAGGTATCCGGCGCGGCAAAGGAGTAAATTTGGTCAAACTAGCTCAATCGCGCATTTTGCCGGTTGTTGCTACGCGCGCGCCTTGGCTGATTGTCGGCGCAGTAGCGGGTATCAGTTTGGGTTACATTGCCAGCCTGTTCGAAGATGCCCTGCACGAGACCATTGCACTAGCCTACTTTGTACCAGTCGTCGCCTATATAGCCGATTCAGTTGGTACTCAGTCCGAGGCAATTACGATTCGCGCCCTGGCCACGTTAAAACTGTCTTTAGGTGTTTATTTACTTCGTGAACTGGCCATTGGGCTACTGCTCGGCTTGGTGTTGGGAACATTGGGCGGACTGGGAGCCTGGGTGATCAGTCAATCGAGTACCATCGCTCTAATAGTCGGAATCTCTTTATTAATCGCCAGTATGCTGGCCACGGCCATGGCAGCTTTGATCCCGATAATTTTCAAACTACTCGGTAAAGACCCAGCTTTAGGCAGCGGGCCCATGGCCACAGCTTTGCAGGATATATTAAGTATTGTTGTCTATTTCTTAGTAGCGATGCTTATGATCCACTGAAAACCAATGGGGCAAGCATGTAGTCTCAACCCTCTTGAACTGATTGAGCCGCAAGTAAAGCGTCTGAGACACCTACTGAAATATCCCAGGCCCTATCATAGCTAGCTACATGAGCCATTTCTTGTCGCGAACGTGCTTGACTTAAGTCATCCAGATAGTCCTCAAGATCTGTAATGGTGTCACCAACAACTTCAGCCACGCCAGAATCAATATCTACAGCCTCCTTCAGGGCGCGTAGTAGTGGTGCACCAGTTTTTTCTACAGCATCAATCATGTCCCTTAATGTATCAGCACTCGGCTCACCCTCACTTCTTGTGCCAAATACACTCAACATTTCCCGTGCGTGATAGAATTCTTCATTCAGCTCAACGAGTCCCTCTAAGATACCTCCCCGACTAGATTGTCGCTCACTCTTATCAGCATCTCCAAAAGTTTCGTCTGGTCCACTCGGACCCGTGATGCGATCACCCATTGTAAGGTCTCCTTAATAAAATTACAATAACATAAAATTCAGAGCTACTCAACATCCTTTGTTTGCGGTATTTTAGAGTCAAGTTTAGATAATTTCCAGATACGCCTGCATAAAACCACTAAGGTTGCCGTCGAGCACTGACTGAGTATCATGTTCCTCATAATTGGTACGAGTATCTTTAACGAGTGTATACGGATGTAACACGTAATTACGTATTTGGTTACCCCATGCGGCCGAAGTTACCGGGCCTTTAAGTTCACTGAGTTTTTCCTTGTGTTGCTCCAGTTGTAGTTGCGCCAGTTTGGAGCGTAGGATTTTAAGAGCCGTTTCTTTGTTTTGAAGCTGTGAGCGCTCGTTTTGGATGCTCACCACGATGTTGGTCGGCAAGTGGGTTATGCGTACCGCACTATCTGTGGTGTTGACGCTTTGGCCACCGTGGCCACCAGCCCGAAAGACATCGATGCGAAGTTCTTTTTCATCGATGGCTACCTCTTCGGGCGCGTCGATTTGAGGCAAGATTTCGACCATCGCAAAGCTGGTTTGACGTAGATTGTCGGCATTGAATGGACTGAGGCGCACTAGGCGATGCACACCATGTTCGCTGCGTAGCTTGCCGTAGGCATACGGACCGCTAATGCTGAGGGTGGCACTTTTAATTCCGGCCTCCTCGCCAGACGATTCTTCAATTACGTCCGTTTTCATACCGACTTTATCGGCCCAGCGCAGATACATGCGTTCTAGCATTTGAGCCCAGTCTTGAGCGTCAGTACCGCCAGCGCCGGCACTGAGGCGTAAGATTGCATCATGATCGTCATATTTACCGCTAAATTGTAGGTCGTGCTGCAATATTTCATAACGTTTTTCTAGGTCGGAGATTTGGTCAATCAGTTCGGCTTGCAGGCTGGTGTCGCCGCCTGCTGCCAACTCAACAACGTCTGCAACTTCTTTTTGCAGGTTTTGCCATGGGTTAAGTTGGGCACGTAATTTAGACTCACGTTGCGTAGTTTGCTGGGCGGTTTGGTTATCCTGCCAAAAATCGGCTTTGGCCATCTCGGCCTGTGCGGCTTTAATCTCACGCTCTAAACGCGGCGCATCAATTTTGCGTAATGCTTGTTCTATATGCACCTCAAGCTGTTTGGAACGGTGTTTTATATCTTCCATTTTGCTAAAGTATAACAGATCGTACTACTTGTAAAATACTCTAAAAGTTGTATTGTATCTATATGCGTCCTGAGGAGGTGTACTATGGCATGCAAAAGTGCTGATGTAGAGTTCCCCGTGGCCGTCGAGATCGGCGTGGCAGTGGTGAAAGGGTGTATCTTATTCCCTCTACTACTGTTCCGCGACGGTATCGTCGCAACCATGAATTGGCTCTTACATTCACCAAGGCTCCCATACTAGTTTCCCCTACGCACAGGGGGGCGCCAACCGGCGTCCCCCGCACCAACCTTGCTATACTAAAAACATTGTGACAAAAATTGGCGTATTCGACTCGGGCATAGGCGGATTGTCGGTTGCCGAGACCTTGCAACAATCTCTACCAAACGACGAGGTTATTTTTATTAATGACCGTGAGCATATGCCATATGGCGACAAACCTTCGCGCGAGGTACTCAAACTGGTTTTGCCTAAATTAGAGACTTTGGTGGATGAAGGCTGTAGTCTAATCGTAATTGCCTGCAACACTGTTACCACCACTCTTATCGGCAAGCTGCGTAAAAAAATTGCGGTGCCACTTGTGGGTATTGAACCGATGATCAAACCTGCTGCCACAATGACTAAGACTGGCACCATTGGGGTTTGCGCAACGCCAGCTACCCTGGCTAGCCAGCGTTACAAGTGGCTCAAAAAGACTTTTGCACCACATACAAAAATAATTGAACCAGATTGTAGCCGCTGGGCGTACATGATAGAGCATGAGGATGTAGATGAAAAATTGATCCGATCCCAAATCACCGATTTATGTGACCGTGGGGCCGACGTTATCGTGCTCGGTTGTACTCATTACCACTGGATCGAAGAAGCCATACAACAAGCCGCTGGCGATCGGGCCGCAATTATACAGCCAGAGCAAGCAATTGTTGAGCGGGTGAAACAAGCCTTGCTAAAACTTTAGAGTGCTCTAACAGCCGCAATAAATTTATCGCCGCGGTCTTTGTAGTTTTTAAACATATCAAAGCTGGCACAGGCAGGGCTGAGAATGGCTACATCG
The DNA here is from genome assembly GCA_964405095.1 of uncultured Candidatus Saccharibacteria bacterium. Classification (GTDB taxonomy): domain Bacteria; phylum Patescibacteriota; class Saccharimonadia; order Saccharimonadales; family EFPC-124; genus CAYOML01. The sequence continues at coordinate 90,745 of CAYOML010000002.1, read as the reverse complement.
CCAGGCTTGGTCAGCTGAGCAACTTCGGTCACAATCTGTGGCATCTCACTATGCTCATCAAATAAAACCATGGCACCCTTATAGCCGGCTTTTTCGAGTGCAGCTTGCAGCCGGTGGCGCATAAGCCCGATCAATATTACTGCGCGCATATCACTGGCTACGACTGTCTTGCCTACCTCTGTGAAATCGGCTCCTTTATCCGAGCCACCAAGAATAATAACTTTGGGTTCTGAAAAGGCTTTGAGCGCCGCGATAGCCGATGTAGGTGTAGTCGCAAAACTGTCATCGTAGTAGTCAACCCCGTGGACTTGGCGTACAAATTTAAGCCGATGTTCAAGCCCGGCGAATTCGCCGAGTGCCTTAGCCATAGCGATCGTGTCGTGGGTAAATTGCCACACTGCCGTTACCGCCGCACAGGTATTCTGTACATTGTGTTCGCCGGGTAGTTTTATATCGCGCGTGCCACAGACTTCCTGGCCATCGATGATTATTTTGCCATTCATCACATACGCACCTGGTGCTTTGGTGTAAGGTATTTTTTGGCCTTTGCCAACCAGCGCGATTTTTTCGGTCATACGATTATCTGGTAAGTAAACGGTAATGTCGTCTGGTTTTTGCCAGCGTACTAGGTTGTTTTTAGCGGCAAGGTATTCATCGAGACTAGTATGAATGTCTTGATGTTCTGGCTCAACCATCAGCACAACACCAACATGCGGGCTCTGTTTGAGATCCCACAGCTGAAAACTACTGAGCTCAAGTACAACAATATCCGTTGAACGGACATCTGACAAAATGTTGAGCGCTGGTATACCGATATTGCCAGCCAGATGGGACCGAAGACCGGCGTTTTCTAGCATTAGTTGGATTAAGCTAGAGGTCGTCCCCTTCCCCTTGCTGCCAGTCACACCAATAATCGGTGCCGGGCAGGCTTTAAAAAATTCAATAGTTAGTGAGCTACGTTCACCATCGGTAATAAAACTATCGGGGCGGATACCCGGGAAACGAATGATTTTATCGTAGCCTATTAAGTCTTTAAAGCAGCCCGGGCCACTTATAAATTTGGCATTTTTTGGTACTGGCTGAGCTGGGTCGGCTTGTTCATCAAAAATCGTAATGTCAGCGCCTTGCCGGACGAAATAGTTGTAGGTGCTTAGCCCTTCCGAGCCAAAACCAACAATGGCAATTTTTTCGGTCATATCATCAGTATAACCTCAACGTCCACATTTATTCGAATAGGCTGCTAAACTGCCCGTGTAACTCTTTTAGTTGGGCTTCGTCGCACTGCCCTAAGCCCCCAAATGCCCAGCGTTTACCACCCATAAGATCACTAGCGGCCTTAGTAATAGTAACTTTGTCGACGGCAGCAATAGCTTTGGGCCGATCAGTGTAATCATCAATGTAGCCATCGAAATAGTAGCGGCGGCCATACCAATTGGCAATCGCGGCTACGGTCTGGCAGCCCATCTGGTGTTTGCCGAGCGCAAACTGTTTTGAAGCATCAATATCACTGGCATCAACTTTGCCATCGAGCACCTTTTGGACCTCTTCACGCATTATGGCAAACAGTTTCGGCGCGTTGTTCAGGCTGACTTGTCCACCAAAGTCCCATTCGCTGGCCGAATCGCTGACCACAAAATCCGACCACATACCATAAGCCAGGCCTTTTTCGCGCGCCCGACCTAAAATTGCCGAGTGGAGCGTGCCGGTTAGCATGTGATTAAGCACGGCCATGGCGTCGTTTTCGTTGTCCGGCATCCGCCAGTTGGCTTGTACACTTAGGCCAAATACCACGTTTTCGACGTCTTTACGCACTATATGTATTGGTTCCAGTGCACCGACTAGTTCCTCACGCAGTAAACCGAAGCGTTCGCCATGCGGCAGCTCCCAGCTCTCGAGCATAGTTAGAATTGCCTGTTTACGATCTTCTTTCAGATTACCGGAAATTATAAACCGCAGGTTTTCAGTCGTATGTGTACGCAAATAGTGCTCGCGGATGTCTTTTAGCTTAACGGCCGGCATCGACTTTATGCGCTCTTCGTCGTTCAAAAAACGTTCCCCACTAGCTTGGCCGATGCGCTGCCATAACACGCGACTATTATTGTTAAGGTAGCCTGTTAATTCCTCTTTAACATTGCCAAATTCGGCGGTAAATTCGTCCTGCAAAAACAATGGTTTGGTAATTGCCAGGCGCAGTAAGTTAAGTACCCGCTCCCATTCAAAATCGGCACAGTCGGCGACATATTTTAAGCTGGCGCTAGATGTGCTGGCATTGCTATATGCCCCGTTTTTTTCTAGTTCGGCGCTGAACATTCGTGAGTTGGGGTAATTCTGGTTAGCACCGAGCACCATGTGCTCCATAATGTGTGGGGTTTCGTAAATTTCTTCTGTTGTACAGTAATCGTAACCTGCACGGAATTCAAAGTCATACCCGACAACCGTGGCATTCGGTACGTGAATCAGCAAACCACGACTGCCATTAGTAAGGACGACTTCTTCGACGGAATGTTTCATGTTGAATTTTCCAGGTTTAAGTAGTGTTGGTGGCTGCTAACAATCGTACCATTTTTAGTTGGACTAGTGGCGATGTTTTTTATTCTGACGTTGTTTTTTGCGTTTTTTGCGCAGGTTGTCGTGAGTCTTATGCTTGCCGGCTTCCTGGGTGGCGCCACCTTTAAAGTCGGCGTGGTGTTCTACCTCACTAATTTCGTTAACACCTTGTTCGATAGCATGTTCTGCAGCGCGAGTTAGCTCGGTTTGATGCTCTTCTTCTTTGGCATCACTGACTTCGTGTTTGGTGATGTGATACAGAGCGCGCAGGACTTCCTCGCGCAGCGTGGCTTGCAAGCTATCGTAGACTCGTTGCGACTCCGAGCGGTATTCAACCAACGGGTCGCGTTGGCCGACACTGCGCCAATGAATACCCTCGCGTAAATGCTGCATATTTTCTAGATGTTGCATCCACAACGTGTCTAACACTTGTAGATAGACCTCGCGTTCGACTTTGCGCATCAATTCTGCGCCAATTTCCTTCTCTCGTTTTGCATACAATTTTTGTGCGGCGTCAAGAGCTTTTTGGGTCCTGGCCTTATCTTTTTCTTCCTTTTCTATGGTCTTCAAGACCTTGCTTTCAACCGGGATAACCGATTCAAGCATTACGGCCAGTTGCGGGTTTTGCTTGGCTGACACAGCAGTTAGCTGTTCAACTTCATCGGTAAGCAGATCTTTAATACGGCCTGATATGTCTTCGCCCTCGAGTATTTCTCGGCGGATGGCGTAAACCGCTTTGCGGTGACGGTTCATGACATTGTCGTACTGTACGACGTTTTTGCGGGCGTCAAAGTTGTAGCCTTCGACTTTCTTCTGGGCGCCTTCTAGTGTTTTGCTAACAGCCCGGTTCTGGATTGGTGTGTCGTCATCTAGGCCCAAACGGTCCATCAGTGCACGAATGCGGTCGCCCTGGAAGATACGCATCAAGTCGTCTTCGCAACTTACATAAAACTGTGTCAAACCAGGGTCGCCTTGACGGCCACAACGGCCACGCAACTGGTTGTCGATACGTCGAGCCTCGTGGCGTTCGGAACCGATGACCACTAGCCCTCCCAGCTCTTTAACTCCTTTGCCAAGCACAATGTCGGTACCACGGCCAGCAATGTTGGTGGCTAGAGTAACCGCACCCCTTTCGCCGGCCTTGGCGATGATCGAAGCTTCGTGCTCGTTGTTTTTGGCGTTGAGTGTTTCGTGAGGTACTCCGGCTTTAATTAGCGCACGGCTAAGTACTTCGTTTTTCTCGATCGAAGCGCTACCCAGCAACACTGGCCGACCATCACGCCGGTAATCTTTCACCTGTTTAACGATAGCTCGAACTTTGCCGTCTTCAGTCTTATAAATCATATCTGGGCGGTCTTCGCGAATTAGCGGTTTATTGGACGGGATCTGCACCACATCTAGTCCATAAATCTGTTGGAATTCCTCGGCTTCGGTGTAGGCCGTACCAGTCATACCACTAAGTTTTTTGTAAATCCTAAAGTAGTTCTGGAAAGAAATTGTGGCCAGCGTCATGCTTTCTTGCAAAACCGCCACACTTTCTTTGGCTTCGATGGCCTGGTGTAAACCCTCGTTGTAACGGCGGCCATGCATGAGGCGGCCGGTAAACTCGTCGACGATTATTACTTCGCCATCTTTAGTAACCACGTAGTCTTTGTCGCGCTTAAACAAGGTTTGGGCACGTAGGGATTGTTCCATATGGTACACAGCACGAACGTTTTCGGGAGCATAAAAATTGTCGATCCCTAAGAGTTTTTCGACTTTTTCGGTACCGCTATCAGTCAGGCTAACAGCTTTGCGTTTTTCGTCTAGGGTGTAATCGTCTGGCTGGAGTTTTTTGGCGATGGCCGCAAAAGTAGCGTAATTCTGCCCACTATCGCTGGCTGGAGCGCTAATGATCAGCGGTGTACGGGCTTCGTCGATTAAAATACTGTCCACCTCGTCGACGATGGCAAAGTTAAGCTCGCGCTGACGCAACAAGTCGACTTCGTTAACCATGTTGTCACGCAGGTAGTCGAAACCAAACTCGTTGTTGGTACCATAAGTAATGTCGGCGGCGTAGGCCTCTTTGCGAGTACATGGTCTAAGTTTACGTACCCTGGGGTCTTCGTGATCAGGATTGTCAAAATCTGGGTCAAAAACAAATGATCTGTCAGCGATAATTACACCGGTACTCAGGCCCAAAAAGTGATAAACCGGGCCCATCCAGCCAGCATCGCGCTGCGCCAGGTAGTCGTTAACAGTTACTATATGAACACCCTTGCCACCCAAAGCGTTAAGGTAGCTCGGCAGAGTTGCGACTAGCGTTTTACCTTCACCGGTCTTCATCTCGGCTACGTTGCCTTCGTGCAACGCCATACCACCAATCAGCTGCACATCAAAGTGGCGCATACCGAGCACACGTTCGGATACCTCACGTACCAACGCAAAGGCATCGGGCAAAAGATCATCGAGCGACTTGCCTTTTTCGAGTTTGCCTTTCAAAACAGCAGTTTGCTTTTTCAGCTCGCCGTCTTTCATTTTTTTGTAATGATCTATTAGGACATTAATCTGCCGTACGCGTTTTCGCAGGCGTTTGACAGTCTTCTTTTGTGGATCACCAAAAATCTTGGTTAAGAATTGTTTCATAAGTACTCCCTAAAAACAGTTAGAAACGTCACTTGCGGGACTTATATAAGTATAGCCGGATTTTGACAGAATATGTATCTTGCTATAGTAGTAGCTAGATTGTATAATATCATTTGACCGAACTACAGGAAGGCTAAGCCATGAGAGTAGCTGCGTCCAGGGTGAACGGCACGGTTGAACTCGTGCTGCTCTACAAAGAGAGCCTACCTATTTACAGCAAGTGGCCAGGTCGTTCTGTCGAGGGCTATGTGACGTCACAGATTGGTGTCTCGGGCGTTGAATGCGTGCAGAGGCACGGGATGCGGCTGTGTTTCTCAGTCGCCCCCGAACTCCGCAAGGCAAAACCCCGAGTGACTGGTCAGTACGTTAAGCAACTTGTCGTCGAGATGATCCAGCAACTAAGGGAGGAGGCTGCCGCCTAAGGCTGCACTAGGTCCGCGATCGGGCCCGCACACCAACCGGTGTGCGGGCGCCGATCTTCTTTTTTATAGTAAATCTATTTTGACCAACGGGCTTTGAACCGGCCCAAAACACCCGGGCGACGTTCGTGTAGGTTTGCAATGTGCTCTTGTTTGTATTTAATGATTTGGTTCTTTAATTTAGCTTCAACAATATCTACTGCCGCAAACATATTAAGTGTGGCTTCGGTAGCCTGCACCTGTCTATTAGGCAAGCTAATAATTACCTCACACTCGTATTTATTGCCGAGGCGATTATTAGTTTCGCGTAATTTTACATCGGCGGCCGCAGTTCTGCGGGCATGACGTGGTATGTATTTATCTAGCCGGCCAATTTTCTTTTGAATATATTTTTTAATATCGTCGCTAAGTTCTAAGTTAGTCCCAGCCATGCCGATGTTGGAAATCATCCGTCGCTCCACTCCACTTTTTATTAGGTTTCTACTACTTAATTATAGCACTTCACGGCTGCCAAGGTATGGGCGTAATACTTCCGGCACAATGATGCCGCCGTCTTCTTGTTGGTAATTCTCGATTATAGCCACCATGCCGCGTCCCATAGCGAGGGCGGTAGCGTCATTGGTATGTACTAGCTCGATTTCGCCGTTTTCGCGGCGTACTCTGGTTTGTAGGCGGCGAGATTGATAGTCGGTCATGTAATCGGCAGTGTGGGTTTCTCGGTATTGATTCTGGCCGGGCAGCCAGGCGTTAATATCGACGCCGGCTGCGTTAGGCCCGCCAATATCAAAGGTGCATTTTTGCAGCAATTGGTATGGGATTTGCAGTTGTTGCATCAGGTGCTCCTGAACAGCAATCAGCAGTTTGTGCTCGTCCAGGCCGGTTGCGCCTAAAGAGAAGCTCTCCATTTCGAGCTTGTCGAACTGGTGCATGCGTAAGACACCTTCCATGTCTTTGCCGTAGCTACCGGCTTCCCGGCGGAATGAGGTGCTGTAACCAAGATAACGGATTGGCAGATCAGCTTCGGGCAGGATCTCATTCATGTACATGGGGCATAAAGAATGCTCGGCGCTGGCGTTGAGCCACAATTCGTCGTCGGCCAGCTTGTATGTCTGTTCTTCGGCGTTCAGGCGGCCAGTGGCTTCGTAGACATCAGTGCGCACCAGGGCTGGGGGTATAACCGGCACAAAAGCTTTGGGGCTAAGTTTTAGATTGTTGTCTGTAATTAATTTTTGCAAGATGGCTTCATCGGTTACTACATCCATCACCCATTGCATTAGTGCAAATTGCAAGCGCACCAGATTGCCTTTGACGTATGCAAATCGGCTACCGGTAATTTTGGCGGCGCGTTCTTTGTCAATTAACCCGCGTTCCTCAGCAATTTGCCAGTGATTTTTGGGCTTAAAAGCAAATTTGGTCGGCTCGCCAACAGTCTTAACAACCTTGTTGTCTTCTTCGCTTTTGCCAACAGGTACGTAGTCTAGCGGCATGTTTGGAACTTTTTTAAGGGCGGCCAAAAACTCCTTTTCGACCGTTTCCAGATGGCTTTCTACTCCGGCCAGATCGGTCTTTAGTTTGCGGCCTTTTTGCAGCTGTTCACCGCTGGGTTTGCCGGCTTTTAAACCATCAGCAAGTTCGTTGCGAGCCTGGCGTAGGCTCTCGGCCTTTGTTTGTAGTTCGCGGCGCTCATCGTCTAATTTCAGCAAACCTGGTATATCAACTTTGTAACCTTTTTGTTCGGATTTTTTCTGAACCTCTTTGGGGTCTTGGCGGATATATCGTATGTCTAACATAGCGCCAATTATAAGCCAACCACACTAGGATGTGCTAGTTTTCGGGTTTGAGAGGCGCATAAGGTACATGGCAGGCACCGACGCCGGTCTTTTCGAAATACTTTTGATGATATTCTTCGGCGGGGAAAAATTTGCCAACTTTGGCTATTTCGGTGGCAATTGGTTTATCAAAATCTTTTTGCACCATGCTAAGCACTTCCTCTGATTGCTTTTTCTGCTCGGTGTTTGTGTAAAAGATAGCCGAGCGATAATTGTCGCCTACATCTGGGCCCTGGCGATTGATTTGTGTTGGGTCGTGCATCCTAAAAAATTGGCGTACGAGGTCTCGATAACTAATTTTTGTAGGATCAAATTCAACCTGTGTTACTTCGGCATGGCCAGTCGTATGTGTACAAACATCTTCGTATGTTGGGTTGGCGGTGTGCCCACCAGAGTAACCGACTGTAGTTGAGACTACTCCAGGCACTTGATCAAAATAAGCTTGAACTCCCCAAAAACAACCGGCTCCAAAAATTGCTGTTTGTGTCATAAGCTCAATTTTAACGTTTTGGGATTCTTCGCGCTAGTTGCAGTTATTACGCAGCAGTATCACTTTCGATCTTGGCTTGTGCAATTGATGTTGCATAGGCGCCGAACAACTGCTTCCACGACGCCACATTAGGGTATTGCCTTAACAAGGCGCGCCGCTCAAGTTCGGTCTTACCACCCCAAACACCATGCTCGGTGCGGGTATCTAAAGCATCAGCCAGGCAATCAGTAATTACCGGGCAGCCTCTACATATTCGTTTAGCCACATTCTGTTCAGCACCCTCTACAAACATTGCATCCGGATCCCCGTCTCTGCAGTTGCCGGACGCAGCCCAGTCTTTGTCGTATTCCCATCCATCAGTTACATGTATTTCGGCCATATAAATACAATCGTACTATATATGTCCCGAATATCAAGAGGTCATTTCAACAGACGTTCGAGGGCTAGTTCGAAGGCTGCCTTTTTAAGGCTGATGCCTTTATCCTCAGCACGTGTCATCATGGAGTTTGCGGCGCGCACCAACACTGTACTCAGCATATCGTTGACCTTTTGTTCACTCCAATGTTCACCTTTTAAGTTTTGTTGCCATTCGAAGCACGAAACTATTACGCCGCCAGCGTTGGCGATGACGTCCGGAAGAACCACTACTCCTTTGTCAAACAAATACCTATCGGCAGTCTTAGAAATTGGGCCATTGGCCATCTCTACTACTATGCTTGCTTTTACGTCACTCATATTTGCCTCTGTTACAGCGTCTTCCAAAGCAGCTAGCACCAAAATGTCGGTCTGAACGCCAATAATCGCGGCAGTTGGTTGGGCTTCGACCCCGTTTAGATCGCTAAGATCTTCTGGACGAGGGTCGCCGCTTGCGGCTTGGTGCTTTTCGACATCAATCCCATCTTCTTTAACCCAAGTATTTTTACTATTGGCAACGGCAATAAGCTTCAGGTTGGGGTGAGCCTTCATGGTCTTGGCAAAGTAGTACCCGACATTACCAAAGCCCTGCATAGCAACGGTTAGGGGCTTATCGATTAGATTATGTCGCCTTAAATATTCAACCAAAGTTACTACACCACCAAAACCGGTCGCCGCCTCGCGACCTTCGCTGCCGCCTTCACTGATCGGCTTACCGGTGAATGCACCCGGGTCGCGCTTGCCCTGGGTTTTGGCTAGTTCGTCAGTCATCCAAGTCATTATTTGGCCGTTTGTGTTGACGTCGGGCGCCGGGATGTCTTTATCTGAGCCAATATGTGGTGCTAACTTGCGGGCATAATCGCGCGAGATAGCCTCGAGCTCGACCTGGCTAAGCGTACGTGGATCAACCACGATTCCACCCTTGCCACCACCAAGCGGTAAATCAACAGCCGCGGTTTTTATGCTCATGAGTGTAGCCAGAGCCCGAACTTCATCGAGCGAAACATTGGGGTGATAGCGAATACCGCCCTTATGCGGCCCTAGTTTATTGCTGTGCTGGACGCGATAAGCCGGATATGTTTTACCACCGGCATCAACTTCAAAAATATGTTCTTTTTCGGCCTGCAAAAAACGGTCAATTTTTGCATCGTCGTAACCTAACTCTTTGGCAGCCTCGCGGATTGTAGCTTGAGCCGTCTCTAACATACTATTCATGTACCCAACACCTCGCTTATTATTACCCGTTTATTATACGCCTAACCCGGTATAAATATTTGTCTGTAATTCTCAGCTGCAAGCTTAGTTGCAGCCTGTAACTTGGGGCCAAAACCTTGCTCATCAAGCGACATACCGCTGTAAATACGTAGGCTTGGATAGCCTTCTTCACTCAAGAAATCACTAACCGTATCGTAAGCTTGGACAAGGGCAATTGAGCCTTCAGGGTCAGTCGGATCAAATGTACTCCTTTCGGCACGACGACCAAGCCGCTCATGGATTTCAGTCGCCCTTGTCTCTTGATCAGGGCCGCAAGTCGTGACGTACACCGAAACAACATTAGGTAAAGCCAAGCGACCAAGTTGTGTTTGGAGAGGTGTGGCCAACCGTCGGGCATCTTCGACGCCCGCTTCCGGTCCCAAAGCCGCAAGATTGTACGCTAGTGTTTTATGGAAGACTGAGGAGTCTAATACCACCGGTTCATAACCTCGGTCAGCCAAAGTAGCTACCATCTGCGCGCCATAGCCTATTTTTCTTAGTAAATGTTCACGCCCAGCGTGCGTTACGTCATCGACACCTAATGTCTCTAGCTCATCGTGCCACGGGCCACGTGGCCACTCGGCCATCCGTGTACCACTTACCGCAACTGGGGCGTGGTTGCGCAATACAGGGTGGGTAATGATCTCTTTAGCTATCGTGCTTTTACCGGCGCCGTCTGGTCCAAACAAAACTATAACATCCAGGTTCGCATTGAGTGCCATCTACCAACCACCTCCCCCACCACCGCCACCGCCGCCACCGGCTCCACCGCCCCCAAACCCACTGGATGACGAACTACTAGGCGGTGTAAAGCTGGTCGAGGCTGCTGTTCCAAAACCGCTCATAGCCGACGCAAAATAAATCGCGTTAAAGCCCGCTGAGCCCACATACCAATCTGGCGGTTGCTCATAAAGCGGCGCAAACTCTTTCGCCCATTCCTGTTCAATGCTGAACAACATGGCATACGGCAATAGGTGCTCGTACAACTTAACCAGTTGGTGTTTATCATCGACATCCACTTTCTCGGTTAGCTCGCCGTGGGGGCTCTGCAGCACGCGCAGGCGCTCAGCTTCGGCCAACTGCATGTAATCTTTCATACCGAGTAGATAAGTGCGAAGTTCGACACCTTTTTCGGTGCGAGCCGGCATGGCAAACGAAGCTATAAAAAGAATAGCCGCTGCGGCCAACAGGCCAGCCGACCATGGCAGGAAGAAGAAACCCACAATGAACAAGACCGTGGCGCCCAGTTGATATGGGCGCTTAGCTTTTTCGGGTAACGTTCTAAAGTACCCGTCATCTGTTGCCTGTTTGTCGACGCTTTTGCCTAGTCGTTGCGCGGCCTCATACAGTTTGTTCTGCGAATCTTTAAGCGAAACCCTTGTACCGGGCTCAACTCCACCACCAAACACCATAGCCGCCACCTGACGTTCATGATCCTGCAGCCCAGCTATTTCTTTAACCAGCTCCAGATCATAACTCACTTTATCTTTTAGGAGTTTTTCTTCTTTTACCTCATAAATCTTTAGATAGTGTCGCACTGCGAGGTCGACAATCGTCGCTGAAATGGCCTTTGGTTCGAAACCTTCTTTAAGTACCGCACTGCTCGTTAGAACTGTCACATTTTTTGGCGGCGTGTACTGCGGTACGATAATTCCCTTGCCTTGCGGATCCCGCCCACGGCGGTACCAGCCGCGCAGCGCAATGGCCAGCGCCAGTATCGCCGGCACAACAATCACCAAGCCCATGCCAATCCACTTACCTATCAGCGCCTGGCTAGGTTTGTAGTCAGCAAAGGTCCCAGGTTTAAAGGCCATGACTAAGCTGAGTGTTTCACCGGGTTGCAGCGTACGGCGGCTGGCAAAATTGACTGTCCTAGCACTGCCCTGGCCAGCTGTGCAGTCGGCCTCCAGGCTACCGAACTCACCGGCATAGCAGGCAGTCTGAGGTAAGGCCTGATTTACTAGATCGTCCGCCAGTATAACTTGGGCGGTTACGCTACTGAATGGTTGCCCCCACTGATCACCATTCACATCCCAGTAGAGTTCCTGCTGGTTGGCTTGATTCGAAATTACCCCGCGCAGGCTATACGTAATAACATAGGTTGTCTGGCCATGGGCGTATTTATCGGCATCGCCAATTTTTAGCACCAGGTTACCGTTGTCCGAAGAAGATTCGTAGTCGTATTTATTGCCTTGGCCGTCAGTAACTCCGGTGACAGTTACTTCCAGGCTGTGATCTTTATAATCTTCTGGGATAGCGCGTAAAATGCCGTGGTTTTGGTCGAACTCCGGAAAGTCAGCGACAATCTTTTCGCTGACTAGCATCTCGGCCACTTTGTCTTGGTCATGGCTCAGGGTATATGTTGCGTCAAAAGAAATAATCTCAAAATCATCTGTTCCGGCCCGAGCACCACTGACACCAATCAGTGCCAACACTATTGCAACCAGACCCGCAGCCACAACAAGCCGCATTTTGCTCATACATTTAGTATAGTGGTTATAAGAATTATGAAAACGGCAATATATATCGGTTCGGGGATTTGCAGCGTTCTTGGCGCGTATATACCAGTGTGGTTATGGGGCGCCGACGTACTCGATATTTCCAGTCTACTCGGCGGCGCCGTTGGAGCGATTGCTGGTATATGGGTTGGATATAGGGTTGCAAAAATGGTCGATCTGTAAGCTAGAACTCATTTCAAAACTATTTAGGAAGGGGTCCTGTCACACGGTTTGCCCCTAGTTTTATTTTTCTGGTTACAGAAAAAGTAAAACCTGGGGCGGCCCCACCGTGCGCCACCCCATTTAACTAGGTTTTGAAATGAGTTCTAGCTACGGCGTTCTAATTCATGAATTCGGGTGTGGTTTAAGCCAAAATGATGGGCAATTTCGTGCCATAAAGTATGTTTTACTTGGGCTTTTAAGTGAACCTGGTCGCGACTGGCCATCAATAATGGGTGTTTAAAAATTGTGATCTTATCTGGCAACACTAAATTGTAACCGGCCCCGCGCTGGGTTAACGGAATACCCTGATACAACCCAAATAATGTCTCGTTGCAACGCAGTTTAAGCTGTTCGCGCTGAACAGGCGTCGGGTCGTCCTCGTAGACAATCGCCACGTTGTCCATGTGATCGGTGTACTTAGATGGCAGTTCGTCGAGCGCGTCTGCAACAATGGCCGCAAACTGGTCGTCGTTAATGTCCATGGGCATATTGTAGCACTCTGGGTGCGAGAGTGCTAAACCACAAAAGACATGTTATATTACATTTAGTTGGCCTCGTCGAGGCCCGCGAGATGAGAGGAATGACATGACGGTTAAACCCGGAAAGTCATCAATGCGTGGTGTCGCACTCGGGATACTCGCCTTCTGCTCCGTGTGGGCATGGGCGCTAACCGACAACGCGATGCATCGCCCGGGCGTGACAACGACTGACATCGTTCTCCCGGCCGTGCCCGCCGGTGTCATGCTGGTGCTGGGTCTGATCGCCTTTCTGATGCCCCGAAAGCGTTTCGCTCCATGGATCGCCATGGGTGCGTTATCGCTCCTGGTGGTATCGAGGGTGATCGCTCACGTCACTGGCGTGGCGCCGATCACGTTCTGATCATCGACCGCCCCACCCTGCCCTAGCCACCCGGCTGGGCAGGGTGGGTGCGTGGTCCTGATCTAGAACTTCACATATCCTCCGCTTACGCGGAAATGCTTGGTAATCAGGCCATCCAACAATAAATGACTAAAATAACCGGCGACTGCAGCGCCATAATAAACCACCGACGGTACTAACATTTCGCTGTTATACAGCCATGGGACAAGCAGGATCGGTAGCGGCACTAACAACATAGCTAGTTTGTTGTGAGTCCAGCCGCGGTGGTGAGTGACAATCGGCAACATGGCGATTAAGCCAAGATAGGCGGCCGCTTGCAAATGATCGGTAGCAATAAGCAGCACATCGACCACAAAGGCTAAGCCCAAGAATATATCTTGGGCTTTACTGTTGGTATCGACGTCTGGGAACAGCCCAAATAGCATGGCTAACACAAAAACTGCAGCCGTCGCCTGCCAGCCTTCCAGCACGTGAGCCGCCTCGGTGAATGTTGCTATAGGTACAAATATCAGGATCGCGGTGTACGCGGCTCCAGCTACTAAACCACCAGCAATGTGCCCTTTGTAATTAGCCATAAGCACAGTATACAAAAATATTTATTCACTGGGCCAGGTTTTGCGGGCATATTTTAGCGCCTGGGCCATCCACAGCAGTTCGTTATAAGCGTCTTGTACGTTTTTAGTGTAACGTTCGGTATGCTCAGCTTTTAGCTCGCCGTTTTGTTCGAACATGTCTTGTATCCTCGGGAAATATATACTGTTTTCTACCACCGATAACCCCATTGTGCGCATTGTTGGCAGCAGAGCCTCGACTGCCCGCACCCCGCCCCAACCGCCATTGCTGACGCCGGCCAACGCCACTGGCTTGTGTTTGTAATTGTCGAACTCACTATCTAGCATGCGCTTTAGGCTACCCGGAAAGCTGTGGTTATACTCGGGAGTGACTATAAAAAAGGCATCGGCCTCATCGGTGATGGCTGTATATTTAGGGTCCTGGCCTTCAGGGTCATCACCATCATTGGGGAAATTAAAATCCTTTGGGTCGACAAAAATAATCTTAACGCCATGCAATTTGCGCCCAAAATCGGCAATATAACGTGCGGCTTTAATAGATTCGCGCTTTTCGCGGGTCGTGCCCTCAATTACGGCAATAGTAATATCTTCGTCCATGTTTCCCCCTTGTAAGATAAGTTCTGGATTTAGAATAGCATAATATTCGAGGGCGTTTAAGCCGTCTCGGCGTCGGCCTCCATGGCTTTAAGTCGGGTGTAATAATCGGGGATCTCTTTAAGATGGGCCCAGGCAATCTTGGCTGTCACTTCCAAATCGTCATCGGTTACATTTGTTTCCGGGTCGCGGGCACCGTGCTCCAGTTCGACAGTTAACCCCATTCGGAGTTGCTCGACGTCGATCTTACTAAAATCCACGCCCACTTGCATACCCAAACGCCGCGCATCTTCGGTAGTAAACTCTTTCATATAAGCCTCCTAGTTCTATTGTACGCTGCCTACGCAAAGTGTAGCGACTGCCTTTGTGGTTGAGCGATCTACCCTTCTGTTGCGCACCTGTAAAACTGAGTGTACTATTATATAAATTGGCCCATATAACAAAAAGTGGTTTGAATACATGCTAACTATAGAGACCGATGAGCGTCCTGAAGCCAAATTCAGATCCGAGCCCGAGCCCTTCGAGGCTCTACGACATCCCGATACCCTATTGGCTCCAACACCAGAAGAAATTGCCTTTTACGGCCTGCTCAGGATTACCCGTCAACGTCTAGTACCTATCCCGCCCGATGTGCCCGAAACGCACACATTAACCAACCCTTCCGAAGTTTATGCAATCGACATAAACGGCGAGATGCGTAACATATTTTATGCCCGATTTGAACCTATTGGTGAGCATATAGGCAAGACGTTTGCAAAGCCATACTTCTTGATGGAAGATGCCGCGGGCAATCCATACCTCGAGCCCTGTGATGCAACTATCGCCATGGAAGTACCTGGTGAAGATCCGCGCGTTACCAGAGGTGTAAAGCGACTCATGCCAAACGGCAGTTACGAAGAAGGCTGGTTGGTCAGCACCATACTTGCAGATCCCGACCCCGACAACCTATACGAGGCAAAACGCATACGCCAGCAATTCTACTGGGGAAGATCACTCGCCGAACTTGAACTAATTGCCGAAGGCCCTGACGGCTACAAAAACACCTCAGTAGCCCCGATGTTCGATGACACCATTGTGTTTCCACGTCCTCAGCCCGAAGGCTTTAGTGGCAATATAGCCTATACAAGGCTAAACGATATTTCTGAGCTAAGCCCCGAAATAATCACAGCAGCCAAGTTTATCAACGAGAATCTCCTACCGGTTGGCAGTGGGGTCTGGGGCGGTGTCAACGCTGTACTTATACACGACGAAGAACACGTGGAACTATTTGTACACGAAGCATGTAGTATTCCTGGTAGTGATAACAGGGAAGGTCGTCATTACCGTCTTGCGCGTTATGGCTTTAACCCACAAAACGGACGCATTGTTCGTCTTGGAGTTTATGCCACCCGCGATGACTTCCCAGCATCAGAGCATAAGCCAAATCCAATAGACTTATACGAAGTACTGTTCGGTGCCGTCAGCTTCACGGGCGCAGATAGAAACCACGGTATCCTTCTGGCCGGTGTTTCCGACCGCTTTATTGGCATAGCCGACATAGAACGCGTCCCAGCTCCCCTCGCCGAGATCAACAGCGCCAACTAAGATTATTCTTCCAACAAAAACACCCCGGCTTTATACCGAGGTGCTCATTCCCTAGTTCTTTCTGGTACGATCCGGTAGCCGAGCCTCATTGTGCTATATATAGTGGCCTGTTCGGACGCCCGCCTTTTTAGTGCGAGAAGATGCGAGAACAATCGATCAATCAAACTTCTTTGAGATGTTTGTTTGTGGGGAAACGAGTTGTTATGAGTAATACTAGCACACTATTGTAAATTTGTCAATACTCTATCGAAGAGCGGAGGGGCCTAGATGTTTACTGCAAATCTAACTAACGATAGATCAGCGGTGAGGAAGAAGTTGAAGGCCGTACGAGGCCGCGCTTATCGTCAGCGCGACAACCAGTGTAAATTCTCTGTATTCTGATAAAGTATTTGTCCTCGGCGGACTTTTGGCTACGCGAAAAGCTGCAGATCTTTTGTGACCTTTTTGACGTCATCGGCTTTGCCAAATACCACAACGCCCCAAAAGTCGAGTTCATCCACGTCTTTATCTTTAACAATCTCTAGTTCTTTAAGTGACGGACCAAGAGTAAATGTTTCTATAAACGCATTGACCGGTAGGTGCCCAGCAAGTGCTTTGCGATAGGTTTTTAATAGTTCCTTGCTACCATTCGCACGCAAAACGATCGTGGGGTGATGCGATATCACCGCATCGAATTCCCCTGTTTTGTCGCGGTATTGTAGGTAGTTGAGTTTTTCTGGGCTGGGAAGTGTGCCAATAAAACCAGAGACTGCGTGCGTAGCGGCATTAAGCAAGCGCGGAGTTTCGACACTCTTGTTTAATACAACTGCCAATTGATAGTCGCCCTCTGGTGGCAATTCTGGGCTTGGTGGTGTCACATTGCGACGCGCTGCGGTGACCGACATACCTAACTTTAGCTCGGCATAAATAGCTTTAGTAACCTCGTCGACTTCACGGCGAAGTTGAGGGAAGATAACTCCCTCCCGAGCCGTAACACCTTCTAGCATCCAAAAAAGACGTTCAGATGAACCAAAGCCGCATGCCGGGGGCATTGCGTATTCCAGGGCCTCGATATAGTCAATGTCCATCATCATAGCCTCTGTGTCGCCGGCGTCGCGCATGGATTGCTGCTCTTTGAGCCGTGCAAGCTGGTCTAATGGGTCATTTAACTCACTGTAAGCTTTGCTGGCTTCTGTACCACCGAGTATCAGATTAAATTGCTCTGTCAGTTCGGGTTTGCCGGGTTGGGTTTTGGCCAGAGGTTGCAGGAAGGTTGGAATGTCTACCAAAAATGCCGGACCAGGCAATGTGGCACGCACCTTTTTCCATAATTTATCTATCCCGCGCGAACGGTTTTCGGACTTCTCGACTTCGATCCCATGTTTTTTAAGCTGTTCTTTTACTTCGGCGAGGGTGCAGGTATGCACGTCTAGGCCATAGTGGTCTTTAATTACGCCCACAAAGCTAACGCGTGGCCAATCTTGGTCGTCTGCGCCTAGGTCAACTTCTTGAGAGTTGAGCAATTTAAATGTTCGCTTGCCCCAGGTTTTGTCGGCTACGAAGCGGACCATGCGCTCGGTGAGCTTCATGCCCATTTCCCAGTTGGCGTAGGCCCAGTACCATTCCATGGCAATGTGCTCGGGCAGGTGTTCATCGCTATAGTTTTCGTTCCTAAATCGCGGGCCAATATCGAAGACCTTTTCGTAACCGCCAACTAACAACCTTTTAAGAGGTAATTCGTGGCTAATACGCAAATAAAAGTCTTGGTCGAGTGCGTCCATGTGGGTTACAAACGGTGTGGCGTCTGCCCCGCCAGCAATGCTCTCTAACACCGGAATGTTGATTTCGGTAAAGCCTTCGGCCAGTAAAAAGTTGCGGGTCGATTGCCAAAAGGCGCTGCGGCGCAAAAAACGCTCGTATACATCTGGATTGGCGTTTAGATCCACGTAGCGGCGGCGCAGGCGTTCTTCTTTATTGGTAAAGCCTTCTTGGGCGCTTGGTAACGGGCGCAGGCTCTTGCTCAGCAGACGCAGTTTTTGCACTTCTACCGATATTTCGCCAGTTTGGGTTTTTATGACTTTGCCATGAGCCTCCACAAAATCGCCAGAATCTAACAGTGGTAATTGTTCGAATCCTAATTGTGACTCGTTAGCATTTAAACCCTCAACTTTGTCGGCCCCCAAAAATAGTTGTAGTGTACCGGTGGCGTCTTTAACCACAACAAAAGCGATTTTGCCGAACTTGCGGATATTGGTTATGCGGCCGACAACGGTGGCTGGCTTGCCATCTAGTTCTTCGAACTGCTCGGTAATTGCCCGTAAAGTATGCGTGCGCTTGGCATTGGCTGGATACGGATTTATCCCAAGTTTTTTGAGTTCTTCTAACTTCCGCAGGCGCTCATCGCGCAGTTCTTTGAGTGTTGCCATATGGGGTTATTGTACCACCGCAGGTTACAGATGCGAAACTGGCTATATCGAGCCGTCGACCAGCATGTAACCCTCTTTTTTCATAGATTTTATCGTGTAGCGGTTGGCGTCGAAGGCCGGGTGACGGCGCAGGCGGTAAACCAGTGAATTTAGCGCCCAATCGCCGGCTATTTCGTCGCCCCAAATTTGGTCAAAAATATCACGTTTACGGACGATTTTGCCAGTGTTTTGTTTTAACAGCCGCAGTAATTTGCGCTCTTTATACGGCAAGTTGAACGCGCCCCGCAGCAAAATGAATTTACTAAGTAGTGGCGTAAAAAGTTGTGGCTGGCCAGCCGCATCTGTTTTAACAATGCCTATGCCGCTAAGATACTCATCGATTTTCGCGCGCTTACCTTCAATCAAAGCTTGTAACGCTTCCCGCCGGCGAGCGTTAAGAGATAAATAAAGCTGTTTAATCAGTAGTTCGTCCATGGGGTCAGATAACGGATTATTAATATCCTGACAGCGCAGTAAGGTATGAAACAGCGAATGATGCCCACCGGAAAGCTCGGCTGCTTCTTTGACATTTTTAAGCGACAGGCCATCAATACGGGCAATTTGTAGCAAATCCCTGGTGATATATGGCTTAAAGTAGGTCGTTTTGGTAAAGATTTTGGAGCCGTCGCGCAAAATCTGGCTATGAGTTTCATACAAAGGTTGAGATGTAACAAAAATCATGACTAATTTATTATGATTACCACGCAAAAAACTAAGATTATCTGACAAGCTTTGGTCTAGAATTGGCGCTAATCTATCAAATCGATTAAAAATCACTACAACCCGCTCGTTAGTCGCGCATAAACTATCGATGTTTTGTTTAATTACATTAATCGAATTATCATCGCTGGCCACTTTATCCCTGCGGGACTTGGCCGCCAGTTGCCATAATAATTGGTCTTTTGTAAACTCTGGCATTTCGTAGGTATTAATATGTATAATTTTGTAATTTTTGGTGCGTGTTGAAAGATAACGCAAAAAATACGATACTCCAACACCCGGTAGACTCACTAAGTTGAAAGATGTAGATGCCCGGATATTGGCCAAGCACTGGGTGGTTGTTTCCTGGCAAAAGACTTTACTGAATTTTCGCTCCAAATACACCATACAGATATTGTACGTCATTATTTTGACATTATAAAGTCAAGCAAGGCTTGATTGGTGGCGATATGCTGATAGTACGTTGCCATTTAGGTTACGTCTTGAACCAGAAGTAAAACTTGAACCAGGAGAACCAGAATGCCTGCAAGCCCAGATACCGCGGCTGCCCTACGAGCCGCAACTATTGAAGCTGCCGAAGCAGTTATGCCTTACGTAGGCCGAGGAAATAAAAACGCCGCGGACGAAGCGGCGGTTCTTGCAATACGCAATACCCTGAACAACTCGCCAAATTTTTACGGGATAGTACAAATTGGTGAAGGCGAGAAAGACGATGCACCTATGTTATTCACGGGTGAGAAGTTAGGAACGCCTGGTGCCAAGCCGCCAGTTGATATTGCTGTCGATCCACTTGAGCGGACATCGCTGGTCGCCGTTAGAAAGCGCGACCCAGACGACATACATGGTGGAGCGTATTCAGTAATCGTTGCTGGCCCAAACGGGAGCCTAATGCCGTGGAACGGTAAGCCATATATGAACAAGTTGGCCGTTGGTGAAGAAGCTGCCGATCTGATAACCGGCGACATAATAAGTGTTCTCGGCGAACCAAGAGATACTTTTATCCAGATTGCCAAGGCCCTGCATAAGCGTTGCGAACAGTTAGTTGTGGCCATACTCGACCGTCCACGTAACAAGCCTTATATAGACGCCGCGCTGGCCCTTGGTTGTCAACTTAGATTATTGACCGGTGGCGACCTGGAGCAAGGTATTCTTACCAGCTACGGTGAGGCGCCACCGGTTGACGTTTTGATTGGTATTGGTGGTGCACCAGAAGCCGTATTGCAGGCAGGTGCCCATCGCGCGCTCGGGCGCGGCGCAATGCAGGCTTATCCGTATTCGTCTGACGGAAGTACACCTAAAGAACCACTTGGTATGGACGATCTTGTAGGTACTGGCCCCATTACCTTTGCAGCCACCGGCATCATAGACGGGGAGTTCTTGAGAGGTGGTGGGCGTAATGCGGATGGTCTGTGGTTGCCCGGCGGCGAGACAATAGTACTCCAGCGTCAGCCATAAAGTACTGCTCTAGCCTATCGAGACTAACTTGTAACCAGCTTCACCGCTTGGGGTTTTAATACTGACGCTTTCGCCAACTTTTTTACCCATGAGGGCGCGACCGATTGGGGATTCATCAGAGATACGGCCTTCAAGTGGGTCGGCTTCGACCGACCCAACAACCGTGTAGGCAACCCTTTTACCCTTGTTGGTTTCGAGTGTAACTTTGCAGCCAACCTCAACCTTGCCGTTGCTTTTGGCCTTAATTAGGCTGGCATTTTGCAAAATGACTTCGATTTCGGCAATCCGGCCTTCAACCTGCCCCTGTTCGTCGCGGGCGGCTGAATATTCAGAATTTTCGCTTAGGTCGCCATAGTCGCGGGCGTCGGCAATTTTTTGGGCCACTACGCTACGTCGCGATTTAAGCTCATCGAGTTCTTTTTCGAGTTCTTGCTTACCAACAACGGTAAGGTGATATGCCTTTTTCATACTCTAATTCTCCCCTTAGTGGCTGTGTAGCTGATACAACTTAAAATCGGGTCCCGTATCTGTTCTGGCCATGTGACTACGGTTGTTATCTACCCGATTAACAGCCTGCAGTATAACAAGCCCCAAGACAACGCGCAAATTATTACGCATACGCTATGTATATAAACCTTGTTTAGATTAATTTGGCTATTAATTCGGTCCGGGTGAGTAGGTGCAGAGCATCGGCTGCACGCTTTTTTAACTCAAATTTGTGGTCGGCGACTAGTTTGTCGCTGACAACAACGCGATACGGAATACCCATGAGATCGGCATCAGCAAATTTTTCACCCGGGCGAGCGTCACGGTCATCATATAACACTTCTACGCCGCGTTTTTGTAACTCTTCGTATAGAGCATCGGCTGCGTCTACTACAGCTTTGTTCTCGCCCAGCCGCGCAAGATATACCTTAAAAGGTGCAATTGTCTCTGGCCACATCATACCCTTGACGTCGTGGTGCGCCTCGACAATGGCGGCCATTGTCCGACCAATACCAATGCCATATGAACCCATGTAGTACTTTTGGCGCTCACCTTTGTCATCAGTGTATTCGGCATCTTGCATCAAGTCGCTGTAGTGATAACCCAGTTGAAAGATGTTGCCAACTTCAATGCCACGTTTTGCCTCGAGTTTTCCACCTTTAGGGCTAATCATCCCAGGTTGCGCAAGAGCTATGTCCCCTTCTAGGTCTGGTTTATAATCGCGCCCAATGTTCATATTGATTAGGTCGCGATGCTTTTTATTAGCACCGCCATACATGTTCTTTACAGTGCGCAGGCTTTTGTCGGCGACAATTACTACTGGATAGTCAGTCTTTTTGCCCTTCTTGGTAAAGCCAACTGGCGAAATAAAGCCAGATTCGCTATCTAGGTCTTCTCTAATTTCTTCGTTGGTGGCTGAGCGTAGGTCCCACGCGCCAGCAACGTGCATCAATTTGGTCTCGTTGACATCAAAGTCACCACGGATTACGGCTAGGATATAGCGCTTTGTAGCTTCGTCAAAATACAGTACGTCCTTGGTCTGCTGCCAGAGAGGCATGCCATGGAGTTTTACGCCGTCCTCCATCGAACCGTTACGCACGGCTTCGACTTCTTTCATGGCCTCAAGTTTATCGTCGACATTCTTGTCGTCTAATTTAAATACCGCCACATCTTCATGGGCCGCATAATCGCCGGTTTTATCTACAAAGTATTTACTATCACCTGCGGCGCTTTCGCTAATAAACTCGTGGCAGTATTCGCCACCGATGTAGCCGTTATCGGCAGCCACAACATCTACTTTTAGTCCTAGTTCGTCATAGATATCCCTATAGACTCGCTCGTACATCTGGTAAATATCATTAAACTGCGCCTCGGTACTAAAACTATAGGCGTCTTTCATAACAAATTCACGGACGCGCAGCAAACCACCTCGGGCCCGCAGCTCATCACGGAATTTCATCGAAAACTGGTAAATATTAAGGGGTAAATCTTTGTAACTTACATTAAACTTACGCACGACATCAACAGCCATTTCTTCGGCCGTGCCGCCAAGTACAAACTCGCCACCACGGCGGTCGACAATCTTCATTAGCTCAAAACCCGCGCTAGTGGTACGATTGGTTTCTTTCCACAGTTCGAGCGGATGCAGGGTTGGCATTAACACTTCTTGGACACCGGCATTATTCATGTGCCTACGAATGATATCTGCAATTTTGTTATGTACTAACTGGCCGAGTGGCAAAAAGAAATAGCGTCCAGCCGTAGATTCGCGGATGAATCCCGCCTGGGTTAATAGTCGATGCGACGTACTTTTGTAGTCAAGACCTTCGGTTTTGCTTGTCTTACCAAATAATGTTGAGGTTCTCATAATAGTTCTTCAAGTTAAAGTTGATCAGAAAAATAAGGTTATAAAGAGTTACGGCCGCGGGGCCGGGATCATCGGGTAGTTTTTGGGCAACTGAAATGAGATCATTACTCTAGCCATTATAGATAAACAAGATCAAGAAAGCTACGCTGTTTTTAAGGGCATGCAGGATAATACCTGGCCATAGGCTGTCGGTGCGCTCACGCAGATAACAAAGCACTAGGCTCAGCGCAAAAACGTCCAGACCGACCGCTATCCCTCCGTGCACAACACCAAACAACGCACTGACGACCAGGGCTGTCCAGATAAAACCTAACCTGCTGCGTAAGGCGCGGAACAGGAAACCACGAAATAAAAGTTCTTCGGCAATCGGTACGATCAAGGCAAGCACACCAAATATGGCTAATGCCTCAATTGTAGTCGGGTTGCTAAAGCCGAGCGACTGCTTTTCGTCTACATTTACCTCTATTAATAATTGGGCCAGAAGCATAATAACGAATGTCAGCCCAAAATATGCAAAATAACCGAGCAGGACTTTGGGTATAAAGCTAGGCTGGAAACGCCCGAGTCCCAGGGCGCGCAGGCCCAGACCGTATGTCCGGACTATGACCGCCAGTAAAGCAACAGTAACAATTTCGATTATCAGATATAAGATAACATTTCGAAGATTCTCGGATTGGGGTAAAATCGGCGTTAGGTAGGGCGAAAGTTCTGACACAAAGTACTGAGGCGCGCGGTAAGCGACCATCCATAAGACTAGCCCATCAAACGCACCCCATCCGGAACGGGGTGGCGCTGTTTTTACCTCAGAAGAAACGTTGGACATCGACAATAGTCACCAAAATTATTAATAACAGGAGCATGGCAAAACCTGCTGCCTGAATCGCCTCTTCACGCTTCTTGGTAAGACGCCGTTTTAACGCACGGAAGAGCAGTGTCACGAACAATCGTCCGCCATCAAGCGCCGGGATCGGCAAGACATTCATGACCGCCAGAGTCAGAGAAATAACACCGATTAAGAACAGAACCGATGAGATACCTAAGGCACTACTATCTTTGAGTATGGTTATGATGCCAACCGGGCCAGCAACGTTAGCGCCGGCTTCGGCAAACTTGGTCTGAAACAGATCTGCTAGCAAGTTCCCCAGCCCTTTGAACGTCTCGTAAGTGAATTGTACAGTTATTCCGACGCCGACAATCGGGGCTGACCAAGTGGCACGCTGCGCGGCCCGATCGCCGGTACCCACACCGATGAAACCTTTGCCATTTTTATTATCGGCGTTCAGCGTTACGTCTTTTTGAACGGTAGTTCCGCTGTGTTTGTAGACCAGCTGAACAGTCTGGCCGGCGTGGGATTCAGTTTGTTTTTTAAAGCCCTCCCCACTAACTACCGGCTGGCCGGCAAAAGATATAATCGAATCACCTGCCTGCACACCAGCCTTGGCAGCCGGCGAGTCTTTGCCAACGTTCACCGCCAATACATCGCTAATGCTTACGTAGTTGTCGCTGGGAATATTAAACTGGTTGGGCAAGATTTTGGGCATACCCATCAGCGCCAAAAGTGTAAAGATCGCCACAGCGGTTATCCAGTTCATACCGACACCAGCTAGTAGAATCTTGGTTTTGGCCCACAGCGATGCTCCACCATAGGTGCCCGGACCATCAGCCGAATCGTGCTCGCCCTTCAGCTTTACAAAACCGCCCAGTGGCAGCCAGTTTAGTGTAAACAATGTGCCGTTTTTGAGTTTTTTACCCCAGGCTTTGGGTGGGAAGCCAACACCAAATTCTTCTACTTCGACACCGTTACGCCGGGCAACAATGGCATGGCCGAGCTCGTGCACCACCACCAAGCCGATAAACAAGATAATGCCAACAATAAATAGTACGATGTCCACTAGCTACCTCCAAATCGCCGATGGCGCCGGGCGAATTCTTTTAAAATAATATCGATGTCGGCCGCTCGCATGTCGGGCCACAGCTTTTTCATAAACATCAGTTCGCTGTATGCCGCCCGCCACAACATAAAATTGCTGATACGCTGTTCGCCACTGGTACGTACAATCATGTCGACATCGGGGATGTCGGGACCATACAGCCGTTCACGTATGGTTTCGGGAGTAATCTCGCGCACGCCATCGCTTGCACACCGAGCAGCTGCCTCGGCAATTTCTAACTGGCCACCATAATTAAAACAAAAAACTACCGTGGCCCGCGTAAAATGCGCCGTGTCTGCTTCAGCTTTATCGATTGCCCTTAAAATTGCCTGGGACACACCTGCGCGCGAACCTAGAATTCGCACCCTGACTTTTTCTTTGATAAGTTCCTTCACATCGTCGGTTAAAACCTTGAGCGTATAACGCATGAGGTGCCTCACCTCATCCTTTGAGCGCTTCCAGTTTTCGGTAGAGAAAACATAAAAAGTAACATACTGCACACCCCGCTCGATCGCAGCCCGGGCAATATCTTTTAGGGTACTAAAACCAGCCAAATGTCCTTCGTAAGCTGGTAAGCCGTGTTTTTTAGCCCAACGGCGGTTGCCGTCAACAATAAATCCCACATGAACCGGGATAGCCGGTGCGTCAGTCTTCATGGTTACCCATTATACGACAAATAAGATGTAAAGGCTGGCGGAAACTGCAATCCAAGGCTGCTAAACCGTCATGATCTCTTGCTCTTTGGCTTTGGTCGCGGCTTCGAGCTTTACCTGCAAGTCGGCCATGGTACCATCCAGGCCTTTTTCTACCCGTTTGGCGTCGTCTTCGGAAATTTCTTTAGCATCTTTTTTGGCTTTGGCATCTTTAAGCGCATCGTGGCGAACATTGCGCATAGCAATCCGGCATTCTTCTACTTTGTCGCCGATGTGCTTGACGATTTGCTGGCGGCGTTCGGTGGTCAGCGGCGGAATTGACACGCGCACTACCCGGCCGTCATCAGAAGGGTTTAAGCCGAGTGATTGATCCTCACGAATAGCCTTAGCAATGGCTTGCAGGTTGCCCGGATCGAATGGCGTAACAGCTAATTGCTGCGGCTCGGGTACGGCGACACTAGCTACTTGAATCAGTGGCATTTTACCACCATATGCTTCGATCATTAGCCCGTCCAACATACTGGGGTGGGCGCGGCCGGTACGAACTTTTTTTAACTCCTCCTGAAAATAATCCAGCGCTTGCTGCATACGATCTTCGTAGGGTTTGGTATCAAACATTGAGTCTCCTTATGCCTTCATAATAGCAAAAAGAGGGCGCTTAATTTATTCACTGACGCCGAGCTCGAAGCGCGCCATGCGGCGCACCACAATATTTTCGCCTAATTTAGCGATGTGGGTTTTTACCAGGTTGCCGACAGTTTCGTCGGGGTTTTTAATAAATGGCTGCTCCATTAGACACAGCTCGCCGAAGTGTTTTTTGAGCATGCCATCGACAATTTGCGGCACCATCTTTTCTGGTTTGCCCTCGCCTTTTACTTTTTCGGTGAATTCCGTGGCTTTGGCATCTTTAACTGCGGCCGGCACGTCTTCCAAGCTCAGATAGGCCGGGTTACTGGCAGCAATGTGCATAGCTAAGTCGTGAACCAGGTTTTTGAAGTCGTCGGTGCGGGCTACAAAATCGGTTTCGCAGTTAACTTCTACTAGCACGCCAATGCGGCCACTGTGTACATAACTTTCTATTAAACCTTGGCTAGCTTCGCGCTCGCCGCGTTTTTCGGCTTTGGTTAAACCTTTTTTGCGCATCTCAGCTAGTGCTTTGTCGAAATCGCCGTCGGCAGCAACAAGAGCTTGCTTGGCATCTGTCAAACCAACTCCGGTTAGGTCTTTAAGCTTTTTAACTTGATCGAGTGAAATATCGGCCATTTTAGACCTCCTTTTTGTCGGCGAGGCTTTTACGGGCGGCAACACCTTCGGACACAGCCTCTTTTACGTAGTTAACGATAAGCTGAACACTCTTGATGGCGTCGTCGTTAGCTGGGATTACAAAGTCGATCAGCTCGGGGTTGGCATTGGTATCAACCATGCCAACAATTGGGATACCCAAACGTCGAGCTTCTTTAACAGCGTTGGATTCGGTAACAACATCAACGACGAACATCGCACCCGGGATGCCATTCATCTCTTTGATACCACCGTACTTAAAATTCAAGGCATTAATTTCTTCCTGAAAACGCTGGACCTCGAGTTTGTTGTAACGGTTGGCTAATTCGCCCGATGCCATGCGGCTTTCGAGCATTTTAAGATGTTTGATGCGGCCAGTGACTGTGCCTGTGTTGGTCAGCAGACCACCCATCCAGCGGTCGGTAACGTAGGGCATTTTAATTTCTTCGGCGGCTGCGCGAACAATGTCCTTAGCCTGGCGCTTAGTGCCGACAAACAGTACTTGTTTGCCGCTGACGGCGGTTTTGGTCAGAAATGCCAAAGCCTCTTCAAGGCTATCGACGGTCTTTGTTAAGTCGATAATGTGGCTGCCAGCTCGCTTACTATGGATGTATTGAGCCATCTTGGGATGCCAGCGGCTGGTTTGATGGCCGAAGTGCGCACCGGAAGCGAGCAAGGCCTTAATATCTACGACTACTGTCATAAATCCTTCTTTCTTCCCCTGCGCTTACCCATCATAGGGAGGATTGACGCGCGTCAGGGTGATTCGTTAAAAATTATTACTCACTTAGTGTAGCGCACCCACATCTGTTTGTCTAGAGAGAATATTGCATTTAACAGATAAATATGCTAATGTTAACTAAATTCTGTTAAATATAAATATGCTCAGACAACATCGACGAAGCAACCCCAACAACCAATGCCCAAAGCCAGTAGACCCTTGGCCAGACGCGGAAATACCAAGCCCCTTTTATGGCTTTTCAGAAGACCCGTTGGGCCTGTCTAAAGATGTTCCTAACGCTTCAAGGTTTAACAAAGTAAACTATGCTCCTGAAGCTAATGACTACACGCATGCTGCTGGGTTACCTCCCGACATGCCACCTAGGGAGCGTCATCCTCTCACCGAACCGGCTGAAGTTGATTTCACGGATCCAAAAGTCTTAGCAACCCTTGCACTATTGCGTCTAGTGGGTTCACAAGAAGATCTAGATACCTTTAGGCGTGCCTACAATGGCCGCCATCATAAGGACGACAGTAAAGACTAGCCACCTCGGCTTTACGTACTGGCGATTGCCAGCTACCATAGCAGCATGATGTTTTTCCTGCGAATGTACTGGTTCGCGATTATTGCCACTCTGTTGATTTGGGGTACATCACTGGCTATTGGTGGGCTAGACATACTATTTACGGTCGTTGTGTTAACCACGTTAGAAATAACATTTAGTGCCGACAATGCGGTTATAAATAGTAAGGTTCTCACAACTATGTCCCCACTCTGGCAACGACTATTTATGACGGTCGGCATTTTTATTGCAGTGTTTGTTGTGCGTTTTATAGCACCATTGCTAATAGTTGTGCTCACTTCGGGCCTTAACTTTAATGAGGTATTTAACCTAGCTTTAACCAGCCCAGGTGAATACGAGCGACATTTGGTAAACGCCGAACCGATAATCAACGCCTTCGGTGGCACTTTCTTGCTAATGATTGCCCTGAGTTACTTTATCGACTATCGCAAACACATTCATTGGTGGGCCTGGCTGGAGCGGCACATGGGTAAACTTGGCCGATTCGACAATATTACGCCGTTTATAATGTTGATTTCAGTGCTTATGCTGTACTTTACAATCGGCGCCCCACAAAACTCGACCGTGCTTGTAGCCGCTGTTGTCGCTATGGCTCTGCATCTGGGTTTAGGCTTGCTAGAGGCTGTTTTTGAGGAACGGCAAAAACACGCCCTGGCCGATCAAACCAAAGTTGGTTTAGCTGCACTCGTGGCCTTCATGTATCTGGAAGTGCTCGATGCCTCATTCTCAATGGACGGCGTAATTGGCGCCTTCGCCTTAACCTCGGATATCTTTGTGATTGCGGCCGGTTTAGGCGCCGGTGCCGTGTGGGTGCGAGCCATGACCGTCCATATAGTGCGAGTCGGCGCGTTGACTAAATATCGCTTCCTAGAACAAGGAGCACACTGGGCAATCGCCTTCCTTGGCGGCATTATGTTCTTAAAACTGTACCATGTTGAACCACCTCAGTGGGTAGTTGGCAGCCTGGGGCTGATCGTAATTGGGCTAGCAATATTGTGGAGTGGGCGGCGGCACAAATCTTAGATTGATTCTAGAAACCTGCAGGTTGACTCCCTGAACCATCCCCACTTATTACTTCAATGGTCTGGATGCCGAGTGCAGCCGGAGCAGCCCATCAAGGGCTGCCCCGAGCGGAATGTGCCGTTGAAGTAATAAGGTGGGGGTGGTTCAGGCTCAAACCTTTGACATCCATCTTAAAAACAGATACAATAACCCTCGATTATGAAAACCGATTTACACCCAAATGATTATCGCCCAGTGGTGGTTCAGGACACAGCTGCCGGTTTTGCGTTTTTAACCAAGTCGACCGCCAAAACCGATAAAACCATCAAGTGGGAAGACGGCAACGAGTATCCACTACTCGAGGTCTATATTAGCAGCGCCTCTCACCCGTTCTACACCGGCAAAGAGACCATGATCGACACCGAGGGTCGCGTTGACCGCTTTAAAGCCCGCACCGAAGCCGCCGCTACGCGTAAAGCAGCTCTTGCCAGCAAAGCCAAGAAAACCGCTGTTCGCGCTGCCAAAAAAACAGCTAAATCTGACGCTGATAAGTAACTACAGGCGGAAACGTCTACTCCGGGGGCAAATTAATGGTAAAAATTCAGCTCAACCTGGGGCAATTACAAGCTGAGCAGGCCGAACTTACGGTTTTTTTGACTCGCCCCGACGCTTTTAGCAATCCTGATTACACTAAAAAGACCAAGCGGCTCAACGAACTAGCTCAGATTATTGAGGTCGCCGAGCGCCAAATTAAAATCCGCAAGCATCTCGAAGAAGCCAAAGAACTCTCCCACAACGACGACGAGCTTGCCGAATTAGCTAAGACTGAGATCCCTGATCTCGAAAAAGAGTATGCCGAACTCGACGATAAACTGTTTGACCTATTGACGCCCAAAGACCCCAACGACGAGAAAAATGTAATTGTCGAGATTCGCGCCGGTGCTGGCGGTGACGAAGCCAGTTTGTTTGGTGCTGATCTATACCGCATGTATGCCCGCTACGCCGAACGCAAGGGCTGGAAAACAGAGCTAATTAGCGAGAGCCCATCTGAAGTTGGCGGTTTTAAAGAAATTATTTTTGGTATCAAGGGCAGCGATATTTATAGCGTGCTCAAGTTCGAGTCCGGCGTGCATCGTGTGCAGCGTGTACCCAGCACAGAGAGCCAAGGCCGGATTCATACCAGTACCATAACTGTAGCAATATTGCCTGAGGCCGAAGAGACCGATCTGGTAATCAACCCTAGTGACTTGCGCATTGATGTTTACCGCTCCGGTGGCAACGGTGGCCAAAGCGTTAACACCACCGACAGCGCAGTACGCATAACCCATTTGCCTACCGGCTTGGTTGTGACCTGTCAGGACGAAAAGTCGCAACTTAAGAACAAAGATAAAGCTATGGGTGTATTGCGTTCACGCCTGTTGGCCATGAAAATCGACGAGGAACAAAGCAAATTGGCCGCCGAGCGGCGTGGTTTAATCGGCTCGGGTGATCGAAGCGAGAAAATCCGCACGTACAACTTCCCCCAGGATCGAATCACTGACCACCGTATTGGCTTTAGCCGCAGCAATATCCCTGGCGCGCTCAATGGCGACATAGACGACATAATAGAAAAACTCCAGGCCTACGAGCGCGAGTTAAAAGCCCAAGGCGCCAGCAATCAATCGGCATGACAGTCGGTGAATTTTTAGGTACAACCACCACAGCGTTCAAGCAAGTAGGCATCACTAGTGCACGTCTCGACGCTCAAATATTGCTCGGAGACGCACTAAATAAAGATAAAAGCTGGCTACTGGCCAACCCCGAATCTAAAATTCCAAAAAAGATCTTAGAATCTGTTAATCTGCAGGCCAAAGCCAGGTTGCGGCGTATCCCGTTGGCCTACATCCGCGGCCACATTGAGTTTTACCGGCGCAATTTTATGATTAACCCTAACGTACTCATCCCCCGCCCCGAAACCGAAAGCTTGATTGAGTTGATTAAAAAATATGTTCATCTGGGTCGCCTAATAGATGTTGGGACCGGTAGCGGCATAATCGCCGCCACGGCCGCATTAGAACAACCCTTATTAAAAATAGAAGCTTGCGACATTAGCACCGAAGCGTTGCGGGTCACTGTTCACAACACCGCCATGATGGCCGGATCTAAAATAAAAGTCTTCCAGTCTGATCTGTTAAACCAGGCCAGCGGACAATATGACGCTGTAGTTGCTAACTTGCCATATGTCAGCCGCTCCTGGCAAGTTTCGCCCGAAGTCAGCGCCGAACCCGCACAGGCGGTGTTCGCCGATGATGACGGCTTAGCGCTCATCTACAAACTCATAGCCCAAGTACCTAAATATCTTAACCCAGGCGGCTACCTTATTTTAGAAGCCGACCCACGCCAGCACGACACCATAAAAAAAGCTGCAGCCGAACACGGGCTGAACTTTGTTGAAGCCATCGGCCTTGGCATCTGTTTTAAGAACTAGTTGACATCTTTACTTTACTTTGGTAAAGTATGGATCATGCAACGTTCATCTACGCGCATCTGGGAGTCGCCGACTACCCTACAACTCAGCCAAACATTGGCCACTATTAATGAAGCCAAAACTATGCAGAACTTTCTACGCGATGTCATGACCGAAAAAGAAATTATCGAGATCAGCGCCCGCCTGGAAGCTGCCCGCATGCTCCAAAAAGGCGCCCGCTACACCGATATCATCGAAAAAACCAAGCTCAGCAGCCGTACCGTCGCCCGCATTAGTGACTGGCTACAAAATGGCTACGGCGGTTATAAGGCTGCATTGATTCATCATAACCGTTCAAAACCTCGGTTGAGAGCGGTTTAAGGTTATTTTAGAACCACAGTAACCCCCTCTCAAACGAGGGGGTTACTTTTATGTATTAATTTTTAGTAAAAAGGAAGAAATTATGAATAATTTAAAACGTTATTTTAGCGAAGGCATTACAGACAGCGCACTTGCTGCCACCAGCGGTACCGAAATCGAAACACACTTTGTAAACGAGAGTGGTGAGCCTATAGAGGCAGAAGTTACTAATAGAATCTTGGGTACCGACCCCGAGGGTCGACCGTGGAATACCACGCTCGATCTTGGCAGACAACTCATCGAACTCCGCACTGACCCACAAAAATCATTAGACCTTTCACTTGAGGTAACTCAGACAGGGCTCGACTGGCTTTACAGCGTTGCCGAAAAATATGGGGCATATCCTGTATTTGAACCTGTTCTCGATTGGGACGGCCCATTGTTATGGACACCAGACGGCCGTGATGCAAATGCCGATCGCGATACAGCGTTTGTACGGCTAGACGGCCGGGAGGCGCTTGAGGAACTCTGCCGTATCGCGGCGGTGCAGTTCACGTTGAGTGTCCCGCAGGAAGAAGCGATTGAAATTGTTAACACCTTACTCACGGCACGGTTACAAGAACGCGATTACCCCAACGAAGCAAACTGGCGACGCTATATTCAAAAAGCTCTCGCCGGTTACGCCATGGACCGATATGGCGGCCCAGAGGGTTTTGAGGACCTGGATGACTATGTGAGCTATGTGGGCGGACAGTCAATCATTATGCGCGATGGCCAAATTTGCGAGCCGCGCCAACAAATCAGCGAT
The DNA here is from genome assembly GCA_964405095.1 of uncultured Candidatus Saccharibacteria bacterium. Taxonomy (GTDB): domain Bacteria; phylum Patescibacteriota; class Saccharimonadia; order Saccharimonadales; family EFPC-124; genus CAYOML01. The sequence goes on along the minus strand of CAYOML010000002.1, from coordinate 58,061 downwards.
TTAGGTGATTCGCGCGAAGGATTAACCGTAGCTGTCCGCAATGTTTGGAATTACATTCGCCTTCGGCGTTATGGCAACACACTGACGGTTGAAATCCGACCAATTGCGCGTGGCACCGATTCAAAAATCAAAGAAGACCTCGACGTTGTTCGCGGTATCATAGGCGCGTAAGGAACAAGCATGAAAATACTTGTATTAGGCGGCACGCACGGTAACGAACCCTTAGGCCCAAAATTAGTCGCCAACCTGAGTAAAAACCCCATACCCGGCGTTGACACTATAATCGGTAATTCTAGAGCCGTTCAAAAAAACTGTAGATTCATACAAAAGGATTTAAATCGCTCATTCCCAGGCGACGTTAAATCACCAATTTACGAGGAAAGACGCGCAGCCCAAATTGCCAAAATCTGCCAAGAATATGACCTGGTACTCGACTTCCACAACACACTGACCAGCGAAAACGACTGCGTGTTTGTTGGCGAATCAGCCAACCCTTTGCTTAAGAAAGTCGCAAACTACTTAGACTTGAAAAGAGTTATTGTGGCCGATTATGATTGCATAAACAAATATGTGCCCCGTTGCATATCGTTAGAGATTAGTGTCGATAGTAAGCGTATGTCGATACGGTTGTGGCGTAAATTAATCGCCGACCTAGCTTTGCTCGAAAATCTGCCTACAGCTAAGGGTTTAAACCTGTACCGATACGTCGCGACCATAACTACCGAGCAAAGTAATAGCCTATCTCTTACCAAACGTGACTTGCGAGTTTTTGAGCCATTGCCCAAAGATATTGTCCTGGCTCTCGGGGCCAAGATGCCAGCCTACCCTATTTTTATTGGCAAGAACTATACCAAAGGGGTTTATGCCGGCATTCTCAATAAGATTGAGACTTAGTGATATTCGGGCAGCTTAAGCAAGCCTGAGATGGAACCGGCTTGTTCAAGCAACCCGATCGGTAGATACTTGCCGGCCTTGTTTTTGCTGAGCTCCAAACATTCTTCAAAACTAACCAGTTGCATAACTATTTCTTCACCACCATCGGTATGTGGGGCAATTTGCTTTTCGAGGTCGGTGGCCAGAAAGGTGTAGACAAACCAGTCAATTTTAATGAATGGTTCAGTCACCTCCAGTAACCGCCAAGTTTTAAACGTCATCCCGGTTTCTTCAAGCATCTCACGCTTAGCACAGTCTAGTTCTGTATCACTCGCAACGTCGTTGCGACCGCCGGGCAGTTCGTAGGCACTGACGTGACCTGGTTGGTGTTCGTTAAGCATAACAATTTTGCCATCTTTAATTGCCAAAACCTTGACCGTATCATAACGTTTAAGCATCTCGAAAGTACGCATGCTGCCGTCAAACATTTTCTGCTGCCAGTGGTAAACATCGTAAATGATACCCTTAAAAACCCTTTTTGCCTCTGGTGGAATGGTTTTGGACCCGGGCGGAATTATTGTGCGCATAACTAACCCGGAAAGGCTTCAAGCATTACGGTTACTTTTTCGGTTTTACTACCTCGTAAAACGGTTAGCTCGACTTTGTCACCAACACCAAAGCGGCTCAAAATGCTGGTAAGACCAGATGTGGCTGTAATATTTTGATCGTTAATTTTGGTTATGATATCACCGTCACGCAAACCAATTTTAGCTGCCGGGCTGCCGGGTACTACGGCCGGCGAGCCGTTGCCACCACGTATGAGCGCACCCTGTGAAACTGGCAGATTTAACTGTTCTGCCACCTGAACGTCGAGACTGATGTATCTTACCCCCAGGTAGGGCTTCTCAATTTTACCTTTTTTCAAGACGGAGACTATCAGGCCTTTGGCATCGTTAATCGGAATTGCGAAACCAATGGCCTGGCCCTGTTCAGCAATCGCTGTGTTGATGCCAATAACTTCGCCCTGTAAGTTGACTAGCGGCCCGCCGGAGTTGCCAGGGTTAATTGCGGCATCGGTTTGGAATAGATTTTCCAGACTCTCGGAACTGCCCTGCCCGTCGCTAGCCTGAATCGGCCGGCCAATGCCCGAAACGATCCCACTGGTTACACTGTTACGGAAAATACCAAGTGCATTGCCAATAGCCACAACCTTTTGCCCAGGTGACACTTTGCTAGAATCACCAATTACCGCCGGGGTCAAATCTTTCACGCCGTTAATTTTAAGAAAGGCAAAATCGTTTGTCGGGTCGCGTCCGACGACCGTCACGTTTTTATATTCCTTGCCATCATTCAAAACAACCGTCACTTTGTTGGTGCCCTCCGGCACAACGTGTTTGTTGGTCAACACATAGCCATCTTTCGAGATAATGATGCCGCTGCCTGCGCCCTCACTGACTTGCGGTGCAAAGAAGTAATTCTGGGTTTGAGCCACAGCTTGTGTGGTTATCGAAACCGTACTGGGACTGACTTTGTTAAAAACCTCAGCTACAATCTCGCCTTCTTGCAGCACGATTTTATCGCGGTTTTCCGAAATAGTCCGGGTCGCGTCTAGTCTTACCAGACCCGTGTTAACAAACACCCAAGCACCGAGGAAGCTGGCAGCAAAACAAAGCAGCAATGTACCACCTAATCGCCACAATTTATTCTGTTTGGTTTTAGTTGGATCCATGTACCCTACCCCCTTGAAATGTTAGACCGTGGCATCCCACGGCGAAAATAACAGAATTATAATCAGCAGGGCCGCACCAAAAATCGCAGTGCCACGCAGGTTTGAAGCGTTTAATTTGTCGTGTTTATAAGCGTGGTGCATGCGAGCAGCACAAAAACCAACGACCAGCATAACTAGTGCAATTTGTGGTACGCGCAGTGGTAAACCAAAATCATAGGCAATCGTCCATCGCCAAGCTAGCCAGCCAAGTTCCAATACAAACAGCCCCCACAAAGCCGACATCATCTCGACATGTAGTTCTTCGTAATTGCTTACCACGTGCCGAGCTGTGGCATAGCCGATAACCCAAACTGAAACCAGCGCTACTGGCTCGGGTAACAGATAAAAATGAAATAGTGCGGTTAAGCCTACAAATTGGGCTACGCCAGCTTGTAGTAAAACGCCTCGAGAGCTGGATGACGGCTTTAATATAAGTAGCCAAGCCCCGTAGGCCGCAGCCAGCACAATTTGTACGACAATATCACTGGAAGCAATGTACATCAGGCCCACCGTGCTAAGACCAACAATAACGTCGACCATGTTGGCCTTGAGATTGGCCCACCAGTAGCGTGGCCGCAGAGCCAAAATACGCCACTTGGTAAGCAATACCAATATTACGGCGAGGTATGGTGGATCAAAATACCGCACCAAAAAAAATACCGCAACCGGCAATAACCCATTTAGGACCAAGTAGATACCCTCGCTGACGCGGGTGCGCGTCGCTTTGGCGCGTAACAGTTCCATCACAGTAGGCCCATTATAACACTTGTTAGCTGAAGAATAGCTGAGCCGACAAGGCCATTTTAGCTAAAGCTAAAAAGTGCCGCCTGTTCGAGCGGCGGTAAGGCTGCGATAGTTTGAGTGCGAGAGCCGATGCTGATTGGGTAAACACCAGTAAAACACGATGTGCAAAAGTTATCGACCGGCTTACCGGTGGCACGAACCATACCGTTAAAAGATAGGTAACCAAGTGACGCAGCACCAAGTTGCCCGCGGATTTCTTCGACTGATAGATGGGCAGCAATCAGCTCAGCTTGATCAGAAATATTAATACCATAAAAATCTGGGTAGCGGATTGGCGGCGAGCTAATGAGCACATGGACTTCTTTGGCACCGGCATCTTTGATACGCCGCACAATGTTGCGCGTACTGGTGCCACGAACAATCGAATCGTCGATTAGTATGACGCTTTTGCCCATGACAACTTCGGGCATGGGGTTAAGTTTCACTTGTGAATCACGTTCGCGCAACTCCTGCGATGGCCGTATGAATGTGCGGTGAATATAACGGTTTTTAATAAGTGCCATCTCGAAGGGCACACCACTGGCACGCGAGTAACCCAAAGCCGCTGGTATGGCCGAATCTGGTACCGGCACCACAATGTCGGCATCAATCTGAAATTCTTTGGCCAGTTCTATGCCCAGATTCTCGCGCACATGGTTAACACTGACTCCCTCAACGACACTGTCTGGTCGGGCAAAGTAAACTAATTCAAAGATATCCAGCTTGGGATCGGCCTGCTCGACTTGCTGCGAAGACAAACCGTTCGTATCTATTGTAACCATTTCGCCAGGTCGCACGTCACGCAAAAATTGGGCGCCAACAGTATCAAAGGCACAGGTTTCGGACGCAATAACGTAACCTTCGCCGAGGGTGCCTAACGATAGCGGCCGAATACCACATCGATCACGAAAGGCAATCAGCTTATTCTCTGTCGCCACCAACACGCAAAAGGCGCCGGTAAACAGTGGCCAGGTCTGTTTTATGGCTTCTTCCATGACTAGCCCATCGTCCAGATAACAGCCTATGGCTTCGGCCATCATTTCGGAATCATTTAATTTGGTGCGATCCTTGCCTCTTTGGTCCAAAAAGGCTTCGAGATCATCAGTTTGTGGCAAATTACCATTGTGGGCAAACGCAAAACGGCGTTTCTTGGTGACCACCGGCTGACAATGGGCATCATCCGAGGCACCAGAAGTCGAATAACGATTGTGGCCAATGGCGATGCTACCGGGCAACTGTTCCATATCTTCTTCGCGATAAACCGTAGATACTAAACCCGGCCCAACGTGACGATGCAACTGCCTGCCGTCAACACTAACAATGCCCGAACTCTCTTGCCCGCGGTGTTGCAGAGCCCACAAACCGTATAAAATTGTTCTTGCAGCTTCTTTACCCATGCCATACGCGCCAAATAGCGCACATTTCTCACGCAATTGGTCGTGGTTCTGGGAAACTAATTGCAAGATCCGCGCCCTCCTCGGCGTCTTACGTTATACCTATCATAGCACTCATGGTTGAGGGTGCAAATCTATCATTAGCACAGCGGTTCATACCTGAGCCTGGCGGCCGATATCAGTGCGGTAATGCATGCCCTCGAAGTTAATTTTCTTGATGGCGGCGTAGGTTTTATCTAGCGCCTCATCTAGAGTCTCGCCTGTGGCCGTCACATATAATACGCGGCCACCATTGGTTATCAACTGATCACCATCCATAGCAGTGCCTGCGTGAAAAACTACGATGTCATCTAGCTTTTCGGCATCTTCGACGCCAGTTATGGGCAGGCCTTTCGGATAACTGCCGGGGTAGCCTGGAGAGCAGAGTGCAACCACCGCCACAAAGCCGGGCTTCCACTTGACGCTACTTGGATCGAGCTGCCCAAGAGCGCAATCGGTGAGTATTTTATACAGATCGCCGTCAAGTAAGACCATGTAGGCTTGGGCCTCTGGGTCACCAAAACGGCCATTAAACTCTAATAGTTTAATGTCGTCACCATCAATCATCAACCCGGGATATAGGCAGCCGACAAATTCGGCGTTTTGTTTTTTGAGGCCACGCAGCGCTGGTTGAACCACGTTGTCACGAATAAAATCAAGCTGTTGTTGGCTAACCCACGGCACTGGGGCAATGACACCAATGCCACCGGTGTTTGGGCCCTTGCCGCCATCAAAAATTTGTTTGTGATCTTGGGAGACCGGGAAAAGAACAGATTGCTCGCCGTCGCAGAGAGCATGAACAGAAACTTCCCGCCCCTTCAGAAAGTCCTCAACAACCACACTATTACCAGATTTTCCAAAGATCTTTTTAACCATGATTTCTTCGATCGCAGATTCAATCTCGGCCTCATTACTAGCAATAATTACACCTTTGCCAGTCGCCAAACCGTCGGCCTTAATCACTACCGGGAGCTGGCGGCTTTTGGCGTAGGCCGATGCCTTGGCGGCGTCATCAAAAGTTTGGTAGGCCGCAGTTGGGATATTCTCGGCAGCCATCAGGTTTTTAGAGAACACCTTGGAAGATTCTATCTTAATAGCTGCTTGGGTCGGCCCAAAGATACGCAGATTGGCGGCCTTGAAGGCATCGACGACACCGGCTTCTGACGCAGCTTCCTGGCCAATGACTGTCAGGTCGATCTTGTGTTGCTTAGCAAATTCCAGAAGTGCTGGAACATCGTCGAAGTTAATCGGTACACTTTGTATTTTACCCTTGCTGCCGGCATTCCCCGGCGCCACGTAAACTGTACTAACGTCTGGCGACTGTGCCAGCTTCCAAGCCAAAGCGTGCTCTCGCCCACCGCCGCCAATGACTAGTACGTCCATACCTGGAACCCCCGGTTACTTGTCCTTATTTAACAGCACATACGGTATAGTGTGAAGTATGGGCGCCCCAAAACGGCCAGTCGTCGCGGTTTTTGCCTCTGGCAGTGGCACTACATTTCAAGCTACAGCCGATGCCATTC
>CAYOML010000002.1:0-51581 GCA_964405095.1 uncultured Candidatus Saccharibacteria bacterium | reverse complement strand
GCGGTTTTTGCCTCTGGCAGTGGCACTACATTTCAAGCTACAGCCGATGCCATTCATGATGGGGTTGTCGATTTTGACATTGGTCTGGTGATTACCGACCACGAAGACGCCGGTGTTTTGCAGCGCGTAGCCGACATAAACAAAAACTATGGCTGGAATATTAAAACTGTAATTATCAACAAAAAGCTTTGCCCGGGCGGGCCGCAGCCGCGCGGCCAGACCCTAGATGAAGCCAAAGCCACCTGCGAAGCGCTCAAGGCTAACAATATTGATCACCTCACACTTATGGGCTGCCTACGCATGATCGGCCAGCAAGTTATAGATGAATATGGCTGGAAGCCGGAATATGCCAAACAAGACCCCAAGCACAAAGGCATGTACCTAACCCACATGACGAACACCCACCCTGGTATATTGCCCGCCACGACCGATACATTTGGCATGCACACTCAAGAGTTAGTCATAAAATTAGGGCTCAAAGAAACCGCGCATACCTTTCATGCCTTAGCGGCTGGGATTGATGAAGGTCCAATTATCGCCGAGAACCGCGTGCGCGTTTTGCCCGGCGATACGCCCGAAAAACTCTTCGCGCGCGTGCAGCGGATCGAAAAAGCTCATTTGCCGCTGGATATCGATGCGTTTTTGAAAGATCAAGCTGCCCAGTTATAGACTAGCTTTTATTTCAGCCGCAAGAAGCGGATTCCACATAGCACCTGTTGCCGATTGCACTAAATCGGCACCTGCCTTGCGGTATTCGTGAAAATCAGCAGGCGTCATTACACCGCCCACACCAATAATCTCGAATGTTAGACCGAGTTTTTTGCGCAAGGTCGCTAACCGACCGACCATGTCTAACCCGGCCCACTTGATACTGGCGCCGCAAATACCACTCTTAAGTCTATTAGGCCCGGGCAAGGCTTGCTCACCCTTCTCATTGACTACAGGGGCAGCGATTGTGTTAATCGCCGATACCGCAGATATATACGACGCCAAATCCTTGATGATCTCTGCAAGCAACTCTTCTTGGCCGGCTGAATAGTAACCGACTTTGATCACCAGCGGCGTATTACCGATACGCTCTTTGACCTTTTGGCAGATAGATACAACAGCGTCGCGCTGATAGCATACCACTCCCTCGTTGGCTGTATTCGGACAAGACAGATTTACTTCAATAACCTGCGCTCCAGCGTCAAAGGCTAGGCCAGCTGCTACGGCAAAATCATTATAATAATCATCTGGCCCAAAGTCTTCTTGAATCGTACCTTGCACCGCAGCAATTAACAGTTGGCCTTTCCCCTGGTAACCCATCGCTTTTTTGAGATCGGGCACCCAAAACCCAGGGCCACGCGACGGCACGGCAAACGAGTTGGTAATCGAGAGTTTTTCTCGCGATGAAGAAGTTTTGGATCTGCCTAAAATAGGTTGTGCGGCCTTTTCAAGTGTGAGATCGCCCTCAATATCCAGATAAAGAATATTAGGAAACTCGTTACAAGGAAACTGAGTACTGCGCTGCGTTTTATAGCACACAACATCAAAACCGCGTTCAAAGGCATAGCGTACGTATTTACTATTTAAAAGCGGTCCGGCAGGAATGCCAAATGGCGAATATACGGGATGGCCGAGGAATGTGCAGCGCGGCTCACCCTGCTGCTTGTATACCTGTTCGTTATCAAATACAGGGAAGGGGCCGTTATCGAAGTTGTCATCATAAGTTTTGGCAGGATCGTAGAAGGCCTTGGTTTTTGCTTTTGCCATGCTACCCACTATACTAAACGGCAGTGGATAATTTTCAAAGCAAGTTAAGGGGTAGCGCTAACAGTATGGCTAACAAAAAATATAAGATCGGCATTTTTGGTCCTCCGATAGGAGATATGCAGCAGGTTTTGCCTAAAGCAACACAGCTTGGGAAGCTTTTGGGTCAACAGGCCGAGCTTTTTGCAATCATAACTGGGGCTTGTACTGGTTTTCCTTATGTAGTGGCTAAAGAAGCAAGCAAGGCGGGCTCCGAAGTTATCGGCTTCTCGCCGGTTTTTAACATTGAAGAGCAAAAGTTGTTGACGCCAGATGACGACATAACAATTTATAGTCAGTTAGTGTTTATGCCGCGTGATTTTGCTTATGCGGATAATCGGCGCATTTGTTTTAAATATCGCAATGTTATATCTACAGCCAGCTGCGACGCGGGCATTATTATTTCTGGTCGCTGGGGCAGCCTGAATGAGTTTACTAATTTGGTAGACATGCAAAAAGTTGTTGGCGTTTTAACCGGAACTGGCGGCATAGCCGATGAACTGCCAGACTTAACCCAAAAAATCTCCAAAGAAGGCCAAGGACCAATCGTTTTCGACGACGACCCAAAAAAGCTTTTGCAAAAAATTACCGATTTGCTCAATAAATAGTCTGAACCACCCCACACTTTGTTGTTTCAACGGCCTGGATGCCGAGTGCAGCCGGAGCAGCTCACCAAGAGCTGCCCCGCGCGGAATGTGCCGTTGAAACAACAAAGTGTGGGGTGGTTCAGGTAAATGGTATTGCTCAGTTTAGCTTTTGTTTGTAACATTAGCACGATGACATTTGCCGAAAAATTGGCAGTGGTGGTTAAAAAGACTGGTTCTTTACTGTGTATAGGTTTAGACCCAGATGTTAGTAAGTTGCCTGGGGCCATAGCCAAACTCGAAGATCCTCAGTATGAATTTAACAAAGCTATAATCGATGCCACAGCCGATTTAGTCTGCACCTACAAGCCCAATTCGGCTTTTTATGAATCGCAGGGCGCGTCAGGGATCACTCAGCTTAAAAAAACTTGCGATTACCTGCGCGAAAACCATCCTGAAATCCCCATACTTTTAGATTACAAACGAGGTGACATTGGCAATACCAACGAACATTACGCCAGATTCGCTTTCGAATACTTGCAAGCCGATGCTGTCACTATAAGCCCTTACATGGGCTACGAGGCAAACAAGCCGTTTATTGATTATCACGACAAAGGCATAATGGTTTTGTGCCGCACATCGAACCCCGGTGGCGGTGAGTTTCAGGATTTAGTTAGTAAGGACCAAAAACTATACCAGACGGTTGCCAAAAATGTTGCTCAAAAATGGAACACATACAAAAACTGCCATTTGGTAATGGGGGCAACTTACCCAGAAGAGCTGGCTTGGGCACGTAAAACCGTTGGTGACAACATGCTATTTCTTGTACCCGGTAGTATTACTCAAGGCGGGGTTGTAGAACAAACTGTTAAAGCCGGTGTTAACACCAAAGGCGACGGTTTAATAATTAACTTCTCGCGCGAAATTATATTTGCTGCGGACGATGAAAACTTCGCCCAGGCGGCCAGGCACAAAGCTCTGGCCCTAAGTAACGAAATTAATAGCTACCGCTAGGAGGCGCAACATGGACGTTAGGAAAGAGCTAGAGGCCAAGGGTTGCATACACGAGAGCGGTCACTTTGTTGGCACCAGCGGTAATCACCTGAGTGGCTATTCGAATATCGATGCCCTGTTACCTCACGTAAGCACACTTAGTAATATCGTTCGGTTGGCAGTTCTACCGTTTGCCAAAAGTAGCGTCGAGACTGTTGCTGCACCGGCCACTGGTGGTATTCCTCTGGCTCATTGGGGGGCGCATCATCTTGAGCAACTCACCGGTAAAACTATGTACGCTGTTTGGGGTGACAAAGCCGGTGGAGGCGGGTTTGCGTTTGAGCGCGACGGTTTTTTAAAAGCTATTCACGGTAAACGCGTGCTTATAATCGAGGATATGATAAACACAATGTTTTCAGTGCGCGCCATGATTGATCTAGTTAAGCAGTCTGGAGGGGTTATAGTCGGTGTTACAAATATCATTGGTCGTAAAGAGGCTACTGCTAAGAAGCTCGGTGTGCCAAAGTTTGTTCAATTGTGCGATATAGCCTATGACGTCTGGACACCAGAAGACTGTAAAAAGAACGGCTTGTGCGCCAAGCAAATACCGATTGTCGAGGATATTGGGCATGGTGAAGAGTTCAAAGCCCATCACCCCGAGTACCCTGGTGGATTTCAGAAACTACAAGTCGCCTAAAGTGTTGTCTTTGTTAGCCTCGACCCACTCGCGCGCGTTCTGAAACATTTTCAGCCACGGCCCATCAACACCCCAATTATCTGGGTGCCAGGAATATTGGCTGGTTAAAAACGCGCGTTCGGGGTGTGGCATCAGGATCGTTACTCGCCCATCTAGAGTCGTCAAACCCGCAACAGCGTGTTCGGCGCCATTAGGGTTATGAGGGTAGGTTTGAGCGGCACGGCCGTTATTATCGACGTAATGCAGCGGTTTCAAAGCGTGGGCAGCAGCCCTGGAAGAATCAAACACCGCGCGGCCTTCACCGTGGGCCACCGGCACCAGCAATCGCGATTTTTGCATGCCTTTGAAGAAAATTGACGGCGATTTACCAACACTAACCGTTACTAACCGGGCCTCAAACTGTTCGGATTCGTTACGTAAGAAGCGCGGCCAGTTTTCGGCACCGGGAATCAATTCCTTAAGGCTGGCAAGCATCTGGCAGCCGTTGCAAACACCCAAAGTAAAAGTGTTAGGTTTTGCAAAAAAATCTTTAAACTGCCGACGCAGCTTGTCATGAAATAGTATAGATTTGGCCCAACCTCCCCCACCACCTAACACGTCACCGTACGAGAACCCGCCGCAAGCTGCCAGGCCGGCAAAATCTGCCAGGCTTTGTTTACTGGTCATTAGATCGTTTAGGTGAACATCAACGGCTGTAAATCCGGCGCGCTCAAACGCCGCGGCCATTTCGACCTGACCGTTAACACCTTGTTCGCGGAAGATGGCGACTTTGGGTCGGTCAGCATAGCGATGATCGCTGAGCGTAAACGATACTACCGGCGAGAGACCGGGGTCTTTATCATCAGCAATGGCTGTATATTCTTGTTTGGCGCTAGTTGCATTGTCGCGCGCAGCTTGCATAAGATAACTCGTCTTGGCCCACCACTGTTCCAGTACGTCACGCGACTTATGATAGACGGTTTTGTTACCCTGCTTTATTACAACTACCTGCTTTTTAGTTAGCTGGCCGATTCTGTGAACATGATTACCAAACAATTTACGAAGCGTTTCGTAAACCTCCGGCACATCACCAGCTCGTACTTGTAAGACGGCGCCCAGTTCTTCGCTAAACAGCTGGGCCATAGCGTCGCCGCTAGGCAGATTGATGGCCAGCCCACTGCGGCTAGCAAAGGCCATTTCGGCCAAAGTGGCGAACAAGCCGCCATCGGAACGGTCGTGGTAGGCAAGCAATTTGCCAGAACGATTAAGTTTCTGAACAATCACAAAGAACTTTTTAAGTAGCCGGGGGTCGGCGTCGGGGGTTTCGTCGCCAATTTGGTTGTAGACTTGGGCCAGAGCCGAGCCGCCAAGCCGATTTTTGCCTTCACCCAGATCGATAAGAATTAACTCGCTCGGAATTTCTTTACGGAGTTGCGGTGTCAAAGTTAACTCAACATCTCTAACAGGCGCGAAAGCAGTCACAATCAGCGCTAATGGTCCAACGACTGATTTGTCGACACCGCCGTCCTGCCACATGGTACGCATGCTCAACGAATCCTTACCGACAGGTATGGTCACACCCAGTGCCGGGCAGAATTCCTCACCTACTGCCTTAACAGTATCGAATAGTCTTTCGTCTTGCTGCCCAAATCCGGCTGCGGCCATCCAGTTGGCCGATAACTTCACATCACTGAGTTTGCCAATAGACGTGGCGGCAATGTTGGTAATCGATTCACCGACAGCCATACGGCCTGAAGCCGGTGCGTTAATAAGAGCAATCGGTGGCCGCTCGCCGAGCGCCATAGCTTCACCGGTTTTGCTTCCAAAGCCACTCATCGTGACAGCAACATCGGCGACCGGTACCTGCCACGGCCCAACCATCTGATCGCGGACCGATAAACCGCCGACAGTGCGATCACCGATGGTTATAAGAAACTTTTTGCTGCCAACAGCCGGCAGATGTAAAACGCGTTTTACGGCTTCGTCAATTTTAACCTTGTTAAGTTCTAATGGTTCGGTTGCTACTTTGTGTCGCTGGACTTGCCGCATCATCTTGGGTGGTTTGCCGAATAAAACCGAAAGTGGCAGGTCGATTGGTTTGTTGCGGAAGTGACGGTCAGATAGAACCAAACGTTTCTCTTGAGTGGTCTCGCCAACTATCGCAAACGGGCAGTGTTCACGGTCGCAAATGGCTTTTACCAGCTCCAGATCTTTGGCTTCTATGCCCATAACATAACGTTCCTGAGCTTCGGCCGACCAAATTTCCATCGGTGACATACCTAGGTCGGCGTTTGGTAAGTCGCGAAGTTCGAACCTGGCACCGCGCCCGGAATCATGGGCGAATTCGCTAAGAGCCGTCGACCAGCCGCCGCCGCCCACGTCGTGAATGCTGAGGATCGGGTTTTTAGCGCCGTAAGCTACCAATGTATTTATAACTTCCTGTGCCCGACGCTGCATTTCGGCGCTGCCGCGTTGAACCGAGGCAAAATCTAGGTCCTCATGGCTTTCGCCGGCATTCATGCTCGCACCCGAAGCACCACCCAAGCCAATTAACATCGCTGGCCCACCCAAAACTATGATTTTAGCCCCAATCGGTAATCGAAGTTTTTTAACACTAACATCGCGTATATTTCCTACACCGCCAGCCAGCATGATTGGCTTGTGGAAGCCCCACATCTGCCCTCCGGCGTCGGATTGTTCGTAAGTCCTAAAATAGCCAGCCAGATTCACCCGGCCAAATTCGTTACCAAAACCGGTGGCACCAAGCGGCCCATCGATCATAATATCGTAGGCCGAAACAATTCGGTTGGGTTTGCCGTATGGTTTTTCCCAGGGTTGGACGGCACCCGGAATATTTAGGTTCGACACACTAAAACCACTGAGACCCATCTTGGGTTGCGAGCCGCGTCCAGCCGCCGCTCCATCGCGAATTTCGCCGCCCGTACCGGTAGCCGCGCCCGGAAACGGTGCAATGGCCGTGGGGTGGTTATGAGTTTCGGCCTTAGCTGTAAGATGCACAGGTTCAGTATTGTAATGGTACATGTGGCTCTCGGGGTCGGGGAAAAAGAGCTGGCCCATCGGCCCGCGCACCACCGCCGCGTTGTCTGAATATGCCGTGATTACGTCTTGCCCACCCACTTCGTAGGTGTTTTTAATCATTTGGAACAGGCTTTTGGGCTGCTCTTTGCCATTTATAGCCCAGCGGGCGTTAAAAATCTTGTGGCGGCAATGCTCGCTGTTAACTTGGGCAAACATCATAAGTTCGGTATCGGTCGGGTTGCGTTTTAGTTTTTTGTAAGACTTTACAAGATAATCGATTTCGTCGTCCGATATTGCCATGCCAAGAGCCACAGTCGCCGGTTTCAGCGCATCGGCCCCACCACGTAGCACATCAACAATCTTTACCGGCCTCGGTTTGGATTCACTCAGCAACACTTCGGCCTGAACCAGGGAATCAAAAACATATTCTGTCATGCGATCGTATAGCAGAGGCATGAGCGCCCGGCGATCGAGTTTTTGGCTAGCCTTAATATAATAGGCAACACCACGCTCGATACGTTTCACCTCATTAAGTTCGGAGTTATGGGCAATATCAGTAGCTTTTGATGACCAAGGCGATATTGTACCCGGTCTTGGTGTCACCAAAAATAGTTCCCCACTGCGCCTGCCATTGAATGCCTCGCCATACGTCAGCAATATTTTTAGCTGTTTTTGGGCCGATTCTGATAACATTTTTTGTTCAGATACAAAGTGAACATACTCCGCCGTAACACTTTGTATATGAGGATTGAGCTTCTTCAAGTCTTTAAGCAGCTTGGCTGCGCGAAATTTAGACAGCGCATTAACACCATGAAATTTAAGCATCGAAGTGTAACCACGGGTCTTTCTGGGCAAAGGCACCCTCATTCTTTAACTCAATGCCAGGTTGCTTAACAATCCGACCCATGGTTTTGGCGTTTAGGCCATGGAGGCTGGCAACTTTAATAACCGGTTCGGGTTCGGGCGTTATTAAAATCATCCCTTGGCCCATGTTCCAGGTTCTATAGGCCTCCAAATCAGTGACATTACCTAGTTCCTGGCAATGTAACATCAGATCACACGGTGCGAATAAGTCTTCCAGTTTGGCACCCAAGCCACTGGCCCGCAGTACTCTGCGCAGTTTTTCGTAGATGCCGCCGCCACTGATGTGGGCTGCGGCAGTTAGTTTGGCCTTGGCCGGTCGTTTTAGGTCGTAGCCACCAAACATGTCCACCACTGCACTACTGTAAATTTGCGAGGGCTGCAGTGCAACATCAATCAGACGCTTCTTACCAAACTGAGCCGTTTCCCAGTGATCGCCATATTCAGACTGCAATAGTTTGCGTACCAATGAAATTCCGTTACAGCGTAAGCCCGTTTCTTGTAGCCCAACCAAATAATCGCCAGGTTTAACATCTTTGCCAGTGATCAGGCGTGATTCGTGAGCAAACCACGTAACATCGGCGCTCCATTCCAGCGAAAACCGGTCCATGCGCCCCATGCGGTTATTCAATTGCGCAAGCTCACCATTAATTACAGCTACACCAGCCTCTTTGGCGGCCGCCACGTAACCTTTGGCTAATTCTTCGATAAAAGGCAAGCGGCTATCATCTTGCCCAAGAGTGTTCATATCGAGCACCGATTTTAACAGCACTGGCTCACCGCCGCGGATCACGGCATCGTCGCAAACCATGGCCATTAGATCAAACGCTAAAGTATCATAGCGATTGGCACGCTCAGCCAGTTCGGCTTTGGTAGCCACGCCATCGGAGTTACCATACATAACAGTTCCAGCCGGTAATTTATCGACGCGCACAAAACGCAGGCCAGCAAAATCATCAAATGGTACAATAACCTCGCCTAGTTTTCCGTTGCGGTTAGACCACGTCTTTTTAGAAGCTTCGTACAAAATCCGGGCGGCTTTAGCCTCTATATCAACATCGACACCGGCGGCGGCATAAGTTTGCGGCTTTTTCATACTTTTGCCTCTTGTTTTTGTTTATCTTTAACTCGGTCCAAAATATATTTGAGCCTTTGGGCAAGCGGCAGCACCGGCACACGTAGCGTTTCGATTCCAGATTGGTTGTATACATCAAAAAGTAACTCATTCAACCGGTTTATAGTGGGTTCATCTTCGTTCCGGGAATAATCCCTGGTAAAGACCGGCAGAGGATCGAGCACAAAGACCTTATGATACGTGCTGCCGTTGATAGCTTTCTTCACCCAAGATTCTAACTTGAACTCGAATGCACTAAGATAGGCAGCTGTGTCATGCATCCCGCGGTCAAAAAAGGTAACTACGTTCTCATCTTGACCGGCTTCAACTGCAATTTTGCGTTTTAAAACATCTATTTGGAACTGTCTCTCATCTTTACGTATATCCTCGACAGTCAGGCCCCTAGCCAAGCCCTGATCGATAACCCAACGCGCAGCCTCCGGCACAGTAATATGCCCGAGCGTAGCCAACTCGGCAAGCAAAGTAGTCTTGCCAGCTGACGGGCCACCAGTCAAGACATACCAGTTGTGGTTTCTTGTCACGCTTCACCCCCCATTTTTACTGCCATTGTACCGAGTCCAAGCAGCGCTGTATACCGCTCCCAGGCTTTGGGCGAGCTATTAGGAGTAACTAGAACAAACGGCATATCAAAGTTTCTGGCCAGACCACCGTCTTTTTCCTGGCTATCACCAATATAAACCGCTTTTTTGGCTGCCTCGTTTAGTGTCATGCCACTTGCCTGGGCACCAAGCAGCCCAATCCAACGACGAAGTGCCAATTCCATAGGAAAGGACAATGGTTTAACTTTTTGCTCAATTGGTATATGCGGCTCTGTCGAGCGAACGTCTTCGTCGGCAACTAATATATCTGGTTGTCTCACACCCCAAACATCTAGTGTTTTATTTATGAACGGGGCATGACCAGCAGAAACAATTGCTGTCTTGATATCGCCAGATTGCTCAGCGGCAACTGTTAATCTATCCCAGGCAGCCAAAAAACCATCACTCAAACGAGGCCAAGTTTGGCCAATTTGTGGTAGCAGAATGGCTAACCTTATACTCACAAGCGCTTCAGTTAATAAATTAACTTCTTCGTCCGAAGCGTCTGGGGCTAGTTGCTTGATAACTTCCCCGGGGTAGCGGCTTTTTAAGCCTCCGGCGTCTTTATAGGTCTGCACGACGTCCGGGCCAAACATTTCACTAATCGCTAATTCGTAGGCTTCTTCTACATCTATAACGGAGGGAGATCTCTCAAACGTGTACGCAATGGTGTTATCAAAATCAGCAGCCGCCAACTTTGCACTCAGTTCTTCGGCATGGTCAGCGCCTACAATGTTCATGAGAGATTTTTTAAGTAATCTTTCCAGCCCAAACGGCTTAACTTTTTATCTGTTGCAAGCACGTCATCATGCTGTTTTCGGCGGAAAGTCTGGTACTTTTTTGCCAATTTTAGATCACTGAGGCTAAGAATTTCTATAGCCAGCAAAGCAGCATTTTTGGCACCATTTTCGGGCATGGTAGCTAGCGGAATACCAGGTGGCATCTTGATGTTTGACCATAAGGCTTCGTGATCGTGGTTGTCGCGCTTAACCGGCACGGCAATCACCGGCAGCGGCGTGTGTGAGGCAGTCATACCCGGTAGGTGTGCCGAGCCACCGGCTCCAGCAATAATAACCTTCAGCCCACGCCCCGCAGCTTTATTAGCATACTCACCCATCACATCTGGCGTGCGGTGTGCCGAGATAACTCGCACTTCGTGTTCTACTCCAAAACTTTCCAGAACTTTAGCTGCCTCGGCCATTACATCCAAGTCCGAATCCGAGCCCATAATTATGCCAACGAGTGGTTTGCCCATATTTAAATTGTAATCTTTCTGCGCGCTTTTACTGCTCTCTTGCGCGCTTCGGCTACAGTTTTACCAGTTGCAGTAACATGCCCCATTTTACGATCAACTTTGGTGGGTGATTTACCGTAAAGATGAACGCTGACATACGGGACGGCCAGCGCCTCATCCAGGCCTGTAAGCTCTGTTTCGCCATCACGCTCACCTAAAATGTTAATCATCACCGCCGCTGGTGCAACAAGATCGGTGCTACCCAGCGGCAAGCCAGTTATTGCCCTAATATGCTGCTCAAATTGTGAGGTGCGGCTAGCATCCATAGTGTAATGACCAGAGTTGTGCACGCGCGGTGCAATTTCGTTAACCAATACTTGGTCATCATCGGTTAAAAACATTTCTATGCCAAACATGCCAGCGCCTTGTAATACTCCGGCAACTTTTAGAGCCAGCTTTTCAGCACGTTTTTGCTCGGCAGCTGTAATCTGGGCTGGAACTTTAACCTCTAAACAAATATTGCGCTGGTGAACAGTTTCGGCAATTGGATATGTAGAGACTTCACCGTTCACGCCCCTGGCGACCATAACAGCTAGTTCCTTTTTAAATGGCACAAATTTTTCGGCGTACAGTTCGCGTCCCGCAAAGCGTTCTAGCGCCTCTTTAAGTTCGGCTCTGCCCGTCACCAGCATATTGCCTCGGCCATCGTAAGCCCCATGTCGGGTTTTTATGAGTATCTTTTTACCGAATTTTTGCCACGTTTTTTCGGCGTCGAGTAAACCTGTAACTGGAGCAAAGGGGGCCACAGGGATGCCTTTGGAATGCAAAAATTCTTTTTGGCGTAATTTATCTTGAATCAGTTTGACAGTGGCCGGAGCCGGGTTGACGGGTTTGCCGAGCGCCTCAACCATAGCTAGTGCGTCGGCATTCAGGTGTTCTATTTCGACAGTTATGTAATCGGCTTGGGCAGCCAGTTTTTTAAGCGCATCTTTGTCGTATAAATTAGCTGTGATCTCCGTAGCACCAGCTTGCGCCGCCGGTGAATTAGCCCCGGGGTCAACTACAACAACCCGAAAACCTAAGGGTAATGCCGCTAACGTTAACATTCTTCCCAGTTGGCCACCACCAATAATACCGATTGTCGGTGAGCTCACGTCAAGATTAGATCAAGTTTACCGTTTGCGACTGCCTGTTTGACCTCTCGGGCAATCCTGCGGCCAATACTCATGTTTTCTCCGTACAAATAACCAGAATAAGGGGTGAACATAGTACCTGGGCTACCCGGAATTCGCATGCTAACATCAAAAACAACTAATTCTTCTTTTGGTGGACCAGCAGTTATAGCGCCTTGTAAGGCAAATGGCCCAATCATACCCGGGGGGTAGTGTTTCAAAACAGCGCGAACAAAGCGTTCACCGGCATCGTAGGCCTTTTCAATCAATGATTCTTTGATTGTTACTGCTTGGTGGCCGTTTTCGATATATTGCGGGCGAATGTGTTTGAGCACTTCTATCTGTTCTGGCGCGGTCAGACGCAGCAGACCATCGATGTTGGTCTGCCGACGAGTGTCGGTACCCATCAACTCAACTTCGCCGCTTAGCGGGGAATAAAAGAAATTCAGGTTGAGCTGTGGCCCGAGCACAAATTCTTCAATCACGGCCGAGACGGCAGTTTTTTTGTCGATCGCGCCACTGGCAGCCAGTTCGTCGAGCCGTTTTTTATATTCCTCAAAACTACTAACTAAAAAGAAGGCTCGCTCATAGCTGCGCGCAATTTCACTGGCTTTAACAATCACTGTGGTATTAATGTCTTCGGGCCGCGCAAAGCGTTTGGGGATTTTGATGCCGGCTTCATCTAGCAAGAAATACTGATTTTGGGGTTCATCGCGCTCTTCTTTACGCACCAACATGCGGTTACCCAAGATTGGCACCATGAAATCGTTTTCGATTTGATCGTAATTACAGTAAACCCAAAAATAGCGGCTATGAACGAACACTACGTTCAAATCCCTGAGTTGACGTTGCACCTCTGGCTTCACAATATCGGCAAATTTATCGACTAAAATAATGTGATCAACGCAGCCTTTGTCACCCCGAGTTTTGAAATATTTGGCGTATGTCTGTTCCCTGCCCTTTTCGGCAACAACCACAGTTTCGTAGCCTTCGGCTTTGGCACCACGACATACATCTAAGGCGCTATGGCCACCCAAACTACCAATACGAATATTCTTTGTGTCGTAACCCTTAATAACGTCAGCAATATCAGCTTTTGTGACCATCACATAAAACTTCCTCGAGCCTTCCCTTCTCGATTGCCATCTTTATCTCGCGGGCGATCCTCCGACCAGTGCTCATGGGCTCATTGTATCTTAGATCAGTGTAGGGCGAACCATTAATATACGGGTTTGTACCGGCAACAATGCGCGCCGATATTTCAAATACATATAAGTCAAGATCGGGCGTAACTATTGTCTCCAGGCAGAAGGGGCCAAACAACCCACGAGGCGTTAATTTGCGCGAAACCTCAATAACTTTTTGCCCAATTCCGAAAATAAGCGGCAGCAGTGACTCACGAACTACAACCGGAATATTGCCCATAACACTGTAGGAACTTTCTATATTAAGATCCAGCTGGTCTTTGGCCGCGATTCGACCTATAGAATCTACGTTTGTCTCGTAACGCTTGTCCATGCTCATAATTTCCAGCTCGTCAGTCAGCGGCGAATAAAAATAATGTACGTAAATCGGTGTACCTACTACATATTGCTGAATGATATAACGTTTACCTGAATGCTCTTTGATTTTGCGCCTGAATCCGTCAGTATCATGAGCTAAGAAATATCCTTTACCGCCAGCCGGACCAAAAAACTTTATAATAACTGGTCCGTCTATATCCTCTGGCTTTTCATAAATCTTTGGTAGTGTCAGCCCAGCCTGCTGTAACCAATCACGTTGCATAGTACGGTCATCTTCGAACGGTAAAATGAGCCGATTACCGAAATAATGTACTGGCATACGAATAAGCTGCTCGAGGTCGAAAGCATGAAAGAATGAACCATGCGGCACCAAAATAATGTTCTCTTTTATAAGTCGCCGTTCGAGTTTGGGCGTATCTTTAAGTGAATCGAGTTCAATAATTTCATCAGCCACGCGGAATGATTTGTAGGCTGCAACGCGGTCGGGTTCGCATATCAGCACACTGCCGAAGCCTTCGTCGCGAGCACCCTTTAGAATTTGCAGTGCCGAATGGCTGCCAAGTGTGCCAATTTTGTAATCAGTATTCGTCTTAGCCACCATTTACCCCTGATGCTCGGAAGCGTTTGATAAAGATAATATAGCCAGTATAACTGTCTAGACGTATCTATGGCAAAATGTTTTTGATTGCCCTTGGGCTTTTAACGACTTACGGGATACAATTATGGCTAGTGGCAGACACAACAACTCTTGAGAGCACAAACTTCTCGTTACCTGGCCAGCTAGGTCTTTACAAGGGTAAGGTTCGTGATGTATACGACCTGGGCGATAGCTTAATGATAGTCGCGACCGACCGTTATTCAGCCTTCGACCGAAACTTAGTAGAAATACCCTACAAAGGCTGGTTGGTCACAGCCCTCAGCCGTTGGTGGTTTGATCAGACCAAACACATAATAAAAAACCACGTTAAGGGTTACCCTGACCCTAACGTCATGTGGGCTAAAAAATGTAAATTGTTGCCAGTTGAGATGGTTGTACGTGGCTACATAACTGGCGTAACCAACACTTCACTATGGCATGAGTATAGTAATGGCCGCCGTGATTTCGGCGATTTTAGCTTGCCAGACGGTTTACACAAAAACGAAAAACTGCAGAACCCAGTCTTAACGCCAACCACCAAACTCGAAAAACACGACCGTAACTTAACACCCGCCGAGGCAGTAAAAGAAGGTCTGCTCGACCAAACCACTTGGCAAAAACTCCAAGAAATCGCACTCAAACTATTTATTTTTGGGCAAAAAACCGCTGCCGCTAAAGGCCTGATACTGGTTGATACCAAATACGAATTTGGCCTGGACGAAAATGGCGAGATCGTACTTATTGATGAGATTCACACTCAGGATTCTTCGCGTTATTGGAGAGCCGATACTTACGAGGCTAGCCTGAAGCGCGGCGAAGAACCAGATAACTACGATAAAGAATTCTTGCGGCTGTGGTTCAAAGCCCAAGGCGACCCCTATGCCGGGACACTGTTGCCAACTCCGCCGCAAGACGTAATTAATGAGATGACCAATCGTTACACCTACGTTTACGAACAACTTACCGGCCAAAAGTTTGTTAAACCAAATACCGATGAAGACATAGCAAAGCGCATAAAAAACAATTTACTTAAAGCTCTGAAAGCCGCTTAGCGTGCTGAAGCCTCTGAAACTTCCAAACGTCCGCCCCAAAGCCGATTTAAGTAGCCTCGACCCACTCGATGGCCGGTATTACGACCCTGAGATTGCCCGGCACACCTCTGAATATACCCGTATTACCTACCAGTCTTATGTCGAGGCGGCTCTGGCTCATACTCTAGCCGATTTCGGTATTTGCAGTCGTGCGGCAGCCAAGTCTATTGAAGCCGCCAGCCATGCTGTGACGGCCGAAGAAGTTTACAAAGAAGAAATTATAACCAAACATGACATCAAAGCCTTGGTTAATTGCATCAAAAAACGTTCTAGTAAAGAAGCTGCACCCCATGTACACTTTGGCGCAACATCTCATGACATTATTGCCACGGCAGCCGCCATACAGATGCGCGATACCGTAGCCCAATTGTTAGCTCCTCGTTTGCGTGCACTCATAAAAACACTCATAGCTATTGCTGAGAAACACGCCACAACCACCCAAATCGGCCGCACCCACGGCCAACACGCCGTTCCAATCACTTTTGGTTTTGCGATCAGTGAGTATATTAGCCGCCTCGGTGAAACGCTCGAAGCCCTGCAAGCGCTCGGCGGTGAGCTACGCGGCAAGTTTTCCGGAGCTGTTGGCGCCTACAACGCACTAAGCTTATTTGTACCCGACCCGTTAGAATTTGAGAAATCGATTTTGGCAAAACTCGATTTAAAACCAGCACCATATTCCACCCAGATCACCCCGCCCGAGGCAATGGTTCGGTTGCTCGACGAATTAGCCATCGCCGCTGGTATTATGGCCAACCTTGCTCACGACATGCGCCACTTACAGCGCACAGAGATCGCCGAAATCCGCGAGCGTTTCGAACCGGGCCAAACCGGTTCCTCCACCATGGCCCACAAACGCAATCCGTGGAACTTCGAAAACGTAGTTAGTATGAGCAAGCAAGTTCTAGCCCAAGTCGTTAACGCCAACCTCAACCTATCCAGCGAACACCAACGAGATCTAACCGACTCGGCTTCATCACGTTTTTACATGGTTTCGGTAGCTTGTGTGGCTTCGATGGCCCAGCGTCTAGAGCGAATTATGGGTAAGTTGGAGATTGACGAAGCAGCCATGGCCCGCAATTTGAGCCTAACTGGAGGGGCAATCGCAGCTGAGCCTTTTTATCTGTTATTAGCCAAATATGGTCACCCCAAAGCTCACGAGGTATCTAAGAAACTAGCCCATCAGGCATTAGAAAAAGGTGTGTCCTTATATGATACGATTTTGCAAAGCAGCTCTGTCGCTGTTTTTTGGAAGCGCTTCAGCCCGACTGAACAGGCTATAATTCGCGAACCCGAGAAACAATATATTGGTTTGGCTGCCAAAAAAACTCGCTTAATTACCCATGAATGGAAACGAAAGGTCGCACGCAGTGATTAGCTACATGGACAGCAAAGAATTAGTAGAAACAATTAAAGAACAGCAGATTAAACAGGTTGCAAGGCTTAGCGTTATCCCAAAACTTGCCATAATTTTAACCGTCGACCACCCAGCCATTCGTGCTTACACCGGCATGAAAAAGAAATATGGCGCCGATTTAGGCGTTTTAGTCGACATCCACCGGGTTAGCCAAGATTATGCTCCAAGTTTAATTGCAAAATTAAATTCTGATCCCTCGGTCAACGCCATAATCGTACAATTGCCGATCGAGCGGCCCGAAGAAACTGAGCAATTAGTTAGTTTAGTCGCGCCTCAAAAAGACGTCGATGGTTTGGGCCCAGAGCCAGATTTCGAACCGGCCACCCCCCTAGCTATTTTGTGGTTGCTTGAGGGTTATGACATAGATTTACACACAAAAAAAGTACTTTTGGTCGGGCGAGGCAAGTTGGTTGGTCGGCCTTTGCGGCGCATTTTAGAAGCCGATGGCGTCGACGTGTCGGTTGCCCACAGCCAAACACTCGATCTTAAAGCCGAAGTTTTAAGAGCCGACGTGATTATCACCGCCACTGGTCGTCCAGGTATAATCCAACCCAACATGGTCAAACCCGGCGCCGTGGTAGTTGATGCTGGCGTAGCTGGCGAACAGGGTAAAACAGTCGGCGATGTCGCCCCCGAACTCTATGACCGCGACGACATAAGCATTACACCGACCAAAGGTGGCGTGGGCCCACTAACCGTCTGTGCACTCTTCGAAAACACAATAAAAGCTGCCAGAAAATAATAGGAAGGGGTCCTGTCACACGGTTTGCCCCTAGTTGTTATTTTTTAGAGATACTAAAAAATAAAACCTGGGGCGGCCCCACCGTGTGCCACCCCATTTAATTAGTCTTCGACCGGCCACCTGCATTTACATAACCACGTTTTGCGTATATAATCCCCGAGACATGATTAATTACATCGTCGTCCCAACTTTTGTAACTAAGAAGAGCACAAAGCTTCGGCCGTAGCGCTCCCTGTTTTGATATGAATTCGCCCCGCGCTACGGCCTGGGGCTTTTTTAATGTCAACAAATTACGAAAGGTTTTAAAATGTCCGAATTACATACAGCTGCTCCCGACCAGACCAGCTCGATTGGAGCCACCTGGCCGCCAGCAGAATCTACTCACGAACGAATGCGCGGTTTTTACGACCGCGGAGTTGTGCGTACGCCAGACGACGCAGCTGATTTTGCCACCCAGTTTGAGGCGTACCGCGCCGAAGTTGCCGAGCACCCTACGCTCACCCGTTTGAGCTTGCGGCTGATCGGTCGTATTGCAGTACTAAAAGCCCTAGACCAGCACAACGTGCCCTTGGAAGCTGCCATCCCTCTGGCTAACACCGAAGCCGATCTGGCCATCGCCTATGTCGGCTGGAACGCACCTGGGCGCCGACTTGACATCGAGCATCTGACGACCGAGAGCAAGTTGTTGGATGATATCGTTGATCACGAGGCAGAGATGGTCGATTACGCGACCGAATTACGCAGGCGAGGCTTCGAACCACATATTATTGACCGGCACACACCGGAGGCCGAGAAACAGCAGCTCGTCGCCCGCTTCTTGGATCTCTACGCGGCCTTTAATTACAACGAGGCTGACGTGCGAGAGATATTGGCCAACCCTGCCAACACTATCGCCTACATCGAGAATGACGGGTTGATTGTCTCCACAGCTATGGCCGAGGAGGCCGAGATAGTAGTTGACGGCTTGGAGCCGCTGCGGATCGCCGAGATCACTGAGGCCAGCACCCATCCAGATTACCGCCGTCAGGGGCTCTACCGGCTGGTCTCGGGGTTTCTGGCTCAAAAATTGCTGGCACTCCACCAAGTCTCGAGGCAGCCACTTAATGCGCTATACGGCGAGAGTAACCTGGCGATGCGTGGTGTGGTCCAAGCTGGCCATGACAACGGGCGCCGTTTCAGCCGCCTGGATGGCAGGCTAATCTGCACTTCGCGCCCAGAGTTTGGTATCCTACCCCAAAATTTCCAGGTCGCCGATGGTGTCGAGAATCGCCGCTATAACGACTTTGCCTTGTCGTATTACCCACCAAGTGATCTAGAATAAGGAGTGGCCTATGCACGAACCACTTACCCAACTATTTACCCGCTCGCAGCTGATGATTCTGGATTTTGCCCAGATGCCACAGGGCACACCACGTACCAGCAACATCCAGGCGTTTTTTAAGGATAGCGAGGCTAAGGGTACTGACCCGCGCCTGCCTGAAAACCGCCAGCGTTTCAACAACGAGATGCTGGCGGCCACAGGTGCCCGTTATTTAGTCAGCCGCTACGGCGAGGATCGCCGGGCTATGCTTGCCGGCAATGCTATTGCCCGCGAAGACCGTACTCTGCACATGGGTGTCGATATCTTTGCCAAGGATCTCGAAACAGTCTATGCACCGTGCAATGGCACGATTGTCAAGGTCGGCCGTGAGCCACAGGACCATAGTTTTGGCTACTATGCCATTCTTAAGCCGCGCGACTATAGAGGTGTGTACTTCTTTTTTGGGCACCTCTCTAGCGACCAGCCGAGCCTGGGCATCATTAGGGCCGGCCAGCCCTTAGCCAAGCTTGGCGACTACAAGGGCCACGAAAACGGCGGCTGGTCACGGCATCTCCATCTACAGATCTTTCGTAAGCTGCCGTCAGATGATGAAGCACTAATTGGTTACTCTTCAATTGCCGATTTTCCAGCCAACAGCCGTTTATTTCCAGATCCACTGCCATACTTTCCTGAGTGGCGAGCCCGTTAGTTGTTCAATATTAAGCTTTGGTACTACTGTGGTGGCGTGGTAGTCGTTATCGGTTTCCCAATAATAATCACGAAGTCAGCATTGCTATTAACGCCGGTTGGCACACCGGCAGTCACTTTCACCCCCAGTAACGACTCAAGTTTTTTAAGTGTCTCGGGTTTCTTGCCACCACTCAGATCATAGAATTGTACGGGCTTACTCCCATATGATAATGGCGCATTACCAACCTTAGTTACTTTAAGACCCTGAGCGTCCAGTTCCTCGGCCTTAGTTTGAGCTAACCCAGATTGGCCGGATGCGTTCAATACATCTATTCTGGCGTGTTCCAACGCGGCTGTATTGCCATGCACGTAGGCATTAATCGTGTTTTGTATGTCACTGTAGTCAAAACTCCCTTTGTTCGGGCAGACGTTGCCGCCAAAACATGAAACAGTTGCCAGTGGGTTCTCGCGATCTTCCAAACTAACCGAGGCAATAGATTCAGATTTAATGTTTTTGCCCATATCGATTAGAGTTTTAACCTCCTCGGCGTCAAAATTTGTCCGTAGATTGTTACCCAGTGTATCCAACAAACTATTAACGGCTATCGGATTAGTCAATACACCGGCGCTAACGGCTTTGTCCTTTAACGCTAACAGGATCTTGCGCTGGTTGTCTTGGCGATCTGGGTTAGACCTACTCAAACCGTATGTGGGCGCGGTGTCACCGCGAGCCCGAGCCAATGCAAGAGCATGCACACCATCTAACTTGGCTGGCCCATTAGGATATTTGACCAAATAGCATTTAAATTTGCAGGTCCAGTCAAAATTGCGATCGAGAATACCGCGCGGGTCACTACCTTCTATATTAACCGTGATACCACCAACAGCGTCGACTGCCTCACGCAGTACTGTGTAATTAACATGCACGTAGTATTGGATATCAAGCCCGTAAATCTCGCCTGCCTTTTTGGCAAGCGCCATAGAACCGGTTTCCTCGTTACTCTTATCTTTAACGCAACTGTATAGTACGTTAACCTTGCCTTTATAGCCCGACATGCAGCCCCGACCATAATCAACGTAAAAATCGCGTGGCAGGCTAACAATAAAACCATCTTTGCGTTTCTGGTTGATACTAGCCACCATAATCGAGTCGGTTAAATCGGCAGCCGGATGATGGGGGTCATCTTCGGAAGTGCCAAAAAGCAAAATATTCGTTTGGCCGTTGGCATCGCTTTTCAGCGCTTTACCTTGTCCAAAAATAGCCGCAATCGGGTTACCTTTAAAGATCTTGCCGCTGGTCGCCAGGAATTTATAGGCGAAGTAGCCGCCTCCAACGAGTATGACTAGCGTTAAGGCAATAGCAACCCACTTGCCGATCTTTTTGGGGCCAAACTTACGCTCTTTCTTAGGCTTAGACGGTGGTTGGTTATCATCCTCATCAATATCAATACCAACTGGTATTTGATCCCGGCGTGGTGTCGGCAAGGCGACCGCACCGCTGCCACTAAGCAACTGTGTGGCTTTACCACTCAGAGCTGAACGATTAAGTACCGGTGCACCGATTTTCATGTCGTTCGACCCAGTTTTAGTGGGGTCAATAAGAAACCGCTCTGGCACACCACCAGGTTTAATCTCGTCGAGTGTAACACGCGGGCGCTCACCGCCAATACTTTGGCGCCGTCGCAATACAAAACCATCTGTTGAATGACGTTTATTATGCATAAGCCAGTTTATACGACTATAGCGTTTTTAAGCTCCAACGTAAACCATAAGCAACCGATTCTCAAACCCCTAATAATAATGGCTGGGTCCTGCCTAAAACCACGGGCACTTTGCTATCATAGGAGTAGCATGAATCCACAACAGCCGACACCCGTTGGTAGTGATGAAGCTGCGCAGCTCCCGGCACGCCCTAATCAGGTGCCGCCCACCCGAGTGCCGCAGCCTAATTTGCAAATCCCGCCTCGCCCGGCTGCACCCGTGAGCCCGGTACTGCCACAGCCGGCTGCATCTCAAACACCACTCCAGATACCCCCACCACCTTTGCCACCAGCACCGGTCCCAAACCCCATAATTACACCCCCAATAACTGCCACTCCACGCTCCATGGATATACTGCCGTCGACCCCACAACCACCAACATCGTTTCCTGCCTATACACCACCCGCTCTGCCGGTTGCACCCATAACTCCGTCGTCAAGTTCTGTTAGTTTTCAGCCAGGCACGCCTGCCCAACCGGGAGCGGCTTTGGTTGAACGCATCGACGAAACCCCTCAACAAAACTCCAGCGATATTGAAGGACTAATCTCACGCGAGCATCGTATAAAGCGGTTAAAGGGACTGGTATCGCTACTGTTATTTGTCGGTGGCGTGGTTGCGGCAGCCTACCTTATCAATAGTTTTATTTTTCAGTCATATTACGTTGACGGCACCAGTATGACCCCGACACTGCAAAATGACGATCGCTTGATCATCGATAAGGTCGAACGTACCTGGTCTAGTCTGCAGGGTCGAGCCTACATTCCCCAGCGTGGCCAGATTATCGTTCTCGATAGCTCTATTGTCGGTATCAGCGGCCGCGAAGAGCAACTTATTAAACGTGTTATCGGGGTTCCAGGCGATACGGTTATTGTGAAAGACGGCACAGTCATGGTTAAGAACAAAGATCACCCCGAAGGATTCGATGTTGGCAAGCAACTAGGTCTTAACCTACAGCCTACGTTCGTAGCCAGCCCAATCGAAACCACTATCCCCGACGGCGAAGTATACGTGATGGGTGACAACCGCGTCGAAAACGGTTCTTACGATTCGCGGGCTTTTGGCCCGATCGAGAGTAATAAAATCGTCGGCCGTCTGTGGGCGCGAATTTTACCGTTCGATAAGGCTCAGATTTTCTAAATGATAATGGGGGTGGCGCACGGTGGGGCAAACCGTGTGACAGGACCCCTTCCTAACTAACCAGTAGACCGGTTATTCTATCCAGATCCTCATCGTTTTTAAACTCAATAACCAATCGCCCGCCGTGTGCCATGTGCTTGATGCTAACCGGAGCACCAAGCCGCTGACCAATACTTTTGGTAGTTTCTGTCTGAGTTTGCACCTTAGAAACCGCCCGTTCGCGACTTTTAGCGCCCTCTTTGTAGCCAATCACAAATTGTTCGGCCTTGCGCACTGTCCAGTCGTTTCTAATGATCAATTCCAGAAATTCCTGTTGCACATCGGGCTCTTTAATCGCCAGAATCTGCCGGCCGTGGCCCTCAGTGATCTTGCCGTCAACTAAGGCTTTCTTAGCAGCTTTTGGCAAACCCAGCATGCGTAAACTATTGCTGATAGTACTGATGCCATTGCGGCCAGCTACCCGGGCAATATCTTCTAAGCGCATATTAAACTGCTGTTGTAATTTTAAGTACGCTGTAGCAACTTCCAGCGGATTAAGATCTTCGCGGTGTAAGTTCTCGATTAGTGCCAGTTCCAGCTTTTTTTGGTCGCTATAGGTTCGAATAAGCGCCGGGATAACTGCAATACCAGCTATTTGCGAGGCTCGTACCCGCCGCTCGCCAGCGACTAGTTCGTATTTGCCATCCTTGCGAGTCACCACAATCGGCTGCATAACGCCATGTTCTTTAATCGATTCGGCAAGTTCGCCCATGGCTTTTTCCTCGAAATTGCGGCGCGGCTGATGTGGGTTTGGAACAACGTCGGCTACCTTAATGTTACGTAGTTCGCTGGAGCGCTCGTCTTGCTCTTGCGTCGGGTCAAACTCTTCCTCGAGTATCTGGGTCGGAATAAGCGAATCAAAGCCGCGACCCAGGCCATGTTTAATTGTCGACACGTTCCATCACCTCCTTTGCCAGTGCTTTGTAGGCACGGGCTCCTTTGCTCCAACGATCGTACGCGCCGACCGGCAGACCGTGGCTTGGTGCCTCGGCGAGTCGGATATTGCGCGGGATAATAGTTTCGAAAACTTTACCTGGAAAGTGCTTTTGTACTTCGGCCTGCACTTGTGCTGACAACGTTGTGCGAGCATCAACCATCGTCAATACCACGCCAAGCAGCTCTAGGTGCGGGTTCAAGCCCTTGCGTACTAACTGCATCGTCTCCAGCAGCTGCCCCAGGCCCTCTAGGGCATAAAATTCGGCTTGCACTGGTAGTAACACGTAATTGGCTGCGATTAGCGCGTTGACGGTTAACAAGCTTAAACTCGGCGGACAATCAATAATAACAATGTCATAAGAATGATCGGAGAGAGCTTTTTTTAGACGGCCAAAGCGTTGCCCAGCTTTGGCGAGTTCAACTTCGGCATTGGCTAGCTGCGGCGTGCTCGGCAAGACATGTAGACGTTTGTGTTTGGTTGCTATCACACATTCGCTCAGTTTCTTGTCGCCGGCAATTGCGTCTAGTACCGAATGCTTTAGGCTACGTTTATCGATACCCAATCCACTTGAAGTGTTGCCTTGTGGGTCAAAATCGACTAACAGCACGTTCCGGCCGTTTTTGGCCATGTTGTAAGCTAAGTTAACGGCCGTGGTCGTTTTGCCTACCCCACCCTTTTGGTTTGTGACTGCAATAATGCTGCCAGCCATAACTGATTTTTACACCCTCGCTTGTTTTACTACCGCTATTGTAACATGCTGTAGCCTCTGGTGTGAAAAGTATTAGCCGGGTCCTGCCGCCTGGTCCGCCCCTAAAGATTTTTTTATGGAAATACATAAAAAAACTTTGGGGCAGCCCCGCCAGGCGTCACCCCATTTTTAAAACCGCCCTGGTGGGCGGTTCATTTAAACGGTGATTTTAGTGATTTCGATTTGGGTATATTTTTGGCGATGACCAGTAATGGTCTTAACGCGTTTCTTGGCTTTAAACTTGCCGATTTGGATTTTTTCGCCTTTTACTTCGGTGAGCACTTTAGCTGTAACTTTGGCGCCTTTAACAGTCGGCTTGCCAACAGTGACGGCTTTGTCATCAAAAACCATCAAAGGTTCGAGGTCGAGTTCTTTGACAGCTTCATCTTGGCGATCAACCAATAAGGTTTGTTTTTCGGCCACAATGTACTGCTTGCCGCCGACTTTAATAACTGCTTTCATCTTGATTCTTTTTTAGTTACTAGTTATATCTAATGAATTCTAACAGATGTAGCCACGCTTGTAAAGCCAGTTTTATAACTTGTCGTCCTGCTCGGTTTCAAGAGGTCCGAGTTCGTGTAGCGCGTCAGTCCAAAAAGCGTCGAGTTTATCACCATCTAAGCCTTCTTTGAGATCCCAATGGTCATCGTGAGCTAGAGGGTCACTTTTAATAAACTCGCTCAGCTCGTCATTATCGTCCTCGACAGGAGAAAACTGCATTTGTTTGTGTGGGGTAAGGTCTTGAATGAAATCTTTTACTGACATCTTTTTGTTTTCGCTTAATTACTAATATAAACACTAGCATAATAGTGCTCATAAGTCAAATGTGTATTATGACCTTGATTTGGTCAGAGACAGCTTAACAGCCACGCCTTCTACTTTGGCATCAACGGCGTGTTCTTGTGGTTCCCCACTCAGTTCAACTGCCAGGGTTTCTTGCTTTATGACATCACCAAAGCCAGCTAGTGCTTCTTGCACCAGGGCATCGCCACTCTCAATATGCAGCACAATGCGGTCGTCAACGTTGAGGCCGGATGTTTTGCGCAGGTTTTGGACATAGCGCACTAGTTCGCGCATAACACCTTCGGTTCGAAGTTCGTCGGTCAGTTTAGTGTTCATCTTAACGGCCTTTACACCAAACTTAACGGTTTTAACGTTTAGTTCATCGGCCAGAATATCGGCATAAGCTTTAGATAATTTTGGCACACTGACCCCCGCTAGCGGTTGACGAACCTTGATTTTGGCCGCGGCGCGCTGTGCCAAACCTTCGGTAATAACATCGCGCACAGCTTGCATGTCATTCAGCACCTTTTGGTCAGGTTTGTCGGTGGCGGGCCAGTCACTAAGATGAACCGACTTAGGCAGATCCATGCCTTTGGCGAGCATGCGCCAAATTTCGTCGGCCACAAACGGCGCCCACGGCGCAAGTAACTGGCTCAGCCGCAATAATGTGTAGTGTAAAGTGGCATAGGCATTGGCTTTATCGTCATCGTCCTCGGACTTCCAGAAACGGCGGCGGGAGCGGCGAACAAACCAGTTGGAAGCGTCATCGAGCAGCTCCGAAATAGCTTTTACTACCTTAGGGACTTCGTATTTGTCAGCAGCTTCGGTTATGTCGTTGATGCCTTGTTGCAAGCGAGCAAGCATCCATTTGTCCAGCAAGTTAGCAGATTTGGGAGCAGCAAATTTTTTGCCCGGCTGCCATTTATCTACTTCGGCATACATATTAAAGAAACTATTTATGTTCTTAAAACGCTGGATGACATTGCGTTGAGTTTCCACGAGTGATTTTTCTTCGAAGGCCGACGAATCTCCACTCATCACTGACATACCAAGCATGTACACGCGTAATGAGTCAAAACCGTACTTGTTAGCAGCAATGTTTACGTCTGGGTAGTTTTTTAAACGTTTACTTAGTTTGCGCCCGTCGTTGCCCAGCAAAATGCCGTGCGCCACGCAGTTTTTAAAGGCTTCTTTGCCAAATAACGCTACCTGCATAACATGCAGCGTGTAAAACCAGCCGCGTGTTTGGCCGATATATTCGGTTATAAAGTCGGCTGGGAAGCCATCTTCGAATAGTTTTTTGTTCTCAAACGGGTAGTGCATCTGAGCAAATGGCATACTGCCACTCTCGAACCAACAATCCAGCACATCGTCAACGCGGTGGGCTAAACGGCCATCTTTAGTCTTAAGCACAACCTTATCGATGTATGGTCGGTGCAAGTCGGTTACTAATTTGGGGTCGACGGCCATATCTTTGATCTCTTGGATGCTGCCGGGTATAAGCAATTCACCATCCTCGGTCTTCCAAACTGGGATTGGCGCGCCCCAAAAACGTTTGCGGCTGATGTTCCATTCGCGGGCACCCTCCAGCCACTTACCAACTGCCCCATTCTTCACGTTAGCCGGTATCCAGTTAATGCGCTGATTAGCTTTGAGCATTTCTTCTTTAATCTTTGGCACATCAACAAACCAGGCGCTCATGGCACGGTAGATGATCGGGACATCGGTGCGCCAGCAATGCGGATATTTGTGTGTGTAAAGTGCCGATTGAAAGAGTTGTTTGGTCTTTTCAAGGTCGGCAATAATTTCGTTGTTGGCATCGAAAACCAAACGCCCAGCATAGTCACTAACATCTGCCGTGAAGCGCCCGTCGTCGTCGACTGGGCTGATGATTGGTACTTTTTCTCGTTTGCCCAGCCAAAAGTCGTCTTCACCGTGACCGGGAGCAACGTGCACAACACCTGTACCTTCATCGGTGGTTACAAAGTCGGCAGCAACAACTCTAAAAGCACCCTGAGTGTCTTTAAAGTAGTCAAACAATGGTTCGTAGGTCATGCCGACCAGCTTATTGCCTTTCATTCGGCGCACGACTTCGGCATCATCGAGTTCGCTATAACGCTCCAGGGCAGCTTCGGCCAAGATGTACTTGTTGCCATCGTCCTCAACTTCGACATAATCAATACCGCTGCCAACTGCCAACAACATATTCGCCGGTAGAGTCCAAGGTGTGGTAGTCCAACCTAGTACATAACGGCCGTCGGCAAGCTTGAATTTGACCGTGGCAGTGATGTCTTCGCGGTCGCGGTAACTGTCATCGGCGCGAGTTTCGAAGTTACTCAGTGCCGTCTGGGCGCCGTAGCTGTAGGGCACAACTCGTTCACCTTCGTAGATTAGCCCTTTGTTATAAAGTTCTTTAAACGCCCACATGACACTTTCCATATAATCTTGGTCCATGGTGCGATAGTCATCATCAAAATCGACCCAGCGGCCCATGCGACGTACATAGTCATGCCATTCGTCGGTAAAACGCAGCACCGATTGGCGGCAATAATTGTTGAATTTATCGATGCCGTATTTTTGAATGGCTTTTTTACCACTGACATTAAGCTCTTTTTCGGCTAACATCTCTGGTGGCAGACCATGACAGTCCCAGCCAAAACGGCGTGGAGTATAAAAACCCTGCATAGTTTTGTAGCGTGGGATGGCGTCTTTAAGAACGCTGGTTGCCAAGTGACCGTAGTGCGGCACACCATTGGCAAACGGCGGACCATCGTAAAAACTAAATAACTTCTGGCCTTTACGGTTGGCCACACTTTTCTCGAAAGTCTTTTCTTTATCCCACGTTTTTAACATCGCCTCTTCGGCCAAGGCTAGTTGCGACTTCTGCTCGTTGTTATTACTCATGGGTAAACCTCTTTTTCAATAAAAATAACCTCGTTTCCGACACTGGAACCCTGCTTTATAAAGGGCGGTACCATCCAGTTTCCGAAAGAGGCTTCTCTTAGGGCGCTTGTTTTCAGTATGCTGTTACGGGCTGACCCGGCGAGTTCTACTTGGTTTCATAACCGTTCTTCCCGCAGCTCGCGGCTGATAACCGCTCGGACGCTTCCCTTGGATTGTAACCTAGCCTCTTAAAAAATGCCAGGGAATTTAATGAAGGCCAGCAGAGCCAACAAGACCAGCCAACCACCCGCCAGAAACTTGTCGTAGTCTTTGGCCAGCCAACCAATTACTATTTTGTGACTCTTCTTTGACAAATTAAAGTTGTTTTCGCGCAGGTTATAACGGGTGATCGCCTCAAATATTATCGTGGTACATACCGTGACCAACAGGCACCACGGGCATAAGATCTGAATGTTGTAGAG
Source organism: uncultured Candidatus Saccharibacteria bacterium (assembly GCA_964405095.1). Classification (GTDB taxonomy): domain Bacteria; phylum Patescibacteriota; class Saccharimonadia; order Saccharimonadales; family EFPC-124; genus CAYOML01. The sequence goes on along the minus strand of CAYOML010000002.1, from coordinate 23,351 downwards.
GCTTTGGAAGAATAGCCAGTATGCGAACAAGCTCCCGAGCGCTGAGCCGATGTTCATGGCTATATAAAACCAGCGCCTAAAGCGCGCTCCCGCCAAGAAAGCTATAGATATGGTTATTAAAACCGGTTCGGTCATAAGACCAATAAACGAGTTAGGGAAACCAAAAACGTGTGATTCGTCGGTCTTCATGACTGAGGCGCAGTTAAGAATGGCATTGATGTTGCATGTTAGCTGGGCGTTGGGATTCCTGAGCAGCTCGACGTTCTCTACCGACAATATAAAGGCTGCGAGCAAGCTAAGTATGGCCATGACCAGAATAACACTAAAAATCCAGCGGTCAGAACGCTCTTTTTGCTCACCTCTTTTTAGCCATTGCAGTAGTCGTGTCAGCATATTCTCCTCCGTTCGGGCTTATTCTACACCAATTAATAGCAGACTGGCTTAAGATTACCTGATAAACACCACTAGGCTGCGCCGCCAGTTACGTAATAAGCCACCTCGCCGATTCGTGGCAGTATGTTACCAGTCCAGATATTTTGCATATGACCATCGTCGTTGCGGACCAAAATCGCCGGGTATTCCATTATCCCGTACAGCTGACAGAGTTCGATGCCCTGTGGCGTATCGACGTCCATAGTCTCTAGATCATGGCCGGTTTGCAGTTTAAAGTCGCGCAAATAATCTAGCACCATGCGTTCGTGTTCGGAATTGGGACGGTAAAGTAGCAGCGTTTTCATTACTTTAACTGTAGCACAACCGGTTAATTCAAGATTACCTAATCTCGTATTTGGACCTCAATGGTTGAAAAACTTATTGGCAGCTCGAGCAAAATCCTCGGGTGGCTGCAACCAGGGGTGGTAGTTTTTATAGCGAACCCAATGGTTTATGTGTTGGTTACTAGGGATAACCTGTGTTTCGCAATGTATAAATCGCGTTGTCCCGACTAATCTGACCGTTACAAAAGCTCGGTCATACCAGCCGAGATCACTTAGCTCCCAGTGATCGATGCGTTTCCGAGCTTGCTGGCTGATCAACCAAAGTGTGCCATATGTCCTATGAAGGAAGCGCCGAGTCATTACGTAACTCTTAAAGCCGTCTCCCCAACCATGTCGCAGTATAGTCCTCGGATTTGTAGGTATGTCACTTAGGGTCTGCACACCCATGCCATAGTTGTAGGCCACGGCCCGGCCTATTTCTTCTGGGTCGGTACCGGTAATAGCCCGCACCATGTCGCGCTGACTATTGGCACCATAACCGAAGTAATAGACCCGGCGCCGCACTTAGCTACAACCAGTTGTTGAACCACAGGACATGCAGACGTAGCAACTGCCGGCGCGCTGGGTCATGTTGCCGCAATTGGCGCAGAGCGGTGCAGAACTTTCGCGGACGGTCATTTTGGATTTCCCAACTACTGGCTGGCTGGCTTCGACAACTAATTTTGGCTGTTCGGTCACGGTTTGTGTTTTAACTTCAGCTTTTGGGCTTTCTGGTTCCAGATTTAGGGTTTCGGTTGGTGGCAATAAACTGGTCTGGTTTTGGGCCTTCTCGAAATCTTCAAAGCTGGCCAGGCCGAGTTCCAGGCGGTCATCAAAACTGAGGTAATCGAGCGCTAAGCGGCGGAAGATGTAATCTACCAGGCTGGTAGCGGTTTTGATCTCTGGGTCATCGGTGGCGCCCTGCGGAGCAAAGCTAAAGTTGCTGAGTGTTTTAACGTAGCTCTTGAGTGGTACACCGTAGTGCAAACCATGACTGACGCTAATTGCAAAACTGTCCATGATGCCACCGAGGGTCGAACCCTGTTTGGCAACCCGGATAAACAGTTCACCAGGCGTTCCGTCTTCGTACTCGCCTACTGTAAAGAACCCTTTGCAATCGGCGATGTAAAATTCGTACGTTCGGCTGCGCCGTGAGCGTGGTAGTTCGCGCTTGAAGGCACCGGTTTTAACTACTACCTGTGGTGCAACTGGAGTTTCGGCAGTTTTTTCTTTCTTATCTTCTTTGCTACTCAGTGGCTGCCAGGCCTTACAGTTGTCGCGGTAAATGGCAATAGCTTTAATGCCCATCTTCCAGGCGTCAAGGTGTAGCTGCTCAACTTCTTCAACCGTTGCACTTTCCGGCATATTTACGGTTTTGCTGATGGCGCCCGATAGGAATGGCTGGACGGCGCCCATCATCTTGACGTGGCCCAGGTAGTGGATGGCGTTGTCGCCAACGGCGCAGGCAAACACTTCGTAGTGTTCTTTTTTAAGATGTGGTACGCCGATAATAGAGCTGTTCTCGCGTATGTATTTTACGATGTCCTCGGCCTGCTTAGTCGTGTAACCCAAGTTTTTCAGAGCGCGCGGCACAGTTTGGTTAACAATCACCATCGAACCACCGCCGACCAATGTTTTGAACTTGGTTAAAGCAAAGTCGGGCTCGATACCAGTGGTATCGCAGTCCATCATGAACCCAATGGTGCCAGTGGGTGCCAGCAGTGTAGCTTGGCTGTTACGTACGCCATATTTCTGGCCAAGTTCGACGGCTTCGTCCCAGCTACTGGCCGCAGCTTGTAGCAATTCTTCGCTCACCAAGGCGGCGTTAATTTCGTTAACGGCTTCTCGGTGCTTGCGTAGCACGCGGTTCACACCCTCTTGATCTTTTTCGTAACCGGCAAAAGGTCCTACGCGTTTGGCGATTTTAGCGCTGGTAGCGTAACCGTGGCCAGTTAAAACGGCAGTTAGAGCTGCGGCTTGAGCGCGGCCCTCATCGCTGTCGTAAGGCAAACCTTCGGCCATTAGCAGTGCGCCAAGATTGGCGTAGCCAAGACCTAGTTCGCGGTAAGCGCGGGCGTTTTTGTCGATGCTTTCGGTTGGATATTCGCTATAACCAACCAGGATTTCTTGGGCCAGAAACACAGTTTCGATAGTGTGTTTGTAGGCCGGAATATCAAAACTACCATCGTCCTTCAGGAATTTGAGCAGGTTAATACTGGCCAAGTTACAAGCTGAGTTATTGAGGTGCATGTACTCCGAACAGGGGTTGGAGCCCTGAATACGGCCGGCTTTTGGTGTGGTATGCCAATCATTAATTACTGTGTCGTACTGCACGCCTGGATCGGCACATTCCCAGGCTGCCTGGGCGATTTGGTGCCAGATGTCTCGGGCTTTAGTAGTCTTATAGACTTTCTTAGTTTTAACACCAACAAGTTCCCAGTCGTCATCGTTCTCGACAGCGTGCATAAAGTCGTCGGTCACACGTACCGAGTTGTTGGCGTTCTGGTACTGAATGCTAATGCTGTCTCGGCCATTTATGCCCATATCGAAGCCCAGTTCTTGCAAGGCGTGGGCCTTCTTTTCCTCGCGGGCCTTGCACCAAATAAAGTCCTCAACATCGGGGTGGTCAACGTTCAAAATCACCATTTTAGCCGCACGGCGGGTTTTACCACCACTTTTAATGGCGCCGGCCGAGGAGTCTGCACCGCGCATAAAGCTTAATGGACCAGAGGCCTGACCGGCGCTCCTGCCCAGTGGTTCGTAAGACGAGCGTATAGTACTAACATTCACACCAGAACCAGAACCACCTTTAAAAATCATACCTTCTTCGCGGTACCAATTGAGGATCGATTGCATAGTATCTTCAACTTCCAGAATAAAACAGGCACTGGCTTGTTGCGTGCGCTCCGGGGCGCCAATATTAAACCACACCGGACTGTTAAAGCTGGCCCGCTGGGTTACAAGAATATACTTAAGTTCTTCATTAAAGGCATCAGCTTCTGATTCGCTGACAAAATAACCTTGGTCGTAACCATATTTGGTGATTGTGTCGGCAACACGGTCTATCAGTTGGCGCAACGATCTTTCGCGAGCATCCGAGCCAGGTGAACCGCAAAAATATTTTTGGGCCACAATGTTAATAGCATTCATACTCCAGGTATCCGGAAATTCCACCTGTTTTTGATCGAACACCGTCTTACCAGTACCTGGATTGACGATTTTCGAGTCACGTTTAACCCAAGTCAGCATATCGTAAGGGTGTACCCCTTCTTCCGTAAAGTAACGCCCCAGCGTAAGCGTCGCAGTTGCGTCCGCCATAACTTTGTCCCCCTCCACTTTAATGTATTTTTGATTTTTTCTTGCTGGAAACTAATCTGCGACGCTACACCGCCCGTACCCAAAACTAAGTACGAACTAGTACACGCTGCAAGCTAGGCCTCCACCAGCACTCGCTACCCTCTGTTCTAACACAAGTCCTGGCATTTTTGCAAGATGCTTATGGTTTTTATTTTACGCTCTGAGCCGGTTCTTGATCCGTTCCAGCTCGTGCTCAAAACTCTCTATATCGGTGAAGTTACGATAGACGCTCGCAAAGCGCACATAGGCCACTTGATTGGCCTTAGCCAACGTGTCCATAACAATGCTACCAATATGTTGCGAGGTAATCTGTCCGTCGGCCTGGTCGTAAATTGCTTTTTCGACCTGACTGACAATGCCCTCAAACTGCTCACTCGTGATGGTGGTTTTTTCGCACGCTTTTTGCAGGCCGGCCACTAATTTAGCGCGGTCATACAACTGACGTGTACCATCTTTTTTAACCACAGTGATAGTCGGGCGTTCGAGCCGCTCGTAGGTGGTATAGCGGTGTTCGCATTCGAGACATTCGCGGCGGCGGCGAATACTTTCACCACCCGCGACATCGCGCGATTCGATAACCTTACTTTCAATGTGTTGGCACTGGGGACACTTCATCTTATAGATGTACCATTTAGTTCTCCACGCTACTTAACGACCTGTAGTGTAGCTAAAGCTAAGCATAGCGCTATATATGGGAGCCTAGCAAGGGTATTAAACACAACATGCGGCGTACCGCTGATCCGATAGGCTACTTATCTTCGTCTTTTTTACGGCGGCGCAGGAAGGCCGGTGTGTCGGCTTCGTCGTCGTAATGCCAGATGTTCTTAGGTTCTTCGTCTTTGTTAAAATCCTCAGCCTGATCGTCTTTTTTGTCTAGGTCCATGTCGAGTTTCTTCATGTCTTCGTCCTGGACATCATCACTGGCTGGTTTGCCATCCTCGTCGTCTTGAGCAGCCACCTGCCCAGGAGTTGTGGCATCTGCTAATTGCACGGCTTTTTGCCGAAAATAGGCTGAGTCGAAGCCGGTAGCAATAACTGTAATGATCAACTCGTCGGTCATCTCGGGCTTTAGGGTTGCACCAAAGATAATGTTGGCATCGGGAGCCACAGCGTTGGTGATAACCTCGGCTGCCTCGTTGATTTCGTGCATGCTCATGTCGTAGCCGCCGGTGATGTTAAACAGCACACCACGGGCACCATCGATCGAAACTTCAAGCAGCGGCGACTCTATGGCCTGCTGAGCAGCCTGGACAGCACGGTTTTCGCCACTGGCGCGGCCAATACCCATAAGTGCCGAACCGGCATCCTTCATTATGGTTTTGACGTCGGCAAAATCGAGGTTAATTAGGCCATGTTCGGTGATCAGCTCAGAGATTCCTTGCACACCCTGGCGCAGTACGTCGTCGGCAATCTTAAAGGTTTCTAGTAGTGGCGTGCGCTTATCGATAGTTTGCAACAAACGATCGTTGGGGATTGTAATCAGGGTATCAACTTGCTGACCCAGCTTGGCGATTGCCCAGTCGGCGTTGGCCCGGCGCTTTTCGCCTTCAAAACTAAATGGTTTAGTGACTACTCCGACAGTTAAGATATCTAGTTCGCGGGCAAGTTCAGCCACAATGTGGCCAGCGCCGCTACCTGTGCCACCACCAGCCCCAAAGGTTACAAACAATAAATCTGCACCTTCTAACGCCTTTTTAATCTCATCTTTAGTCTCTTCGGCGGCTTTTTGACCAACAGCAGGGTCGGCGCCCGCACCGAGGCCACGAGTCGTTTCACGGCCAATGTGGATCTTTACGTTAGCTTTGGAGTTATGGAGTGCCTGGGCATCGGTGTTAATAGCAATAAATTGCACACCGTTAAGGCCAGAATCGGCCATCCTATTAATTGCAGCGCCACCGGCGCCACCAACCCCCACAACCTTTATTGTTGCGAAAGTTTGAATATCAGCTGGTTTGACTTCAGGCATGCGTTTATTATCCCCCGTTGTTCACATTAAGTATACATGAACCTCATACATGTACCAACCGTTTGCTCGCGTTTTTATAAGACTCATTGTATTGAACAAAAAATTTATCTAAGGCTTGAATTTCTTAAACAGATTGCCGGCGTGCTTGAACAACTTAGTCATTGTTTGTGTGCCATCGGAACCAGTCTTAGTGGGAGCATAGCCAGTTGTTTCAAGGTCAGCCATTACCAGACCCAGGCTGGTAGCAAATTCGGGTTTGGCAACCCGGTCACTCACACCCATGAACCCAGCCAGATGGGCAATTCGCACCGGCAAGCGCAGCTTATGTTTGGCATAAGTTGTTATACCCCTAAGTTCGGCCCCTCCACCAGTCAAGACAACACCACCTGGTAATTTCCCGGATCTATCAATCGAAACGAGTTCTTTGTCGACGAGTTCAAAGATCTCATCTAGGCGTGCGCCGACAATCATTTCGATGTCTTTTACGGCAAATTCGTGGCTTTCATTACCGTGTTGATAGTTAATGGTTTTGGGCGCCTCCTTGCCAGCGTTTTCGGCACTGGCATGTTCAACCTTCACAGCCTCGGCAATATCGAGATCTGTCCTGAGGCCGATTGCCAAGTCGTTGGTAATATTCACACCGCCCATCGGCAAAATTGCCACATGCTGCAAATCACCTTCTTCGAATACCACAACATTGGTGGTAGCACCGCCAATATCAACCACAGCCACACCATTTTCCATTTGTTGCGGTGCCAGTACAGCCTTGGCCGCAGCCAAGCCGGAGACCATTACATGGTTGACACCAGTCTGTGTCATTTCAAGACTCTTGAGCAGATTTTTGACGTTCGGGCTCAGCGCGGTAATAACATGGGCGTCAACTTCTAGCCGCACGCCACTCATACCAAGCGGGTCTTTGATATTCTCCTGATCATCAAGCTTGTAGCTGCGTGGGGTTACCTGTAAAATCTCGCGGTTGGCCGGTAACTGTACGACCGTTGCTGCTTCTTGAGCACGCAATAGGTCCTCATCGGTGATTTCGTGATCCTGTGAATTAACCGCCACTACGCCCTTTGAGCTCATAGCCACAATATGCGCACCATTAATATTAATGCTGGCGCGGTCCACCTGGTGCCCAGACATTCTCTCGGCTTCTTCTAAAGCTTTATCTATGGCCTGAGCCGTATTAACAATGTTAACCACAACACCTTTGCGCATACCGTGGTTTGGGGCACTGCCAACGCCGACAATGGTAGGTGTAGATGTTGCGCCATCAAAACTGCCGATAACGCATCTGACACAGGTGGTTCCTATATCAAGGCCCACCGCAAAGCGCATTGATTCTTGCATAGACCCTAGTATAGCGGTTAAGCTACCAAGCCGTCAAAATGTCGTAACTGTTATCAGTGATTAGAATGGTGTGTTCAAAATGAGCCGCCAAGCTGCCATCGACAGTACGTATAGTCCAGCCATCACCATCAAGTTTAATAGCGTAATCACCTAGCGTGGCCATAGGTTCGATAGCAATCGTCATACCGGCCTTAAGAACCGGCCCGGTACCCGCAACACCATAATTAGGGATGTTGGGGTCTTCGTGCACATAATGGCCAACACCATGACCAACAAGCTCACGCACAATGCCAAGATCGGCGGCATCCAGCACCCGCTGTATTGCCGCCGCAATGTCACCAACTCTAACTCCGTCTTTTAGCTGGTCAATGCCGGCATACATGGAGCGTTCAGTATTTTTAAGCAGGCGTTGCTGAGTCTTGGTCGATTTACCTAGGCACATACTAAATGCACTGTCGGTAATCATACCTTTGTAGGTAACGCCAAAGTCGAAACTCAGAATATCGCCTTCTTTAAACGGTGTGTTATTGGGTATACCATGGACAACTTCGTCATTCACTGAAATACATATCACGTCGGGGAAACCCTGATAGCCCAAAAAGCTGGCTGTGCTACCCATTGCTTTCAGTTCCTTGGCTGCATGTCTTGCCACATCGCGGCCAGTCATGCCGGATTCGACTATATGTTTGATTTGTTTAAGAACCGTGGCTAGCATACGGCCGCTTTCACGTATGGCCGCAATCTCAGCCTCAGTTTTTACACGAGTGAACACGCTTCGAGCTCCGAAACAATGCGGTCGTGAACCTTACCCACACTATCAGTACCATCAATATGGACAATCGGCACATGCAGTTCATTAAGATAGCCAAGGATTGGGTAGATCTGTGTCCGATAAATATAAAGACGTTCCTCGATGGCATCGGGCGTGTCGTCAGCTCGTCCCCTTATTGCTAGCCGCCGCAAGATCTCGGATTTAGGTACTTCCAGAACAATAATCATGGCAATACTACGGCCATGTTTCGGGATGTTCTCAACCAGCCATTTGGCCTGATCAAACTCACGTGGGTAACCGTCTAGCACCACATGTTTAAGGTCAGTTGAGCGCAGCAACGCATCGAGTATCACTTGGTTGGCAGTATCGTTATCAACTAGTCCGCCGGTTCTCATCTTCTTAATAAGTTCGGGATCCTGGCTATCGCGTAATAGTTGACCGGTAGACAGCCATCGCCAGCCGTAACGCGCAGCTAAAATCTGCCCCTGTACACTTTTGCCTGCGCCAGCGGGTCCAAAAAATATAATCATTTAATTACCCTAGCTTTTGTTTCACTATTGCCGCTATGCGCGCACCATTGGCTGTCTGACTAACTCTGGCTTTCACCTGCCCTATAACTTGCCCCATTTGGGGGTTCGTGCCTAAATTGGCAATGATTTCTGTAATAACCGCCTCTAACTCGTCGTCACCAAGCTGTTTCGGCAGGTATTCTTCAATGATTGCTTTTTCGCCTAACTCGGTTTGGGCGCGTTCGGGCTGGCCGCCCTTTTGATACATATCGACGCTTTCGCCGCGCTTTTTGGCCTCACGGGCAAACACAGCCATCGTTTGCTCATCAGTTAAGCCCGATTCACGTACCTTCAGGGCGACCTCTTCGTATTGCACAGCGCTTTTAAGCGATTTTAAAACTTCGGCCCTGGCCTTATCACCGCCGAGGAGAGCGGTTTTGATGTCGGCGTTCAGTTTGTCTTTGAGCATTAGCGACCCAGGCGGATACGCATCAGCTTATCGGCTTTGCGGGCTTTGCGAACAATAGCGCGCTTGCGGCGATCAGTCTTACTGACAGGCTTTTCAAAATATTGCAGGGCCTTGACACGAGCCAACACGCCGGACTGTTGAACCTTACGGTTAAAGCGGCGGATCAGGTTTTCGTTGGCTTCCTGCGAGTCTTTACGAGTCACTTGAATCATATACAGGATAACTCTAGCATAACAGAGGCGCCGTTGCAAGACTTGTTAGCTGAACCACCCCCGCCTTGCTTATTTCAACGGCCTGGATGCCGAGTGCAGCCGGAGCAGCCCCATTAAGGGCTGCCCCGTGCGGAATGTGTCGTTGAAATAAGCAAGGCGGGGGTGGTTCAGACTCCTTAGGCCCGATCAGCGATTTTTACGATCTGACCCTCCAGCTTGATGCTACCATTCCACTCGTTCTCGATAACCCTAAACCAAGCACTGATTTCTTCACCAACGTCATACGCATACTTCTGTGCCATACCAAAGCCAATCAGCGGCAAACGATTACCCAGGCGATCTCCAACCTCCAATTTTAAGTGTGTAGCATCTTTCCCAAGTGCTTTACGGTTATGTATAACTGCATGCTGTATATAAAAAATAGGTTCGGGGTTTCCATGGCCGTATGGTTCTAAGGCTTTTAAAAAGTCCATCAATTCAAAGTTCAAATCCCGTAAGTCCTCAACTATCGCATCTGGATGTGGTTCAAAGTATTTTAGTTGGTCCCTCAACCCTTGTAATCTATAAAAGTCATTTACGGCCTGGCGAAAAATAGTAATATTATCAGTTTTCAGAGTAATCCCAGCCGCCAACTTATGACCACCACCTTTTATCAGCAGACCCTCAGCAGCCTTGATAGCATCAACAGCACTAAAATCGCCATAGCTGCGCGCACTACCCTTACTCTCTTCACCCAATTCTTGCAGTATAAAAGTTGGTTTGTGCTGCGACTCAAGGATGTTGGCCGCCACTATCCCGACGATACCATGTGACCAATCTGGATGCGACAGTACTAATACCGGGTCAGCGGCAAATTCGACAGCCTGCAGCACGGCTTGCTTGGTTATGATGTCCTGATCGTGCCGGCGCTTGAGATTAAGCGCATCAAGCTCGTAGGCAATTTCTGTTGCGCGCATTTTGTCGGTTGTGGTTAGTAGTTCTAATGCCAGCTCAGCTGTCTCGAGCCGGCCGGCAGCATTAAGCCGGGGGCCCAGACCATAACCCAGAGCCCGTGCGTTAATCTTATCGGGGCTAACCCCGGCTACAGCCATCAAAGCAGCTAGCCCAGGCCTACGAGTCCTCTTCAGTACCTGTAGCCCCCAAAAAACATTGGTGCGATTTTCACCCTGGAGTTGCACGACATCACACACAGTCCCAAGCGCCACCAAATCAAGCAACCACTTTTCCTGACCAAGCAACAAACCGTCGGTCTTACCTTGCAGCGCCTGTACCAGTTTGAATGCTACCCCAACACCTGCCAAATCAATAAACGGATACTGGTGGCCGGTACGTTTGGGGTTGATCGTTGCGATAGCCGGTGGCATGGTGTCTGCCACGCTATGATGGTCGGTCACAATCACATCCATACCCAGATCACCGGCAAGTTTTATCTCGGTGTGACTAAGACTGCCACAGTCCACGGTGACCACCAGTTTAGCCCCCCGTTTGGCAAGCTCACGCATGGCGTCTTGGCTTAACCCATAACCGTCTGTAAATCTATTAGGTATAAAAGCTTTGCATCTAATCCCAAAATCTTCGAACGCATCTAAGAGTAACGTCGTAGCCGTCAGACCATCGATGTCGTAGTCACCATAAATATAAACAAGTTCAGCTTTTTTCTTAGCTAGCAGTAGTCTGTCAACTGCCAGGGCCATATCAGGAAGTAAAAACGGATCATGCTTGGAAGCCTCATAATCTGGTGTGCAAAAAGCTCGGCGCAAGTCTTTATCACTTAAACCGCGCGCACCTAACAGCTGCTCAATTACCCCCGACATACGACCTATTCTACACTAGGCCACTCGGCCTGGTCGTGATTACTTAGCTTCGCGTTTGGCTTTGTTACTGTGCTGCGATTTCAGCACAATACTCTGCAGCTCTTTAAAGATTGAGAACTGCTTGTTAGTGGAATAAATCTTGGTATTGCCTTGTTTTTCGGAGTGAAGAAAACCAACCTTCTCGAGGCGCTTGAGCTCGCGCTGTATGTTACCCGGATCTTCTTTGATGAGCTTGGCGAGGCCACGCACGTGCGTGCGAAAATCAGGATACTTAGCATAGACAACTATGATCTTCCGGCGCACCCGCGATGTAATAAAAACGTCCAACATGCTACTCGTTCACCTCACTACTCTTACACCAGTCGTTGCTAATAATTCTACACCCCCACGCAATCGGCCGCAAGCCACATCAGCGCCAATTTAAGATGATATTATTTATTTTTTCGACTGCCTGGTCGTGAGTCAGTTTAGTATCGCTGTCATAATAGTGGTCAGTATCAAGATAATTATCGGTTACGCTGAGGCAATGGATCTCATCGGCAAGTATGTGCATTCTGTCCACAACTTGGACCGAAGCAATTGGGGTAACAACGATTAGTCGCTTGTATTTAATGGGTTTTAAAAACTCCGCTGCAGCGTCGAGTGCCGAACTAACCTTCAGGCCATCAGATACCAAAATAACCACATGCTCGCGCAAAATCGATGGTTTAATAGCGCCGCCTTCGCCAATCAGCCGGTTGATCTGCTCGAACTTCTCGCGTTTTTGATCATCTATGTAGCCGTGGAACTCACCATAATAATCCTCTTGCTGGCCCTCAGAAAGCATCGGGTCGTACATAAAACCACCATCCTGGTTGACTGTCCCCACCATCTGATTCTCGCCCGGGATTGGTATCGGCTCACTCAAAAATAGCCCCAGAACAGAGTGTAGTCTCGTAGCAATCGGTTCGGCAGTTGCAACGCTTTCGCTACTTAGCGCAACTACCGCGCAGTCCTCATAACGATACTGCATTAGCTGGTCTGCTAGCAGCTCTCCGGCTTCAGCCCGCTTATGGAAATACATATAAACCTAGTGTACACGAGACAGGCAGACTCTCGCAGTAAATAAGACCACCGCTTTTTTGCCTATGTCAGCTGAGGCATGTATCACGTATCATAAGGTGACATGTACTATTACTTAGTAGCTCCACAGGTTATCGTCAGATCAGATGAAGCAGCGTTTACCTACCATAGCACCACACCTCTGGCGATTGGCACACTGGTGCGGGTTGGTGTTGGATCACGAATAGTCAACGGTGTAGTACTCGAAAACGTTAAGGACAAACCTAAGTTTGCGACTAAGCCAATTGAGGCAATCATCGCTCCCCATCCTTTGCCAAAACCATTGCTCCAACTTGCACAATGGCTTAGTGACTATTACGTGACCCACCTAGCGACTGTCCTCCAAACAGTTTTACCGGCTGGCTTGCATCGAACACGTCGAATCTCAACTATTTCAACACGCTACCCCAAGAGAGATCGAACAAAAATTGTGCTCAATAAAGACCAACAGACCGTCCTTTCTGTCATGGAACGCGCGTCCGGTGGTACTGTTCTGCTACATGGCGTCACGGGTTCGGGTAAAACTCAGGTGTATATCGAAGCCGCTAAACACCAGTCCCGGAGTGGCCGTTCGAGCATTTTACTTGTACCCGAAATTGCCCTCACACCACAGCTGGTCGCCGAATTTGCCAATCATTTTCAGAACTTGGTTGTCACTCACTCTGGCATGACCGAGTCCCAGCGGCACCAAGCTTGGTTGCAAGTTCTGAACAGTAGCAGCCCGATGGTTGTTATCGGCCCACGTTCCGCACTATTCATGCCTCTTAACAATGTTGGGCTGATTGTAGTCGATGAATGCCATGAGCCCAGTTATAAACAAGAACAAGCTCCTCGCTATTCCGCCTTGAGGGCAGCCAGCATACTAGCTCAGCAACATTCAGCCAAACTGATTCTAGGCAGTGCCACTCCAAGTGTCACCGACTACTATCTTGCGCAGAGTACTAAAAGTCCAATCCCCAGATTACCACAGCCAGCCATAACAACATCACCAGTTATTATTGAGGTAATCGACCTAAAAAACCGTGACCATTTCCGCCACCACCGGTTCTTTTCTAAAACTCTTATTGAACGAGTTGAAGAATCTATGGCTAATGGCCACCAGACCCTTTTATTCCATAACCGGCGGGGTACTGCCCCAACCACCATGTGTGACCACTGTGGATGGGTGGCTGAGTGCCCTACCTGCTTTTTACCATTAACCCTACATTCCGACCAACATCACTTGCGTTGTCATATATGTGGCTACCAAACAGCCGTTCCGCCGAGCTGCCCAGTGTGTCACGAACCAACCATCATTTTTAAGGGTATTGGCACCAAACTGATTGAGGAAGAGGCCCGCAAGCTTTTCCCCAAGGCCCGGATAGCCCGTTTTGACGCCGATACCCACCCGAGCGAGGCCATTCATAACCGTTATCAGGATCTCTACGACGGTTCAGTCGACATTTTGATAGGCACTCAAATCCTCGCTAAAGGCCTCGACCTGCCTAAACTCAGCACTGTTGGAGTCATACAAGCCGACAGCGGTCTGGTGCTGCCTGATTACCAAGCCGAGGAACGTGTTTTCCAACTGCTGTATCAGGTAATTGGTCGGGTTGGCCGGTCAGAAACCGCAGGCTACGTAGTTATACAGACGTACCAACCGGACCATCCTGTCATCAAAGCGGCCATTAATCGCGATTACCAGGCCTTTTATAGAAGCGAGTTAGTAAAACGTCAGGCAGGCCATTCCCCACCCTTCCGCTATCTGTTAAAACTAATGTGTTCTTACAGAACCGAGGAGGGGGCAGTGAGCGCCAGCCAGAAACTTACCGCCAAACTTCGCGCTTCACACCCTAAACTCGAAATTCTCGGCCCGACCCCGGCGTTTCATGAGCGGCTTGGCGGTGCCTATCGCTGGCAACTTGTGGTGAAGGCCAAAACCCGCAGCGACCTGACAGAACTCGTGCGTACAATACCCTCCGGCTGGCAGACTGATCTCGACCCCATAAGCCTTCTGTGAAGGCTTATGTTTTCCTACTTAACGCCTGAATGGAGCGGCTTGCCGCGAATGAAGGGAAAAGTGTGATAAGCCCTTCTGTATCCTTATATCTGTTAAAACCCTCTTCCGCAAGGTATAATTACTACTACAAATGATGACCCGTGCCGACATTATTACCCTGCCCGACCACCGTCTCCGACAAAAATCGGAGCGCATACACGTTGTCACGAGCACCGCGCGCAAATTAGTCACCGACATGCAGGCTGCTACACTCGACTGGGAAGAGCACAGACCACATGAGCTCGGTGTCGCCCTCGCAGCCGTCCAGGTCGGTAAATTACAGCGAGTAGTGATAATCCGAAACAACTTCGAAAACAAGGACGACAGAACATTTATAGCACTCATCAACCCAGAAGTCGTAAAACTTGAGGGCGAAATTACCTACGACCACGAAGGTTGTCTGAGCGTGCCCGATGTTTATGGTCTCGTCCCACGCCACACCAAAATCCGGGTCAAAGCGCTCGATGAAGAGGGTCATGAGATTAGAATGAAGGCAGAGGGTTTTCTGGCACGCGTTTTACAACACGAAATAGACCACACCCAGGGTATAGTGTTTATCGACCACATCCGTGAGCAGGACGCGTTTTTCCGGCTTGACCCCGACGGTAAACTAAATAAGGTACCTCATGCCAAAATCCTCCAGAATCATCTTCTTTGGAAATGAACGCCTGAGCTCGGGTTTTGAACCCAAGAACGCCCCTACGTTGAGTGCGCTCGTCAAAGCTGGCTATGAAGTTGTAGCTGTAGTCGCTAATCACGAGACCGGCACTTCCCGCCGTCCACGTCAGCTCGAGATCGAAGCTGTGGCTAAAAAATATGGCATCCCGGTCTTGCTACCAGCCAAGCCAGCCGATATCATCGACCAACTCAAAGCCTGCAGAGCTACCATCGGTGTTCTTGTAGCCTATGGCAAAATAGTGCCCCAATCGATCATCGATATTTTCCCTAAAGGCATCATCAACATTCACCCGTCACTTCTTCCACATAACAGAGGCTCAACTCCCATTGAACAGGCCATGTTAGACGGTGCGCCCGAAACCGGCGTATCGCTAATGGGGCTAGTAAAAGCGATGGACGCCGGACCTATTTACGCCCAGACCAAGTTAGCGCTCAGCGGGCATGAGGGCAAGGCTGAACTGACCGAAAAATTGCTACTACTGGGTGGCCAAATGCTAATCGAAAAGTTGCCGGCAATTATCGACGGTTCACTCGTACCGACTAGCCAAAATGAAGTCGACGCCACATTTAGTAAGCTTCTTACCAAGGCCGATGGCATTCTTGACTTAAACAAGCCAGCCAAACAACTAGAACGTGAGGTTCGCGCTTTCCTGGTATGGCCCAAAAGCCGTTTAGAGCTCCTTAGGCAGCAGATTATCGTCACCAAAGCACGTGTTGCCACTGGTAGTGCCGACGGGCAACTGGTCGTAGCTTGCGCCGACGACACGTACCTGGAAATTACCGAGCTCACGGCCCCTAGTGGTCGCAGTATGTCCGGTGCCGATTTTATGCGCGGTTACAAAAAATGACCCTTCAGCCGCGGAGGGTCATTTCTTTAAAACTTAATTGCTTAGGCTGTCGGTTCTAGGCCGCTTAAAATTTTATCTTTACTAGCTGTAACCTCTTGTCTCAGCTTCTCAAGTTCTTCAGCAACAACTTGTTTATAATCTGGGCGATTGGTCTCTAGCCACTTAAGTGCGCCAGCCTCATCGTTGGAGTCAATCAAACGCTCAAACTCAGACAGTTGCTCGTCGGACATGCCTTCCGAAAGGCGCGTACCAACCCTTAATTCAAGTTCCTCATACAAATGCTCAAGAAAAGCCTTTTTTTGATCATCCGGCATACCGCCGAGACCTACAGTTGCCAAAAAATTATCGTCAAGTTGAAACATATAGTAACCCTTTTATGGATCTATTGTTGCACTAAACTGGCTCGCAAGCAAACAGTTATTTATTCGGCTTGTGAGGCAGCAACATCGTTAAGGATGGTATCGACTTCTTGCTGGACTACTTGTTCATAGTTTGGCATGTGCTGTTGCAACCAGACAGAGGCTTCGTCTTGGCTCGCACCGTTAGTCAGTTCAAGAAGTTGTTTAGCGTCTTCATCATTTAATTTCTCTATTACAGCCAAACCAACTTGTTCCTCAACTTGAGCCTGCAAGTGTTGCATAAATGTTTCTTTGTCATCTTCTGGTATCCGGATCCCGTGAGCTGCTAGTGTGTTTTCGTCAATGGTGAACATTGTTATTTCTCCTGTTTGTTTATGATACTAACTAATAGCTAAACTACACTATTGAATATCCAGAGTCTACTAGACAGAGCGATTGTTGCGACCCTCAACACGACTGCGAGCGGTTGCAGCTGCTGTGCCTCGGTCGCCAATACTACCACGTCTTTTACCCAGAGTAGCGTCGCGCTCCTGATAACGACCACCATGTCTTTGTTGGCGACGTCCAAATCTACCGACGCCACGACTTTCCCAGGCCGAACGGAGTACTAATCGGCCTGCGTCGGTAACGCGACCCTCAGCGAGAGCAGCAGCAGCCTCTTGGGCACGCCTAGTACCAGCCTCGCGGCGCTCATCGACTAGATTCCGGTTCTTGGTCTCTAACCGGCTAGAACGAGTAGCGCGAATCTCAGCTACACGCTCACCAACTTTACCAATCAACTCAAGGCCACGCTGGGTCCTCGCTACTACCCGATCACCTGTGTTCTGAATGCGGTCATTTGCCCAGTCATGTGCAGCGTCAGCACGCCGATCTGCCCAGCGACCAGCATTAACGACCCCACGACCCGTAGCCTCGAGGGCAGAACCAGTCATCCCTACCACAAGTGCCGGAGCAATATTAACAAGCCCTCGGCCAATTTTTCTGACGTCTCCAATACTTTGGCGCAGACCCTCAGTGCGGGCAGCCAATCCTTCACGCAGAGAGCTTAAGCGAGCACTGCCACGATTTACCCAACCATGTACACGTTCGTTACTGGCACCCTGACCTTCTGTGGTGGGCCTCTGTATACCTTCTATCCTAGCAGCCAGCGCGCCCAAGCGACTGACACGTCCAGCCTTTACACCGGCTTCTTGCCCCGCATCAGTTTCTACATCCTGGCCATTACGTAGTGGCGGCTCTGCTTCTGAGATCAGATCGGCAGGAGCGTCTTCTACTACTTCTGCATCAACGACATCAAGTCTACGATGCTTTGCGTCACCACCTGCAGCCACTATTTCTGCTTCGACAGCTGGGTCACGTTCATCTCTTTCTGACATTTCTTTTTTACCTTTCGTATGTGTTTTTGTAGTTAACCTATGTATAACTTATAGCACAAAAGGGTGATAATTGCAAGCACGATAACGCATAGTTACGTATAACCCTAGAACATGCTATCCGTTATTACTTCAGAGTGCGCTTAACTAGTTCTCGTTTGAAGAATTCCAAGCGGTCGCCCTCTTCGATCGCTAGTTTTCCCTTGGTTTTGAGCTGTAAACCACACATATCACCTTCGAAAACCTCTTTGGCTGCCTCGCGGTTACGCTGCACACCTATAACCTCTACTTCGGCAATCTGCTCATCGCCGCGCTTGACTCGGGCTAAGAGTTTAGGCTCAACTTTGCCCTTGGTTACCTCACCACCGCACACAACCTCGTCTTTAGAGATCTTGAAGACACCTTTAATAACTAGTTTGCCGATTTCTGTTTCGATAACTGCAGGAGCCAACAGATCTTCCAAGGTCTGTTTGGCGTCGTCTAATAGTTCGTAAATGACACGGAAGATGCGCACTGGCACCTTATCGCGGGCTGCATCACGCTTAACGGTTGGCGGTAATTGCACGTTAAAACCATACACAATAGCCTTCGAGCTATGCGCCATGCGCACGTCGTTCTCAGATATGTTGCCCACGCCTGAGCTGATAATGCGCGGCGCGACCTCGACGTTTTCTAGCAACTTTAGACTGTCCGCAACAGAGGTGAGCGAACCTTGCACATCAGCTTTTATAATCATGTTGACTAGCTGCTTCTCCTTACGCCGGTCCATAAGATGTAACAAATCACTGCTCGATATAGCCGAAGACTGAACATCTTCTTTAACCTCAAAACTATGTCGCTCTACCTGATGGCGGGCTATTTTTTCGTTAGCTACCACCGTAAAACGATCTCCGAACTGAGGCAAGATTTTAAAACCGGTCACTGTTGCCGGTGTCGAGGGGCCAGCTTCTTTGATTGATCGATTAGCGTAATCCTGAAGCGTGCGAATTTTGGCGTAGGCACTACCAGCCACAACAAAGTCACCCGAGTGTACAATGCCATTTTCCACTAGCAAACTGACTACGGCTCCACGGCCTTGTTCCATATGTGATTCGATAACCAGACCTTCGGCAGTACCTTCAACCTCGGCTCGCAGATCTTCTAGGTCGGAAACCAAAAGCACCAGCTCCAGAAGTTTATCAAGGCCTTGCCCGGTCTTGGCCGAGACTTCGACCATAACGGTCTCACCGCCCCATTCTTCGGGTACCAATTGGTGTTCGGTTGCCAACTGTTGTTTGACTCGGTTGGCATCGGCTGCCGGTTTGTCGATCTTGTTAAGCGCCACTACGATACGAGCATTAGCTTGCTGGGCAAACTTGATCGCCTCGACAGTTTGCGGCTTTACGCCATCATCGGCAGCGACAACAATGATTACTACATCTGTTAATGCCGCCCCGTGTTGCCTCAGAGCACTAAAAGCCTCGTGACCAGGGGTGTCGAGCAAAGTAATCTTGCGACCTTGATATTCAGTCTGATACGCAGCAATGTGCTGAGTAATGCCACCGGCTTCGCCGCTGACGACTTTGGTGTCCAGAATCGCATCAAGCAAGCTGGTTTTGCCATGATCGACATGACCCATAACTGCCACAATCGGCGGGCGGCTCTCGGCTTTGTCGCTCATAACCCTTGTGTGACGGTTAGTTGCTACCGGTGATTCAGCTTCTGTTTTAGCCCGTAGTTCAACATCCAAGCCAAGTTCACCAACAATAATCTGAGCTGTTTCCAGGTCGATTTTTTGGTTGACTGTGGCCATAATGCCGTTTTTGAACAGTTCGCCAATCAGTTTGGTAACGGGCAGGTCAAGCTGGGTGGCCAGCTCGCCAACGGTAATCATGCCGGAGATCATCAGGGTTTTGTTGGCCATTTGATCTTTACCCGTTCCTTTCTATGGCCCTACCTGGGCCACTTTATTTCTTCAAACTTAGCGAAATCTTGCGATTTTCTTTTTCGATTTCGAGAATCTTAAAGGTCTTCTTTTCGTTGAGCTTAAAGATCTTTTCTGGATCAGCACCATCACCGCCACCAAGCTCGGTGACGTGTACCAATGCTTCGACGGCCGGGCTTAACTGTATGAAGGCACCGAATGGTGTAATGCGGGTAACCGTACCTTCGACTTCGTCACCCTTCTTGAACTTCTCGACTTCTTTAGCCCATGGGTCCTCTTGGAGTTGTTTGAGGCTGAGGCTTAGGCGATCTTTTTCGATCGAGATGATCTTAGCTTCGACAGTTTCACCAACTTTTACATAGTCGGCTGGGTTGTTTACACGCTCCCAACTGATTTCGCTGATATGAATCAAGCCTTCGATACCGTCAACATTTACAAACGCGCCAAAATCGACTACGCCAGTGATGACACCCTTGACGATGTCGCCCAGTTTGAGTTTCTCGAAGCGTTCGGCCAGACCTTCTTTGATCGCCTCTTTTTCAGAGAAAATCAGCTTATTGGTCTTACGATCGATATCGAGTACGCGGACACGTAGTGGCTTGTTTATTAAGCTGTTAAGCCTCTGCAAGATTTCATCTTTATCGGCACCAGCTACCCGTGGGTAGTGCTCAGCGCTGAGTTGGCTAACCGGCATGAAACCGCGGATACCATCCATTTCAATTAGTAGACCGCCACGGTTTGCGTCGTAGGCTGAAACCTCAACAACTTCACCGTCATCGAACACGCGTTTGATTTCGTCCCAACCACGGTCTTTGGCCGCTTTGCGCAGGCTTAACAAGGCATGGCCTTCCTCGATTTCGGGGTCAACAACGCTTGCAGTGACCTCATCCCCCTCTTTTAATGTACGGCCCAAGCCGATCTCGCGGCGCGGAACCATACCAACTCCGTGTGGGCCAAGGTCGATCCAAAGCTCGTGTTTACGAACCGAGAATACCTTGCCTTCAACAACTTCCCCAGGGGTAAGTTGAGTCGAGTGCTCCTGCTCGAGGAGCTCGTCCATAGTAATAGTGTTGGCTTTCGCCATAGTGTGTTGTCACACTCCTTTCGAACTGTATTTCTGGGGCACGTCTAACGGACGCACCAAAGATTACTTATATTTAAGCGTACAGAGGCAAAAAAGTAAAGAGAGGCTACCCCAAGGCGGTCAAACGGCGTCGAGATTGAACATAGATAGCTACAGCAAAAACTAGTCCGGCCAGTGCCATAGAGGCCACTATGACATCACTACTACCTGTCGCTGGCACGAAGCTTGAAGTAGATGTCGAATCGCCTAAGGTCCCAGGGGTAGTTGGTGCAGGAGCAGGTGTTGATGTTTTGTCTTCTGACGGTTGTGGTTGTGGCTCAGACTGTGGTTGCGACTGACTTGCAGCTGGTTGCTTTTTTTCTGCGGCGGCTGTTTGAGTCGTCCCGCCAATAATATTCGAGCGATTTTTTGCAATCTGCAAACCAAGAATAATAGCTCCAAGCAAAGCTAGACCCACCAAGCCATAGACGATTACTGACCGAGTTATTGATGATAACTGCATATTTCTCCCCTCCTGTATATAACAACTATACAACGCTTCAACGGGGCACGCAAATTGCCGGATGCCATGCTACACTAACTACATGATTACGGCGGTTGATGTTGGTGCGACTAAGACTTTGCTAGGGCAGTTTGGGGACGACGGCAAACTTGTAAACGAATCTCGGTTTGAGACACCCCAAGAGGCGGAAAGCTTCCTTAACGAGCTAAAACAGGCACTGGGGAACATGAAGGATACCGAGGCTATCTGTATCGCTGTACCCGGTATCGTGGATGACGATGGGACTTTGGTGCGTTGTGGTGTCTTGTCATGGCGTAATGTTCCGATCAAAAAAATGCTTAGTTCGACATATAATTGCCCTGTTTACGTGGGAAACGACGCCAAGTTAGCAGCCTTGTATGCAGTTAACTCATTGCCAGAGCTACCACGCATCGGTCTTTACATAACTGTCAGCACCGGCATAGGTGGGGGCGTAGTTTTTGACGGGACATTGTGCCCATATCTAGACGTCAGCGAACCGGGCCATATGGTACTTAGACTGGATGGTGAATTACGAGTCTGGCAAGATTTTGCATCTGGCCATGCACTCACGGAACACTTTAAGAAACAAGTCCATGAGCTAAACAGCCCAGAAGAATGGCAAGAAGTAGCGCATCGGATTAGCATTGGCCTGCACGCACTTATCCCAGCCTTCCAACCTGATGTTATTGTTTTTGGCGGTGGTGCTGGAGGCTTTTTACCCCAGTTTCAAGAGGTGCTCGAAAAAGAAGTGAAATCAAAAATCTCGCCATATATCAACATGCCTACATTTGTTGTCGCAGAGCGGCCCAATGAGGCCGTCTTATATGGCTGCCACTACTATGCAACTCACCAATAGGACAATCGATAGGATAAAACGCAGTTTTGGGCAGTACTCCTTTGGAGTGAGCGATGATTTCCGGTGGTCACCAGAGGAACAGCTTATTACCCACCCTCCATTCACTGCGTCTAACGACATATGGACATTGTTACATGAGATATCCCACGCCGAATTGCATCATTCGTTGTTCTACCTGGATATTGAGCTGATTAACCAAGAAGCAGAGGCCTGGGAGCACGCTAGGACCGTTTTGGCCCCAAAGTTCGGCATGGCGATCGACGATGACCACATACAAGACCACCTGGACACCTACCGCGTATGGCTACATCAGCGCAGCAAATGTCCACGCTGTGGCCACAATGGCCTCCAAACAACACAAAACACCTACAATTGTAGTAATTGTAGGTGTTTGTGGCGGGTTAATGATGCCCGCGGTTGCGCCTTGCGGCGGACTAAGCTTTAGCCAGTAAATTAGGCTGCGGTCTTAGCACTCTTGCGACGGCGGCTGATTAAGCCACCTTTGCGGCCAGCCTCACGGGCTAGGTCGCGGTTAGCGGCAAAACCACCAGTGTGGCCTTTCTTGCCACCAACAGCGCCAATCTTGGCGTAGAAGTTCGCACCATGGCGAGCTTTGTTGGTTTCGGCAGCCTTACGGCCACCAGCAACAGTTCCTGGCATTGCTTTATTCTCCCTTTAACCTCACAAATGAGATGTGATTACAAGCATTATAGTAATGATTACGCTTTTTGTCAATATTTACACATACGTTTTGCAGTATATTATATATCTCACATAAAAGATAAAGCCCTCGGCGTTAACCGAGGGCTTTATATAAAACGGCACCGTGCTAGTTTCCCACCAAAAAGGCAGTATAATCGCCGATACCGGGCTTAACTTCTGTGTTCGGAATGGGAACAGGTGTCTCCCCGGCTCCATGGGCACCGATGACGCCGTAACTATTAAGTTACGACGGGTATCGATGCCAATGTGAAGCGGTGTCGTTCTTGTTTTTTCGATGTAAAGAATGCTCAATGGTGTTGATAAACACCAACTACTAGTCAAACCTACCTTATCAGCTCTGCTTATGCAAGCATAAACGTCCGCTGAAAAGGACATAAAAAGTCAATGGCCCTATTAGTACGCTTCGGCTCCACACATTACTGTGCTTCCACCTTGCGCCTATCAACCAGATATTCTTTCTGGGGGCTCATGGGGAAATCTAATCTTGAGGTCAGTTTCGCGCTTAATATGCTTTCAGCGCTTATCTGGTCCATACGTAGCTACTCGGCACTGCGCTTGGTAGCACAACCGACACACCAGAGGTATGTCCACCCCGGTCCTCTCGTACTAGGGGCAGATTCTCTCAAATTTCCTGACGTCC
>CAYOML010000001.1:0-117418 GCA_964405095.1 uncultured Candidatus Saccharibacteria bacterium | reverse complement strand
CTCCGGCTGCACTCGGCATCCAGACCGTTGAAACAGCAAAGTGTGGGTGGTTCAGTTAGTTTGATGCCGTTTGTGCTTACTACTGGCAGAGCATGCTACACTAGGAGCAGTGAAGGGTAGAGCGCACAAACCTGTGGGGGGTGGGGAATTAGCCGCATTGGCGGCTGCTGCGCATGAGCTCAAAAGCCCCTTAGCCTTGGTGCAACTTATTGCTGAGACTCTAGCCGATAATGATCTTACTCTGACTGAGCACCAACGTACGCAATATCTGGAAAGACTAAAATTTACTAGTGAACGTATGTTGCGTTTAGTACATCAGCTGGCTGTTAGTTACCGCCTAGATAACGATCAGCAACTGACTTTTCAGTTCCAGCTTGAGCCGCTCAGTGTTGGTGAAATATGTGATGATGTTGCCGAGGAGATGCTGCCTTACGCCCGCGAGCACAATCAGCATTTGCGGGTTACTAGCCGTAGTTGCCCACATCTTGTAATAGCCAACCGCGAAATATTGCACGATATAGTAGTTAATCTGCTCGATAACGCCATCCGCCACAATCCGTCCGGCGGTCATGTCGATGTCTTTGCCCATTGCCGCGACAGCCAGGTGCGTCTGACGGTTCGCGACGAAGGCCAGGGTGTGTTGCCAAGCGAGATTAACCAATTACGCCGTACACTTGGTACTCAGCCGCAGCCACTTAGTGGGCGCGGTGCCACTAGTGGTTTGGGACTATATATTGTCGGGCAATTTGCGCATGCCATGGGCGGCAGCCTGGGTTTGGGCCGCAGCGCTCAAGGTGCTAGTTTTTTTGTTGATTTAATACGGTCAAAACAGATGAGTCTTCTATAAATGGCGCGGGTTTTACTGGTAGAAGATGATCAGTGGGTGGTCGATTGTTACCGGCTGTGGCTGTCAGCTGATGGGCATAGCGTACGGTATTGCCGCGACGCCCAGGCGGCCATTGATATGATCGACGACAACCCACCGGATGTCATTGTGTTGGATCTTTTTTTACCGTTTGCCAATGGTATACAACTGCTGCAGACACTTCGTTCGCACAGCGATCTGGCAGCAATACCGGTCATCCTATGTAGCAGCGCCCTACCTGAGAATTTACCCGATATGACGCCGTATGGGGTCCGGCACGTGCTAGACAAGGCCAGACTGGTACCGGCCGCTATGCGGCAGGTGGTACGTGAGGCAGCGGCGTATGCGGCCGTTTAGTAGCGAGTGTATTATATTGCGCCGCACAAACTTTGGTGAGGCCGATCGAATCTTGAATGTACTCACACCTGCTAGAGGCAAAATGAGTGCCATAGCTAAAGGTGTACGACGGCCAAAAAGCAAATTGGCCGGCGGCCTGGAACTTTTTGCCGTGTGTGACGTGACGTTCATGGAAGGTATGAGTGAGCTGGCTGTTGTAACCAGCGCTCGCTTGCAGCAGTTTTTTGGCAATATTTTGAAGGATTACGACCGTATGCAGTGCGCATACGAATGCGTAAAACAGATCAATCGTGTGGCCGAAACAGTCAGTGAACCTGAATTCTACGTACTATTACGTGGTAGTCTGGAAGCGCTGCACGACTTGGCGATTGATTGGCGGCTAACCGAACTATGCTTTAGGCTACAGCTGCAATCATTACTTGGTCATGGCTTAAACTTATCTACCGATAAAAGCGGTATCAAGCTGGCAGCTGGGCAAAACTACGATTATGATTTTGCCGACAACGCTTTTGTCGCTTACGAACAAGGACGTTTTAGCACAGAACACATCAAGTTGCTGCGCCTGGCAACACACAAAGGCGCCATGGTTTTAAAACAAGTGGCAGGGTTAGAGGCGGTGATGGGTGACTGCCTGTGGTTGGCGCGAACTATGCAAAGTTAAACTCCAGAACCTCTGAAGCCATTGGCCCCAGGGCTCTAAAACTCGATAAATCCTTTGGAGGGGCCGGCCGCGCAGAGCGCCGATCTAGGCCGTGATTCATGGCAGCTTCGGAGTGAGTGATAGCCAGCGCGTCAGCGAGATATGTGTCTTGTTTCGGGGAAGTTTCGAGTGCGCGGTTCAGTCTCATTTGGGCAATTGACAGATCAGTGCGCGTAGGTTCGTGGTTGTCAACATATCTCTCGAAGTATAAAAGACCGCAAGTGCGGTCAACAAGATACAAGAGCCTGTCTGCTGTTTCCTCTAAGGCTAGCCGCTCCGGGTCGTCAAGTAGCCGATCTCCTTCTTGCGCAGTTGCCATTAAGTCGCGAATTCTCCCCATAGCCACGGTAATGAGTGTTAGTGGTGTCTCTAGTTCGCCAGTGGAGCGTAAAATCTCGGCAAAATCGGCGTATAGTGCTGTTATAACTAAGCGTGAGGTGATCGTAGGTGGCATCATGCCTTCCTCCGATATTTTCTGGACCTTTTGTAGCTGATCAAGCGCGCAACGTGTGTCACCATCAATCGCTAACTGCTCGGCTGCCAGCAAGGCACCCCATACTACCTGTACTGGGTCTTGGTCTGCTCTGGAAAGTAATCTTTCGCCGATTTCTGCCACGTGTCTTTTGCCCTTAGTTACATAAAAACCTGCGGTAACATATATTCCGCAGGCGGATGTTGTGCGTATATTGTCTGCTAGTTGGTGGTGCAAATCAATAGTTATTTTCTGGTATAATCAAACCAATATGACGAAAGAGGTGAGTTTAGAGGTGTTGACTAGCCTTGCCAAACGGCGAGGTTTTGTATTCCAGGCGTCCGAGATTTACGGTGGATTGGCCGGATTTTGGGACTATGGCCCGTATGGTGTCGAGTTAGTAAACAACCTTAAACAACTGTGGTGGCAGGCTTTTGTATACGAAAACCGTGAGATTTTTGGTGTTGACGGGGCGATTATCCAAAACCCCAAACTGTGGAAGGCAAGCGGCCATATCGCGGGTTTTACCGACCCGATGGTTGAGGATCTTAAAAATGGTAAACGCTATCGCGCTGATCATCTGGCTGCTACTGATTCGACCGACCTCAAAGAACTTACAAGGTTGTTAAAGAGTAAAAAATCGCCAGATGGTAATGAGTTAAGTGCACCCCGTGTCTTTAACATGATGATGAAAACCTGGGTTGGCCCGCTCGAGACTGACGACGCTGTGGCCTACCTGCGACCCGAAACGGCTGGCAGCATCTTTACTAACTACGAAAATGTGCGCGAGACTACCCGCAGCAAGATCCCGTTTGGTATTGCCCAAGTTGGTAAGGCCTTTCGTAATGAAATCAGCCCGCGAGACTTTATTTTCCGTGTACGCGAGCTGGAACAGATGGAAATGCAGTACTTTATCCACCCTGATATGCAAAAAGACCAGTACGAGCGCTGGCGCAGTTTTGCTTGGGACTTCTTGACTAAGCGCCTGCGACTCGACGAAAAGAGCCTACAGTGGCACGAGCATGATGCCGACGAGCGCGCCCACTATGCTGCTGCTGCCCACGATATTTACTTTAACTTCCCACAAGGCTTTAAAGAGTTGTGGGGGACACATAATCGTACCGACTATGATCTAACGAACCACATGAAGGAAAGTGGGAAGGACCTGACTTACTTTGATGAAGCTACTCGCGAACGTTATACGCCCAATGTCATCGAAAGTTCAGTGGGTGTAGGGCGCATGATGATGGCTGTACTAGCGGATGCCTACACGCAAGAAAAAGTGGGTGATGAGACAAGGATTGTGCTCAAAATAGCGCCCCAAATAGCGCCGGTAAAAGTTGCGGTTTTACCCCTTAGCAAAAAGCCAGAATTAAGCACTCTATCTGATAAGGTGTATAAGAAACTTGTTCAAAGTACAGGTTGGAATATTGAATACGATGAGACCCAAAGCATTGGCAAACGCTACCGCCGCCAAGACGAAATAGGCACGCCATACTGCGTAACTATTGACTTTGAAAGCCTAGAAGATGGCCAAGTTACTATTCGCGAACGCGACAGCATGAAGCAGACTCGTGTGAAGATCGATGACTTGTTAGACTCTTTACACTTAGGTTAGTAAACATTCTTGTAGCCATCGCGAGCTACCAGTGTTAGAATAGGGTTATAAGGAGAGATTTATATGGGACTTATGGACGGATTCAAACGCTTTATGCAGGGCAAACCAGTGTTTGAAGTGCCACAGAACCCGATGCCGCCCAACAATGCCTCCGTTGATAACTCTACGTCACCTGAACCAACACCCGAGCAGCCAACACCTGCGACTGGCCCGAAAACCGCGCCTTTGGTGTATATTGAGCGGCTTGATAATAACAACAGTAACGTCAGTAATCCGTATCTCGATTGCGAGCTACATATTCGCAACCATTCGACGGTTCCGGTCAGACTCGAACGCCTCGACTTGCTTGGCCAAAGTTTTGTGCTTAACAAGACCTATGTTCAACCCGGTCAGGAGTGGGAATACCGAGTGCACACCGAACATCGCCCAATAACCAATAACTATCATGAGGCCAAATTGTATTACGAAACCGAGGACGGCGACGATTTCTGCGCCGCCCACACCGTCGAATATCTCCAACTGCCAGATCATACCTACAATATCGTGCGCCTTCATTTTATACCGCCAGTCAGAGACGTTTAGGGCTGAATATGACTCAACGAGCTACTCAATTTACGGCAGCACTTGCTGAGTTTGCGACGCCAGCCCGTGCCGAAGCATCACTTTGGTTCTTTAAAACCGGCAAAGGAGACTATGGTGAGGGCGATGTTTTTATTGGTGTTAGTGTTCCAAATACTCGTCTAGTTTGTAAAAAGTTCGCGACTTTACCTCTGAGCGAAATACAAAAACTGCTCAATAGCAAGGTGCATGAACACCGTCTTGCGGCCGTCATTTTATTGACTAACCAATACCACAAGGCCGACGAAGCTGGTAAACAGATGATCTACGATTTATATCTTAAAAATGTGCTTTCCGGGCTTGTTAATAATTGGGATATTGTCGATTCTAGCGCTCCATACATTGTTGGGCCACATCTGGAGCACCACTCTAGTAATATTCTGTTGCAGCTGGCTGCCAGCTATAACCTCTGGCAAAGGCGTGTGGCGATGGTCAGCACCTTTCATTTTTTAAAGATCGGCGATCCACAACCAACAATTCAGCTCGCCGAACTTTTACTAAACGACTCGCATAACCTAATACAAAAAGCCGTTGGCTGGGGTTTGCGCGAGATGGGCAAATACGTCGATACGAAGTTGCTAACCGATTTTCTCGACAAACACGCTGCCACAATGCCGCGGGTTACATTAAGCTACGCAGTCGAGCACTTATCGGACGCCGTAAAGAGACACTACAGGGGCAAACGGGCGGACAGTAACGTTTTGCCGAAGAAGACAAACACTCTACAATAATGATCATGAGAGCGACCACTAAAGGCATAGGGATTTACGCTGGCACGTTTGACCCGGTGCATAACGGTCACGTTACGTTCGCGTTGGCCGCCGCCAGGGTATGTGGGCTTAAAAAAGTCATTTTTTTGCCCGAACGCGTACCCCGCAATAAAAAAAATGTCACCGATTTTGCTCACAGAGTTGCGATGGTCAAAGTTGCAATTAAGGAATACCCAAACCTTGGGCTAAAAGTTCTGGATGGTGATCAGTTTAGTGTCAAACATACCTTGCCTGAACTCCAAAAGTTGTATGCTGGTTCGCGCTTGACTCTACTAGTTGGTTCGGATAATGCTCTAAATATGAACTCTGATACCTGGCCGGGCGTTGAGAAGGTTTATAAGAATACAGATATCGCGATTGGTATGCGCGAGGGGCACGAGCAGAGTCAGTTAAAGGATTTGTCAGAGAAAGCACAGCTTTACTTTATTTATACCAACCACCCCCACGCAGCCGCTACTAAAGTCCGTGATGGCCGTTTTGACATGCTACATCCAGATGTGCATAGCTATATCACTCAGCACAAGTTGTATCAAGCTGGTTAATCTTCGCTGAGTGGCGATGATTCATAGAGTTCGGCATATATTTCTGAGCCTATATCACGCAAAAAGTAGGTAGTGGCTTCTTTGTCACCAAAAGTTTTTACCAAGTAGCTGTTAAATGTGCCTGGGCTTAATGATTGCACGCGGTGGGCCAATCGGATTATGACTTCGAATAATCTTTGTTGATCGGCCGGAACGATGTGTAAAGGTTGTGCCAAGCTCATTGTGCGCTGGAAGACTGCTGCGCGTTGCAAAAAGTCGCTACTATGGGCAAGCAAGGCATCGAGGGCGTTGTCCATAGTGCCCATCTGTAGTGTGTTACCAACTACCAACTCTTTGCTGTTAATACCGCAATGTTCCAAAAAGACGGCCATATGTTGCCATTCTACCAATAATTTTTCTTCGAGATGTTTTTTAGGTAAAAAGTTGGTCTCTAGCGCATCCGAATTGTAGTTAATTACCAGCGCATCCTGTGGTAGATTTTTAACGACGAACTGCAGGCGCTCTTGCTCTAACGTGAGTGTCAGGTACAGGCTATAGCAGGCGTAGGGGACCGCACCTAACTGTTCTGGGAGCACAAAATACACCGCTGCGTCGGGATTATCTTGCGGCGGTTTGGCTACGAACAGCATATTTTGCATATGCATGATGGCGTGAGTCAGGCGTAAAATCTCCTCGGCGTTGAGGGTGCTAGCCCGCATAGTTTGCAGATGGCGCGCTGCTTTTAGCCATTGTTTACGCACGGCGCTTAGCATGGCATGGGGGCTATCACAGACCACGATTGTCGCACCTAAGTACTGCCGGCTTTGCATATGGCGGGCAATATCGGCGGCCAAAGGTGCTGGCGGCCGATGGGGCAGAGAACGGACCTCGAGATAAATATTATGCATGTTGGTATTCATTTTATTTTTCATAGCAGATGGTGTTGCCGAAAGCTATAAACTTCGGTTTTGGTTAAGAGTAGATGGTCGTGGAGTGGTACGCCTAACAGTTGACCGGCGGCGGCAAGTTGCTGAGTGAGTGTTATGTCTTTGTTGCTAGGGTTGGGGTCGCCGGAAGGGTGATTGTGAGCAACCACCACTGTTGCAGCGCGGTCGACGATTACGTCCGAAAAAACTTCGCGCGGATGAGCCAGCACGGTGTCAAGAATGCCTATTGTGATGGTACGCTGGGCTATTAATCGCTGGCCGCCGTCGAGCGAAAGAGCCACAAAATGCTCTTGTTGCTTTACGCGTATGCCGTCGAGTCTGGCCACAATATCTTGCTGGGTTCTTAAGGGTTCTACGTCGCGTACCAAATGCCGCTTGGCGAGCTCCCATGCAGCTAGCATTTTAGAGGCATGAGCAATACTGACGCCTGGGATCTGTACCAGAGCCTCGTATGTTAATGACGATTCGCCGCCGAAAAGTAGTCGTTGCAGGCGCCTGGCAATTTGTCCGACATCGGACTGAGCGTTGCCGCTACCAATCATTACCTCTAGAAGCTCAAAATCCGACAGAGCGGCTTGGCCTTTACGCTGTAACTTTTCGCGCGGCCTGTCGATGGCTGGTAATTCATTCATCCGTTTTCTGTTTGGCACGGCTGCAGTGTAGCAGAGGTTCCCTCAAAATAGAAAGCTTAATCTTGCAAAAGAGTTGTGGAAATCTTTCAGATGTAATAGGGCCATGAAGATCACAAAATTTTCGCAATCATGTCTGGTACTCGAGAAAAATGGGCGAAAAATTGTCATTGACCCAGGCGAGCATTTTCTAATCACCCACAAACCAAATGAACTACTGGGCAACGTTAGACCTTAGGCGCTTATGCTTGCAAGATGTCTTTACTAGTGCATAATATTTGAGATATGTCTAGCATCGATGGTGATTACAGAGAAGATGCCGAGAGTGATGTAGAGCTTACATTCCGCGACAGACTTGTCACGGTACTTGAAGTCTTGGCTGAACGTGTTCCACTTTTTGAGGCAGGTGTGGTTGACCACGTCGAGCTAACTGCTGCAGTTCGCTATGGCGAAAAAAGAGATGAGGTAAGAGTTTATAGTTTCGAAGGCTCACGTGAGCGTGATGAAGTTAGTGAAGACCAAGAAGAACTGGGGCCGGCAACTTATTTCGAAGTTAGCGAAATCGTTAGGGAACAAATCTCTGAACTGCCTGATTATGCCCTCGAAGAGATTCGACGCTCGGAGCTAGCTGCTCAATCCGGTGGACCTGGCGGTATCATTGAGTTGGTAGGTGTTCTTGGTAAGCCTGCACCAGTCACGGTCGATGCTCAATCCTCTGGTGATTCAGAAGCCCAGACTATTGAATTTGAGCGCAATATTTCTGTGCGTTTAAATATCGATGATAATATAATAACCAGATCTGAGCATCACACTTTTATAGTTGGTAGTAGAGTTGTGGCTGTGTGTGAAATGTACCGTTGCATGGTCTGTTTTGATGACGAGCTGCCTGTTGGTGATTTGGCAGAGCGAATTGAAGAGTTAATGTCAGACCCAGAGTTTGCTGAAATCTACGCTAAATTTGTGAGCGCAACAGAAAACCTTGAGGTAGATCGAGCGGCCGAATTGACATCTAAGTTCGAAGAGACAGTAAGCGAATTTGAGATGGAACTCTCAGACCGTTTTATCGCAGAGTTGGTAAAGATGCTAAGAGCAAGCGGACTCACGAATTTAGATCAGCTATAATAAATGGTATATGAAAAGTGATCCCAAACTTCTTCTTAAGTTCCCGTCACATTTTTTATGGGGTGCCTCCAGTTCAGCGCATCAGATAGAGGGTGGCAATCACAACCAATGGACGATTTGGGAATTAGAAAACGCTAAGGTTTTAGCCCAAAAAGCCAAATATCAAGCCAAGTATTTGCCAAAATGGGAAGAAATTAAACGAGAGGCGACTGATCCAGCCAACTACGTTTCTGGTGCCGCGACCGATCATTATAATCGCTACGAGGAAGATTTTGCTTTGCTTAAAAAAATGCACTTAAATACCTGGCGGTTTGGTATTGAGTGGTCGCGGATTGAGCCCGAGGAAGGTGTGTGGGATGCAGGAGCCATTGACCATTATCGCCGCTATTTACAACGCCTAAAACAGCTAGATATTGAGCCAATTGTGACTTTATGGCACTGGACCAACCCGGTGTGGTTCGAACAAAAAGGCGGCTTCACCAAGCGTAAAAATGTGGCCTACTTTGTGCGTTTTGCCGAGAAGGTTTTGGGTGAACTGGGTCGTGATTTTCGCTACATTATTACCATAAACGAACCTGAAACATATGTTGCCCAGTCCTTTTATTTGGCTATCTGGCCGCCGCAAGAACGTAGCCTAAGGCGGATGGTCTGGACGCTGCTTAATTTACTCAATGCACATCGCAAGATTTATCGACTAGCCAAAAAAATCGGTCGCAAATATCAGATAAGCATAGCTAAAAATGTCGCACATCATTATCCTGGCGACGATGCCTGGATATCTAGGTGGTCGGTTGATTTAATCCGCTGGGGAGCAGATTATTTTATCCTTGGCCGAGTCAAAAAGCAACTCGATTTTATTGGCCTTAATTACTATTTCTCGAATCGTTTTTATGGCTATCGCTTGCACAACCCAAATAAAATGGTTAATGACATGGGTTTTGATATGCACCCCGCCGATATCGAACCCGTGCTAAAAGAACTGTACGATCGATATAACTTACCGATTATCATCACCGAAAACGGCGTTGCCGACCGCGACGACGAATACCGTAAATGGTGGTTGACACAAACTTTGTTAGCCATCAGTCGCGCCAGCCAATCTGGCGTGCGGGTGGATGGCTATTTACACTGGAGTTTGACCGACAATTTCGAATGGTCTAGTGGGTTCTGGCCGCGCTTTGGCTTGGTAGCTATTGACTATTCAACCAGAAGGCGTAGCCTTAGGCCGAGTGCGATATGGTTTGCTAAGTTAATCAGTAAAATACGTTAGACATTATGAAAAATAGCGCCCCCAAAGTGGTTGTCATAGGTGGTGGCACGGGTAGCTTCACCTTACTTCAGGCCCTAAAAACCACAACTCCCAATATTACCGCTTTGGTTAATATGGTTGACGATGGCAGCTCGACAGGTATTCTACGAGACGAACTTGGTGTCTTGCCACCCGGCGACGCTCGTCAGAACTTGGTGGCATTATCCGAGTCGCCCAAACTACGCGAATTATTTACATACCGCTTCTCAGAGGGCAGTCTAAAAGGCCACACTCTCGGCAATCTATTTCTAACTGCGCTTGAAAAAATGACTGGTAAATTTGCCGAGGGTATAGAAGTGGCTAGTGAAGTATTGAATATCACGGGCAAAGTCATCCCCATTACGCTCGATAATGTCCGCCTTGAAGTTGAATGGCCAAATGGGATGAAGGTGCACGGGGAAGGTGTGATAGACGACATGCACTTTTCTGACACACTTGGGCGGCCCACGTTACATCTTTCACCCAAAGCCAAGATTAACCCTGAGGCCAGGAATGCAATTATGAATGCCGACTTAGTGGTTATCTCGGCCGGTGATATTTACACATCAATTGGGGGTTCGTTGGCGGTTAGTGGTGTGCCAGACACTCTGAAAAGAACCAAGGCAAAAGTTGCATATGTCTGCAACCTGGTTACAAAGCCAGGACACACCGGCGGATTTACAGTTAGTGATCACGCTGCAGAAGTCGAACGCCTGGCTGGCGCCGCGATACTCGATTACGTCATCTATAACACGGCCGTTCCTCCCAAAGAACTGTTTGCCAAATATACACGCGAAGGGGAGTTATTGGTCGAGGTTGATAAAGTTGCTCTCGATGATGCCCACTACAAAGCAGTCGGTGTAAGATTGATTGCCAGCGATGGCGCCAAGCGGGCCAAGGGTGACGCGATTGCCGCGCATCGCTCCCTGATTCGTCACGACGGCAAGGTTACAGCCAAAGCCCTGTTACAATTAGTGGCATAAACATGAGCCAACCAATACTGCTAGTTGATTTTGATCGTACGCTTTTTGATACCGACCGCTTCACAACCGCCTGCTGGCAGGCAATAACTAAGAAGTATAAGGTTGACGGCCAGGCAGAGCTTGCCAATGTTGCGTCCCATTACACGGAGATTAGTGGTTTGAAATACTATAATTTTCAATCTCATATTGCCGCGGTGCTAAGTGTACCGCCCTGGAAAGTAACAGAAGCTATCCGCCCAGCACTCAAAACCCAAAATTTTGTCTACGATGACGCCAAGCTTTTATTTAGGTGGCAGAGGAAATATCCGGTACGCATCCTGACTTTTGGCGCCACTTGGCATCAGCAGTACAAGCTTAGTTTCGCACCCCAGTTTAAAGACATCCCGGTCGACATCACATTGCAGCCAAAAGGTAAGTTTATCGCCGAAAAATTTAAGGGCTCAACGGGATGGTTGATCGACGACAAGTACAACGGAGGGCTGCCGGACGGATTTACAGAAATCCACTTAGTGCGCACCGCGCAGACCCCGATCGAGAAGAATGATGGTAAAATAACAGTAAATTCACTCAAGTCAGTCCAGGAGGTTCTATGAATTGTACAAAAGCCATAATCCCTGTGGCCGGTTACGGCACGCGGCGTCTACCAATTACCAAATCACTAGAGAAAAGCATGTTACCTGTCGGGAACAGGCCAGTTATCGATTATATTGTGGACGACTGTGTTAAAGCAGGTATTACCGATATAATTTTTGTTGTCGGCGAAAGTTTTGAGCAGCTAAAGACTTATTACGGTCGAAACGATCTACTCGAAGAATACCTGGAAGCTAAAGGCAAGCGTGACCAACGACAAGAGATTATTGATCTGAGCAAGAAAGCCAGGTTCCAATATATTGTACAGGATCAACATCAACCCTACGGAACAGCCACACCCCTTTGGCTCTGTAGGGATATGGTGCCCGAAGGTGAGCAGTTCTTGTATGTCTCTGGAGACCAATTTTATTTCCAACCTGATGGCGGCTCAGAAACCGAGCATCTGTTAAAGGCAGCAGCAGAAGCGGGCACCGATTCAGCTATGCTTGCGGTAGAAGTTCCACACGTGGAAGTTTACAAATATGGCATTGTTAAAACTCGCAAAGAAGGCGATCTTGAACTCTATGAAAGTATAGTAGAAAAGCCATCTGTAGAAGAGGCTCCTACAAATCTGAATAACGGCACATTTTGGCTGTTTAACGCGGATATTTTTGAATATGCCGAGACATACATGGATCAGCAACGTGACACCGAATACTTTGTGACTGACGTCGCCAATAACTACGTTGCCGATAACCATACCATGCTGGCCGTTCGCGCCAAAGGTGAATACCTGGACTGTGGCATAGTGGATGGTTGGCTACACGCCAATAACGTTGTTCTTGGGTGATATTTAGTTGTCGTCAGTCGCTGGCCAAACAGGCTGGTGGCGAAGGCTATGCTTCCCGCATGTCGACGTCGACTTTTGTCGATGTCGACCGCCTGAGACAACAGCCTGTTTGGCCAGCGGTATTGTTCGTAAACTGTTCTAGATACGATTTATCTTTTCCCCAGAACTGTGGATAAATAGCCATATATGCAAATATGTGGCGAAATTAAGACTTGCTTGTGGGTAGTGGTGGGTAGTAGACTTATGTCAGTGGGTAGTGGTGGGTAAGAACCACCACCAAGAACAAACACCACGAATTAAAAAACAATATGGCCACAGTCGACTATTTCGAACGCAAGCTGGATGACAAGCGGCGGCTGACTATCCCAGCCGAGCTTCGTGCTGAGTTTGCGAGCGGAGTAGTGCTGACAAAGGGATTCGAATCGTACCTACATCTGTACCCAAAAGGTGTGTGGGACGAATTAGTCGAACCGGCGCTTAATGGCGACATCTTGGACCAGAGAGTCGCGGATTTGAACGTCCAATTTAGGATGGGCAAAACCGAGGCCGCATTGGATGCCAAGCAAGGCCGCATTAGTATCGAGCAGCATTTGCTGGATCACGCAGGCATTGGCCGCGATGTGATAGCAGTACGTGCCGGGCGGTACTGGCGCTTGATGGCAAAGTAGTACTTTAACAATCTGGTGATACATACTATCAGCAAAACATTAGCGACGTCGAATCATCTTCGTAGTCAGCTATTTGACAGCCGGTGAGTGGGCCGAGGGCATTCCACTTAGTAAGCCCTAGCACCTTTCCCCTCCAAAACACCTCCCAAAAACTCCACCTCACATAAGTCTCTCAAGTTATGGACTTAACGGACATTTCTTTTATGAAATGGCACCACAACAACTCCATTAACTAAAACTAAAACAAAAACGTTAGAATAAAAACAAATACACTGGCTGTCAGATAGGTGACTACGAAATTATGAAAATAACACCACAACAACTCCACGTCCCAGTTTTGCTGCAAGCGGTGCTTGATGTACTCGTGCCTAAAAAAGGGGAGAAATACCTCGATTTAACGGCTGGGTACGGCGGGCATGCTAAAGAGGTCATTGCACACGTAGGCAGGGCCAGCTTAGCGACGCTTGTCGATAGAGATCAAAATGCAATTAATGCCCTAAAACCTCTAGAAAACGCTGGCGCTAACGTAATCCAATCAGATTACTTGGTGGCAGCCCAAAATTTACACGAGGCTGGGGAGCAGTTTGACTTGATTCTCATCGACCTAGGTGTGTCATCACCACAGCTCGACATAGCAGGCCGTGGTTTTAGCTTTATGCAAGAAGGTCCACTCGATATGCGAATGGACCAAACTGCCAAGTTTACCGCGTCAACCATTGTTAATCATGCCACTAAGGATGAGCTGATGCATATTTTGCGCACCTACGGTGAAGAACCGTTTGCGGCCAAAATTGCTCAAGCAATCATCTATGCGCGGCCTCTGAAAACGACGGCTGAACTTGCCAATGTCGTAGCCAAAGCCGTACGCGTCCGGGGTAAAATCCACCCGGCGACACGTACATTTCAGGCCTTGCGGATTGCTGTCAACGATGAGTTGAACCAGTTATCTAATACTCTTGATCTACTGCCAGAGCTATTAGCTCCCGGCGGCAGAGTAGCGGTTATCAGCTTCCATAGCCTCGAAGATCGGTTGGTCAAGCAGTTCTTTAAAGAACAGGCCAGCGCCGGGTACGAGGCAACCCTACAACTGATTACCAAGCATCCGATCGAAGGCCTCACAGAAGACGTTTCCAATCCACGAGCCCGTAGTGCAAAACTACGAGCCGCAGTAAAAATAAAAACAACAAAGGAGCCCCATGCCTAAAAATCAGGTAAGGGTCACCGGAACATCCTACACCTACAAGATCGTGGTTAAACACGGGTAGATAGGATAAAACCAAAAGCTGCTACCCGTGCGTAGACTATGCACCTCGTAGGTGTGCGTGCGGGTAGCGAAACCAAAACAAACATAAACAATCTACCACATGTCGCAGTTATACACCAATATATCGACGCTTTCACAGCGCCAAAGCATACCGCGGACCTGGCGCCGTAACCAAAATACCGTTAAATTCCAAACTGGCATCAGCCTTGGCCCGATCAGTCATACTGTTTTGATTGCCGTAATGCTAGCTGTTCTCGGCTTAATTTACCTGACGCAGATCACCAAAACCGGCTCTTACGGGTATGAGTTGCAGGATCTGACCGCCAAAAAAGAACGCTTGGCTAGCGAGAACCGCGACCTGGAAGTTGAATCTGCTAAACTACAGGCACTCGAGAAGGTCGAGCAGAGCGGTGTTGCCCAAGCCCTTAGTACGCCACAAACAACCGATTTCGCCCCGAAAGCCAACTAACGCCGTTCGAGCCTTGCCCACATGGAGCAGCCAACCACACCGTTTCCGCACCGAAGTCGAACACTGATAGCCCTTATGTGTCTCATAGGGGCGCTTTTCGTAGTGCGTCTGTTTTATCTGCAGGTCATACAACATAGTTACTATGAATCCGAGGCCCTGAAAGAGCACGTCTCTAAATTTACAATTGTTGCTAAACGTGGTGCAATTTATGCACACGACGGCAACAGCAAATATGCACCTCTGGTCTTGAACGAGCCGGTATATACAGCCTACGCTGACCCAAGGTATGTTAAGGAACCAGATAAAGTAGCAAATGTTTTACGACGGGTGGCTGGCGGTAATCTTGTAGATAAGTTTGAAGAAGGTTTGCGCGTGTCGGACCGGCAATACGTGGTCTTGGCAAAAGGCCTCAATAAACAACAGTCAGAGCTTATCATATCTGAGGGACTATCCGGAATTGGTTTACAAGAAAGTGAAAAACGGGTTTATCCAGAGGCCTCCTTAGCGGCCCAGGTACTAGGGTTTGTCAACAATGAAGGCAAGGGTCAGTATGGCATCGAAGAGGGCGCTAATAGCACGCTGGCCGGCACTGACGGGCAACTCAAGGCGGTTACTGACGTACATGGTATCCCGATCTCGGTTGGGCAGCAGAGTATCCAACTGCCGCCGAAAGATGGCAAGAACATCGTACTGACCATTGACCGTACTATCCAACACAAAGTCGAGACTGCCTTGAAACAGGGTTTGGAGCATGCCAAGGCCACTAAGGGCAGCGTAATAGTGGTTGACCCGGGTAATGGCCATATTCTTGCGATGGCCAATATGCCTAACTATGACCCAAATGATTTTGCCAAAAATACTGATTTTAGTATCTTTCAGAATCGGACAATCAGTGACCCATACGAGCCCGGTTCGGTTATTAAATCGCTTACCATGGGCGTTGGCCTGAACGAGGGAGTGATTGAGCCAACTACCACTTATAACAACACTGGCTCGGTGCAGATTGCCGATGCCACGATCAGGAATGTTTTAAAGAATCCGCGCGGGGCAATCACCATGACCCAGGTGTTACAGTATTCCTTTAACACTGGTGCCGTTTTTGTGGTGCAGCAACTAGGAGGTGGTGATGTCAATCGAGTCGCCAAGCAAAAACTTTACGAATATTTTGATGGGCATTATTTCTTTGGACACCAGACGGGGATCGAGCTGGCAGGCGACATAGCCGGTAAAGTTATTCCGCCCGATGACCCAGACGGCGGGCCGGTCCGCTATGCCAACATGGCTTTTGGTCAAGGAGTTACTATGAGTATGGCGCAAGTGACAGCCGCGTTTTCAGCTGTGGTTAATGGGGGAGTCTACTATACTCCGCAGGTTATCGATGGATACTTAGATAGCGACAACCATCTGACAACCAAGGCGCCGACTGTTCGCAAAAACGATGTCATCACACCCCAAGCCTCTGCTAAGCTCCGCGGGATGTTGCACGATGCCCGGGCAGGTAGCTCTGTTAGCCGCGGTGATAAACCGGGCTACGTAATTGGCGGCAAAACCGGTACCGCCCAAGTTTATGACCCCGCAACGGGCAAGTATAGCGACACAGCTACCATCGGTAGTTACCTGGGTTTTGGCGGCCAGGACAAACCGCGGTATGTCATAATGGTGAGGGTAGACGACGCAACGATAGGCGGCTATTCTGGTTCGGCAGCCGCAGCGCCGATTTTTACTGATATCTCAAACTGGATGCTTGATTATCTACAAATTCAACCAAAAGGGTAAAACATTATGCCAAGTCTAATTTCCGGAGAACTTATCAACCAACTCATCATGATCTTTGTGTTAGCATTTTTGAGTTTTGGTGCAACGATGGCCTTAACACCTTTTTACACCTATTTTGCCTACAAACATAAGTTATGGAAACAGCCTCGTGCCCTGGCAGTGACAGGGGAGGCCGCGCCCGTCTACGCCAAACTACACGCCGCTAAACACCGTCGTAACATACCGATGATGGCTGGTTTGATTTTTGTGGTGGTTATTGCAGCTATTACTCTGCTATTTAATTTCAACAGCGAACAATCCTGGTTACCCTTGACGGCCCTGGTGGGTGGCGCAATCGTGGGCTTTATAGATGACATTATTAATGTTCGAGGCTTGGGCGGCGGTACCCATGGACTGCGCGCGTCGCTAAAATTTGGGCTGATGATAATCTTGGGTGTCGCCGGTGCGTTGTATTTTTACTATGGCCTTGGGGCGCAATCGATTCACATGCCGTTTCCACCCTATGATCTAAATGTTGGGTGGTTGATTGTGCCAATCTTTGCCTTTGTAGTTGTTGCCACCAGTAACGCCGTCAATATCACCGATGGTCTAGATGGACTGGCTGGTGGCTTGGCGGCAATGGCTTTCGGTACTTTTAGTGTTATCGCCTTTTTGCAGGGCAACATTGCTGTGGCCGGCTTTTGCCTGACGATTGTCGGGGCATTGATGTCTTACATCTGGTTCAACATCTATCCGGCACGCTTTTTCATGAGTGACGTTGGATCGTTTGCGCTTGGTACAGCGCTGGGGGTGGTGGCCATGCTAACCAATACGCTGTTTTTGCTGCCAGTCATTGGTTTGGTTTTTGTTATCGACGCCGGTACCAGTTTGATACAAATACTGAGCAAAAAGTTCTTTGGGCGCAAAGTCTTCTTATCGGCGCCAATCCATCACCATTTTGAAGCCCTGGGCTGGCCCGAGGCGAAGGTTACTATGCGTTTTTGGTTAATCGGGGCAGCTAGCTGTGCTTTGGGCCTGATGTTGGCTCTGACAGGCGGCTACATTACGTAAGATGGGGAGCAGCGACCTATGATGCCGTCCAGCCGCGATATGCGCACTCAACCTGCCAGGCGCCATCGCCCTGATATGTTACTTTTGTTATTTACATGTATCCTGATTTTGCTTGGCCTGATCGTGATCTATGCTATCAGCCCGCCGCTTATCGCCCGGGCTATCAGCTCTGGCCAGGATATCGACCCTAACCACTACATGTATCGCCAGTTGGCTTATTTACTGGTGGGGATTGGTGCATTTATAGCCGCCTTTATGATACCAGCCGTGTGGTGGCGCAAGATACCGGGTAAGCTGTTGCTGGGTGGTCTGGCCTTAGGTATGTTGCCGTTTTTGTTGCAATCGACACCACTTGGCCTCTGTTCTAACGACGCTTGTCGCTGGCTGAATTTGGGTGTAGTCAGCTTTCAGCCGGCCGAGGCAATGAAGTTTGCGTTGGTTGTATTTTTGGCCAGCTTTTTGGCGGTTCGCATGCAGCAGGGGAAGTTGAACGATGTTAATCACACTCTATGGCCAATTGTAGGGATTTTGGTTGCCATGGCGGTGGTGGTGATTGGTTTTCAGCGTGATCTTGGAACCGGTGTGACAATCTTTGCGATTGTTATGACGATGCTGTATATGGCCGGGCTTTGGCGGCGTTTGCTCCTGATTGTAATGGCTGGCAGCATTGCTCTGGCTGTCATATTTACGGTTGTAGCGCCTCATCGCATTGAGCGCATCCTGACGTTCATCAACCATAGCAGCTCGCAAGATGACTCCATGGGCTACCATATCAATCAGGCCCTGATTGCGGTTGGTAGTGGGGGTTTGACTGGGAAGGGCCTGGGACAGAGTATTCAGGCCTTCGGCTATCTGCCAGAGGCCGCTAACGACTCGATATTTGCGATTCTAGCCGAGATTTTCGGATTTATAGGAACGCTAGGTGTCCTAGCGATCTTTGCGGCCTTATTTTTCCGGCTACGTGATATTATGGATCACAGTGTTTCAATCTATTACAAGCTGATTGTTGCCGGAGTTTTCGGGTGGGTTTTGTCCCACACACTAGTTAATATTGGAGCTATGCTAGGTATTTTTCCGTTAACTGGTATCACACTGCCGTTTGTCAGTTTTGGTGGCAGTAGCTTGTTATTTATGTTGTTTGCACTCGGCTTAGTTTTTCAGATTTCGCGCTATACTAGCCATCAGTTACCAAATGCAGTAAAAGGAGGTTTAAGCGATGAAAATCGTCGCCGTGGGCGGGGGATCGGGCGGACACGTAACGCCGACTTTAGCCGTACTTTCTGAGCTAAAACGCCTCAGCCCCGATGTAGAAATGGCCTTTGTGACAGACCGTGGTTTTGGGCAGCAGGCTTATGATCTGATTGCTCGATCACCTCTGGAAATCCGCCTCAAACGGATTTATGCTGGCAAGTTTCGGCGTTATCACAACGTACATTTACTCAGGCAACTTATAGATGTGCGGACGATACTAAAGAATATCCGCGACGCTTTTTTGGTCTGTCTTGGCCTGGTTCAAAGCATTTTCTTTTTATGGCGGTTCAAACCGGATGTGGTGTTCACCAAAGGTGGTTTTGTGTGTTTACCAGTTGGACTAGCCGCCAGATTACTACGTATTCCGCTGGTTATTCACGACTCTGACACCCAACCGGGGCTTACTAACAACATATTGTCCCGTTATGCAGTGGTTATTGGCATCGGAGCACCTAAAGAATTTTATTCGTACCCCGATGGGCGAACACATTATGTCGGTGTGCCTGTCGGCAGGGAGTTTAGGCCGTTGACGTTAAAACAACAGCAGGCATGTAAGGCGAAATTAGGGCTTCATGACACTACTAAGCCACTCCTGGTTGTGACCGGCGGAGGCCTGGGTGCACGCAACATTAACCGGGCTATTGTAACCATCGCACCACATTTAGTAGAGAAGGTAGCAATTCTGCATATAACTGGTTACACCAGTTATGACGAGGTAGTAAAAACCGCACCGGAACATATAGATTATCTGGTTAAGCCATTTTTACCAGAAGGACTGTCGCTAGCTTTTGGGGCGGCGGATGTAGTGGTTACTAGAGCTGGCGCAACGACGATGTTCGAACTGGCTGCAATGTCTAAAGCCGTGGTTATCATACCCAGCCCGCATCTGGCAGGCGGCCACCAGCTTAAAAATGCCGAGGTCTACGAACGGTCTAACGCCGCAGTTGTTCTACAAGAACAGGATGTTATCTTAGACCAAAGAGTGTTGTTAAAGGCTCTGGGTGAACTCTTTGCCCACCCCACCAAACGCCAAGCGCTTGGCAAGAGTTTACACCGTTTTGCTAAACCCGATGCTGCTCTTGACATGGCAGCCTTGATAGTTGAAGCCGCGGCTACAAAGGGGTGAAAAAATAAATGGGGTGGCTCAAAAAGAAGGAAGAACCTAAGCGCCAACCTCAGTTAATGGCCGGCCAAAACGATTACGTATTTCGCCGCAGCCGGACGCTTACTGGTAGTGTTTCGCCAGAAGTATCGGCGACAGCAGAGCGCCGTGGCCAGTTAAAAACTGATCGGCTAAAAGCGCATGAGTTGCGGGCTCACATGGGGCATGTTTTACGCCTTTTTGCTGGGGTTCTGGCCATCTGTTTAGTGTTGGGTTATTTGGTCGCGAACTTTATATTCAGCCCGGGGGTTGGAGTGGGGCAGACCGGTG
Organism: uncultured Candidatus Saccharibacteria bacterium; assembly: GCA_964405095.1. Classification (GTDB taxonomy): domain Bacteria; phylum Patescibacteriota; class Saccharimonadia; order Saccharimonadales; family EFPC-124; genus CAYOML01. The sequence continues at coordinate 97,198 of CAYOML010000001.1, read as the reverse complement.
CACGCAAACCCGACTACGCAGCTTACCAGAAGAGTATATATGGTTATTTTGCCGACCATCCGCTAGAGCGTTTTGGCTTTTTACTGAAGAACCAAGATCTTGAGAGCTATCTTAAAGCCAACCACAGCGAGCTGGCTAAAGCCACGGTTGATCACGATTGGTATGGTGGCAATGTACGGGTCACACTGTTCTTTCGTCAGCCTTTACTAACCTGGAAAGTCGACAATAAACAGTTTTATGTTGATGGACAGGGTACGGCCTTCAGTTATAACCACTTTGCCGAGCCTGCGGTGACGATAACTGACCAGAGCGGCTTGCCGACTGATCAATCGGGGGTTATTGCCTCGTCTAGGTTTATCCGTTTCCTGGGGCGTCTAGTGGGCGCGCTGGGCGGCTATCATAAAGGCAAGGTTGTTGAGGTGATTGTGCCTAAATCGACTCGTGAGATAGATTTGAAGCTGCAGGGTAGGGGGTATATTGTTAGGACTAATAGCGATCGTGACCCATTGCAGCAAGCAGAGGACATAGCTAACGCTTTGGCTTATTTCGATGCGCATGGCTTGAATCCTGCATATGTTGATTTGAGAGTTGTGAGCAAGGCATTTTATAAGTAGGGGTTACCCCGCCGCTCTCACCCAAGTTCGGTTTTTGTTCTGTTTGTGTGAGGCTATGGCTATATTGAAAAATATATATAACAATATCAATATCGCAAAATGCAAATATGGTGGTATGGTCGGGGAGCAAATAGGGAGTCGTGAAAACTGTGTATGAAAACAACAAAAATAGCTATTTGCAAATAGGCTGTGGAAAAGTCAAATGTTGCTCACGTTCGGGCGCTAATTAACTAATGCCCGTGCAGGTAGACGACTGCAGCCGCAAGAGCGGCTTTGTCCGCGGGAAGCTAAGTCTACCTGCACGGGCATTAGTTAATTGCTGTTGAGCATGTACGTGTTGCGTAGTACTAATTGCGTAGTATTAGCATCACAGGTTTATTACAGATTAAAAGTCCCCTAGTAGAGGTATAATGAAGCTTCTTATGCTTGAATATCTAATGTCGTAAAAGATATATTGTGCGACATAACATCTATGCCTATCACCACGTATCAATGTTCATTTTCTCCAGGCCGGATTAATCATTTTGCCTGACGTATATTATTTTTTTATCATACTCCCCGGTCTATGCCGTGTTAAACGACTAGCTTTTTGTAATGGGTATCGTTTTGTTCGAATTGTATGCTACCCAGTAAGTTCTATTTTTGTTTTGTCTTAACAAAAAAGATCTTGGCTGGTTTTTGAGCATGACGTATACACTAAGTAAACGTCTGAGCGCTGCTTAGCGTAAACGTATGACAGTTTCTTTATCGTGTTCGAGTGGCGTGGGTCCTTCGGGCGATGGGGGAAGCTGCGGTTGGCTTGGTGGTTGTTGCAGGGTCTGTAGTTGCTCGGCTGTGACTTCCCCGCCACTCGCAGCCTTCTTACGACGTCGACGCCGCTTCTTGCTACTGCTAGACTCGCTGGTGGGTGGTTGTGAGGCCTGTTCGGCTACTAAGCTCTCTCCCCCACTCTGCTCAGGTGGCTGCTGAATCACGTTTTGTATAACAGGGGCGACAATAGGGGCCGGTTTTGGCTGTGCTGGCAACTGAGGTTGAGGTACATTACCGATTGGTGTGATGGCTTGTCTTATTATCTCCTCGACTTCCTCGCGGGGCGATGCGAAGTTACGGCGAGTGTTCTCGATGATTTTATCTCTAAAATCAGTCTGGATCGGGGGTAGAGCCAGGGTGGTGGCCGAAAAGGCTGGTGCTTTCTCACCGTGTATTACCATGCTGATGACGAAGTAGCGGTTGCTCATTTGCAATAAATCTTCGGGCAGGAATTGGGGTGTGAACTGCTTGGCAAGCATTGGCGCGTCGTCGGCGCTAACCCGGAAACTGATTGTCGTGCCAACGTTACCAAATACGGCATTGCGTACGGTGTCTTCCATCTGCGAAATGTATTGGTTAGCAACTGTCAGGTTCAATCCGTACTTGCGAGCTTCGGATAGGATAGTGGCGAACGAGTCGGTAGCAAAGTTCTGGAACTCGTCTACGTACAGATAGAATGGCCGTCTATCATCGATATTTGGAATGTTGGCGCGGCTCATGGCTGCCAGTTGGATCTTAATTACTATGAACGCACCCAAAATTCCTGCATTATCTTCACCGATCAGCCCCCGCGACAGGTTAACAACCAAGATCTTGCCCTCGTCCATGATTTTGCGGACATTAAAGGTGCTTTTAGGTTGGCCGACGATATTTCGTATAACCGGGTTGGCGGTAAAGGCACCGACTTTGTTAAGCACAGGCGCGATGGCTTCAGAGGCAAATTTGTCGTTCCAGCTAGCAAACTCTACGTTCCAGAACTGGCGTACCACAGCATCGGTGCAGTTCTCGACAACTTTCTTGCGGAACTTTTTGTCGGTTAGCATCGGTGCGATATCTAGCAGCGTGGCGTTGGGGTAATCCAGTAGCGCTAAAATCGTGTAGCGCAAAATATATTCCAGGCGCGGGCCCCAACTTTCGCCGAACATTCGTTTTAGTACGCCAATCACCTCGGAGCTGATGTTGCTCTTCATGTTGGGGTCTGTGACTTCCATCGGGTTAAAGCCGACCGGAAAGGCCGTATCGGCTGGGTTGAAGTACACCACGTCCTTGATACGCGAGGGTGGTATAAATTTAAGGTTGTTAGTGGCAAAGTCACCGTGCGGGTCAATTATGGCGTATCCCTGGTGGTGAAAAATATCGCTGAGTGCAAATAATTCCAGTAAACCTGTTTTACCAGCGCCGGTCTGGCCAATAATGTAGATGTGCCTGCCGCGGTCGGAGCGGTACATACCAAATTGCTGGTTAAAACCTCGGAAGTTGGTCAGGCCAAAGGCACTAATCTCGTTATCGGCCTCTGTTCCCATTATGATTGGCAACTTGGCGGGAGGCTCGGCTGTCTTTGAGCTAGCCCAAACTATGTTGGGTGTTTCGACGTTGGTGTGTGGCAAGTGATAGACAGAAGCCAGTTCTTCGATGTTTAAGATATAGCCGCGGTCGATAAAGAACCGAGCACGATACTGAGCAATACCGTCTACCGAGAAAGTCGGGCTTTTAATCTGAAAACCATTCAGGTTAGTGCTGTTGTATTGCTTAAACGTGCCAATAATCGCCTGCATGCGCAGTTTGGCGGTTTGCTGGCTATTACCTAAGTAGCAAATGCGAATTTTAACCTGGTAACCTAGTTTGGTGCTCTTGCTCTCTACTTCACTAATGCGACCTTTATCACGTTCGCTGATATCGGGTGCTTTGCCGTTTTCTTCAGGCGGTTTCCAAAAGGCTTCAAGGGTGCGCAAAGCGTAAAAACCAACATTGCTGGCTGAGGCGCTTTTGACTAGACCACTCTTTACACGGCTGGTATAGCGGTTAGATTTACGGTGCCAGAGGTCGGACACTGGTCGAGTTAAAACCTGAATCCACATTTCTTCACCTGGCTCTTCCAGTTTGGCTAGCGTGGCTGTTATGCCTGCAAGCGGATCTACTTCAAAACTCTGAAAGGTTTTGATGGGTAAGACCTCGCTATCTATCAAAGATAGTTCGGCGGTGTAAGTGGTGGCGTGAGAGACGTCACGAGTGGTGTAGTCATCCTCGGCCTTAAAGATCTGGACGGTGGGATATTGGGCATATATCTGGCCTTCGACAAAGTTTTGTAGATAACTCGGTACCCATACATAAAAGCGGATGCGCTTGTCGATAGCTGCGATTTCGAAGCTAACGTGCTCTTGCAGGCCACCTTGGCTGGCGAGTTCGCGTCTGGAGCGCAGTATACCGTGGAGACTGGCAAACATTTGTTCGGCTGCCAGTTCTTTCTTGTCGTTGGTGCGTGGGATCTCGAGGATTAGGAGAACGTGCTCGAGGCCACGGACGACTTTGGCGCGGCGATTGTTGCGTATTGCTAAGTAGCCTAGCACGACAGCCAGGAATAGCCACAGGTACCACTTGCTTAGCAAGCCTGACAAAATGGTTAGCACATCCATATGCTTTATCTCTTATTCTCTCTCAAAGTGGCCTCAGTTGCAACGGAGGGTGTGGCGGTCTGTCTCATTTGCTTGGTTTCTTTAACGAAGGGGTCCTGCCAGGTGGTTTGCCCCTAAATATGTTTTTGGAAATACCAAAAAATATTTGGGGCGGCCCCACCACCTGTCACCCCACTTAACAGTTAAAATCGCTGAAGGATTTTAACTGCTCGTAAGCAATGCTTTAAGGTTTTGCCCACCAGGGCCAAATAAAACAGGGGTGACGAGAGGCGGGGCTGCACCCAGTTTTTTTCTGTATTTCAGAAAATAAACTAGGGGCGGACCGAGCGGCAGGACCCGGCATTGATTGGCCTACGGCCAATACGTATTAAACTTACTCTGCTAACGCGTAAGTAGCTTTGGCAACACGCTTGAAACGTTGTTTACCCTGTAGGTTGAGCAGGATGGTTGTTTCTTTGACTTGGCGGTGCTTTAGAACACGCTTGACGATTTCGTCACGGTGCAGCGAGCCACCTTCTTTTTTAAGGATCTCGGTGATGATGTCGGCGACAGTACCTTTTTCGTATCCCCAGTCTTTGAGGGCGTAGATACCGCGGCCGATCAGTACGAAGCGGCCATCTTTAATCAGTTCGTTGTGGATGGCCTGGGTAGTGACGTCCTTACGACGAAAGTCGGAGTTTTTGATGGCCTTGGCGATGTCGTTAAAGTGCATTGGTTTGCCGTTTTCGCGCAGGATAACGTAAATCTTGTCGCGAATATTTTTGGGGTTAACGGTTGGCCATTTGATCAGACCCCATTTGTCCTTCAGGCTGGCCAGGTTCTTGCTAACAGAGGCCAACGCACGGACGTGGTCGGGGTGGTCGTGGTCAACTTTGGTGTGTAATTCCTCGATGCTAAGAGGTTGGCCAGTTTTCTTGATGGTTTCAACAATCTGGTCAACGTCTTTCTTGATCTTGTTCTCGTCGTGGTGTTCTTTAATGCCAACAGCATGATAATAGTTATCGTTTTCGTCAACCACCGAGAGGCGCGGTGCGATGTCGGCTAGAAAAGCTACGTGGGCGCGGGCGCGTTCGTCAGGATCTTTGGCGACACGGATGGTTAGATCCTGCAGTTTGGCAACGCGACCAAGATCGTGCAGGTGGCGGATAAACTGTTTTTCGACGTCAGCAATATGCGGCAGGCTGTCTTCGGCAGCAATCCGCAGACGGATCATAATAGCTTTTTCTAGTTGGCGTACGCGTTCACGGGTAATGCCAAGCAATTCTCCAATCTGTTCTAGAGTTTCTTTGCGGTCATACAAACCAAAGCGGCGGGCAATAATTTCACGCTCGCGCTCACGATCAACAGTCGCCAAGATGTCTTTGACGGCGGATTGAAGCTCAATTGCGGCAGTTTCGACTGTGTCGCCCATAGCTGTGGTCTTCCTTACGATTTTTACAGATATATTAATGTTACTCTACCATGAATGTTAGTTGCGGTCAATATGACCGGCTTCACTCTATTATAGCATTTATTTGGCGTGGTACATAGTCTCTGCTATGGCAGTTCCTAACTGTGGATAAATGTGGTAACTATAAAGTACTTACCTCCGGCTACACCAATTCTAGTGCAGCCGGAGGCAAGAGATCGAACCTACCGGGTGACCACCGGCGTGGGTGTGTTAGTCGGCGTTACGTTGCTCAACGAGATGACAACAATCGACGCCGCTAGTATCCCCACAACAAAGGCTGCCAAAAGTACAAGTGCGACAGCCCCGGGGTGTTTGGAACCTGTGAGGTCCATCCCATCTCCTCTCAATCGAAGGGACAGACATATAATACCATAAATATGGACATCGCATAGTCCTAGCTATTGGTTACCTTGAACGTTGGCGCCTAATCCGTGTGGTTTTGTGGGATGTATCGGCCAGGATTGTTTGGCATTGGCTAAGGTCTAGTTTGGCTGGGTCCTGCTCCTTAGGAACTTTGGCATTCTTTTTGCCATCGGTGATATATGGGCCATAGCGGCCGATTAATACCCTTATACCTGCTTCGGGGAAGTCTTGAATGGTTTGCTTAGCGCGTTTCTCGGCATCAGCCTGAATTAATTCTTTAGCAGTTGTTAAATCAATGCTATAGGGGTCATTCTGGCCCAGATTAACGTAGCGCTTGCCGACTTTAACATATGGCCCAAAACGACCAATATTAACCTCTATACTCTCCCCTGTCTCGGCAGTGCCGAGTAGCTTTGGCAATTTTAGGAGTTCCAACGCTTGGCTGAGGGTGATAGTGTCGATGCTGAGATCCTTTGGTACCGATGCAAAGCGTGGTTTGTTATTATCGTCCTCGGTTTCACCTAACTGAACCATCGGTCCGTAGCGGCCCAAACGGGCACTGACCGGTTTGCCAGTCTTGGGGTCGGTACCTAAATCTCTAGCTTGCATAACCTCGGCCCGGCTAATGCCGTCGGATTTTTCGACGGTTTTGTGAAATGGGTCGTAGAACTCTTTGAGCATGGCTTGCCAGCCCATTTTCCCGTCAGCGATGTCGTCGAATTCTTGCTCGACGTTTTTGGTGAAGTCGTAATCTACAACGTGTGGGAAATGCTGTACCAAAAAGTCGGTCACGACTTTGCCGATGTCGGTTGGTACCAATTTACCCTTATCTGTTGGGACGGGTTCGTTGGTTTGAGTGCGGCTAACAGTACCAGCTGCCAGTTGCAGACGGATAATTTTGCGTTCACCACCCACTACGTCGACCTTTTCGACATAACCACGGGTTTGGACGGTGCTAATAGTAGGCGCGTAAGTGCTTGGGCGACCAATACCAAGCTCTTCGAGCTTACGGACCAAACTGGCTTCGGTGTATCGGGCTGGTGATTTGCTATAGACTTGTTCAGCGCCGGCGCTCTGAAGGCTCAGTGGATCGCCTTTGGCAACTTCGGGCAATATGCCCTCGTCGGCGTTTTTGCCATTGCCATAGACTTTGAAGAAGCCTGGAAACTTTACAACCTCTCCCTTGGCTTGAAGCACATCATCAGATTTGCTGAGACTGATGGTGATAACTGTTTTTTCAACCTTGGCTGGTGCCATCTGTGAAGCCACGGCTCGTTGCCAGATAAGTGTGTAGAGTTTTTGCTGTTGGGCATCGGCGCCGGCTGCAACTGTTTTGACGTCTGTCGGGCGGATGGCTTCATGGGCTTCCTGGGCGCCGGCAGTTTTGGTAGTAAATTTTCGAGTCTGCGAATATTCCGGACCGAACTCTTGTTTGACATAGTCGGCCATAGCGGCGATTGCTAGGTTGCTGAGATTTAGCGAATCGGTACGCATATAGGTGATACTACCCTCTTCGTATAGGCGTTGGGCGAGCATCATGGTTTGTTTAGGGCTATAGCCTAGTTTACGGGCGGCTTCCTGCTGCAGGGTGCTGGTTGTAAACGGTGGGCTTGGGCTGCGTGTGCCTGGAGTTTTTTCGACGCTGCCAATCTGGCAGGCGCTAGCGGCGAGGGCTTCTAAAAATGCCTTGGCTTTAGCCTCTGAGTCGTATTTGACCGGTGCTTCGGCGACCAGTTCGGTTCCATCTTTGAGCGTAAACGCGGCGGTTATTTTGAATGAAGCTACTGATTTGAAGTTTTCGATTTCCCGTTCGCGCTCGACTATTAATCTTACTGCGACTGATTGTACACGGCCAGCGCTAAGGCCGGTGCGGACTTTCTTCCATAATACTGGGCTAAGTTCGTAGCCTACAATGCGGTCCAAAATCCGGCGGGCTTGCTGAGCATCGACGAGTTTGATGTCGATGGTGCGTGGGTTCTCGACTGCTGCCTCTATGGCGGGCTTGGTAATTTCGTGGAAAACAATTCGCTTGGTGTTTTCGGGCTTGAGTTTTAGCACTTCACTCAAATGCCAAGCAATCGCTTCTCCTTCGCGGTCTTCATCAGATGCCAGCCAGACGGTTTCGGCGTTCTTAGCGGCAGCCCGGAGCTCTGCGACAGTTTTCTTTTTATCGGGGCTAACCTCGTAACTGGGTTGAAAATTGTTGGCTATATCAACGCTCATCCCCTTTTTAGGCAGGTCGCGGACATGCCCAAAACTACTCTTAACAATAAAATCACCTCCCAAATATTTGGCGATGGTTTTGGCTTTTGCCGGCGACTCTACAATTACTAGGTTTTTGCTCATGCTTCCTGGAATAGTTATTCAGTGCCTCAATGTACGCAACTTATGCGGTCTTGGCAAGCCCCAATCTAGCGCATCCCCCACTTGTTGGCACCAAGTGGTCTTATTTTGCCGGATACTTCTAACATAGTAAGAGTTTGTGAAAACAGTGAGGCGTCAAGGCCACAGGCTACTTGTAGTTCGTCACCGTCGCGGACGCCTTTTTGCAACAAATCCAGGATAGATTTTTCTTGGGGGTTAGATGCAAATGGCAATGTAACTTGCTGGTGGTCGTCGGTCAGGCCTAGCTCGTCCAGTATGTCATCGGTGCCGGTGATAAGTCTGGCACCGGCTTTAAGCAAATTATGACAACCTTCACTGGTTGGGCTGGTGATGTTGCCTGGTACGGCCATAACTGGTTTACCTTGTTCCAGTGCAAAACTGGCAGTGTGCATTGTGCCGCTTTTGGCGCTAGCCTCAATTACGAGTAAACCGTCACTCACCCCTGACACAATCCGATTACGAGCTATAAAATTTTGCGGGTAAGTATAGCTACCAAGATCATACTCGGTTATAAGTGCCCCACCGTTTTGTATAATCTCCTCGGCTAATTTGCGGTGAGCGGATGGGTAGATGTGGTCTAGTCCGCCAGGCACAATGGCGAGCGTCTTGCCACCGGCTTCAAGCGCCCCACGGTGTGCAATGCTGTCAATGCCGAATGCTAACCCGCTAACTATCACAATTCCTCTGCTGGCTAGCTCGTAAGCTAAAAGGTGGGCAATTTCTTGGCCATAGCTGGTCGGTTTACGAGTACCGACAATTGCAACAGTTGGTATTCTTTCTGTGGGCAAGGTTCCTATATACCATAACCTTTGTGGAGTATTTGCAATATTTAGTAGCATCTGTAAATAATCAGGCACCTCTGTAGTGAGGTCATTGATTTTGTGTATTTTAGTGTGAATATGTATTGACATAAATGACCATACGTGTTAAATTGTATGACGGTAAGCCCCAAGAGGGCAAAACTGCACCTTATACCCCCAAATTTCTAACACGTTTTCCCTCGGGAAAACAATTGTTAGATTGCATGCGCGGGCGTGCGCTAGAAGTTTCTACCCTCCACTTTTACGCTGCGTAGGTGTTTACACCTCGTACCAGCGTCCCGTGTGCAAACTAACCCCTTTAACCGGCGGACCTCTTTATTAATGTGAGGTGGGTCACGCTAATACCCAAGAACTGGGTGGGTTGAAGGGTGAAATAGCCTCAGGTGATGCCCACCCTTACCTGGGGCTTTTTTGCGCCTAAAAATCTGGGGTTAGCTCTGGTTATTTTCGATTCGGGTACTGAACCACCCACACTATGTTGTTTCAACGGCACATTCCGCGCGGGGCAGCCCTTGGGCTGCTCCGGCTGCACTCGGCATCCAGGCCGTTGAAACAACATAGTGTGGGTGGTTCAGATTCGAATGCTGGTATGTTCGAATTTTTTACTGTCGTCGATGAATGCCAGGCTTAGCTCCAATACTTGGTCCATCAGTTCTGGCAGCTGGGCGTTTTCTTCGTGGCTAAAACGACTTAGCACATAGTCAATATGATCGGCGGCGGTCAGTGGTTGGTTAGCCACACCGACTCGCAGGCGGGCAAAGTCCTCACCTAAGTGTTCGATAAGGTTTTTGATGCCGTTATTGCCGGCATCGGACCCACCGATCCGAGCGCGAACAGTGCCGAGTGGTAGGGCCAGTTCGTCGTGGATGACTAGGATATCGTCGTTTCCTAGCTTGTAGAAGTGTTGTATGGCCTGTGCTACTTCGCCCGATAAATTGTAATAAGTTGTTGGTTTGGCAAGTAGCACCTTTTGGTTGTGCAATGTACCTTCGGCTATACTTGCCTTAAATTTATCTTTGGTTTGCCAAGGCAGCTCAAATTTACTTGCCAGGGCTTCGACTGCCATAAAACCAACATTATGCCGCGTACCTTCATAGTTTGGACCGATATTGCCAAGACCAACGATAAGTTTCACACCAGTAGTATGGCAGTAAATGCCTGACCAGACAACCGCCCGATCTGGCACTAACACTTCGTTATGTGGGCAGCAACAGATCGGGCGGTTCAGCGATTACCACTACATCACAATCAGCAAGTGCACCTGATTCAAGTATCGCCAATTTTGCTATGTTACTAGCAGGATGACGATATCCTGGTGCTTGCTCGAAATGCACGCTCCCACCATCAGGAATTCTATAGCCGGGAGCAAAAGTGCCGTCCTCAAGTCGGATTGGATCAATTCTTAAAACCTCAGAACCTGATGGAGATGCCATTGGGACTCCTTAACCTTATACTATGCAATGATTCTAGCATATAAGCTAGTTATTGAAAAGCACTTTACCTGATCCACACTTTCCTCCCTAACTGCCTGGATGCCGTTTGACTCTCGCTGGCGTTTGCATTACGATGGCTTTGTTTTCTCATTTATTACTCAGAAATAAACAAGGATTTGGATGCCTGATCTGTCTCATTCGCACCAGTTGGAGAATGGCCTTTTTGTTGTTTGGGATCAGAAAATACCGCGTCGGTGTGGTCCACAGGGCTTAAGTTTTGTAGATGGTTCATACGCGCATGTTGAGGGCGATGCCGGTTTTGCCTCTTTCAAGGGCAGAGGCCGGTTGGCCATAAGCGCTGCCGAGCATTATGACCCGCTGGCGGCTTCGGGCGAGACACAGTTTGCACAGCGCCAAGTAGTATGGGTAGACAAAGAAGGGCCTGAGCTCGACGAGAACGGCAATCTAAAGTTCCCAGATGGCTCAGAGATAGTTCTTGGTGCTGATAGACAAGCTGTGGAAATTGTTTTTCACCGACTCGGCTTATTAGCCATCGAGCATTTTCCAATCACATCGGCTGGTCCAAGCGAGATATCTGGAAGTGCCAGGCTTGGTCCGCAGCCTGATGCATTGCTGCTTACTAAACATTTGGTCGGTGCTGGCAACCAGCGCTAATCTTTCTCTTGCTTATCTTTTTCCTCGCGGAAACTAAACTTGATAGGCGTACCAGTAAAATCGTAATGATCGCGCATGACGTGTTCCAGGTGGCGTTTGTAGCTCCAGTGCAAAAAGCGCAGGTGGCTACCAAAAATAACAAACCAAGGTGGTTTGACATCGGTTTGCACCATATAACGCAATCGCGGATGTGTGTTTTTCAAGCCAGCAGGCGGATGGCTGGCAACAGTTTCTTGCAGAATCTTATTGAGCTCAACAGTTCTCAACTGCTGATTGCGACGGGTATCGATTTCGGTGGCAAGCTCGAATAATTTAGAAACATTTTGCCCGGTTATAGCACTGGTAAAGATGAGTGGCGCCCAGGGTGTGTGCTGAAAGTCGCTGATGATTTTTTTGGCAAGCTCGTCGCGACTAAAAGGTGTTTTATCTTCAAGGCTGTCCCATTTACTGACCACCAGTACTAGGCCTTTGCCAGCTTCTTTTATGATACCGGCTAGCTTTTGGTCGAGAGCCACGCCAAGTTCGTTTACGTCCATAAGCAACAGACAAACATCGGCTTCTTCAATGGCGCTTAGGCTACGAAGCACGCTAAACTTTTCGACGCCAACTTCGACTTTGCCACTGCGGCGGATACCGGCCGTATCGAGTAATTCTACATCGCGCTGGTGGAAACGGGTACGCACACGGTTAATGTCCCGCGTTGTGCCGGCAACATCAGCCACAATTGCTTCCTGTTTGCCAGCTAGCGTGTTTAACAGATAAGATTTGCCGACATTCGGCCGACCGATCAGGGCTATACGCAGAGTATTGTCATCAGGCAAATCCTTTGCGGGTGGTAAGTGGCCAGTAATCGCTTCTAATAGTTCGTGGACGCCACTGCCGTGTTCAGCACTCGTGCGGTAGATATTTTTGATGCCCAGGCGCAGAAAGTCTTCGTTAGGCAAAGCCTCGCCTTTGTCGGTCTTATTAAGGACTAATAGAACAGGTTTACGTGATTTCAGGGCTTTTTTAGCGACTGTACGGTCGTCTTCGGTAATAATTGTGGTGGCGTCGCTAACTACTAATATTACATCGGCAGAGGCCGTGGCATCATCAATTTGTTCTTGTATGGTCGCCTCGAATTCGTCAGCTGGGTCTTTTAGCCCCGCAGTATCGACTAACCAAAAAGTATGGTCGCCAAAAACTACCTTGCCTACTACTCTGTCGCGGGTGGTGCCGGCCTCGCGGGCCACAATCGCCTGTTGCGAGCCGACCAGTCGGTTAAACAGGCTGGACTTGCCAACATTGGTCTGGCCTACAATGGCCACTGTTTGGAGTTTTTTGTTCATCAGTTTGGATTATACCATTAAGATGACCAGATGTGGCCCAGAGGCCATTTATGCAGGCCTAATTAGCTCTTAGTCGTGGTTGCAAACTGTTGGTTACGAAGGTCCGAGATTTTATATACACCGAACTGAGTGCGACGCAGTTTTGTGACAAGATAGCCGAGGGCGGCAAATGTACGTCTGATCTGGCGGTTTCTGCCTTGGTGCATGGTAACAATCCAAGAAGTATCGTCGCCTTCTGTCTGGCGTTCCAGACTTAGTTTACTGTTGCCATCTGGCAGTTCGACACCGTGATCATTGATCATTTGATGATGAAGCGGCTCGAGCGGCTTATCTAGTGTTACCTCGTATATTTTGATTTTAATAAAGCTTGGGTGGGTTAAACGATGGGCTAAATCGCCGTCGTTAGTTAGTAAAATAAGCCCCGATGAGTCTTTATCGAGTCGGCCAACAGTTTTAAGGTGTTGGTACTCTGGCGGCAAGAGACTATAGATGGTTGGCACATCGCCCTGCTGGCGACGACTGCATACGTAGCCTGTTGGTTTGTCCATCAGCACGTACAAAAAGCCCTGTGACGCATGGTTGAGGGCTTTACCGTTAACACTAACGACATCACCGCTATGCACACGTGCACCTAGCTTGGCGACGTCATTGTTGATTGTAACTTTACCGACTGCAATTAAATCGTCAGCCGCGCGTCGGCCGAGGCTAAGCTGTGAGGCAATAAATTTATTGAGTCGAACGGTGTCGTCAGGCATTTAAGCAGCTGGTGGTTGTGGTGGCAGTGGCAAATCAGGCGGAGCTGCGCTGCTGGCTGGAGCTGGCGGCGGGGTTGGCGGAGCTGGCGGCGCAGACGTTGTTCCAGATTCTCGGGCTAGTTCGCGGTTGAGTAGGTCATCGATATTGACGGCCGCCTGAGGGGCAGTAATTGGCTGGATAATCCGCTGTTTAGTTGAGGCAGGCGTTGCTGAGCTGGAATTAACCGGCGGCATTACATGTGGCGGTTGAGTGGTTGGCAACGGAGCTGGCGCTGGGCTGGGCTGAGCTGGACCGGCAGTTGGAGAGGCAGGAGCGGCAGGTGTAGGTGTTAACGCAGCTGCTGGGCTCGATGGCGGACCGGCAGTTGGAGAGGCTGGCGGTGGTACTGGGCTCTTGGCAGCACTATCCCCTAGCACCTCGTGAACTACACGCACAACATCTTCGATGCCAACCTGAGATTTTACCAAGTAGCGGTCGGCGCCCATTTGCTCGCCGCGCGCCCGTTGGTCATCGGAGCTAAGAGCAGTCATCATGATAATCTTAATTTCTTTGGTTTCAGTGGTCGAACGCAGAATATCGAGCATGTCGAAACCGCTGATTTTTGGCATCATAACATCGGTGATAATCAGTTTAGGACGTTCTTTGATGGCCATAGCTAAAGCTTCTTCACCGTCACCGGCCGAAACAATGTCGTAACCTTCGGCGAGCAGCCTAACGCCGTAAATTTCGCGCAGGCTCTTATCGTCCTCGACGAGCATGATTTTTGTCATATTGCTTCCCATTGTAGTTGCTCCTTTGTAAAAAATCTATACCGCTCGAGGTTGGGTAGCCGCCGAGGCGTTAATAATCGCATTGGCTTGGTCGTGACTTATCCGAGGTAGCTGAACATAAAACGTGCTACCCTTGCCGTAGGTGCTGTTAACGCCGATATGGCCATTATTAGCTTCGATTAGGCGACGCGAAATATATAATCCCAAGCCGGTGCCGCCGATCTCGCGGGTGTCGGTGTTATCTACGCGATAGAATTTTTGGAATAAATGCGGTACGTCTTCGGGTGGGATGCCGATGCCAGTGTCGGTGACACTAACTGTGACCGCTTCGTCGGTGCCCGTAATATCCACCGCGGCACTCCCTTGCTTGGTATATTTTACGGCGTTATCCACCAGGTTGTTAAGAACCTCACGGATTTGATCTTGGTCGGCATAGCCGTAGTATACTGGGGCGATTTTGCGGTTGCCTTCGGTGTCGTGTTCACCAGGTTTGAAAGACAAAAAGACACCCTTGTCTTTGGCTTTTTGTTGGAGGCCAGTACAGATTTCGCGGGTCAAACCAACAATATCAATGACGGTTGGCCGCGGCACTAGTCGCGCGTCCTCGGCTTTCGAAACTGTCAGCAAATCCTGGAACAAACGTCCTAGATGTTGGGTAGATTCATGTGCCTTTAACAGATAAGAACGCGCCTTGTCGTCGATGACGGCGGTCGCCGGGTTCATGGCTAGTCCCAGATAGCCTTCGATGGCTGCCACTGGTGTGCGCATTTCGTGGCTGGCAGTGCTAATGAATTCGGCTTTTTGACGCTCCTCTTCCTTTTCACCGGTGATATCGCGAAAAACGGCAATTGCTCCGCCAGCGGCCGTGCCGCCTTCACCAACTGGCGAAATTACCAGTGAAATTAGGAGCCTTTTACCCGACTTTGTCTGTAACTCAAGATCGTTATTGATGAGTGGTTTGTGCGATATCAACACCTGGTGGATAGGTGAAAAATCGTCGGGCACGGGATTGCCTTTGGTGTCTGTCAGTTTAACAACCGAGCGATAATCGAGCCCAATAGCGTCCTGGCCGGGCCAACCTAATAATGTCTGGCCAGCGGGGTTAATAAGCTGCACTGTACCAGAAGCATCAATGGCTACCACGCCGTCGGCGATCGAATTAATCACAATGTCGGATTTGCTGGCAACTTCGGACAACTGCGCAGTCAACTTAGTTACCGACTGGGCGTCGCGTGCTTTTTCGCGTTTTGTCTTGGAATGCCAAAGTATATAGCTGGCAACTAACGGCGCCTCGGCTGCCATTATCATTTCGAGCAATCTCCCGCCACTTACCCCGGGATGTAAGAAGAACAATTCAAACACAACATAGGCGTTGGCGGCCAACCACATCCCGCCCCATACCCACCAGCCGAATAAACCGGCAAAGACTCCCACTAACAGCCAGATAGCAATAAACGGTGACCAAGTGCCGCCAGTAGAAACAATGAGCAGCGAAATTGTGATCGCGGTAGATAAGTACGTCAATAGCGCCAACAGATACGAATTATTCTGTTTAGAGAGGAAGTAGACATATATGCCCATTCCGCAAGTTACAAGAGCCGAAAGTAGCGCTGACAATGGCACGTTAAGTGTCCCGGCTATAGATGATGATGGATCGCCGGTTAATTTGCCAATACCAAACAGAACCACAATAATAATTGAAATCAGCAGTGCGACTTCACAAATGCGGCGGTACCAAAACGCGGAGATTGTCTTATCGAAAGAGATATGCCCCCCTTTTGGCTAATGCTTAAGCTTTATTATGGCTGGTGGTGCTCCGGTGCGCAAGCGGTAGTTAGTCTTGCTGGGCAGTTTGCTTTTGCCACAGCGAATAATATTGGCCCTTCAGGCGCAGCAATTCATCGTGTGTACCGTCTTCGATGATGACCCCGTCGTTGATAACGATAATTCTATCTAAGCCTGAAACTGTGCTCAAACGGTGGGCAATAACAATTGCTGTGCGTTTACCAAGGATCTTAGGTAGGGCTTTTTGTATAATCTTTTCACTTTCGCTATCCAGGGCGCTGGTGGCTTCATCGAAAAGCATAATAGGTGCGTTCTTTAATATGGCGCGGGCAATAACCACACGCTGTTTTTGACCACCGCTGAGTTTAATACCGCGTTCTCCTACTAATGTTTCATAAGCATTTGGCAGCTTGGAAATAAAATCGTGGGCATGAGCGGCTATGGTGGCCCTTATCATGTTAGCTTCGGATTTATCCTTGCCAAAATATTGGAGGTTTTCGCGGATAGTCCTGTGAAAGAGCAATGGCTCTTGTGGTACAAAAGCAATGTTTTGCCGCAAATCGGCTTGTTTTACGTCCCTTATATCCATGTTATCGATACGAATCGCACCCGAATCGATATCATCAAAGCGCATTAACAAACTAGCCAATGTGCTTTTACCGGCCCCGCTAAGCCCTACAACTCCAACCTGTTCCCCTCCCTTAATGTGTAAGTTAAAGTCTTTGAAAATGCTTGATTTTTCGCCTGTTTGACCGACGTATCCAAAAGACATATGGTCGAAGTCGATTTGGGCCTTTAAGACCTTGAGCTTAAGCGGTCTTGGCCGATCTTTAATCTGTTCGTATTTGTCGGAGATATATTCCATTGTGGGGTAGAGTCTGGTTACTTGGTCGTCATGGCGAACAATTATGTCCGGTACATTCCCAATAATTTGAAATAGCTGGAACATATATGAAGTTGTAAGTACTATTAGCCCAACAGATTGGCTGGTGGACTCGGCATTGCTAGTGATCAACCAAAATGCAATAGCCACACCTATGATGGTGATGGCTTCTCGTGGCACATCCAATATTGCTAATAACTTACGGCGCTCCCAGAAAGTAGCTGTTTCTTGGTCTGCTAATTTTTCCATACGCGCGGCGGCCGACGAGACAGCACCAGAAGTTTTGTAGGCCACGATATTTGTTACATCATCGGATACCACGCCAGATATTTTTCGGTAGATCTCGTGAGATCGGGCGCGATATTTGTTGGTTTTTGAAGAAGACCACATTATGTAAAACATCTGGGTGATTACTACGGCTAAAGCGGTTAAACCTAATTGCCATGAGGCTACAAATAAAACAGCAGTCGGAACAACCAGCGATATAAAGGTTTGTACAATTTCGCCGCGGAATAAGCGCACCAATTCCATGGTGCTATCAACGTGTTGTCGAAACGTAGTAGCTAAATAGCCCGTTTGGTGGTCTCGGTAAAAGGCCATATCTTTGCCAACAAGCTTTCGATAGTAACTAACCATCAGTTTTCCGTAAGTGGCATTCTCGGATTGAACAGCTGCGAACTCTCGTAGCAAGCGGAATAATAAGCCAATTAGCGACACAACCAAATACCACAGAGCATTGAGCTTGGCACTAGCGAAATTCCCCGAGGCTATATCCCCTGCCAACCTAGCGATAATAATTACCGACACCACTCGGAGCAATACAGTTTGAGCAATGGCTGCTGCCACGCCCAACCAGTAGCCTGGCATCCGGCCATATGTTCGTAGTAAATACAAATAAACGCTTTTATTCATTTTTAAAAAGTAAACCCTGATTGCATGCAAATTATATCAGTAAGCTGTGGCTGATCTATAGACAAGCTGTTCGGACCTGAGTGTACTATCTTTAAATTTCTCAGGGTCCATAAAAGAAAATGCGCTTACTTCACGATTTTTTGTAATTTGGATGCCTGATTCGTTGAACAATGTTTCGTAGACCAGCCACATCTGATATCGGTCGTACTCGGCAACAAAAAATGGCAAAGCTGCCACAAGCCGCCCGATCTCGATTTTTGTGGTAAGCCCAAGTTCTTCTTTTAATTCGCGTACTAATGCCGAGGCTGGTTCTTCGCCGTGGTCAATACCGCCACCAGGCAGCGTCCAGTGGTTTGTGTCATGTTTACAGACCAAAATATGACCTTTGTGATTATGCACCAGGGCTTTGGCAGAGACGCGGTAAAAAGCGTTGGGATATTTGGTCATTTCTCGCCCTGAGTTTAACATATTAACGACTCTGCCTCGTAGCAGACTAGAGGTAAAACTACGCTTTTTGCGCAGGCTGTTATAATCAAGAATACATTGTTACCCGGAGTGACTATGGTTAAAAGTACTGATTCAGAACTTACAAACTATATCGCAAAAGTGCGTACTCTTTTCGAGGACAACTTGTCCAGACTTGTTAATATCCCGACCGTCAGCGCTGACCCCGCACACCGGTCTGATATTAATCGTGGGGCGAAGTTGGCAGCAGACTTTCTTAAAGAAGCCGGGCTCGAGGCTAACGTTGTAACTACTGCTGGAAATCCTGTGGTGATGGGAAGATATATATCCGGCCCCACTCACCCAACTGTCGCGTTGTATAACCATCTTGATGTGCAACCAGCCGACAACACCGAATGGCAAACCGACCCGTTTAGCATGCAAACAGCAGGTCAACGCTACATTGGCCGCGGGGCAACCGATGACAAAGGCCCAGCGTTAACTGCCTTAATGGCTATCCGCTACGCTATTGCACATAAATTACCGCTCAACATCAATGTTATTTGGGAGTTTGAAGAAGAAATTGGTAGCACGCATTTTAAAGATTTTATGGAAAGCCAGCAAGAGTTACTTAAAAACACTAACTCGGTCGTCATCTCTGATACCATCTGGATTAGCGCCGACCGTCCGGCTGTGCCATATGGCCTGCGTGGCATGCTTGGTTTTGAATTACGTCTGCGCACAGCTAAACAAGATGTTCATTCCGGCCTGGCTGGCGGTGTTGCTCGTAACCCAATAGCCGAACTCAGTCAGGTTATTAGTGAGTGCTTTGAGGCTACCTCTGGTAAAGTTAAAATCCCTGGTTTTTATGATGACGTTCAGGCTGCGAGTGCTGTCGAGCTGCAAAGCTTTATTGACTCTGGCTTTGATGTAAAGCAGTTCATGAAGTCACATGGGCTAAAGTCACTGCGCACCTACGATGTTAAGCAAGTACTGTCGCGTATCATGGCTGAGCCAACCTTCGAAGTTCATGGTATTGTCGGTGGCTACTCAGGTGAGGGCATAAAAACCATTGTTCCACCGGCAGCTACGGCAAAGTTAAGTGTTAGACTAGTGCCGACGCAAGATCCGTACAAAATATTCGAACTCATAAAAAAGTTTGTACAAAAGGATCACCCCGATGTAGAGGTGGTAAAAGAAGGTGTTCTCGAACCATATCTAGGCGAATTTACCGGACCATATGCCGATGCCGCTCGTTCAGCCGTCGAATATGCCTTTGGCGTAACGCCAGCATTTGTGCGCGAAGGCGGCTCGATTGGAGCAGTGCTAACAATGCGGCAACAGCTAAATGTGCCAATAATTCTGCTGGGCCTGAGCTTACCCGAACATGGCTACCATGCCCCTAATGAATATTTCGATTGGCACCAGGCATCGGGTGGCATTAAGATGTTTGTGCATTATTTTGAAGAGCTGGCCACCAAGAGACTCGGCAGAGCATAGAATCTTGATTGCAGAAAAACATTAATTTCTGCACCAAATCTAGAAGAATAAACTAAGATTCTATACTTGCTTTATCGTCTTGTATATGGTATGATCTAACGCTATGACTCATATACGTGGAGCCGAGGTGTCTGGTTTCGAAACTAGGCAAGGTTTTGACTTACAGCAGTATAATCAAGTCCTTGACAGTGCTAGTCATATACTTGATGAGCTTGCTGAGTATCCATATGACAGACCCTCAATGGAGGGTTTCTGGTCAGACCCCGTCATTGCAGCGTCGCTGTCTCAGAGAGCCCATGTGGATAGTACTATCGGTATGATAGATAGTTTCGTTCGGCTCGGAGCATTCTCTACTCTAGATGAATCATGGTCAACTTCGTGGAGTGCTGAGAATGTAGCCGAGGACAGTGCCGATCATCTGTTTCAGGATGGCCTGGCCGACAAATTATTGGATATAGCTGAAACTGAGCCTGGTTCTAATAGGTCTATACACATAGCAGATCTTCTATTAGTTGCCGTATCTCAGTCAGGGTCCGCATCTATAGATCAGCGGGTCAAAGATCATATCCTGGCAAATCTACCTAATATTTTAGGAAATGCAGAGAATAAGGTTGGCGACATCTATTATGCTAACACCTATAGTGAAAGTTATATCCGAGGTGCGGGTAGTATTATTGCCGATACAGATGCTGCTGCACACCCCCAGCTAAAAGCGTTACTTGTGGAGCTTAATGACCAACAGGATCCCGATAGCTTTAAAGTTCGGGTAATAAAAAACTTGGCTGCACGCACTAATGGTGTCAATCTGATCTGTGAACTGTTAGGCCTACCTTCAGATGGTGAGATTAGCAGTGCATGGCGTTGGGGTTATGGCTCTAAAGCAGGTTATTGGGACCAGGACGAATATCAAGTTGAGTGCGTTAGGCGCATGCTAAAATTTGAGAATCAACACCCCGGGATCTGCCGTACACTTTACAGGTCATTTGGTATCCGTAACTTTGCACGTTTCCCAGAGAGCATGCTATTAGACCAATACCGGGAGCGCTTTACTCATTACGATCGCCACATTTATCTATTATCTGCTACATATGATTCCAATGGGTCCGCGACCAGGGGGAGTATACCAAAGCTGGAGCGACTTCGTCAGCAACTTCGCAGCCAAGGTGTTGGTATGACAGTTATTGAGGTCAGGCGTAAGGCAGAACTAAAGGTTAGGGCACGCCAGGCTAAGTTGGCTCGACATGCTTTGGCTTCAGCCATAGTCTTCGATGGGCATGGCTATGGGGGCGATGTCTCCTTAGGAGAAGGTTATCTCACAAGCGAGGATATCAGACAATGGGCCGGAGAGCTTGCTGCAAGCGTTAGCCGTCAGGACTCGGTGTTTGCCATCGATGCCTGTTCGACCGGACAGAGTGATACTGGTTTTGCTGCCATTCTCTCTGAGGTTGCAGATCGTGAAGTCCTTGGCGCAACGGGCAGCATGGCCCTGAGGTCCATTAGTGTAGACTTCGACCCAGACGGCAAGCCAGTTGTAAATATGACTAATGGCATCAATCGCATTCGCAGATTCACTCGTCCCATTAGACAGAGGGATGACTATGACCAGCATGATACTCCTGAGCACCAGCCTGTTATCTCCTATGTCCCAGAAAGAGTTGGCAGAATCCGTAGTCTATTGAGACGTTTCAACCGCTTATTGTTGGAACATACATTGTAACTTTCCCCAACATAAATCTCCTGTCAAACTAACTGGGTAAACAAGAAAAAGCCTCATAACCTTGAGACTTCACTTGCCATTGTCTGTTCTGGTGACCCCACGGAGAGTCGAACTCCGGTTGTCAGGATGAGAACCTGGTGTCCTAACCACTAGACGATGGGGCCACGAAAATATGAAATAATACGCAGGCTATCGTAGCATAACAGAGGCGGGTTGTCTATGAGTCAGAGCCGTAAGTCTGGTCGTCCATGATGGCGCTCAATATGGCTAAGCCGCCGGGTTCATCATCTTCGTATCCATTTTGTGCACTGGTGCCAACACTGTTAGGCTGCATAATAGCTTCATCTCTGGCATTACGTAATGTTAGGTACCCAAGCCCGGCTGGGACACTAACGGCGGCGTTTATGCTACCAACTGTCACTTCTAGCCCTATATTGCGCTGGGCTGCCAGGCTGACAGCATCTTGCTTGGTCACAGTGTTAAATAATTCTTGATAAGTGGCATATACATTTATATCGAAAGCACTTTTTACTGCCATGCCGATGGCCACTAACCCTGTGGTGGCCGTAACTAAGCCAGCTAAACCTACACGGTGTCGCACCACAAATCTGCCTAGACGCCTGGCTATATGTTCGGCATAGTCGCTACTCGCTTCGATCCCAAGTCTTACTATTTCAGCAACTCTTAGGCCCTTGGGTGAAGTTTGTGGGGCTATTGGTGCTTCCTGTCTCTGTTCGGCAATCTCTTGCAAAATGGTTCTAAGCATCATTCTGGCAGTCGACTCTTGGCGCATAGCATCAAAGTCCTCTACGCCCAGGCTGGCAGTGTTTCTAGGGGCATTCTCGTAGCGGTGGGAGCCAATGTATAGCTGGCTGCTAGACACATACATACTAATACCTAAACACATTAGGTTTGTATGCGCAATTTGGTTAACTTTATAACTATGAGACGGTTTGCAAAGAGCCAACAATTTCTATGAGTTTACGCGGGGTGATGTCGGCCTTGATAAGATAACCATCGGCTTTGCTTTGCATGGCAATACGTGATTCGTCGTCTTGGCTGAAGTTGGTCATAACCAATATGCGCGAGCTCGGTACCAAATCCTTGTCACCGCGAAGAGTTTGCAGAATCTCGGTGCCGTGTTTTTCGGGCAGCAAAATATCCAACAAAATTAAGTCGTAGGGCTTGGCTAAAGCGGCTTTTTCGCCCTCTTCACCGCTGGCCACTAAGGTGACATCGTAGCCGGCCTTACGCAGGCTGCGGACGTACATTTCGCCAATGAACAGATCGTCTTCGATACACAGAATTGTCTTGATTGCCGCCACAGTTTACCTCCGGTACATTGCGTGATTTTTTATCCAGCCTTCGCTTCGCTCGGTGATGTCTTTATTATCACCGCTTGCGATCTTCTGCGCAACTGTTGCGTATACTGGTACGGTGAAGCCAAAGGTTGTTCCCTTGCCTTCTTGCGAACGGACCCAGATTGTGCCGCCGTGACCTTCGATAACTGCTTTACAGATATAAAGACCCAAGCCAGTGCCACCAACACTCTCGCGCGAGCGATGCGAACGATAGAATTTATTAAACAGATTACCAACAATACTGTCGGGGATACCAATACCTGCGTCAGTTATGGTTACTTCAACAAAGTCGCTATCTTTGACGGCGGCACTAAGGATAATATTGCCGCCCTCGTGGCTATATTTAATGGCGTTGTCGATTAGATTGATGATGACTTCACTAATACCGGTCCTGTCGGCGGCGATGGTCGGCAGGTTATCTGGAACTTTGAATGATAAAGTTCGGTTTTGAGTTTGGGCCCGCAGGTTAAGATCGGCAACCAGGTTTTGCAGGATGCCTAGCAGATTATCTTCGTGCAGGTGCATGTTAAAGCGCCGGCGGTCGTAACGCGATACATTTAAGATGTTGCTGACGTAGCCCGACAGCCGCTCGGCTGATACTTGCAGGCGATCCATTAGCATGTGTTGTTCGGCATCAAGTTTCTCGCCGACTTCTTGGTTCAAGACGTCCAGGTATCCGCGGATGACGGTGATTGGCCCTCGCAGCTCGTGGGCGGCCAGGGCAATAAAGTCCATGTCGTCTTGGTCGGGGGCGTAGGCAGATGTGCGGTCGAAAGCAAGCAGAACAACTTCGATACCCCCGCCGTCATTTTTCTGATAGCGGCCAGCCACGTCGAATATTCTGCGGTCCTGTTCGCTAGGTAATTTGTCCGAAACCCGCAGCCATAGGTGTGTATCGTGGACTTTATTGGCTTGACAGTCAGCTAACCATTTTGTCAGATCATCGTTTTGTTCGAATATCAGCTTAATGTCTGAATTGCCGTCTGGGTCGGAGCTGATTGGCGCTAATTGGTTGGCGTAGACAACTTTATTGTCAGCATTTAGGGCAATCACCCCGCACGGCATACTATCGGCGATATGTTGAAAAAACTCAGCCCGCGGTTGATTAGGGGTTGGCGCACCACCTTCACTAGCCGGGTGGGCGGCAATAGCCAATTCGTAAATTGTTTGGACCATGTCTTTAAGCCCAGAATATGCGTAATGTGGTTTAGTAATGTCTGGTGGTGGCGTTACAAACGGGTCTTTTGAAACATGTGCCACAGCTTGTGACATAACTTTGAGCGGCGCACTGGCCGTTTTAAACATTAGTAAAGAAATAAGAATGTTGCTGATAGACATAATTAGCACAGCAAATATGAAAGCGGCAGTTGGCTGTAGATATAAGACCTGCCAACCCAACCATCCCCCCAGGCCACCGATCACCACACTAAACATTTGGGCTAGCACGAACAGCGCGATAGTCTCGCGCTTGTAGTGGTCAAAAAATTCGTGGATTTTTATTGCCACGTCACACCTTTCTCTGGCGCAACAACGGTAATCCAAGTCTGGCCTGCATTAAGCGCAATCGGGCGGGCGGCATGGTCGTAAAACTGAATTTGCGATTTTGTGCCGCTCTTACGCCAAAACCCCTGGATCACTATGCCGTCCTGAAAAATGTAGGCTGTGTTAAAACCGGCTGTAGTCATCTGTTCTCTGTAGCCGTCCTCATACCCTTTTTGGGTGGGGACTTTTATGACTATTACAACTTTGGGGTTCATCCGCCCAGCCTCTCTGTCGTTATGCGCCACACCACCTTCGCTGCGCAGATAGCTATCGGTCGTAGTGTCGAAGGCGTAGGCGCTGTTATATAGTGGCCCAGAGACTGTCACGTTAATCGCTTTGGCTGTTGGTTTGGTGGCCGGGCTATCTAGCTTACGCGGGAAAGCCGTAAAGTCGCTGCTGACATAGCCTTTCTTTTGGTTTAGGGCGTCGAGTTTATCGAAGCTGGTGTAAACATTGTGTGGTGCGGCTCGGTCTTTTGCCCGCCAGAAATAGCTGCCGTTAAAGAATTGGTCGATATCTTTATAACTGCCATTACGAATTTCTTTAAGAGCATTAGCGCTGCCGCCGACATGCGCAACCGAGGCGTCAAACGGTGCCAACCAAGCTATATAATATGGTCGCAGGCTGCGTACTGGGCCAATGAGGCCTGGCCGGTCCTCTTGGTGCAGAGTCAAAAAGCGCGTGATGCCACCTTCGGCGATAGCTTCGTAAATAATGCCAGCCGGCTTGATACCAGATTGCGGGCGAGCAGTTTGGCTGTTCTCGATCATTACGGCTGTCACTTGCCTTTTGGTGGCGGCTTGATCGGCTACTTCTACCCCAGTAAGTGGCGAATAGTATTTCGTGACAGTCTCGGTTTGTTTTTTATTGGCAGTTTTTTTCTGGGCGACTTGATCAGCGACCTCAGTTGTCGGTTGAGCATAAAAATAGGCCGCACCAACCACACCGGCTGCCACGACTAACGTACCTACAAGCAACAGTACCGAAAGCCTATTGTGGTTTTCGACCCACAGACTCATGCGCGTCCAGCGGCTATCTTTTTGCAGTACCATTTAGGCACATTATAGCAAAAGCTTAAACGTTTTACTGTTTACTGGGCCTTAAATACACTTCTTGATTCTTTGCAACGTAGTATCTTTGCCAAGCACATGCATGGTTTCGAAGAGACCGGGAGCAACGTTACTGCCAGTTACGGCAGCCCGTATTAGCCCAAATAAGATACCTGCTTTGGTGTTTAATTTCTCTACTAAACTACGCATGCGGCTGTCGAGGTCAGCTTCGCTAAAATCACTAGCCTGGAGTTCGTTGATAACAGCTTTTAACATTGTTTTACGCTCTTCGGCAGTTAGTTTTTTGAGCTGTTTATTTTGC
This sequence comes from uncultured Candidatus Saccharibacteria bacterium, assembly GCA_964405095.1. Taxonomy (GTDB): domain Bacteria; phylum Patescibacteriota; class Saccharimonadia; order Saccharimonadales; family EFPC-124; genus CAYOML01. The sequence goes on along the minus strand of CAYOML010000001.1, from coordinate 71,645 downwards.
TCAAAAATATCATCGGCAATTTTAGGTTCGGCAAAGAAAAACAATGTTAGCTCAGGCAGTTCGGCAAAGAATTTAAGGCGTTCATGCACAAGGCGCAAAACGTCTTTTTTGTAATTATCGTCGAATGTTTTAGCAGCTTCAGGCCAGAAGTCGGTTATCCGTTTATATAGATTGTCGAGACTGAGATTACGGATATGAACGCCGTTCATCCATATCAGGCGTTTTTCGTCGAATACTCCCCCGCTTTTTTGCACACGGTCCAGGCTGAATTTTTTCATGATTTCATCAACACTATAGATTTCCTGTTCAGTGCCGTCATTCCAGCCAATCGTAGCCATAAAATTGACCATCGCCTCAGGTAAAAAACCTCGGTCGCGGTAGTCGAGCACGGGCTTGGCGCCCTTGCGTTTGCTGAGTTTGGCCTTACCGGTTTCGTCCATGACCTGCGGGAAAATAATGTTGATCGGCGATTCCCAACCCAGTACTTCGTGTGTGGCTAAAAATTTTGGTACGCTGCTGATAAATTCCTGGCTGCGCGTGATATGAGTAATCTTCATGAGATGATCGTCGATAATATGTGCAAAGTTGTAGGTTGGAAAACCGTCGGCTTTGATAATTATGTAATCATCGATCATCTCTGGGCCAAGACTAACCTTGCCGAGCACTCCGTCGTCCCAGCTCCAAGTTTTTGGTTCTAGTTTAATGCGTAGCGGCTTTGTGCCGTCCCATTTTGGTGGGTTTTCTGGGCGGTGATTGCGGTATAAGAACGGGCGTTTTTCGGCCTGGGCTTTTTCGCGCAGAGCCTGTAGTTCCTCAACACTGTAGGGGTCGGCGTAGGCCAAGCCCATGTCGACAAGCTCCTGGGCATACTTTTTGTACATGTCCAGGCGCTGTGACTGAATATATGGGCCATAGGGTCCACCAACATCGGGGCCTTCGTCCCATTCCATGCCAAGCCAGCGCAAGGTTTCTTTGATGTTTTCGGTACCGCCTTCGACCTCGCGTTTAAGGTCGGTGTCTTCGATGCGCAGCAAAAACTGGCCACCGCTTTGTTTGGCTAGAACCCAGGCGAATAAAGCAGTGCGTACTGTGCCGCAGTGCAATGCGCCAGTCGGGCTCGGCGCGAACCTGGTACGGGCTGGTTTCATATTGTAGTAATTATGCGTGTAACTGAGGTCAAAAGCAAGCTACATACTGGTTGCCAGGCGCAAAACTTGATCGGAGCTGAGGTTGGCAGTACCTTCGACGGTATAGAACAGCCCGCCATTAACCCAGGCGGCCTTATTCTCGAAGGTGTATACTTTAATCCCTCGCTCCTGGAAAGTTAAGTAGGTCTCGGTCTGTTTAGCTACGTAGTTATCTAGCACCGCCTGGCTGTCCCAGTTAGATGGAGCCTGCGAAAGTTTAAAAGTTGTATCGTTGGTTGTTGATTTGTAGTTGATATTTACTTGGCCTGGTGAATACGTGATTGGGCCGTCCAAGCCGTAACCATCTGGTCGATAACTTGGCATAGTGGCATTAACGCCGGCTCGTGATGCCGCTACTTTCATAGAAATCATTGGTAGATTCATGTAGGTCACATAGCCACCTAAAAGCAAGAGTGCTAACGATGTAGTGAGGATAGTTGCCATACGCGGTTTGCGAGCATACCACTTTTCCTTGGGGGTTTTGGCGGTGTCGTCGACTTCGGCTAAGCGTTCTTTAATAAGCTTTTCTTTAAGCTGTTGGCCACTGAGCTGTGGTTTAGCAGCCTCGGCGCGGTGCTCTAAGGCCTTAGTGACTGAGGGATGTGACTGAGCGGGTTTAATTGGCTCTTCGTGAGGAGCTATTTTAGGGGTAAGTTGTGGGTGGTGTGTAACATTAGTACCGTAATGGCTGATCAGTGGGCTGCGCGGCACGAATCCGACTTCGGATTGGGGAATCTCTGGCTTCTTAAGCGCCTTTCGATATAAAGTTTCGGATTTTTGCGGGTGGCTGTGAACTGATTGGGCGGCATGCTGAAGTTGATGCGTAGGTAATGGCTGGGCAGGTTCGGTTTTGGGTTGTTCGGCAATAGGTCGCGGCGCAGGAGTTGGTTGCGGCCTTGGTCCGATATCGCTGAATGCCCGCATCGGTGGTCGGGGCGCTTCTCGTTTATGCTCTGACTTCCTTACAGATGACATAGGCATACCGGTCACGGCATCGTACAGATTACCATTAATTGTTATGGTTGTTGTTTTTGACATACCCCTAATGTATTTCATCCCTCGCGTGCCCGTATCTGTTAACCTTGAGCACGATCTACTTGTATACTACGAGCTTTTACCGAAAGACGCAAGCGCTTTCAAGCTATGGTATAACTGTAAGAGAGTTATTATGTTCCCAATCTCTTTATCTTCAAAACGTGCCAGGTTAGCGCTCCGTTTTTTTACCTATGGCGTCATGACGCTGGCAACGGTGATGCTAACTATTTTGGCAATTTTATACGCTATGGGCAATAGGTTTGACACAGATACATTTAGTTTTGAGCAAGGTGGCCTGGTGCAGTTTCGTTCGGCCCCCGATGGCGCGCGGGTAGTCATTGATGGTAAGGTACAGAATTTTACAACTCCAGGCCGGGCTAATTTGACTGCTGGCGTTCATGCTGTGGCGATTCAAAAAGAAGGTTATCGTAGTTGGGAAAAAACTATCAGCTTGGGGGCGGGCCAACTGCTATGGCTGAATTACGCTCGGCTCATCCCCAACTCGGTAACAACCGCCCCACTAAGGGCGCTTTCTGGTATGAGCGATATGCTACCTTCGCCAGATAAAAGATGGCTGCTTCTGCAAGAGGCAACCAACCAACCCGCACTTATACTGGCTGACATTGGTAACGAACGCAACCTCGTATATTCGTCAATAACAATGCCGGACGCTCAGTTTAGTAAGCCAAGCGGTGCTTTCGGACACATTGATCTGACTGAATGGGATCTTGGCTCGCGCTACTTCCTGGTGCACCACTACAATGACGCGGTTAACGAATGGCTGCGGGTCGACCGCTCTCAGCCCGGCCAAGCTGTAAATATTAGTCGGTTGTTTGGCCTTGCCATAGCCGATGCCCATTTTGCTGGTTCTAACCCAAATATTGTTTATGCCAAAACCGACAATGTTCTACGGCGCCTAGACTTAGGGGCAAATAGCGCCTCGGCCGCTCTGGTAAGTGGGCTGCAACAATTCTCGGTTTATGGCGACGACTCTATAGCTTATGTTGCTGAGCGTGAAGTTACATCGGGTAACCCCGCCTCCAAACAAAAAATTGTCGGCATATTCAAGCAAAATAAGGAATCTGTGATAAAAACCTATCCAACCAGTGCCTCGGTCATGATAGCATTTGGCGAATACGATAACCATAGTTATTTAGCTGTGCGCAAAGATAACGAAAAGATCCAGATTCTACGTGATCCGACAGTTGCTGCCGCAAAGGATACGACAGTATTTGCCACGCTCGATATTGGCAAACCGGTTACTCAAATGCTATTTAGCAATAACGGTCGCATGCTGGTTGCCGGGGCCAATGATTTACTCACAACCTACGACCTCGAACTCGCCCGTACTTACAGCCAACCACTGCCCTTCTTGAGTCAGCCATCTACCCGACCACTACGCTGGTTAGATGATTATTACCTCTGGTCGGACACCGGCGATCGGCTTAGGACTGTCGAGTTTGATGGTCAAAACGAGCGTGAGCTTACATCTGTTGCGCCCGGTTTTGACATCTGCCTGAGCCAAAGTGGCGAAACACTTTATAGTATTGGCAAAAACGCCATCACTAGTGGTTATTTCTTGCAAGCCTCACAACTGATCGTTCGTTAGAAAAAGAAGTTCCAGATATTTTCCAGAAAGCTTGGCTCGTTACCCGGTATTGCTGTTTCGGTTTTTTTGGTGGCCGGAGCTTTGGGTGCGGTTGCTGCGCCGTTTGGGTCGGGGCTGATCTGCTCGCCAAAGATCAGTAGTCGTTTTAAGGCTGTGCCGGGAGGGGTGCAAGTAATGAGCGTAACTATGGGTTTGGTATAGCCAGTTTGTAGCACGCTTACATCGCGCGGGTCTATGACTTTTTTGTCGCTAACACGGTAAATGTAGCGCTTGCCGCCGTAGTGCAGGTAGAAAGTGTCACCAACTTCCATACGATCGAGTAACACAAACACAAATTTATAAGCTCCCTGATTGAATATATCGTTGCTGGAGTGCCCTAAAAGGACGGTGTTGCCGTTTTGGCCTGGCAAGGCATCGGCACCGGGCAATTTGTAGTGGGTTGCGCCGTCACGCAGCGACACCTGGATTTTTGATTCATCGAGAGTAGCTATGCTGTAATCGACTGGTACATCAACATTAATTTTAGGAATGATCAGCTTTGGTTCGGGGCTGACATTGATACTCGCTGACGAGTCCAGGACCAGAGCGTCACCAGATATGGCTCCTGGGCTGACATAGGCCTTTACTTGGGCGATCATGACGCTGTTATATTGCAAAAATAAAAACACCACCCCTACCGCCAGAGCGCTGACGATCGGGATAAAATGATGACTGCGGCGGATTTTCTTGGCCCGCTCTTTAACCGTTTCGGTAATATCCGCCTTGAGTTTGGCGACGGTTCTTTTTTGGTTTTCGTCGGGATTTTGACCGGCGATAATCCCTATATCTGTTCCATCGCCATGGATCTTCTGACGTTCGGTCTCCAGTTGTCTAGAATAATATTGGTGGTAGTACTGCTGGTAATATTGTTGCCAAGCAGAATGGTATTGTCGCCAATCAAAGTTGTCGCTGTGCGTACGGTGGTAAGGGTTAGTATCTTCGGTCTGTTCGTAGGCCTGTGAAACTTGACCACGCACCGCGCCTACCGCTTGGTCCTGGCCGGTTGGCGGCTGGGCGGTTGGTGTTGCTTCTGGTATAACTGCTGGTTTTTGGTCGTCTTGCATAACGTTCGGGCGTGATCTGATCCTACAAGTAGTATATAATACTCCGTTGATTGGGCGAGTGGCGGAATGGTAGACGCGCTGGACTCAAAATCCAGTGGCCGCAAGGTCGTGAGGGTTCAAGTCCCTCCTTGCCCACCAAAAGAAAATATCCCTCCCTCGTGAGGGATATTTTCTTTTGCGTAGATAAGTAGGGCTTGAACCCGATAGGGCATGAACTGCCTGTCGGCAGTTCATGGAATCCTACTTTACGCTTGAGTAGAGGCTTCAAAGCCGAACGAGAGGAATAATGTTCAAGTCCCTTACTTTACAATTAAGTAACCTTATTTTATCGTAAAAACACCATCCATATAGGAGGTGAAAGGATGTGGGTTCTTGCATATGCTGCCGTCTGCCTACTGTTGTTGGCGGTAGTATCTGGCCTCACGGCTCACGAGTTGCCCAAGTACAATCGTTTACGCTGGCTAGCGCATGGTATCTCGTTCTACTCGTTCATAGCAGGATTTGGTACCGCGATTGCTGCCATCGCGTCAGCGTTCGGGTTCATGTAGCCGTTCCCTCCCGTCTTGGGCCGCGACGCACAGCGCGTTGCGGCCCAAGGCTGAGTTCCTCTGTTGTTTATTTGATCTACTTGTGGATGAAAGACGCTGTTAGTGCCTGGAATAGCTGTTTATGTTGAATTGCGTACACAGCTGCCCGCGAGGCCACACTTCCCCGCCAGATCAGCATTGGCTCTTCCCAGGGTGTGCTGCTAACCTGCCCATTTTGGGCTACGATAAGTTGGTTGTTATGAAAAACAACAATCGCAGCCGGGTACGTAATCGTAAACTTGTGCAATGCCTCCACCAAGCTGGAGAGCTGCATGCTAAATAACATGGTTCGCGGGTAATATACGCTCTGGAATAATTTTTGCAACTGGGCGAAAGTGACGATTAAAACTACAGGCTGGCGGCCGAGCAGTTGTGGCCAGACAGCCTTAACAAGATCTGCTGCGTCGCGAGTTATAATGCTGACTTTGTCTGGGAAGGCTTGTAATAACGACTCATAGACTATGGCTGTTTCACTGTTGCGGCCGGCATCACCAATTAGTAAAACAGCATCGGCCCAGGCAGCCGCAGCCTTGAGTTGCGGTAGACTATCTTTGGTTATGCCACCACTGTGGTTAGTTGGGACAAACACACAGTCGAGTGCTAGTGGGTCAATCGCCTTTTTAAGTGCGTCGGGTAAAACGACCCGGCACTCACCGATTCCGGCTTTGGTCGCGTCGCCGTGGGCCTGGGCAACCGCTGCAAAGCCATGGGCGTTGCCGCCCACAATCAACAGTTTGCCGGCTAGCGACTTGTGCTCGGGTCTTTGCCACTCGATATCCGGGAAGAGGGGTTCGGTAGGTGTTTGTTTCAGCCAGTAATCTAAGTTCATACTACGTAGTATTATGATCGACGGATTAAAAAAATCAAAAGAGGTTGGCTAGAAAGTAAACCACTCAAGTCCTAGTCACTTATGACTAAGCACGGGGTGGTTGTCGTGTGATAATTCATGATGGTGAAATGCCTCGGTGCTTTTGGCGTCAAGCCGGTAGACAATATTTTTGCGCTCGACGACAACCGACCAGCCCTTGTGCTTTGCTACTTCAAATAGTTCAAAAGACGGATTGAAAGCGATTGGGTGTTTGACTAATTTGAGCATATTTGCATCGCTGAGCGTGTCGCCTATAGCGTAGCTATCTTTCATAATCAAACCCCTATCTCGGGTGAGCGTACGCAGCACCATTTCCTTATTGCGGATAACTGGTGTCGTACTTTGACAGATACCCTGCCGGTTGCAGCGTATAATGTTTGCTTTGAGGATGTCGAAGCCATAATGGTCCACGAAAGGTTGAGCTACCTCTCGCAATGACGTAGTAATGGCGACCAATACATAACCCTCGTTTTTGAGTTTGGCAATCAGATTTCGGGTGTAAACGTAGGTCTTTTTGTGTATCTCCTCCACCATAGATGGAATGATTTTGATAATTTCAGCATGCGGTATACCGTGGATGTTGGTGCTCAAAAGCTCTACTAAGTGTTCGTCATATTGGATGAAGGCTTCAGGGCGTTCGCGGTTCTTCCAGGCTAAATAATGTGGCGTTATTTCCGTCAGCACTTTTTTGTTTATCAAACCCTTGTCAATAAGACTAAGTAGTAGTGTCGCTGTGAGGTTTGCGCGGAATAGAGTGCCGTCGATATCAAAGACGGCAAATTTTTGGGCTATCTTGCCTGCTGAATGTTGGTGCACCACCATAGTTCGCACATTATATGTGTATATACTTGATCTGTCTAGACTTTATTTGTATGAAGCGTTTACTTCTTTACAATTAATGTCAATGTATGAATAACATATTATCCTCAATCTATATGTCGATCTCGATACTCACCGGGCAATGGTCTGATCCCATGACGTCGGCGTGAATTTTCGCGGCTTTTACCTTATTCTTTAAAGCGACCGAAACCAGAATGTAATCTATACGCCAACCAACATTCCGAGCGCGGGCGTTGGCCCAATGTGTCCACCAGGTGTAATGACCATTCCCCTGTTCGAATAATCGCAAGCTGTCGATAAATCCAGCGTCGATAAAGTCTTGAAATCGCTCACGCTCTTCTTTGGTAAAGCCCTTTTTGCCAATATTTTCTTTGGGGCGCGCTAGGTCGTCTTCGGTGTGGGCTACATTTAAGTCACCGCAAAAGATAACCGGCTTTTTTTGTTCGAGCTGTTTGCAGTAAGCCAAAAACGCCGGGTCCCAATGCCGCGAGCGTAGTGGGATGCGGCTGAGGTCATCCTTGGCGTTAGGGGTGTAAACTGTTACTACATAAAACTTTTCGAACTCTGCGGCGATGACACGACCTTCGGTGCTGGAATCGCGGTCGTGGTCGTCGACCAAGCTGTATTTTTTGGCAATATCTTCCGGAAAACCATTAATAACAGCTGTTGGTTTGATTTTGCTGAAGATAGCTGTACCCGAGTAGCCTGCTTTGGTGGCGGAATTCCAGTATTCTTCGTAACCAGCTAGATCGATCTCGGCTTGACCTTGCTCGGCCTTGGTTTCTTGGAGACATAAAATGTCGGGCTGCTCGGCATCAATAAAAGGTTTGAACAATCCCTTGCGCACGACTGCGCGAATACCATTAACATTCCATGAGTAAAGTTTCATAGGCCTAGTATAACGAGGTGTAAAATTTTAGGCTATTTTTGACTCAAGCCGGGTGATACGAGTTTCGTGGTTGCCGACTTGTTTGTTGGTTTCAGTCATGGCGATTCTCATGGTTCTAGTATCGGCTCTTATACCGGCAATGTCACTTTCTATCTGCGGAATACGGTCGACTTTTTTCTTCATAGGAATGACAATCTCTAGAATCGCGTCAAACTTGCTATTTATATCCTCCAGTATTGAATCGGTATAGTTTTGGTTCTTAGCCATAGTCTTATTTTACTCCCTCGCAGCGCAGTCTAGCACATCTTCCTTAGCCTCAGTACTTGTAATTTATGCTACACTGAATGCGATGAAACTACGTTACACACGCATTTTAGTAAAGATATCTGGCGAGCAGCTTGCCGGACGCAGCGGCAAAGGCTTTGACGTCGAAACAGCCACCATGGTAGCTCAAGAAGTCGCCCAGGCGGTAAACGTAGGCGCCGAGATTGTCATGGTAGTTGGTGGTGGTAACTTTGTGCGAGGTGTCGATTTTAAGGGCTCAGGTATCCAGCCAGTTACCGCAGATTACATGGGTATGTTATCTACAATAATTAACGCTTTGGCCGTCGCCGATATTTTTGCTTCGCAAAGCGTGCCCGCTCATGTTCTGACAACTGTTTATGCCGACCAAGTTGCCGACCAATTTACCCAACGCCGTGCCCTACATCACTTAAGCAAAGGCCGTGTGGTGATTGTGGGTGGTGGCTTAGGCCGTCCATATGTGACCACAGACACTGGTTCTGTGAGCCTGGCGCTAGAGCTTGATTGCGATGTTGTCTGTAAGTTGACTAAAGTTGACGGGGTCTATGATAAAGACCCTCACGCCCACACCGACGCTAACCGTCATCAAAACCTGACATTTGCCGAAGCACTGCAAAGCCCGACCATAAAGGTTATGGATAAGGCTGCCCTGGGTCTAGCCATGGAAAATAAAAAACCAATTGTTGTTTGTGATTTACATAAGCCAGATAACATCAAAAAACTAGCTTTAGGCGAGTCTGTCGGTACTTTGGTTTCTTAACTGCGCAAATGCTCTGAGGCAGCTGCCCCGAGTATGGCTGCGTGGGGCCAAAAGTGGTTTTCGCCGGGCAAAGTTACTCTGTCGGCATAGCCCGCCGGGTGTAACCTGTTTCTAACTACTGTTAAGAGTCGGTTGGTTGGCGCGTCGAGCGCGAGCCGGCTTAGTTCACCCCTCATAACCTTAATAGTGCCTTCGCTCAGGCCAGTTGCACCATCGTGACTATCTTCAATTACTGCTAACTCTAAAGCCCGTGAAGGATCACCATGATCACGTGCCATGGCAATACCATAAAGCGCCCGGGCAGTTAGTTGGCGCCTACGCAATGCCTGGTGATGTTTTGGGTTAGTTGTTTCTGGGGGTGCTACCAACCAGCTGTATCTCTCGTTTAAACCTTGATAAAACGCTAGGCCTTCGGCACCATCGGCACGGATGTCATCAGACAAGGTTTTAATAAAGCGCGGTGAGGTAGGGTCAAGTAGATACACGCCAGCAATTCTCACTTTTGGTATGCCTAGTTTAGCATCTGGGGTCTGTAGGACTTCGGCTATGTTTGCGATGGTCAGGCTACCCATCGAATAACCCATGAGGGATATCTCTTCATTGTTCTCTAGCAGGCCCGATTGGCCGACAGCACGAACCATGAGCTCTGCTGGTGGGCGTAAGTCACCACGCGCCAGGCGAAATCCAAAGCTAGTTTGGAGTGGGGCAGATTCCTCTCCGAAGCCTGGAGTGTCGACAATAATGAGGCGCGCACCCATGGTCTCGGCAATAGTTTGCCAGGTTTGAGTGTCGTAGGGCGTAGTCGTGTCGGCTTCGTAGCCCAACGCCATTAGGCAGGTTGGACCGTAGGTGCCGAAGTCTTTGTCATGGATTCGGGCGTCAAAGGTTGCAATGCCAATTTGCCAGGCACCGTCGTCGGTTTCGACGGTTTCCACAATGCGCTCGGGGGGAGACGTGGGCGGCATCAGCTCAAAACCAGATTCGATTACCTGGCGCGCATAGGCGTGAGCTTCAGATACTGCCATAATTCCTTGAACTATAACACTAAGGTGTTAAATTACAAGACCTTGCCAACTGAGGCTCTAGTGCGCTGCTGCTCGCGCTGGATATCCTTGCGCTTAATAGTTTCGCGCTTATCGTATTGTTTTTTACCCTTGGCTGTGGCAATTTTGAGCTTAATGAACCTAGTACGAGTGGTCATGCTAAGTGGCACTATAGTTAGGCCCTGATCCTTCACAGCCTGTAACACGGCAATTTCTTTCTTTTTGGCCAAAAGTTTGCGCGGCCCGGTCTCGATGCTACGACTAGATTTACCCGGCTCAGTATGAATAACCGAGAACGACGCGTTGGTTAGCCATACCTCCCCGTCTTTTAATGTCACGTAAGCGCCTTTCAAACTCACCTGCCCCGATCTAGCAGCCTTGACTTCTTGGCCTGTCAAAGCAATGCCTACATTGAATTCATCGCGTAGTTCGTAATCGTAACGGGCGCGGCGGTTTTGAATCAGTGAGTTGGTAGTTTTCTTCTTGGCCATATTGCTCTCTGTTAAGTATAACTTAATGAACCCATTTCAAAACTTAATTAAATGGGGTGGCGCGCAGTGGGGCCGCCCCAAAATACTTTTTCTGTATTTTCAGAAAAATATTTTAGGGGCAAACTGCGTGACAGGACCCCTTCCTTATGGTTTTGAAATGAGTTCAATCTGAAATTATCCTCGTTTGCTACAATGAACTCATTAATGCAACAAAAAATCAAAATCAATATGGTATCAGAAAGCGCATTTACTGTTCAGGCACACGGCGTGCACACAGCTTTTGTCGAGATGACCAATGCGCTACAAGCGCGTGATGACACAGATGTGGTGGTTAATAAATTCCGCCGTCGGGCTGATATCACTCATATACAAACCTTCGGCCCATATAGTTTGTTGCATTTGTTATTCGGTTCAGGCAAAAAAGTCATTTCGGTGCACGTCGTGCCGGATTCTTTGGTTGGCTCGATCGCCGGTGCAAAATATTTTTATGGCCTAGCCAAATGGTACATGCGGCTGTTTTATGGACACGCCGATCTGTTGCTCGCGGTTTCTAAAATGGTCGAAACTACTCTTCATGAACAGCTAAAAATCAAAAAACCTGTCATCGTTCTTTACAATACAGTTGATATGTCGCTGTTTGTCACATTGGCTGTCGACAAGCAAGCAGCGCGTAAGAAACTCGGCATCGAACCAGATAAAAAAGTGGTCGTTGGCAACGGCCAAATCCAACCTCGCAAGCGGTTCGATTTGTTCTGCGAAGCCGCAAAAGCTTTGCCCAATAGCCAGTTTATATGGATCGGTGGCATCACCTTTAAGCGTTTGGGAGCTGACTACCAAAATCAACAGCACCTAGTTGATACCAAGCCGGCCAACGTCTTGGTGACAGGGGTCATCGGGCACGATGATGTTAAGCAATACTTACAAGTATCAGATGTGTTTTTTCTGCCGTCTGAACAAGAAAATCATCCGATGGCGGTGCTCGAAGCCGCCGGTACCGGGCTGCCGATTGTCGTGCGCGACATACCCGAATACAACGATACATTTGGTGAAGATGTTGTGCGTGGTACCGACGAAACATTTGTGACATTATTATCGCACTTAATTAGCGATGCCAATTTTTATGTCGGAGCAGTTTCTAAAGCGCACGGTATGGCTGCACGATTCGATAGTAAGGCCGGCGGGCAAAAACTTGTCGAAGCCTATCGAGTTGTGCTGAAAATAAAGGCATAGAATTCAATTATTCAAGGGGTGACGCCTGGCGGGGCTGCCCCAAAGTTTTTTTATGTATTTCCATAAAAAAATCTTTAGGGGCGGACCGGGCGGCAGGACCCGGCCATATGTATTAGAATTCTATGCCTATACTTTCAATAATATCTAAGGTGCACTCAACTGCTCCCGTACCGCCTGCCAAATACTTCCGTCGCCATGAACCTTACGCCAATACCACCACTCCCCGCCCCACAAATCGATCCGTTTAATGCCCAACTGTCTGGCAAACTGGAAAACCTTAGGAATCTGCTCAAGGCTCATCGACTTGTTTTGTTCCTCGATACTCATAAAACGCGTATCGACTCGCCCCCACGGCTCCATCTGCAACTCGTGGATCATAACTGGTCGCTGCCAAACAAGATTTATGATTAAAGCTCGTAGGCGGTGGTACCAGATAGGTGTTGGGTAATAAATGTAACCGGCCGGCGGAATTTTGTCGTTCCAAACAATACGATAAACCGAAAAGCCGTAAACATCGGGTACAGGCGCCTCTACCGGGTAAGTGTGTTGATCGCTGAGACTCATGATAACTTTATGATCGGGATCCCAGCGCTTCATTAAACCTAGTTCCTCGTGGAGTCTTTCGTTATCCGGTGGGCTACAGGTTCCAAACCAGGTATTTAGGCCTTCATTTTCCAGCTGCCATGTATCTAAAGCTGGATGATGTTTGTATCGATCAACCACCACTTGCATATAGGCGTACAGGGCCTGTTTCCAGCTGTGGCCACCCATCTGTTTAGCCCAACCAGGCTCGTGACATTCCGGCCAGCGCGGGACACGCACACCAATCGAGAGTGAAACTTTGGCGCCGTGTGCTGCGGCTTGATCCATCTGCCAGTCCAAATCCTTAAAATCAAAGGTCCCGCGATTGGCCTCGATGAGATCCCAGTAACTCATTAGCCGGTAGCGTTTAATTTGTAAGTCGTCGAGTAAAGCAGTGAAATTTTGGTGCCAGTTAAGCCCCAACTCCTCGGATCGTTTTTGCGAAAAACTGACCCCATAGTCAGGATCCTTTATTGGCGTGAACACAAAAACGTTAAAAAGAAGAGCAGTGAATGTAAAGCCGGCTAACACCAGCATAATACGCGCTGTCCAACGCCACCAGCGGTGTTCGAGCCAGAATTCATACATAGGCATAAAATGCCGCGAGCGTAAACGCTGCAACAAGCGCCGGTGCAAGGAGATTTTTTTAGTGTTTGTCTTTTTTGCCACTCTGGTGACTAGTGTACACGCTTGCTATACTTAGCTCAATATGCGCATTGCCCTGTTTACCGACAGTTATCGTCCGCAAGTTAACGGGATTGTATATGTAACCGAAATTTTACGGCGTGGTTTTGAGGCTTTAGGCCACGAAGTCTACATCTTTGCCCCGGCCGACAGCTTGCGGGTTAAGAAGCAAGACGACGATCACATTGTTCGCTTCCCGTCGATCCAACGCTTTCCGTACAAAGATTTTAATGTCGCACTGATTTTTCCGCCTTCTATGGTCAAAAAAGTTAAAAAGATGAACTTCGATATAATTCATTTTTTAACCCCCGGGCCAGTTGGTTTAATGGGTGTTTATGTTGCTCACAAACTAAAACTACCGGTAGTTGCCGAATATTGTACCGACTTGTTTGAATATGTCGATCGCTATCCCCTATCATTTCCGACTATTCTGGCACTAGGGGTAGCTCTGCCATTTACTTTCAAGGCCTCGCGCAATGAATTAAAAGAGATTCTGCGTGCCTGGCGGCCACGGCGTACGGTGGGGGCTTGGAATCAGGGGATGATAAGAAATAACCTTAACGTTTTGCATGAACATTGCAAGGCAGTCATCGTCCATTCACGTAAAAGCGCTGATCAGCTGAAAAGTTGGCAAGACAGTGATAGTCAGTATCCAATCTATAATATTCCTACCGGGGTTGACGACCTTCCGCATGTTTCGCAGGCAGACATCGCGGCATTTAAAAAACGTTGGGGTATCCAAGCTAAAGACGAGATTGTACAGTATGTCGGCCGAATTGGCGTCGAGAAAAACCTTGACATGCTCATTGATATGATAAGCGAACTCATTAAGTGGCGCCCAAACGCCAGGCTGATGTTTGTGGGCGACTTTGATTATCGTAAGAAATTGGAAGCCAAAGCCAAAGCCTCGCCGGCAGCAGCCCGAATTATGTTTGTTGGGCGTGTCCCACGAGAAAAATTAGCGGTTGCCTACGCAGTTGCCAAAGTTTTCGCCTTTCCGTCGCTAACTGATACCCAGTCCTTGGCGGTTCACGAAGCGGCCCGGGCTGGCCTACCAATCGTTATGATAGATAAGCCTGTGACCGAAGTTGTCCACGATGGCCAAAATGGATTCTTTGCCGCTAACGACCCGATAGATATGGCCGAAAAAATCCGTCAGATTCTCGATGATCCCAAACTCCAGGCCTCGATGGGTGCTTCCAGCCGTCGTTTTGCGGCCGAATTCTCCGAGGCCCAGCAATGTAAAAAAGTGATTGAACTTTATGAGTCAATTATTAGGAGCCGCTAGCTCGACACATTGTTGCTTTGCCATCGGCCATTAATTAGCGTCGGCTTGCAAAAGGTCCATAATCCGCGATAGGCGGCCTGGGCTGTGGCCTGAAAAGTGGCAAACTCGGTCTTTTGCTTGAAAGAGAAACTCAGGTAGGCAAAACCATAACCGCCTTCAATGAGTGACTGTTCAAGCAAGGTGCCGTCGGGTAAGTAAGCGTATCGTAACAGGCGTCCGTAACGATCACGATTATCCCCTAGCGGGTCAGCCTCTAGCCGTACACTGTTGTCTGCGGCTTTGAGAGTGCGTTCGGTAAAAGTACTGGCTTCGGGGCCATAGCATTGTACGGGCGTATCTGGCTTATGGGTTTCGGGGGTGTCAACTCCGATTAGGCGGATTTTCTCGGTTGTGCCGTTCATATCAACGGCAAAAGTGTCGCCGTCGTAGAATTGGGCTACATGATAGAAGCCTGGCAGTATTTTGCTAGCTGGGAAGAGCTTGCTAAAATTAACGCTAATTCGTGGGTAAGCCACCACAGCTAAGGCAATTATGCAGGCAATCAACAACAGGCCAATAACTATCGCACGTCCTCGCGTCATGCAGTTATGCTAACAGATTTTGGCTGAGTCCGGCTACTTCTTAGCGCTGGCTATGTATGAATGATATGCACGCCGCAAATGGGGCCATCATATAAGGGCCACTTTACAATCTTCCTTTTAATGATAAGTTTTGGTGGTGGAGAGTACGAGCACCGAAGCACTTATACTCCCCACACCATTCTAGCAAAATCATGCGAATTAAAACTTAATCAAAATATATGGTTTACGCATGACGAGCGAAAAGCGCGGTTTTTTCGTGCCAGATTTGATTAAGTGGGTATGGATATGTGGCAGTGAGCGTGACACTGCCTGGGGGGCACGGGTGTAGTTGCTGTAACCCTCTGCTTCGTACTCACAGAAGATGTTGATCATGTCTTTGCGCTCAGACGGCGTTAAATCAGCCATACTACTTATATGGCGCTTGGGTACGATGAGTAAGTGATCGACGACATCCAAATGTTCCCAGACGTGATACGGAAACATATTGGAAACGACTTGCATATGAGGCGTTTCTTGTAAAACTTTCCGGGGACGTGGATTGAGCAATTTGTTGTCCGGCTCGCAAAACGGACAACCAGTAGTTTTTGGCATGCGATCGTAAGCTAGTTGTTCGCGGCGCTTGCGGTAGATCATATTAGTAGTCTATACCTTCGTTTGCTAAAAATTTGTCGTCGTAATGGTGTTTTATCTTGGTCATGTTGGTGGCAATATCGACTTTGTCTAACAAACTGG
This sequence comes from uncultured Candidatus Saccharibacteria bacterium, assembly GCA_964405095.1. Classification (GTDB taxonomy): domain Bacteria; phylum Patescibacteriota; class Saccharimonadia; order Saccharimonadales; family EFPC-124; genus CAYOML01. Next base: position 55,833 of record CAYOML010000001.1, on the reverse strand, counting down.
CTGGGAAGTTTCGCCCTGTCAGACATAAGCTGGTCTTGGGGTTGCGCTCGTCGAGTAGTGTTTTAAGCTGGTTTTCTTCGAGTAATCCGTCATGGACGGCGTTGTTGATCTCGTCGCAAACAACTAAGTTGTATTTGCCGCTTTTAGCTGCTTTTAATGCAAATTGATATGTCTGTTCCGCCGCTATTTGGTGCTCATCGGCGCTGACATTTTTAGCGCTAATTTCACCGGCATTAAAAAAGCCCTTACCGCCTTTATAGAAGGTCAAGTGGCTTTTAAATAACGGTTCGATTTTGTGAATAAATGTATGCTCGCCGACTTCCCAGTGCTTAATAAATTGCACGTAAGCCACTCGCCAACCGCGGCCAAGCGCACGGCACACCAACCCCAGGCTGGCGCTGGTTTTACCCTTGCCGAGGCCAGTGTAGACCACGACCACACTATCTTTGGTTTGGTACCCCTCAAAACTCATTGTGTATATAAGATTATCACGCGACGTAGGTTGCGCGACAGGCGGAGCCATCGTCTAGATGGGCCCCGCCTGCGCAGCCGGAAAGGTTAAACGGGCTCGCCGTTCACCCGTGTGACAACACCATTCTCGACATCCACCCGCACCTCCGCTAGGAAGTGCTGGAAGCTGAGCCGGGCACCGGGGATGCCGTTGCGTCGATCAGCTTCGGCCTGGGCGGCAGCGATAGCGGCCTTGATCGCATCGGGGTCGTTGTTTGCCACTGTTCCTCCTTGTCTCGGATCCTTGCGGACAGATAAACTATACCACTTATAGTAACATTGTCAATTAAAGTTGAATCTATAATTATTGAGTTAGAGCTTCGTCGATACGTGGTCGGTCAAAACCTACGATAATTTTGTCGCCAATGGTAATAATTGGCGTAACTGCCTGACCAACTTTTTCGAGTACAAAACGCAGGGCTTCTTGGTCCGTACTGATATCTTTTTCGGTAAACTTGTAGCCTTTGTCCTTCAGATAATCTTTGACCATGTAGCAAAAACCGCAGGTTGGGCTGCTATAAATTGTTATTGGTAGAGTTGGTTTACTGGCAGCGGTGTCTGGTTGATCCATGTTGTTATTATAGCAGTCAATCGAAGTTAAATATAAGTGCGGTGGTTATCTGGTCGAGTGTTGTTCGCTGACAAACAAAGACACCACAAAAGGGTGTCTTTAGCCAGCGAAAAACAACATCGCTCAATACGAGCACGATGTTATTTGTAGCTGAAATACTAGGTCCAGATTACGTCGTTTTGGCTCATGCTTTCCTCCTTGCCTATAAAATATCATATAGATTTTAAAACACAAAATCGAAGGTTATGTATTAAGGGGTTGGCTGATTGGACTAGAGTTGATATACTGCCACTAAGAATGAAAACGCAGATTATAAAACTGGGTATTGCTGGAAGCGGCTTGGGGGCCGGCAGTGCTTAGTATATTTGCGGCAGGAACCGACATACCACTGGCTGCGGAGCCTATTTTTCATGTTGGGGGGTTCGCTGTTACCAACTCCATGCTTTACGGTGTTCTTACGGGAATTGCCGTGATTGCAATCTTTATGTTCGCGGTCCGTCGTACACAACTCAGGCCAAAATCTTTGTTTACTTTTACAATCGAAACAGTGGTCGAATTTTTCTTAGGCATTGCCCAAGATAATTTTGGCAGCCGGCAAAAAGCCCTTAAACACTTACCACTTTTACTTACCCTATTTAGCTTTATTTTGATTGCAAACCTATCGGGTTTAATCCCAGGGGTCAGCGCTCTTTATACCCACACTCCTCAGGGAGATTTTCCAATCCTGCGTGCTTTTACTACCGATCTTAACGGTACGCTGGCTCTTGCGATCCTAACAATTGGTACGGTGCAGTTCTACGCTCTCAAAGAGCTTGGTTTTATCGGACATCTAAAACATTACTTTACCAATCAGCCTTGGAAGCCAATGAACTTTTTTATTGGTATCAACGAAGTACTTGGCGAATTTATCCGCATAATGACGCTTAGCCTGCGTTTATTTGGCGTTATTTATGCCGGTGAAGTGCTGCTGCATACTATAAATCAGCTTGCCGGTAACTTTGGCTGGGCTGCAACGCTACCTATCTATTTGCTCGAGATTTTCTTTAGCCTGATTCAGGCCTACCTATTTATGATGCTCACGACGGTTTACCTTAGTATCGCAACCGCGCATAATGACGATGCGGATACCGGCCCGATGCACGAGGAATCAAAGGAGCGTCCTACGACAGGTCTAAAACCAGCCGCGGATGTTGTTAAATAAGAAAGTAAGGAGATAAAGAGATGGAACATATAGACCCCGCATTAGTAAAAGGACTCGCCATAGGTTTTGGCGCAATTGGGCCAGCTATTGGTGTTGGTTTAATTGGTGCATCGGCTGTTAAGTCGATCGGTCGTAACCCAGAAGTACAGGGTAAAGTATTGTCAGCTGCTTTCATTATGGCTGGCTTGGTCGACGCAGTACTCGCATTCGTATTACTGATTGTGTTCACCACAGGTTAAGGAACGCACAGTGATTCTACCGCTTGCTCAATTTGCAGCCGAAGAGGCCCCCAGCGGCATTGCCGCTCTGGGCTTTAATATCCCGGCGTTTTTATTTCAGTTACTTAGTTTTGTTATCGTGCTGCTTATTTTGCGCAAATTCGCCTTCGGTAAATTAGTGGATACTTTAGAGGCGCGGCGCAAAACTGTCGAAGATAGCATCCAACAGGCCGCCGAAATCGAGGCTAAGCTCAAAAAAACTGAACAAACCATTTCTGGCATACTGACCGAAGCTCGTGCCCAAGCCGACGAGGTCGTGGCTGCCAGCCATAAAGAAGCTGGGCAAATGTTGCAAGAGGCCGAGAACAAGGCTACAAAACGTGCCGAGCATATTGTAGTTGAGGCCAAAGCCCAAATGGATATAGAACTTGGCAAAGCCCGCAATGCCCTTAAGGATGAAACCGCCAAACTTGTGGCCCTGGCTACAGAACGCATTATTGGTGAAAAACTTGATGCCACTAAAGACTCGGCGCTGATTAATTCTGCCGTCAAAAACGCCAAGGAACGACTCAATGGCTAAACTCAGTCGACGCCGTTTAGCTCGTGAAGTTGTGCGTTTGCTTGGTGAACAGCCAAGTCAAAGCAGTGAAATTGTGCGGCAACTAGCTGGTTACATGATTACCAACAAACTTGTTAATCAGCAAGACTTGTTAATGAAAGACATTGCCGACGAACTTTACCTGCAACGCGGTCAGCTCGACGCAACGGTTGACTACGTTTTCGACCTATCAGTCAATACTAAAGATGCCATCACCGACTTACTGAAAGCCGCTACCGGCGCAGCCAGTGTCGAACTGGAGTTACAGGCCAACTCAGACCTGTTAGGTGGTGTGGTGGTCCGAACGTCGCGCCAGGAACTTGATCTTAGTGCCAAAAGCCAGCTTAAACAGATTAGCCTTGGAGGAACAATATTGTGAGTACAGTCAAAGATTTATCCAGCGAGCTAAAGGCCGCTATCGAGCAGTTGCATAGCGGTCAGGGTCTCGAAGAAGTTGGCATTGTCACGCGTATCGGTGACGGTGTGGCCTGGATTTACGGCCTAAATAACTGTGGTTTTAACGAGGTGCTCGAAATCGACGGTATCGACGGCAAGCCAGTCGAGGCCTTTGCTCTTAACCTTATGGAAGACGAAATCGGCGCCGTACTGCTCGGTGATGACAGCCAGGTACGCGCCGGCGCCCGCGTTAAATTAAGTGGCTCGGTGTTAACCATGCCGGTTGGCAAAGAAATGCTAGGCCGTGTCGTCGACCCGCTGGGGCGCCCGCTAGATGGCAAGGGGCCGCTTAAAACCACTGAGCGCGGCTCGGTAGAGCGCAACGCACCAGGTGTTATCGACCGCAAGTCAGTACACCAACCTCTGGCCACAGGTATTATGGCCATTGACGCCTTGACGGCCATTGGTCTTGGCCAGCGCGAGTTAATCATTGGCGACCGCCAAACAGGTAAAACGGCCATTGCCGTCGACACTATGCTTAACCAAGGTCGCCAAAAAACCGGTGTCATTAACGTTTATGTGGCCGTTGGCCAAAAGCTTAGCAAGATTAGTCGTTTAGTGGAGCGCCTCAAAGAAGAAGGCGTTATGGAACAGACCATTGTGGTGGCTACTAGCGCTGCCGACCCGGCTTCTCTGCTCTATTTGGCACCATATGCCGGCACGGCCATTGCTGAATATTTCCGCGACAACAAGCAACATGCTCTAGTAATTTATGATGATCTTAGTAAACACGCTGCCGCCTACCGCCAGATGTCATTGCTACTTCGCCGTCCACCCGGCCGCGAGGCATATCCTGGTGACGTTTTCTATCTTCACTCTCGTTTGTTGGAACGTGCGGCCAAACTCAATGACAAACTTGGCGGCGGCAGCTTAACTGCTCTGCCAATTATCGAAACCCAAGCCGGCGATATTAGCGCCTACATTCCAACCAACGTCATTAGTATCACCGACGGACAGATTTTCCTGGAAACCAACTTGTTCTATCAGGGCATTCGCCCGGCGATTTCGGTTGGTCTATCGGTTAGTCGTGTTGGTGGCGCGGCGCAAACCAAAGCACTAAAAAGTGTTAGTGGTGGTCTTAAACTAGACCTGGCTCAGTTCCGCGAACTGGCCGCCTTTACACAGTTTAGTACCGATCTCGACGACGAGACCAAGAAGCGCATTAATCGCGGGCAGCGTCTGACCGAGCTGCTCAAGCAGCCACAGTACAAACCAATGAGTGTCTGGCAAGAAGTCGCTTTGCTTATGTCGGCTACCCAAGGTGCGTTTGATGCCGTGCCAGTTGCTAAACTACACGACGTAACCGCATCGATGCTCGCCGAGTTACAAGCCGATCACATTAAAGACATGGAAGAATTAAACAAGGGCGACAAACCTAGCGAAGCCACCAGCAAGCTAATTATGGATACAGCAGCTAAACTCGCTAAGGCTTACGAGGGGTAATAACCAGTGGCTAACACTATTACCATCAAGCGCCGCATCGGCTCCATCAAAAGCACACGCCAGATTACCAAGGCTATGCAGTTGGTGGCCGCTTCGCGCATGCGCAAGGCTCAGGAAGCCGCCCAGCGCAGTCGCCTGTATAGTGAAGTTGCCAGCCAGCTACTGACTCGCCTAGCCCAGGTAACCGAAATCGAAAAATTTGGATTATTTGTAAAACGCAATGTGCAAGCTCGCCTATTGGTGGTTATTACCAGCGATCGCGGTTTGGCTGGTGCCTATAACAGCAATGCCCTGCGTTCCTACATAGCTGAGCTACGCAAAGACCAGACAGCTAAGATCAAAACCTACACTATTTGTGTTGGCCAAAAAGCTGCCCAGTTTGTTGCCCGCATTAAAGAAACTGAGGTGGTCGGTGTGTACCAACACTTGCCAGAAACACTGTCGGTTAACGATCTACAGCCAATCGTGCGTACTGCAATCGATATGTTTAATGATGGCAGCATTGATTTGACCGATGTTATTTACACTCACTACTATTCCAGTATTCGCCAGGAACCAAATCTGCATCACCTGTTGCCGGCTGGCTTTACCGAATCCGAAGTCAGCCCGGAATTGCGTTTGGCTAGCTTTGAGCCATCTGTCGAAGATGTGTTAGAAAGTACCACTCGCCACTTGCTTGAAGCACAACTTTGGCAATCGGTGTTGGAATCGGTGGCCTCCGAACAATCAATGCGCATGATGGCCATGAAAAACGCTACCGATAACGCCAATGATCTGGTTGAGGATTACACACTAGAATATAACAACGCCCGCCAAGGTAAAATCACTCAAGAACTAGCCGAAATTACTGGTGGCGCAGAGGCAATGAAATGATCAATAGTAGCGAAAGGAAAAGTATATGAGCACAGTCACAACATCAAAGTCCGGCACCGTCACCCAGGTTGTGGGTGTGGTCGTCGACGTAGAATTTACTAAAGGCGACCTGCCTGCGATTAACAATGCAATTATCGTGCAACACCAAGACCATGATGTAACGCTAGAAGTTGCCCAACACTTAAGTGAAACCACCGTCCGTGCAGTGGCACTCAGTAGTACCGATGGGTTGCAGCGTGGTACTAAAGTTAACGATACAGGCGCGGCGATTAGCGTGCCAGTTGGCGATAGCACATTGGGACGCATGTTTAACGTCACCGGTCAGCCCATCGACAGCAAACCATATAAAGTTACAACTGTCTCGCCTATTCACAAAAACCCACCAGCCTTAACCGAACAATCTGGCAAAAGTGAAATCCTCGAAACCGGTCTTAAGGTTGTTGACCTCATCTGCCCTATCACCAAAGGTGGTAAGGTTGGCCTGTTTGGCGGCGCCGGTGTCGGTAAAACAGTTGTCGTTAAAGAGTTGATCAACAACATTGCCAAGTTCCATGAGGGGCAGTCGGTGTTTGCCGGCGTTGGCGAACGCACCCGCGAAGGTAACGACCTTTACTACGAGATGGAAGAAGCCGGCGTACTCGGTAACACAAGCATGGTGTTTGGCCAGATGAACGAGCCGCCAGGTGCTCGTTTGCGCGTAGCTCTTAGCGGCTTAACCATGGCCGAGGCCTTCCGCGACCAAGGTAAGGACGTGCTGCTGTTTATCGACAACATCTTCCGCTTTACCCAGGCTGGGTCTGAAGTTTCGGCCCTGCTTGGTCGTCTGCCTTCAGCCGTAGGTTACCAGCCCACTTTGCAGCAAGAAATGGGCGCTCTTCAAGAGCGCATCACCAGTACTAAAGCTGGTTCGATTACCTCGATTCAGGCGGTTTATGTTCCAGCCGACGACTTTACCGACCCGGCACCAGCCACTACCTTCGCCCACCTCGACAGCACCATCGAACTTAGCCGGGCTCTAACCGAGATCGGCATTTACCCAGCTGTTGACCCACTCAGCTCGACATCGACCATTCTTGATCCCGAAATTGTAGGTGAAGAACACTACACCGTTGCCCGCGAAGTGCAACGAGTATTGCAACGCTATAAAGATTTGCAAGACATCATTGCAATCCTCGGCATGGAAGAACTCAGCGACGAAGATAAAAAAACCGTCAATCGTGCCCGACGTATTCAACGTTTTATGAGCCAGCCATTCTTTGTGGCCGAGGCGTTTACGGGTATCCCCGGCCAATATGTATCGATTGCCGACACCGTCGCCAGTTTCAAAGAAATCCTGGAAGGCAAACACGACGAAAAACCCGAATCGGCATTTTACATGAAGGGTAGTATCAAGGACGTTAAATAATGAAGCTCGAGCTCGTCACACTGACTGGTCCTAAACTGCAAGCCGATGTCTACGAGGTAATCTTGCCAACTGCCGACGGCGAAATCGCGGTTTATTATCAGCATATGCCATTGGTTACTACGGTGATCCCCGGTGTGATAACCGTACGCCACAAAAAAACTGATACCGACGAACATCTAGATATCTTTGCAACTAACGGTGGCGTAGCCGAGATTACTGGCAAAACCATCCGCCTCTTGGTTGACGAAGCCGACCGCGAAGATGAGATTGTCGAAGCCGATGCCCGCGCCGCACTAGACCGCGCCAAGGAACTAAAACAAAATGCCAAAGACCAAGTAGAACTTGCTCGCGCCGAAGGTATGATTGATCGCCAAGCAGTCCGACTTAAAGTTGCCGAACTCAAGCATCGTCGTCGTCGCGTCTAGGACTTACTTACTAGATAATTGCAGTTTTTTGCGTTTCCATGGGTACTCTTGGAGTACCCATGGAAACACCGATCTCTGGTAGTTACCTGCGAGCTTCACACCCATTCATGTGACCTGTGCCGTTGCAGGCGTAACATGTGCCTGTGCCGCCGCGCGAACGCTGACAGCTGCCATGACACCTCGTACAGCACCCTTCACACCTCTTGGGAGGCATCCTCGTCTCCTTCCAGACGACAACCGGTGCGGCAATTACCGCGCGTTTGATATTATAGAATATTTGCGTCATGTCATCAAGTGTGGGCGTGCGCAAGAGAGTGTTAGACTTGCCAAGTTAGCCTTAAAAGTGTAGTCTAGCCTCCAGAGCTTTTGCACTGAGTGCCAGTGCTTTTCTTTTATGAACAGATTAACAAGAACACAATCCGACACATTAAACATGCCTGGAGCGGAACAAACCGCGGCAGATTTTATTGAGTGGGAAGATGAAATTAACGTGCGTGGTGAACATCTACCACGCGCAAGCTACGAACACCTCGGGCCAATAAGTGAAGTTGTGCCTGTCCGTTACCCGGAACGTGTTTGGACCGGGGCGATATCTGTTATCAAAAGGCGTGGTGAGATTTCGATCCAAGACCTAGCTAACGCACTGAGAGGCAGGAATCTTCATCGCTACTACGTTAATTCATCTAATGAGGCTCGTACTCGTTGCATGGACGGGCGTTGTATCTGTAACTACGACACAGATGAATCTCTACAGCACCGGCCACTTGGCCCCCAGGTAGCGGGTGGTACACAAACCAGTGGCCTTTGCGCAAGAGCGTCCGATACCGGACCAATGGAAGATGATTATGATCCCACCACCGACAACGATCGCATCACCGATCACACTTTTATGCAAGATATTGATAACATGCGGGCGTTGCTTGATTCAATAATGTGGAAGGCCGGCGGGCACATAGACGACCACGCTCCCGAAGGTAAAACCGGCTGTGGTGCCATGGATAATATACCCAAAATTCTCGAACGTCTCACCTCACCTGCCGCCCAAATGCAACTGCGGGGTTTGGCCCAAAGACTGCTGGGCGATAATTACAGCGAAGCCATGGTTAACGAGCTACTCGGACGTTTTTTATTCATCCAAGGTAATGCCGAGACATATTTTGCTCACGACGAGAAAGGTAGCTTCACTTACCCTCAGGATGCTATTGAACGCCTGCAAACTACTGACGGTGTTGCTAAACTCATGGGGCCTCATAACGAAGTCGGACTAGTTATTAATCTTATTCGTAACACGACCTTTCACCGTGATCAGTTCGCGGTAGATAGCGACCATCTAATGCAACTCTTTGGCTATGATTTTTGGCGCTCGGTCGAACTGGCCGATAAAATTCCACAATTGCATCATCGGGATAAACCACTGTCACAAGAAGAGTCAAAAAACCTGCGGGACAGGTTTATCACCAGCCGGCTTTTGTTCACGATTGCAACCGCAATGGTCTTAACCGATGGCTCAATAGAACTAATTGTCCGTTCGGGCAGTTAGCTGGTCTTCGAAGGCAACGATACCCTTATAAGTTGCTGGCAAGTCGTTAGTATCTGGCAGATCAAGTTGCATAATATGTCGCCAAACTGCCCCCAAAAGTTGTGTGAAGTTTTTAAGTTCTTCGGCATCGAACTCCAACTCCAGGCGGTGCAGACGCCCGTTGTTATCTGGTTCAACAGATTCTAGAACGCCCATGGTGACGGTATAGCCGCTATAATCACGCGAATTTTCTATTAGTAATTTATAAAACATTAATTGTTGTTTGTATTTATGTAGTTTAATTGCTTCGTAATCGGTTGTTGCCCGCCAAGTGCTGTGGCCTTTGCCGGTTTTGTAATCGGTTACAACTATGGTTTTGGCTTTTGTGTCGATGCCCATCAAATCGATTTTACCGGTCAGGCGCACACCATCAACCACCACTTCTTGGCCGGCGAAGTCGCGTTCGGCTTTTTGAGTCGTAGTGAAAGTGTCGTAACGTTCTTTTAGATACATTTGTAGCGAATCACTCCCCTTTTCGAGCCAGTGGCCAAAATCATGTTCGCCTAAGTGCGCGTTTTGCAAGTGAATTTCAAAATCGTGCAACACATCTTCGATTGGCCGACGTTCCCCAGTCGCGGCTAGATGTGTATGGGCTCGGGCTAACACACTGTGTATAGCGTGCCCGTAAGCTTGCGCCGGAGTCATCGCCTGTGGGAAACGAAGAAGATTCTGCAGTAAAAAAGCCTGAGGTCCGCCGCGAGTCACATCTATAAAATTATTTAGGTGGGTGCTACTGAGCCGATAAACATTGAGCAAAGGTTGCAGTAAGGTTTTTTGGTTAGTTTTTGGCAGGGTCAGATGACGCAACTGCCAGCCCATGGATAGTTCCTCGGGTTTTTGAGTGGTGTCGACACCGTGCGTTTTGGGCGTCAGGCTGCTGTCCTGTAAGAATTCGGCTAATATCACCTCTTTACCTGCATCGTCCATCTGGTAGTAGGTTAATAGCAAGTCGTGTTTGGCGCGGGTCATAGCAACAAAGAATAAGCGCAGAGCATCGTCGTAGTGTTGGCCGGCAGGTTCGATCGGCAGGTTAGCCGGAAAGCTGAGGCTAGTACCGTGTCGGTGCGACCGGCGGCCCCATATCTCGTCTTGGCAGCTCAGAATAATAACTGTTTCGAATTCTTGGCCCTTGGCTTTATGGGCGGTTAAAAGGTGTACGCCGCTCGGCGCTTCTTGGACCGTTGCTGTGTCGACAATTGGTGTGTCGGTACGCTGGCAGAGCTCGATGAAGTCTATAAGATCGCGCAGATAGATTGTCGATTCAGGGCGGTAGTTGTGAAGAGCCTGGCGTAGCGCGCGCAGATTGCTTAGCAGTGTCAGATATTCTTGTGGGTTGGAGGCCAGTCGTGGTTGGTTGAAATAGTATGCCCGGTATGGCGAGGCAAAATCCTCGTTTTGGGTTTTAGCCAGTGGTTGGTCGTTGTCGGTTTGCCCGTCATCGGACACCTGAACCTCATCATTACCGATTAGCACATCGAGCATAGTTTCGCATGGCGCGTGCAAGGCTTGTTGTGAGGCCATAATCAGGAACTCGGCAATCTGGTGCAATTTACCTTCGGTCTCAACCATTAACTCCAACCACATACGCCGCTGTTTGTAAGCTTTTAGCGAAAGTTGCCAGATCTCGGTTGTTTTAAGCCCCCAAAAATCATAACTAAGCAGCTCGGGTAGTAGTTCTTCAACTAAGTCATAGCGCTGGTCTCCAAGATAAACAACTACCTCGGCCAGAGTTGTCAGCTCGCGGATATGTGGACTATCTAAAATGTTGTTGCGGCGTTCATATAACACGGCAATACCGGCGGCGTGCAAATACGGTACCAACTGCACCAGTTGCTTGTGGTGGCGAGCAATCACGGCAATATTATCCGGGCTAGTACCGCTTTTAAGTTGGCGTTTTACCTCCTCTGATACCCATCGGTATTCGTCACTAATCGTTACAAATTGATGTAAAGTTGCGTCTGTCGGTGAGTGGCCATTGTGAGGCTTCAAATCCTTTTGGATGTTAGCTAGAGTGGTCTCAAGACGCTGTGTGGCCTTGGTGACGACTTGGCGCGAATGTTGCAAAATGGGTGCCGTAGAGCGGTAATTGTCGGTTAGGACAACGATATCGGGTTGGTGGTAGTGAGCGGCAAAATCTAAAATGTTGTTTAGCTCGGCGCCCTGGAAGGCATAGATTGCTTGGTCGTCGTCGCCCACAGCTAATATATTCGGGCGACCCTCATTGACCGGGTTATCAGTCAAAGCCGTTAATAGTCGCAACTGCGCGCGGTTGGTGTCTTGAAATTCGTCCACCATGATATATAAGTACTGCTCCTGCAAGTTTAGGCGCAGCTCGGGTGTGACCTCTAGAGTGTGCGCAACTAAACTGACCATGTCATCGAAATCAAATAGCTCGTGTTCGCTAAGCGAGGCCGAATATTTTTGGTAGATATGAGCCAGAGCACGCAGTTTTTTAGTGCGCGCGCGATCTTTAAACACCAACTCACCAAGATGGTTTTTTTCGCACCAGTCATTGCGCCAAGCGGTTAGTGGCGTGGTTTTACGCGATTCAGCGGCTTGACCCGCGGCCTGCGCCAGACATTGGGTACACACTTCGGCCAGGCTCTTGTAACCATATAACGGTGCGATTTTGACTTTCTTAACAATACCGGCTAACTTCTCGGCCAAATGCTGGATATTTGGGATGTCTTTGATGCTTAGCCGGTTGGCAAATGTCGCGTTCACCAGCGGTTCGGCGGCATCTACAAACTTAGTGTTGTGGTCTAGAATTGTCAGCAATTCTTTAGGGAGCAAACCGGCCCGCTTAAGATGTGAAATTGCTGCCCGGCTATCTTTTAGAGCTGTAAATTCGTCGTTCATGGTTTTTGCTAGCGGGTTAGAATGTGGCAGATGTTTAAAAATGTCACGCAGTAGTTCGTAACGTGCAAGTTCATCGGCCGGGTTAAAGCGAGCGCCATTATAAAAATATTCGGGGTGAGTGTTGATAATCTCGGCACCAAAACTATGGAATGTGTGTACCGCGACCCGATTTCCCTCAGCACCCATCAGTTTTATCAGTCGCTGACGCATTTCGAGCGCGGCAGAATCTGTAAAAGTCAAACATAGGATATTACTGGGTAGCGTATCGGTGCGGCTAATGATTTGGGCGGCGCGCATGCTCAGTAACTGTGTTTTACCGGTACCTGGTCCAGCCACAACTAACACCGGACCGTCAATTGTGTCGACTGCCCGGCGCTGGTTTTTATTAAGCTGTTGGTAAGCCTCGTCAAAATCTGTCATTTGTGCCCTAATTGTACAGTGGTCTCCTTATAACCGGCAACTGATGTCAAAACTACTTGTAGTTAAGCTCCGTAAGCGCTATGCTTAAGCCATAACAACCTTGGAGGGTTTTAACTTATGGGACAACTAGAAGAAAAATTAGACGAGCTACTCGTCAAAAAGGCGCCATTCCAATTACCTGCGAATGCCCGCGAGGGTTTGGTAAAGGCAATGCCATGGCTAACCCTACTGGGTGGCGTGGTTATGTTGTGGGGAGCTTGGGCTTTGTGGCAGCTGGTTGGCTGGGCAAATGATGTCGCAACCGTTACCAACCAGTTTAGCCAGTATTACGGTGTTGGCTACGTAGCGCCGGTTGGCATGGCACCACTGTTGTGGGTTAGCCTGGCCGTACTTGTTGTAGAGGCTGTCTTGTTCTTTATGGCCTTTCCTGCTCTGCAGGCTCGCAAAAAGAGTGGCTGGAACCTGCTGTTTTGGGTTAGCTTGCTAAACGCTGCCGAAGCCGTTGTTCAAGCCGTTGGTTACACTAACTTTGGTTCGTTGATCGGTGCCTTGATAGGCTCGGTAATCGGCCTTTACTTACTGTTTCAGATCCGCAGCTACTACACTGGCGTTGCCAAGCCAGCCGGTGGTGGTACAATGCAGACTCCAAAGGAAACCCCACCAAGCACCACTCCCCCATCACCTGGTGCAAATTAGGGTACGACTTAGTTATGCAAACCAAAAGGCACCGCCAGCAGCAGGTGCCTTTTGCCTTATGGAGTAGAATGAAAATATGAATGACGAGATCTTTGGTGATATAGCCATAGAAAAATCAGCCCAGGAAAAATTCGGTGTGGTGCTAGATATTGCCGAGGTGATTGTTCGTAGTGCACCGGTGGGGATTACTGCCCAGGGCACATTGTTTAAAACGACTACTGGGCAGGTTTTGCTTTATGTGGCATCTCAGGCGGCGCAGCTACTCGATGATGTGCAGAAAATTGTTATGCGTATGAACCTGGAAGCCGACCAGTTTTTGCCGCCAAATGGCGAAACCGATTATTTTAATCGTGTCGGTGGTGAAAAGTTTAAAGCCATGTTCCCAGGTAAGCACATTACGTCAGATGATGACCTGCGCTACTACAGAAACCTTGCCCCATATAACCCTGCCCTGGTGCGTATTGCCAAGATCAAGGGCGAGGTCCGGGCCTATGACCCACAGAGTCGAACTTGGCATAAGACTAAAGATTATTCTTATAGCAGGATCAAGGCTAGTTAACTTGATTCTAAAAACCAAATAACTAAAGGGGTGACGAGCGGCGGGGCGGCCCCAGGTTTTATCTTTGGTATTCCAAAAATATAAACTAGGGGCGGACCGCTCGGCAGGACCCGGCCATGAGTATTAGGTTTTTAGAATCAGGTTAACTAAAGTCGACTTTACTAGATTTAATCATACGCTCGACGTTATAGTGTCCGTCAGATAACATGAGGATATTATGATGAGCCTGGAAGTTAACATCCACGGGGCCCAAACCTCGATCCTGCGCGAATTGCTGTTTAGGCCGCAAGCCGGCTACGCCGAGCTACAAAAACCAACAGGCCTGAGTAGTGACCACTTCAACTTTCATATTGCTAAACTGGTTGCGCTAGACTTAGTCGAAAAAGTGGCTCGAGGCAAATACCGTCTAACTCCGCGTGGTAAGGAGTATGCTAACAAGCTAGACACCGATAACAACACCATCGAAAAACAGCCCAAGAGCGCCGTAATCTTGGGCATCGAAAAGATCAAATCGGGCATCAAGTACTATCTTATTCAAGAGCGCATGAAGCATCCCTACTTTGGGTTTTGGGGCTTTCCATCCGGCAAAATACGCTGGGGTGAGACGGTGATCGCCGCCGCCGAGCGTGAACTGCATGAAGAAACGGGCCTCGAGGCCGATTATCGCTACGCAGGCCTTTACCATGAACACGCCTACCAAAAAGAATCCGGCGAATTACTCGAAGACAAGCTGTTCCATGTTGTGCATTGCACCAGGCCGCGCGGCACACTAATGGACGCGTTTGAGGGTGGTCGCAACTTTTGGGCCACCGAGGCCGAGATTGCCGCACGCGACAAAAAATACACTAGCCAGCAGATCGAGCAGGACATGCTGGGCCGCGACCATACCTTTTTAGAGAACAGCGTCGAATACTCGGCCGAGCAGTTCTAAATTGCTCGCTTAAACTTTTTTCACTAGGTTCATCTACCCGGCTGAGGTTATAGTGACCTATATGGCAATCGACAAACAACTCCACCCAGCACACGTGGCGATACTGCAAGTATTGCTGTTTAAGCCCAATGCTCGCTTTAAGGAGCTGCAAAAAGCTAGTGAATTAACCAGTGACCACTTCTCTTTTTATCTGAAACAGTTGTTAGAAGAAGATTTTGTGGGCAAAAACAAAGAAGGTGCGTATCATTTAACCTTTAAGGGCAAAGAATTCGCTAACCGCTTTGACACCGATGCCCGCCAAGTTGAACGCCAGCCCAAAGTTGCAGTTTGCTTAATGGTCCGCCGCAAAGACGGCAAGCAACTTGTACAGCAGCGCCTTAAACAGCCATATTATGGCTACTGGGGCCGCCCCACTGGCAAGATCCGCTGGGGCGAATCTATACTGGACGCTGCAGCACGCGAACTTGCAGAAGAAACGGGTCTGAAAGCCGATCTTGCTTACGAAGCTATTTATCACAAAACAGATTTCAACAAGCAAACCGGCGAACTATTGGAAGATAAAATCTTCTTTGTTGTAACGGCCAATAACCCGCATGGCATATTAGTAGAAGAGTTTGAGGGCGGTCGTAACGCTTGGATGACTCAAGAAGAGTATGCTAGCCAGGAGTTGAGCTTTGCAGGCAGCGCCGATCGATTTCATGATAAGAAAGATATTACCGAAGACCGAATACCAATACTCGAAGTGCACAATCAGTACGATCCGGAAAACTACTAAGATCGCTCAGTAAGGTTGGTGTAAAAGATAGTGCGCAAGATATGCGGGTATGTGCTGGGAGCATGTTTGTTGGCTGGAGCGTAAGGGTCGATAATTTCTTCGACCTCTCCACAGGTGCCGCGCCAGCCTCGCAAAGCGCTGGCAGAGTCGTTAGTATCATTTGATTCGCCTTCACTATGCACGAAGAAAAAGCGCCGAGCTGCACCATGCAAATAACCGTCTGGCAGGTTTATATCGCGCATCCCGGCCATTTGAGCGCTAGCCGTGATTGAGTCGGCAGCCGCCATGCCGTCTTTCATAGCTTGGGCGTCGGCGTAACTTACATAGGCTGGGTCGCGGAAATCGGCGCCTCTAAGTGTGGCGCGCATGCCGAGTCCAAATAGCCAGTTAAATACTCGACTGCGTTTTAGTAGTGCATCGGCGCGAGTATTAGCGAAAAACCAACCTTGGTTGTTTAAATCGGCCTCGCTGTGCGGCGAGTCATGAAACACGGCTATCTGAGTCGGGCCAAACTCTTGCTGGCTAGCGGGGTCGTGAGCGTGCAGCGCCATGGATCCGGCCAAGAATAAACCGGCCGACGAATTTAGATACCACGAAGGGTTACGCAAACCATTTTCGCGCATTGTACTAAAAACTAAATTGTGAAGTTCGGTTGAGTCGACATTATCGTCGGCGTATTTTATAGCGATGATGTTAGCAAAGTCACCTAGTACCGGCGCTAGCATCTCGCCTAGTACTCGGCCATCATTGGCCCAGCCACCGCCAATAATAATTGTTTGGTCGCTATCAGGGTTCAGGTATACGTCAGCCTCGGGGTGGTGATTCATTCCCCGCTCGACAGCGAAGCCGCCTGCTGTATCTGCGGCAACAGCAGTGAGCAGGCCAAGTTTGATAAGTTTGCGTCTAGTAGGGCGCCACTTCAGCAACTGCTCCAGTGTCGGCTCAATCCCATCGGTTTCATACTCACTCATGAGGTTATATTATAACACTGAATAGTGATCAGGTAAATATACGACTCAATAATCTAACGCTTCATAGTTGAGCTTCGAAACTGCTGGCTTTAACTTCTGATAGCTACGATATTATAAACTTCTGACGGTGGATCACAGCTAAGCAGTGTCTGTGCATTCATCCAAGTAAGCGCCAAAGTGTTAGTGGCGCTTACCCGTGCGTTAACTATGCCACAGCCAGCGGTATACGTTGGCTTGTTGACGTAAATAATATCGGTTGTAACCAACCCACTGACAGCATAAATCTCTTCGGCCGTACTAGCAGCAGCAACACTTGATGGGTTTAGTGTTGGGGTAAAAACTCTTACTTGTGATATTGATGTTCCATCTAAACCAATTGTCAACGAACCAGGCAGTGTAAGATTACTCGGGAATAGACTCGAGTCTAGCGTCCCAACATTGATTCTCGAAGCATTTAGGTTATCGAGATTCGAGCCATCGCCCTCAAAGAAACTAGCACTGACAGTACCGTCGACGTTGATACTACCTACCTCTAAGGTGGTTGGGTCTGTAGTTTGCAGTGAGGCACATTGTCCAAAAGCACACACCGCGACTCCATCGACCCCATCGGTCCCATTGCGTCCATTAACACCATCCTGGCCATCCTTGCCCGGTTTACCCTCTTGCCCCTGCAACCCGACGACGCTTAGGTGTCCGGGTATTAGGCTTATCACTTGTTGGGTTAGGCCAGACAACTCATCCGTGCCCCATGTGTTCCGTTGGTCTATCTGATTCAGGTCGGTAGCTGTTATCGGTATTGTAGTGTTGGTTGCTAGGCCGGTGTAGGCGCTCCATAAAGAAGTAACAGAATTATTTCGGCGTAGGTTATCTAGCACTAACACCCAAATAGCCGCAATAATTGCGGCTACGAGCAAAATACAAAGTATTGTTAGCAGTTTTTTATTCTCAAAACCACGCACTAAGCTTTGAGGCTCATTGTTCCCACTACTCACACGACCCCTCTTAAAAGTTAGGAAGTTTTATTAATAAGCTTATGTTGGTTTTATGTAATTAGCATACACCGATTCTTGTCAAATAAACAATACTCAATCGAGCATAATAATCGGTTGTATTAGTTATAATCAGGTTAATGCAAAATAAAATCCGCATCCTGTGGCGCAGGGCGCAAACACTCAAGCGACGACATCCAGCAGTTTTTTGGCTACGTTGCTTAACGGTTGTCACTGTAGTGGTCTTTATTACTTTACAGCGTAATTTTTGGACGCCAGATACCCTCTTCTTAGTTCTGCTTGGTGTGTTTTTTGTGTTTGGCCAGGCGCGCATGTTTATTACCCGTTTTGGGCCGTTTATCCTACTTCTACTTGCCTATGACTCATTCCGAGGCATAGCCGACGATCTTAACCACAACGTTCACTTTTACGAAATGATTAACATCGACCGTGTTTGGTTTGGTGGTAATCTGCCAACCTCCGTGCTGCAAAGTTGGTGGTGGCATGGACATGTGCAATGGTACGATTTTTACTTCTACTTCCTGTACACACTGCACTTTTTAGCTCCCCTACTCCTGGCTGTGCTCATTTGGAAAGTGCGCGAAAAGCTCTACTGGCCGTTTGTTGCGGCGCTTGTAGCTTTGTCTTTCATGGCCTTCGTTACTTATATTATCTTCCCAGCAGCGCCGCCCTGGATGGCATCTAATATGGGCTATATAGAACCTATCCACAGGATTTCCAGCGACGTGTGGTATGCCATGGGTGTTACAAATTTCTCGGAAGTTTATGCCAACATTTCGCCCAACGCAGTTGCTGCCGTGCCATCGCTGCACGCTGCTTACCCCATGTTATTTGTGTTGTTCCTAAATATGATGTTTGGTTGGCGCCGAGTGTGGTGGGCGATGTTCTACCCAGCTTCGGTGTGGGTCGGGATCGTTTACCTTGGTGAACATTATGTCTTCGATGTTGTGCTCGGTGTTATATATGCGCTGATTATCTATGCACTTACAACGCGCTTTATTGCTTGGCGTGCAACTCATCCATCACAGTTTAAAGCTAACTTTAAGCAGGCTTACACCCTAGCCTATTCCCGGGCCCGGCGGTACCGCAAATGACCACTATCCCAAAGTTGCACGATGGGGTCTTTAAGGTCCTCGACCCGGACGCCGCAGATCACACCTTTAATCAGTGACCGCGAAGCTTATTTTATAGATTCGATCCTGACTCATATTATTGTCGTAGCACTGACGTATGTCATAATACCGGGCATGGCAATTACCCCAAGATTTATGGCAATTGGTTTTGACTATGGTGGCGTCATTCAGGGCCACCCCAAAACCTTATTCCGCGAACGTCTATGCACCATGCTCAACGTGAGCCCAGGAGAGTACAAGCATGCATATTACCGGCATCGGCATAAAATTAATGTTGGTAATATCTCGTGGGCTGAGCTTTGGTCGGCTGTTTTAAAAGATTTGGGCCATTCAGATAGGCTCGATGAGGTCATGGCTCTGAGCCATGAAGTTTTTGGCGGGCCGCCCAGCGTGCAAATGCTGCAGCTAGTTGATGAATTAAAACGGCTTGGTTACAAAGTTGGGCTTTTAAGCAACAACAATCTTGCTAACGCCCAAGCAATGCGCGATAACGGTACAGCCGCTCACTTTTATGTGTTTCAGGTATCGGCCGAAACCGGGTTTATGAAGCCCGACCCACAGGCCTACCAACTATTTGCCGATGCGCTTGGTGCCACAATGAAAGAACTCATTTTTATTGATGATTCCGAACTTAGTCTGAGTTCAGCAAAAGACTGCGGCTATACGCCAATTCTATTTTCGTCGTACGATAATACCGTGATACAACTAATCGAGTTGGGAGTTCTGCACAACTCATGAACTACGATCCAGACACTTTTTTACCAAACAGTGCTAGCAACTGGCGCCTGATCCGCAATCGCCTGCTAAATAAGGGCCAGATTTTTGTATCACATGATGGTACTCAGTATCTACGGATTGGACCGAGTAGTATTCTGCAGCCCGAAGTGGCTTTTGCTAAAAGCCTTAAGGCTAGTGGGTTTCCTGTTGCCAGCATTCTGGACGACGGCGAAGTTGATGGCACAACGTACTTTATTGAAGAATCATTGGGTGAGCAAACATTTGGACGCATATTCAAAAATGAGTACATGGCACAGGGCAAAGTCAGCAGTGAGTCGTTTAACGCCTACTGCCAGGTGGCCGCAAACTTTTTACGGGCACAATTACAGAATGTAACCGAGCAAGCAAGCGACATACCGGTGTTGATTCGTCTGTCTAAGGCATTGGGCGAAAATCCGCAGTTTGATACCCCTGCACTCCAAACCGCTCTCGATACTATCACCGGGCGCCTTAGCAAGTTGCCCAGCGCCCCAACCCATGGTGACCTGACACCATTCAATATCCTAAAAGGCGGTGTCATTGATTTTGAGCATAATTTTACAGGTCCTGTTGGTTATGATGTGCTAGCTGGTGTACTATTCGGACGCTTCTGGGATTTTAAAGACAAGAATGGTGAGTCAAAGCTATCGTACGACTTAACCGACGACCAACTGGGTAACTACATGCGGGTTATTGACGACACGGCTGCAAAACATAACATTAAACAGCTTAGTAGTTATACCAATGACGTGGTATTGCTTAGGGCTGTTTGGGCACTCGCAGGCGATAAGGACCAGGCTGAGGCTTCTGGCGATGACAGCAAATGGCGCTTTAGGCAGGCAATCCTTAGCTATTGTGTAGCCAAATACAACGCCAGACAGCCAATCGCCACCAACACCTTTGGCCAACTTGCCTAATAATCAGATAAGAACACTATTCACTTATACTGCCTGCTGGTGTACTATTAACGAAATATAATTTAACCGCGACTTGGGAGGCCATGATGGGTACCCCAAAATAGCGGTATTCTGGAGTATGTGTCGTGAAAGGTTCTGATTTTCTACAAAAGCTATTGGCAACTTACGGAGTTGATCGTGTGTATGGTGTTCTGGGACGTGAAGCAGCAAGCCTGTTGTTCGACAAAGATCATTCCCAGAAGTTCTATCTGTTTCGTAATGAATTAAGCGCTGGTACATCTGCGGTAGCGGCAACCCGCCTAACGGGCCGTCCACAAGTATGTTTTAGCACCTTAGGGCCGGGCGTTACCCATATGATGACCGCTATGGCGACGGCTGCACAAGATCGTCACCCGGTATTGTTTATTGCTGCACAGCTAGAAACACACAGCATTGACTACAACAACGCCCACCAATGTTTGGACGCAGTGAGTGTGACTCGCCCGCTCACTAAAGGCAGCTACGAGCCTACTACTTTGGATGCGCTGGCTGTAGCCGTTGACCGCGCCTTTACCGACATGCTTGCGTATCCTTTTGGCCCTGCCTTCATTTCGTTGCCAATTAACTTGATGGACGAAGTCGTGGACGAAGACCTAGCCGCTAAATGGCTAGTTGATCATACTGCACTGCCTTTGGCTTACACCGTCGGTAGCACCAATATGCAAGATAAGCTCATTGCCGAAGCTGCTAAGCTTTTGGACGGTGCTAAAAACCCGATTATTGTACTGGGCGATACCGTTGCTAAAGTGCCAGAAGCTGCCGCGACACTACGCCCTTTGCTCGAAAAGCTTAACATCCCGGCGATTGCTACCTACTCTGCCAAAGGTATTTTGCCATTTGGCCATCCGCTGAACCTGGGCACGCTCAATGGTTACCTGGATGCTTTGTTTGAAGGACACGTGCTGCAGTCTATTTTTGAAACCGCCGACACCCTGTTGTTGCTCGGCTATGACATGATTGAGCACCATCCTAACGGCTGGAAATTTGGTTCGGCTAAAAAGATTATTAGCCTGAACTATTTTGATAACCGTACTAACAAAGCATTTGTGCCCGAAGTTAAGTTAACTGGCAATTTGGCTGGGCAGCTTAGCCAGTTGGTAGTCGCTGTTAAGCCCCGGGAAGCGATCGCCAAAGATGCTGCCACGGCTCGCGACACTATCGTGAACAGAATGACGGCCGACATGCAGGCGAAAGATAGTGGTGAAGGTGTGACTGTCCCACAAGCGATTCAGGCGCTTAACGATGCCTATGGCGACTACAATTACATTGTTGCCAACGACATTGGTATGCATCGCCATGTAGTTGGTACTTACTTTATGCCTCAGGAACCACATCACTATCTAACTTCGGCAGGTTTGTCATCGTTTGGCACAGGCATTGGTATGGCCATTGGGGCCGCCCTGTCACAATCCGACAAGCGCGTCGTATTGATTGCGGGCGATGGCGGGTTCCATTCTAACAGTGGTGATCTTGAAACAATCGTGCGTAACAACCTGCCGGTCACTGTTCTATTGCTGAATAACAATGCCAACGCCCTGATTCGCCGCTACCAGTTGACCGGTGATGAGCATACACAGGACGTAGCTGCTACCGAATTCATGAATGTTGACTTTGTAAAACTGGCCGAAGCAAACGGCGTAAAAGCATCCCGTGCAACCACACCAGCAGAACTACAAAAGGCCCTGGCCGGTGCCACCAAGCAGGCTGCACCTATGCTAATAGAAATCGCCGTGCATTACCCCGACTTGTACCTGAACCCATACGCCAAGCACTGGGATGGTTCCAAGCCGGTCTTTAAGACACTCGCCGGGTAGTTGTCTTAATTGCGCTCCACTGTATCTTGTGGCCAAGTTTGGCTTCTTTGGAGCGTAAGTAATGATGAACAGTCGGATTAGCGTAGTACGACAGCACAACTTGCTCAACTACGTCATACCCGGCTGTTTCTAGTGCATTGAATTTGCGCGGGTTATTAGACATCAAAAGGACGTCTTTAGAAACGTGTAAATCTTTAAGTGCCTTGATAGCCAGACTATAGTCGCGTGGGTCGAGCTCGAAACCTAGCTTTTCGAAGGCCGTGGCCGTGTCGCAGTTATCGACGCGCATTATTTCGACGGCGCGGATCTTGTTTTCGAGGCCGACACCCCTGCCCTCTTGGTACAGATACACAATAACGCCTTTGCCGGCTTTTTTGATGTACTCCAGAGCGCTGTCCAGCTGTAGTTTACAGTCGCAGTCGACGGCGCACAACGCTTCGCTGAATAGACAGGAAGAATGGATACGCAACAGCGGTGTGCCGCTGGTAATATCGCCAATCGACATGCTGACGGCTTGCATGTCGCCAAGTGAATGGTACGACAATTTAAAAGCGCCTAGAGATGTTTCAAGAATGGTTGAGGCTGTATTCATAGTTATTACCCTTTATAAATACCCACTTTTACTAAAGGCTTGCAGAGCCGCCAGGCCTTCGCGCAGCTCGGTTTCCCGAATGGCGAATGTCAGGCGGAAGTACAGGAGTTTTTTGTCGATGCCAAAGCCCGAACCGGGCACAAGTGCCAGGTTATGTTTTTGCAGCATTTCGTCGAACACCTGAATGTCATCGTAGTCCTTGCTGGAATCAAATGCAAAACACAGGTTGTAGTTAGCGTCCGGCATGATGACGCGACGGATATGATCGGTGTGAGCCAGGGCATTAAGCGTCAATTCGCGCAGCCGTGACATCTTGGCGGTTGCATCACGGAACTTTTCGGCAAAATCACAACCGGTGTTTGGACATGGTTTGTTTTGCAACAGGAGTATTTCGTGTTGCAACAAAGCCAGCCAGGCATCGTTGGCAGCAAGCGGCGGGTTGCTCATGTCATCGCCGATCAACTTTATAAAACCGTGCAATTTGGTACCAATGACGTCTTCGCCAGCAAGCACGTAACCAATTCGATATTCGGCCAGTAGATATTTCTTAGATGCGGTTACTATGCGGATGACGTACGGGTTCTGAAGAGCCAGGGTCATGCGGTGATAGCTATGATTGTTGTGACCATCGTTCACATAGGCGTCGCCAGATTCGTCGATTATCAGGTATACCTGGCGCTCGCTGAGCTTGGCAACCAACTCGGCAAGAAAATCATTGGGGTAATACAAGTAAGTTGGGTTGCTGGGGTTAAGCAAAAAGACGGCTTTGGTGCGCGGAGTTAAGCCGGCAAGAATATCATCAACTGTTACCTGGAAGTTATTGTCTTCTTGGCCGGTGACATTTACGACTTTGGCGTAACTCTCAACACGGCCCAACATACGGTAAAATGTCGGTGCGGCCACAAGTAATTCGTCTTTGCTTTTGTCGAACAATGGGTCGGTAAACATATATTCCAGGATGCGGTTTAGGCCGTAAGTAGCGCCGGCGACAATGCAGACGTTCTTCATGGTGTATCTGGTGCCGTGGGCCAGATTCTCGTACTCAAGAATAGCCTCACGAACCGTCTGGGAACCGGCTTCCCAACCGTAACCTGGCCGTGGCTTTTCTTGGCCATCTTCGAATGGGACAAGCTGCTCCAGGATCTCGTTCGGCAGCGGGAATTGGCCTGATGTTGGATAACCAACCGAGAGCCCCAGAACCTGTTGCTCGGTTTTTTGTGAATACACGTTATCTAGATAATACCGAAAATCGGTGTAAGAATCGGTGTGTAGTTGAGCCTTGTTCATTATGCGCTATATCCGTATAAGATTTTTGTGTGACTGGTTAGTAATTGCTTAACATTTTGTGCTGCATCTTTGCCCGATAACACAGCTGCAATAATCTGGGCAATGTGCTGTATGTCCAGTTCTTTGTAGCCGCGGCGCGTAATCTCTTGGGTGCCGAGCCTAATAAACAGACGGTCGCCCAATGCGCCACTGGTACCAAGGCTGATGTTGCTGGCTAAAAATGCTTCAACTGTCTCTGTGCGGCCCAGCGGTGAGTACAAATGTACCTGGTGATTGTAGGTAATGTGGTCGGCATCAGCGCGGCGCACTTCTAAACCTTCGGCAGCCAAATATTCACCAAGGGCCTGCGCGTTCTTAATGACTTGCTGTGCATAATCGCGGCCAAACTCTTGCATTTCAAAGATAGTCACAATCAGGCTAAGCAGCGAATTAGTGTGGGTGCTCGATACAAAGCTCTTGAGGATCTCTTTTTCGAAGCGTTCGCCTAAATCACGGTCTTTAAACGCGACCACTGCTTTGTGAGGTCCGGGTAGGGTTTTGTGGCTATTGGCCGAAATAATGTCGGCGCCTTCTTGCAATGGGCTCTGGAATTGACCGCCCATCATCAGACCTACGGTGTGGCTGGCATCGTACACGATTAGTACGTCTGGGCCAACAAGTTCGCGCAACTCTTTAATGGGGTGTGGTTTAAGATAGACCGATGTGTCGAGGTAGATGACGCGGACATTATTTTGCTTGCAGACTTTGGCGGTTTTTTTAGCGTCGAAGGTTAAACTATCAGGATCATAAACAGTCTCTACGTGCTTTCTGCCGGTCAGATCCAGAATACCAGTGGTACAAAAGTGCCCGCCTTGCTTGGATGGGACGGTCATAACAGTGTCACCCGGCTGAGTCGTTGTCAGCAGGACGCAGGCCATGGCATGGGCGCCGGTTAGGCAGCGCAACGTGGAATATTCGGCGTGGAGGATCTGATTTAAGGCCGCAGTAGCCTCGGCGTATAAGTCGTCAACTTCGAGTAGGCTCTTGTAGGCCGCATTTCGTCCAAAGGTGGCAACAGACGACCCGTTGTTGTTGGTCATACTGTAACGGTTAGACAATGTTGAATTAAGTGCCCTTTTGGCGAGGGGCGAGATGATATTCTCGTTGGCGGTCAGGTGAAGCAAATTATCGTATTTGTCTTCGAGTGCTTGAATACGACTTTTTAATTTGTCTTGCATAATGCTAATTATAAATTAAGTACAGATTGTGGATGACTCCACAATCTGGCTAACTTATCCTCGCGTATCTTAATTTCTTATATGAGCCGATGCACAACATTCTATGTGTATACTCCGTTAAAATCAAGTGCTTTATATTCGGTCGGGGGCTTCTATGTTGAGTAATTGTAAGCCGTTTTGTAACACAACCTGCACGGAACGCGTGAGGGCGACGCGGGAACGCCGGATATTGGGATCTTCGGCGCTTAAAATCGATATGTCCCGCGCCTGGTACATAGTGCTGAACGCGCCAGCTAAGTCTTCTAGCGCTTTAGCTATGTAATGTGGGCCGTTTGTTTCGGCAGCCCTGGCAACGCTGTCTGGGAAGGCCATAATTGCTCTGGCAACCCTCCACTCGGCGTCTGTGGTAAAAGCCAATTCTCCATCGAGCAATTCATTGTCCGACAGGCCAGCTCGTTCCACGATGCTATTCGCCCGGGCGTGGGTATATTGCAGGTAGCCGGCGGTACCCGCTTCACGGGTTACACCTAGGTCGGGGGTAATAACTGTGTTTGATGATGCCTCACGGCGCAGAACGCTGTACATAATAGCGGCGATGCCCAGCTTGCGTGCCAGTTCGGGCACATCGGCCAGGCGTTCCGGTTGGTCGGTGTAGCGTTCGGTCAAACTGTCGTGGGCGGTAGCAATGGCGTTGTCCACAAGGTCAGCAAAAGCGTCGGTAGCACCACTGCGAGATGACAATTTTCGCCCAGTCTGATCGGCAAATAAGCCGAGCTTCACATGCTCCACCTGGTCGCGGCTTTTAATAATGCGCGACAAGGCGGCTACAGCAAATACGCTTGCAAAATGGCCAGATTGCTCGGCGCCAACGACATATTTGATAATGTCGGGATTGTAGCGTTCTACGCGGTAACGCAGAGCGGCTAAATCACGCGTACCATACAGTGTTGAGCCATCGGATCTGCGCAAAACAAGCGGATCAGTATCGTCTGACGCGGGTATAACGACAACACCGTTCTCTTCGACGGCGATGCCTTGGTCTAGCAATTCGTCGATTAGCTCTTGGCCAGAATTGGCAAAATAGCTTTCGCCAGCGGTGGTGTCAAAGTGAATGCCTAAACGCTCGTATAGAGCATCGTTTTCGGCAATGTTAGCCTCACGGGCCGCTTCCCAGACCCGCATTGCCTCGGGGTCAGAGTTTTCTAGGCGGGCAGATGCGTCGCGAACGGCCTCGCTTAGTTCGGGGTCGGTTTTGACCTCGCGGTTTACCCGTACGTACAGCGTGTGCATCTGGCCAACTAGGTCTGCAGCCAATTCTACAGGGTCGCCGTAGCGATCGATGCCAACCAGTATCTTACCGAATGGTGTGCCAAAGTCGCCCAGGTAGTTAGCGCGGACAACGTGAGCGCCCTCGGCCTCATTAATACGGGCCAGGCTCTCACCTACTATAGTCGTAGGGATATGTTGGATGCCGAGATGCTTAGCTATGTTGGGTGATGAATAATCAATAAAAACGGTTTTGCCGTGTTGGACGTTCCCTTTGCCATATGCGCTGCCCTGGGTGAGTACCTCACGGAGGCCGGCATCAAACAGCTGCGGGCGGTCTAAGCGCATATTGACGTAAGGGCCGGTTGTTTCGACGCTGTCGATTCCCATTGGCAAGACGGGGCCTAGGGAAGACCCGACAACCTGGCCAATTACAGTCGGACTGGTGCGTGCTGCCCTGGCGTATGGGAACATTGGGACGGCAATATCCATGTGGTCGAGGTGACCGGGAATATCGTCAATTACTACATCCGGCTCAGCCAGGTCGTACGTGTCAGCAATAACATGTGCTACATCTGCCTCAACCGCGCCGTACACTTCCTGTAAGGTTGTTTCGGTCGCTAAAGGAACCGGTTGGCGGAGACGGCTTTGAATAGCAGCTTCCTCGGCACCTACTCGGCGCTCGATTGAATCGGGAACAATAAACATCTCGAATACTATAACACAAATTATGATAAAGTACACTGTTATAAGACGGATTATGCAATCGGTGCAAGAGGTTGCACATCGTAATGATCGCTGAGGAGCTCAAGGGTGCTCGCAGATAAC
This sequence comes from uncultured Candidatus Saccharibacteria bacterium, assembly GCA_964405095.1. Classification (GTDB taxonomy): domain Bacteria; phylum Patescibacteriota; class Saccharimonadia; order Saccharimonadales; family EFPC-124; genus CAYOML01. The sequence goes on along the minus strand of CAYOML010000001.1, from coordinate 28,484 downwards.
GGGTGTTGTAGGAGTTCTTTGTGGCCAACAACGTAATGAATATTCAACCTAGCTTCATCTGTGGCCGCCGATAAATCATGGCTCAAGTAGATATGTTCGTTGGCCTGCAGTGAACCGACATTGCTATGTGGCACCAAAATAGCCGTGTATGTTGCATCTGGCGAGGCGTCGGGTGCCCTATCTAGCGCATATTCATAGTCCCTGGTTGGCAAAGCTGGGTTAAGCACCCAGACATCGGCACTTTGCCGGTGGAGCCAAGCATGCTCCCTAAAACCAGGCTCTACCCGCAGCAAGTAGTTAGATAGCAGACTGTCGAGATTGGTGCTGCTAAATTCTGGGTACAATGTGTTGCGCACCGCCCGACGCCACAGACGGTCGTGCAATGGCGTGTCGATAAAAAATGTTATATAGGCATTGTGGTGCAAAACCGGTGATAAAGCATGGATACCTTCGACAACGACAATATTGCCGGGCTCGGCGGATATTGTGAGCGTCGTCTTGGCAGGTTCACTGGTCATGCGGTCAAAAACTGGCGTAGTGACCTGTCCTGTCTCCCTAAGGATGGCCAGATGCTCGGCGATCAGGCCAAGGTCAAAGTTCTGTACATCGTCCCAGCCATACGAAGCCGGGTCGGCAGCCTGTAGCTCGTTTACAAAATGCCTGCCGAGCATGTAGTTGTCCATAGGAAAAGACACAACTGGGCGGCCAAGCTGCTCGAGTGCCCGGGCGGCACTTGTTTTGCCTGCTCCCGACGCGCCGGCAATATGTATAAAAAACGGCACACTAAGATCATCGGTAGCTGCAATGCGGGCCTCAACAACGTGCGGGAGATGTTCGATGGGAATCGTCGGTCGGGGCGTAAACTCAGCTGCTCCGCCTAATCTATCTGTGATGCTCATCCGGTAAGCATATAACTTATACACAGTTTGTGCTATTTGGGTAGCAAAGTTAAATAAGCATTTTGTCAACCGACTTAACGATTGCGGACTGGTGCAGGCTTCCCAGATGGGGCCATATCAGATATAATCTGGGCTGTTACCCATCATTGGGGAGTCGCCAAGTGGTAAGGCACTAGGTTTTGGTCCTAGCATTCGGGGGTTCGAATCCCTCCTCCCCAGCCAAAGTGAGCTATAATCGTCAGGTATGAGCATCTCTAAAAAGCTTTCCAACTTCGCTTTCATCGATAGTCAGAACCTGAATCTTGGTGTCCGTACGCTCGGCTGGCGGATCGACTATAAAAAGCTCCGGCTGTATCTTAGGAATAAGTACCATGTTGATCAAGCATTTATGTTTATTGGCCTGGTCAGTAACAACCAGAAGCTCTACACACAGCTGCAGAAGGCTGGGTTTATTTTGGTTTTTAAGCCTACAGTGCAGTATTTCGAAAACGGTAAACAAACTGTTAAGGGTAATGTTGACGCTGAGCTTGTATTGCACGCTGCTGCAATTCAGTTTGCCAACTACGACAAAGCGATAATCGTTAGCGGTGATGGTGACTTTGCCTGTCTTGTTGAGTTTCTTGTCGACAAGAACAAACTTCTGCATGTACTCGCTCCTAACCGCAAATATTCTAAACTCCTTAAACCCTTCTCGCAGTACATTATTGGCGTGGATCACCTCAAAAAGTCGTTGGAATACAAAAAGACCGGCATCGGCGGTCGGTCGAAACCTTAGGCCTATCCGGTCATGGTGATGGTTCTATTCTAGCAGGTCTTTGCAGAATTTGTCAAACACCACAGATTATTTCATAAGAGATTTGGGTTAGATACCTTGCCCCCAACCATAGTACTTATGCTTAAAAGACTTCTTCGGAAGTCTTTTTTGTTATGATTGCGCTATTGCAAAACACATCCACTAACAGTTGCAAGGGATTTGAGTATGAGTGCCAATACATTCCCGCGACCAATGGGTGTATAGGTGTATAATCGTATTATGCTTAAGCTAGTTAAATTTTTAGTATCCGAACTACTCTCATTTTCTGCAGCAGGCATTGGAAGTATCGCAACCATTGCCAACATCCCTACTTGGTACACTGCTCTGGAAAAGCCTTTTTTCAGCCCTCCAAACTGGCTTTTTGGCCCGGTATGGACTGTGCTTTATTTACTCATGGGCTTAAGCCTATATCTTGTGTGGGTTGCTCAGTACAAAGGAACGAAAAAATGGGCATTCCTGTTTTTTGGGATACAGCTTGTATTAAATGCGCTGTGGTCATTGGTGTTCTTTGGTTTGCACGCACCATGGGCGGGCGTGGTAATTATTGCTCTGTTGCTGGCTAGTATACTTGTGACGGCTAAGCTTTTTTGGCCGATCTCAAGGTCGGCTGTGTATCTTTTAGCGCCCTATGCTGCATGGGTAAGTTTTGCAACTTGTTTGAATGTAGCAGTCGCTCTATTGAATTAGGGTTGCGAAGTACGTCCACCCCATATCTATGCTTGCAGCGAGTTTACAGAACAGAGTATCGGTGCTATAATAGTGCGCATGATTAACCCGATGGAAGACCGAGGCTGGGGGGAATTAGGGAACGCCGACCCAGCCTCCAAAAATCGTCTCAGGGAAACTTTAGCCGGAGTACTACGCGGTGAGGCTCTTGGAGTTGCCCAAGAGCTCCGCGAAGCAAACTTTGAGCCGGACACGTTGGTGCAAGTAGACACTCGGCGTACTATCCCTCGAATTGTTGGAGCACGGGCACTGCGCATGATCGGTGTGGCAGCCTCCGAGAGCCGCAAGCCTGTACGGGAGCCTTTCTGGGTGGTTCACACCAGAATAGATGCTGAAATTGACCTTCCCCGTAGCTTCAGCGACTTAGTGCTTACGGGTCACCATACATTTGGAATTGCACTCGACCCAGAGGGCGAATTGTGGCATTTCACAGCAGAAGCGGACGGCAGCAATCCAAGATTAGTCCATAAGGCAACTGTTGAAGATCTGACCGTTAAACCAGGCTACGACGCGTATCACACCGGCGGCGCTGCTCTAGACGGCACGTACGAAATCCGAAGCGGACTCCAAGCATTGCAAGAAGCAGCTGCTAGGTCTCTCGCTTCTGTAGCAGCCTAATGCTACTACAACACTTAAGCTTCTCAATTCCACAGGCAAGATATTAATACCTATCGCTACTACTCAACCGTGAAGTACTGGTATGTCGGTATTCGCCCATTTGCCTCTTGTACCCGCCTAAAATGGGCATCGTCAAGCACCGGATACCCGACCCTACCGAAAGCATCATGCATCTTATCAAGCAGCTTTAGCACCTCCGGGATAGCTCTGCTCGCCATTGCTTCTATCGTTGCATTGTACTCAGTTTTACTCACCTCGCCAGTACTTACCTCATCCATAAGGAAGGATAAAAAATCCCGCTGCATGCCCTCAATCTTTTGGTATAGCTCCCATATTTCTGGGTCATGCTTGCCATATATATCTTGCACTGCGGCACGGATACCTTCGCGAGTCACATCAAGAGGCGTTTTATCAGTCTGCCCCGCTCTACGGGTGTATTTTAGTGCATCAATAGATCGACGAGCAGCTATATGAGGCAGGCTCAATGCCCACGGAAGGGCCTGATGTGGGGAAACGCTGGCTTTTTGGAATCTACTACGCGTTTCCTGGAACCATCTATCAGTATATTCATCTAGATCAACATCTATTGGTTCAAGAAGCTCTGTCGGATCCTCGCCGATTACCATTTCAGGATGTAGTATTACTTGCCGCTGCAGCCATACGTGCATAGGCTGAGCTACCGTGTGGTCGCCCGCCTGAGCTTGCTGCTCAGTTAACCAAGTCATCTCGAGCGAGACTGCCAACCGGCCTAGGACTAGGGCATGGATATCTCGAAGTGATCTCATGCCTTCGCCATAGTCGCCCTTTGTAACGACTAGGACATCGAGGTCGCTTAGCGGATTAATGTCCGGTTCACGGAACAAGTCACCGCTAAAAGCTGAGCCAAATAACATAGCTCCAACTATGAGACCCCGTTTGTACAGTCCACGTAAGGCTGTATGGGTTAAATCGATCGCCATATCGGAACGGGCTTCAGGAGAATTTAGGGCACCCGAGCTTACTTCTTCATATGTGGTTGCTCTCATATCTAATATTTTATAATTTTTTTGTGGGTCGTGAAATTGTTTTTTAACGAACTTGCATCTGGTCGGCCAATGTTATAATAGGTTTGATATAAATCCGCCTAGCGGTCTGGTTGTTTAGTCCACAGCGTAAACAGACTTGCGGTATCTATGAATATGGGCTGGTCGATAATTAATAAGGAGATCAGCATGGTCGATAAGGAAGAGAAAGCCAAAGAGCAGTACGAGCAATGGCAAGAGCTGTCAAAGGCTCACTGGAGCCACTGGCGAGCTTGGGGCTCATGGTTCAGCTGGGGCAGCCCAGTTGGGCTAGGGCTGTTCTTTATTTCCATTGCGGTAACGCTCTGGATTTTGAGCCAAGCCTTCGGCTGGAAGTAACCTTCCCGCCGGTAAAACAGCATCGTCGTTTCAGGCGGTGCTGTTTTAATTACGAAGATAACTTTGGCCATAGTGAGCCCTGGAAGCTATGTACACCATAGTAAGACTTTCTAGGAAGTCTTTTTGTTATACTTTCAACAGTGATAAAAAGCTACATTGAGCCATTCGCTAAATATGCAGGTCTTGTAACAATATGTTTTGTTTGACGATCGCTGCAACCAGCTTTTGGGTTTTTACAAGATATCATCTTAAGAAATGCTACGTTGTACCTGTAAGGCTATTTACGGCTTCAATGATTGGCTATGCAATATTGGCTCTCACGCCTTTCGATCCTAATAACGTTGCAAGTGATGTTGTTCATAGGATCTTGGCGCTGTTCTTTTCGTTAACTTTTTTAGCAGGTATCTACTTTATGGGCAAACACAATAAAGGCTCAACCGTCCAGCCAATTTCGTACTGGGCAGTGGGGCTAAGTGGGCTTATTATGTTGCTATTTATGACAGTGCCTAAAGATAGTGAGTTTGTTTTGCTATTAGAGGCAATTAGTGCCTTTATAGGTCAAGTTTGGGTTATATGGATCTCGTTCCATAGCTTCAGGGTTGCGAAGTGCGCTCACTAGTAGCAGCCAAGCATAGGCACAATGAGAGGCTTCCTCGGGAGTCTTTTTGCCTGCTATAATCCCTGCATGGGAAGAACGCACCAAGAGCAGTTTGATCTCAAAAAAGAGATTGAAGGCGCTAAATCGCACGTAACTGTTGGTGCACAATACTGGCACTACAAAGGTAGAGACAAAGTTTATGAAATTATTGGGCTGGGATTTCTAGAGGCAAATGATGAGCTTTGCGTGATATACCAGGCGCAATATGGTGAACGTCTAACATTTTTGCGCCCTTTGACTATATGGTTGGAAAAAGTTGAGTGGGAAGGCAAAACCGTTCCCCGATTTACAAAGATTTAGACTATCACAAAGGTTCTAACTTCGTCGACGATCCCCGGCTAAGTATTTAACTTCTTCGGAAGTCTCTTTTGCTACAATCAGCACATGAATCAAATTATCATTCAGGGTATTGGCTATCTCGCGCTGCTTTGTGTAATACTCTCCTTCCAGAGAAATAGTCGGGTAAAAATACTGCTTCTCATGCTGGTAGGCGTGGTTTTGTTTGTGTTGCACTATGCTCTACTTGGCGCCTGGGTCGGCTCGTTAATGAACCTCATCGAAGCGGCCGTGGTATTTGTAGCCTACAAAAAAGAAGCTAGTAAGTGGCCGCAAGCCAAATACTGGCTCTATATTTTCATTGCAATGTTCATTACGGCGGGTATCTTGACCGGCAAGTCTTGGGTTGATGGGCTACCTGTGATGGCCCAAATCTTTGGCACAATAGCCGTCTGGCAAGCTAGCCCACGTCTTATACGTTTCATTATGTTAGTTCCCCGACCACTTTGGTTCATATATAACTTTACTGTCGGTTCGTATGCCGGAATGACCGCAGAAGTGTTTATACTTATCTCTGTTTTGATAGGTATTATTCGTTTTGATGTACTTGGCAAGCCAGAAAACAAAGACAGATAGTTCTGACTTTGCGTGCATAACAATAACGTTGAGGTTTGAGCTAGTCTTTTCGCGCACCATACTGGCGTTGGCAAATAAAACCTTTGAGATTTTGTTATTAAACACGTGGGGCAATTGGGACTGGCAAAAAACTCTGTTGTCGGGGCACCGTAAAGATCGGTAATGTCATCTTGTTTTCCTGTAATATTGAGTCATGCTCCTCGACAAAGTTAAACAACTCCTCACTTACTACGAACAAGGCCTCATCCCCAGGCTGTCGCAGCACGAGGTTAACCCAGGTTTACCGCTAGGTAGCCGCGAGAACTATCTGTATTTCACCCTGCCAATTTGCATTAACTTTCAGCGCAGCTCACCTGCCATGTGGGCGGCGGCTTTAAAAACTTACGAGGACCCCGAGACTCGCTATGTGTTCCTGCCTGAATCTTTGGCGGGAGCTCCCATTGAGAAGATCCGAGCAGACCTAATCAAGCACAAACTTGCTTTGCAGCCCAACAAACATGTTTTAATCTGGACTACAATTGCCAAGACTTTGCACGATTTTTACAATGGTGATCCTCGCCAAGTTATAGCCGAGGCCGAGAGCGATGCTGGTAAACTTATTAGCCTTCTGCAGGTTACGCATCGCAAGCGCTTCCCTTACCTATCCGGCCCTAAGCTCTCTAACTACTGGCCGTTCATCCTGTCGCTATATACCGATGCCAAGTTTAAAAACCCGCAGGAAATTTCGATTATCCCCGACACCCATGTGTTGCAAAGTAGCGTGATGCTGGGCGTGACGCCCGAAGGTTCAAACTCGCTTCAGGTAGAAGCCGCCTGGCGCGAGCTGCTTAAAGACAGCGGCATTAATCCGTCGCAAGTTCACCCGGTTTTATGGAACTGGAGCCGTAATAAGTTTCAGCCCGAAGTATGAGGTCTAATATACGACACTCAAAATAAAATCAAGGCTTTGATTTTTGCTGTATTCGCGAAGCAAGCTCCGATTCTTCAATCCGGCACATCATAAATTCGTTGACATTTACACAACAAGCTCGTCGCTTTCCCTCTGCGAGTTGATCGACAGTTCTTGTGACTCGACGGGCCCGGGTTTCTGGAGTCTTGGCCAAATTAATCCAACGGATCCAATCACGACGCCCCATAGTTGTAAGATCGTCCCACGATGTCTTTGCCTCATGGGAAGCGTTCAGGGGGGTCTGGAGATCAGCCGGGGGTACTGGTTCGGGTTCTGGCCCCAGAATGGCAAGTTTGACCGTGTCGCCGGCCTGGGTAGCAGCGCCCCTCAGCATGGCCTGATTCACACGCAGTCTGTGTTCTCCAGACGTACCTTGTTCCAGAGGCGCCCGGAAGGGATGGCCATTAATAGTACCTTCGATTTTAGCCATGCCGCGCAGTTCTTTACTGATTATCTTTGGGATGTCGAGCATGGCCCAGGAATCGGCCTTCAACTTATCGGTATGCTGTAAGATCTGTGCCTCGAATCGAAAAACTGATGGACCGTCGTCGTTTTTGTTATCTTGCATTGCTTCGTTTGTGCTCATGAATACATTTTAACACTCGGTTAATGATAGATTGTTGTGAGTAAAGATTACCAGTGCTAGAATGTCGTTAATGCCAACCAGAAAATATAAACTACTTACATCTAGTACTCCTCTTACATATACGGATGGTACCAAGGTCTACAAAAAGCTAGCCAAAACATTTGTTCGACATGATAAGGGTCTATTTATTATGGCTCCCTCGGGTTCAGGCAAGACTTATTTCGTAGAAAATCAGCAAGAAATGCATTGGCTTGACGGCGATGATTTATGGCAAATGGCCCATGCAATGCCCGAAGGTGCTTGGTGGCTTGAAAATCTCGAAGTTGTTACCGAAATAGATCGGCGTTGCGATGTAATTACTGTTGAAGCCAAAAAGCTGGGTTTCTGGATTGTGGGTGCTTCCAATAACTGGCTTAAACCAGATGCAATCGTTATACCCGACTGGGAAACTCACAAAAAGTGGATTGCTGCTCGTGAGCAGGGCACATATGATGGCGGTGCGACTACCGACAAGTTAGATCAGGTTGCTGGGCATCGTGAATGGATAGCCAAATGGGAGCAGCAGGGCGTGCCAAAGTTTAAGACGGTTCAGGAGGCTGCGGCTTACTTGAGTGCTTACGAGTCTTCTGCACGGTAAGTGGCACGGCGTATTCATGTTCACCTATGGTTGTGGTGGCGTGGCCATCGGGGTTAATATCAATGGTTACGCCTGCCCCGTAGTCCACTAGTAACTGCCGTTCTTTACCGACACCAAAAACATCGCGTTTTACGAATGGGCTTATTGTGTCGTAGTGTGTACCTGCCCAGATTACCAAGCGCCGGCCTGGGTTGTGATGGTGGTATAAGCGTGCATATCTCGAGAATACATTTACGGTGAAACCAGTCCTATTAGCTATGTCGTCTGGACCCTCAGCCCCCATTGCTTCGCGTTCTTCTCTGTGTCTGTCTTCCTCGAACGCTTTCCAGAATTCTAAGTTTACTCCGCCGTATTTTTGGAGCATAAAGTCGACAAATTCTGGTGAGTCATTAAGGAAGTTCGGTTCTCTAAGAGTTGGCATTGTTCTTGGCCCAATGGCGCTTGCCGCACGATCATTACTATGAATACTGGTATGCAAGCGGCCGGTGAAGTTCAGAATGTGCTGTGCTGGTATATCGTGTGTTTCCAAAACAGCTAAAGCGGCCTGTTGAGCTATTGTGGCAGTCTCGTGGCTGCGACGCCCACCCTCAAAATACTGTGTATCACTGGCTACGAATACAATATCAACCGTGTCACGCTCTTTCTCCGGTAATTGCGCTAGCAGGTCTTCAAAATAGTGGGTCGCTGCTTCGCGTTCTGCCCGGGGATCAGTCAAGCTGCCCGCAAAATAGCTACCGCGTTCGCGCTCGTACCTGCCATGTCGTTGAAGCACAATTTCTGTACCCCCGACAGCAATTTGCCGCGGTTTTAAGTCTGAGCGTTCAATCGTTGTTGGGTACTCTCCTTTAGCCTCCTGAATGGCATGGATCTCTCGATAGCTATCAGGACTCGCCAGGGCTAATTCTTCATCATTGCGTCCACCATGTACTTCCCTTAGCTTGCTTGTTGTGTCTGCGTCACCTTCCCTTGGCTCTTCAATTGTTTCCATAAGTCAATAATACATAAGTTTATGGATTGAACCAAGAGATATTGACGCAATCCCCGGAGTGTGTGATAGTCGCTATATGCCTACTCCAATCCCTCAAGAAAATGGTCTGCGGATTATCGATAGTTTCTTACCGAGTCAAGAGCGGACGCCGCTGAGTTCTGGTTCGGCAGTGTTTACATCTATTAAATTTCTCAAGGCCTTTCGGGATGGTGTAGATCTTGCCGAAATTGCCGATATCGACCTGGACGATAATGAAGAATGGCTTGAACATGCCGTAATCGAAACATTAAGAGTTCATATTGAAGCAGGCGCGAGCGATTACACATCCGAGGAAGCTGTTAGAGCAGAATTGCCACGGGCACTCAGGATTAACGTGGCTATTGCCTTGCGTGGCGTGATAAGTGCCGCAACTGGCGCGCGTTTTGACCCGCTAGTTCAGAAGATTGAGCCAGACGACGAACGCCTTGTACGGGCGAGAGAGGTGTTGAGCACTCAAGAAGGTTATGGCAGGGCTCTGGGTATACTTAACGCAATCGCCGAAGAAATAGTTGTAGAGGAAGATCCGGCCGAGTCCCGATTGGATGTTGACTATAGGGCAGCTCAGCTTTTCAGAACCTCGAGACGTTTCCCCGAGAACACCACAGATCTAGAAAACCGCGAACTGCGTCGTCGACAGCTTATGGGATGGTTGAGGCGCAGGTTGGGCGCATTTGCAATCACCAGTCCTGAAACGTTTGAAACCGTGCGAAGTCTATTGAACGATGAGCTTCATCCAATGTTTCTAAGAACCTCATTACCTAGTTAGGTAGGGTGGATAACAGTATCTGATGATCAGGGGCTGGATTGGCACTGCACTGCCAACCCCGAAAACTATCAGATGTTCCCAGCCAAAATAAAAACACCGGTTGATCGGACCGGTATTCTTATTTTCCCCTAGCTAGAAGGAAAGACTTGCGTAAGGCTTTTCTTTTTGGATTCACCCTTACCTATTTTCAAGCTACAAAAACATTAGCGTTTTGTCAAGCCCTTTTTTATTTGATCTTGGGTCCACTGCACCAGCCCCACTTGCTGTTTCAGTGGCACATTTCGCGCGGGGCAGCCCCTAGGCTGCTCCGACTGCACCCTGGGCATCCAGGCCACTGAAACAGCAAGTGGGGCTGGTGCAGTGGACCCAAGTTGCCAGATCGGCTCTGTTATACTATAGCTATGAAGAGATTGCTTGTTGTCGCAGGCATTGTAATTATTGTGGCTGGTGGTGGGCTGGCTGTCTATATGTATTTTTCGAATCAAAACAAGCCCAGCAGCCAGGTGGTGAGCCAGTCCAAACTGCAAGGATTTGATAAGTCTAAGTACTCTGTTGACGAGCCTGGGGGTTTGTGGTGGGTCGTTAATAAAAAGCGGCCACTGCCAGATGGCTATGTGCCACCGAACCTGGTTGCACCAAATATGAAACTTCGCTGGGCAGCTATTGCCGAATCTATGCAAGTTAGCAGTAAAATCGCGCCATCGCTGGAAGCCATGTACAAGGCCATGAAGACTGCAGGTTTTGACGTAATGCTGATTAGCGGCTATCGTTCGTTCGAGACTCAAACAGATTTGTATAACAGGTATGTCAGCAAGAGTGGGCAGGAAGAAGCCGACCGCCTAAGCGCCCGACCCGGCACCAGTGAACACCAAACCGGTCTAGTGGTTGACATTGGGCGATCAGATAAAGAATGTGAACTCGAACAGTGTTTTGGTACCACGCCCGAAGGCAAATGGTTGGCCGTGCATGCTCATGAATATGGCTTCATTGTTCGTTACCCAGAGGGCAAGGAAGCGATTGTTGGTTATATGTACGAGCCCTGGCACGTACGCTATGTTGGTACAGAGTTAGCCACAGAGCTTTATGCCGAAAAGCTAACTATGGAAGAATTTTTTGGGCTCTAGCTGTTTAAAGTTTTATATTTTACATTCTTCCTAGTAGACTTAGTAGAATTGTGAACGACGAAAACAAATCGGGTCTAAACAAACCCATGAGCAGCCGTAAATTAGCAATAATTTGTATACTGATTGCGGCTGTATGTTCTGGTGCAACGTCGGTCTTTGCCAAAATAGCACTCGAAACTATCCCTCCCCTCAGCTTTACGTTCATCAGGTTTTTAATTGCCTCGATTGCGATCACCCCTTTTTTGCTGATAGAGCTGAGGCAAAAACAGAACTTTCATAGGCCAAGCAAAAAGGTTATTTGGCTGTCCCTTATTCAGGTTGTTAACACTATTGCCTACTCCTTTGGAGTCCACCTTACTACAGCCACATCAGCCCAGATGTTGTTTTCTGCTGCCCCAGTTCTGACAACCTTGGCTCTGTTTTGGCTCCTTCGCGAGCGTCTGGGGAAAAATAAAATACTGGGAGTTGGTATCGGGTTTGTGGGAACAATACTAATTATTTTGCTCCCCGCTCTGGAATCAAGTGCGGCTTTTAATGGCAACGTAGCTGGTAATCTACTCGTGTTTGTTGCGGTCATCTGCCTGGCTGTGTATTCTGTATTATCCAAACAATTCCATCATATGTACTCGCCGCTATATCTGACTTCGTTGTTTATTTACATGGCAACAATAGCCACGGCTTTCCTGGCGGTGCCGGACTTTATCACTCACCCGGGTTGGTGGCAATCCACAGTGGCTATGGCGTGGTTCGGAGTGGCATTGACTGGAGCCCTTGGGGCGACTTTCTTCCTTCTCTACCAATACGCTGTTAAACATGGTTCTGCCGTCATTGCCTCATTGACTCAATATCTTGCTCCGATAGTAACGTTTACTATTGCCTCTTTACTCTTGAGCGAACAGCTAACGGTAGGATTCGTTGTCGGCGCAGTCCTTGCCCTAATGGGTGTGTATCTTGCAACTAAGAGAACGCCCCAGCAATTAAGAGGCCAGTGAGTTGGCCTCTTAATGGTTTGTACTTAGTTTATTATTTTACTGTAACACTCACAGCGTCCATGCCGACATTGCCGGCAGCATCATAGGCAACTACGCTGATGAAGTGTGTTCCTTTGCTGCTTGGCACATGCCAGTCACAGGATGTCGTGCTAGTTCCTGAGCAAACAGTTAGGCCGTCGACCTTGTAATATAGTAGACTTACGTCCACATTGTCGGTAGCGAAGGCCGATATGGCAACGGTGGAGTTTCTTTTCACGACCGCCCCGTTCGTTGGTGAAAAGATCGACACAGTTGGTGCTTGCGTGTCTTGGGTAGGCGCGGCTTTAAGTATGTAAGTTAAATATACAGGTGTGATGTAATAGTAATCCGGGGAGGCTGGGTTGTTAGAATATTGGGTTACGTTGACGGTTAATTCATAGCTACCTTCATAAGCGTCCCAAGCAGAAGTGTACGAAACACTAAAGTTTTTGGTTTGCTGTGGCTCGAGGGTGCTTGGGTAGTCTGGGGTGGGGCTGACGACCCAACCATAGGGTGCACTCGATGGTTCAAAAGTGAAATCTGATGAAAGACAGCCAACAGAATCGTTATTGGTGACGTCCATAGTATAGGTTAGTGTTGTGCCAGGGTAGCCTGCTTGTGTGGCCGCCGAGGTCATAGTTACAGTTGGTGCGACTCTCACGCAATCTTCGGCGTTCGCTGGTCGTGCCAGACCTAAGCCAACGGCAGAAGCCAGGGCGAGCACACTACCTACCCCAAGGAGTGCACCCCTCATTAGGTTTGTTCTCACCTTTGTCCTGAAAGATATAAATTGTTTCATAATTAAATTATAGCAAATACTTGCTATGCTACGCTCGGTTAACTAGACTAATGATGTGTCAATAGACGTAGTCTTAGGCCTACAGAGGGGTGACGAAGGTAAGGGTCGCATTGTTGACCTGATGAGTCACAAATACGCTATTGTAGCCAGGTTCAACGGTGGACCAAACGCTGGGCACACTATTTCGCTTAACGGTCAGGCACTGGCATTGCATCAGGTCCCATCTGGTGTTCGGGAGCCTGACATCTTAAATATTATTGGTAACGGTACACTCTTAGACTTAAATCGGTTAGCGGACGAAGTAAAAGCCATTCGGGTTGCTGGTATAGATGTCTCACCCAAAAACTTCGCGATTAGCGATGCGGCTCATTTGATACTGCCACACCATATTGCACTAGATGAGTTACGTGAACATGGTAATAATGCACAGGGTACCACTAAACGTGGCATAGCCTTTGCTGCCGGCGATAAATATCAGCGTTCCGGTATACGAGCCGAGGCCGTAAGCGATCTTAAATCCCTGAAAGAACATGCTACTAGCAGATTACTTGACGCTAATAAGCAGCTTAGGGCCAACGGTTTACAGCCGTACGGTATTGAAGCCGAAATCAAAAAATTGCTTGGCAATGCTAAGCTGTTTAAGCCCTACATAACTGACACTGTTACATTGCTCCATGAGCATTTATCTAAAGGTGCTGACGTTCTGGCCGAAGGTGCCCAGGCAACGAGTCTCGACATCGAGCAAGCTCCTTACCCGTTTGGTACTTCGGCCCACACAACCGTTGGCGGTGCGCTGACCGGGCTAAGCATTGGCCCGCAACATGTACGTACCATCATGGGCGTTATAAAAGCGACCAAATCACATGTTGGTGACGGCCCGTTCCCAACCGAAATAAAGGACGAAAAACTTGCCAAGCGGGTACGAGGAGAACTTGGCCAAATAGACAGCGAATACGGCGCTTCTACTGGCCGGTCGCGACGCATTGGTTACCTTGATCTACCAGAACTACGGCGGGCCATACGTGTTAATGGCGTTAATAAACTTGTTCTTAATAAGCTAGATTGTTTGCCAAGGTATGGTCGCACCACAAAAATTGCAGTGGCTTACGAACTGGATGGTCAGCAACTAGATATGGCCCCCGGATCGGCCGCCAAACTCACCCGCTGCAAACCAGTCTATGAAACGGTTGAACTGTGGGGTCAAGACATTAGTGGCGTCAGGCAATATAAAGATTTGCCCCGCGAGGCTCAGGCTTGCGTAGAATTTATAGAAGCTCAACTAGGATTACCGATAGATATTTTGGGTGTTGGACCTCATAAAGATCAAATAATTAGGAGATAGCCGGAAAAGCCTGTATGGTTGTCGGGCCTGGCATTATATAATTACTTTGTGATTGAGAAACGCATTATCCACAGTATTTTGGGCCGATTAAAGCATGGTGGTTTAAAGGTCACGTACTGGGATGGTGAAACGCATGTTTATGGAACAGCCAAACCTTATTTCCACATGCATCTAAAAAGCCCTAAAGCCGTTCGGGCTATCCTTAAGAATATGTCACTTGGGTTTGGCGAGTCGTACGCCAATGGCCTGATCGAAATTGAAGGTCGGCTGAGCGGTGCCGCGCAATTGGTGCACGAGAACCAAGCAGCCTTTTCAGGTTTACAGAAAGCAACTCGCCTCACTAGGTTACATAAAAATGTCCGCAGCAAACAAAGGAGCTATATTGCTCACCACTACGATCTGGGGAATGATTTTTACAAGCTCTGGCTCGACAAAAGTCTAACTTACAGCTGTGCTTATTTTAAATCCCCACGCGACAAGCTCGAAACAGCTCAGAATCGTAAAGTTGAATATATTTTAAAGAAGTTACAACTTCAACCCGGGCACGAACTGCTAGATATCGGCTGCGGTTGGGGCACATTGCTAATTACTGCTGCCAAGCAATATGGCATTCAGGGTTTTGGCGTAACGCTCAGCGAAGAGCAGTTCACATTCGCCAAAAAAGCTGCCAAGCAAGCTGGAGTGGCTAATAAAGTAAAGTTTGAACTTGCCAACTACCAACAACTCCCCGAACGCGGGCTCCAGTTTGATAGGGTTGTAAGTGTGGGGATGTTTGAACATGTTGGCAAAGGCAATCATCGTAACTATTACCACGCTGTTGGCAGTCTGCTCAAACCCAATGGACTCTCGGTTCTGCATACCATAACTCAGCAATCGGAACAGCCAAACGACCCATGGATCGACAAATACATTTTCCCAGGCGGGTATATTCCTTCCAACCGCGAGATTGTTTCTGCGCTGCCCAATTATAATTTTCGACTGTTGGATTACGAAAACCTGCGCCTCCACTACGCCCTAACTCTGGAAGAATGGCAGCGTCGTTATGAAAGCCACCGCTCTGAAGTACTAAAAATGTTTGACGAGCATTTTTATAGGATGTGGGATCTGTGGCTTGCTAGCTCCGCGGCTGGGTTCCGGTACGGTGCGCTTGACTTATCACAATATGTTTTTGCCAAAGGTATTCAAAACGATCTGCCACTCACCCGTGATTTTTTGTATACATAATATTGTTTGTCCGAATCACCCTCACGATTGTTAGTAACTTGCAATGATTATTATCAACGCATTACAATAGAAGCATAATTGTAATTCAAGGTGAAATATGAAAAAAATTGCTTTAGTTGTTGTTGCGCTTGCACTGTCGATTGGTCTTATGGGTGGTTTAGCTCTGGCAAAGTCTTTGCCAGACGATGTCGTTCTTGATCAGGACGGGCTTTATGATGAACCGGGTCATCCGGGTATTAAGGTGCGGGTTATTGTGCACCACGAGAGGCCTGGCCAGGCAAGTTTGTCGTCTCTGGTCTGTAATCTTAGCGATCCTGATTCAACTGCCACAGTCGGCGCTGCCGGTTGGCACCTGCCATCGGCAGTCACTTATAACTTGAACCCTGATAGTGTGCCCGCATCAGTTGGTGGCGCTAGTTTAGCAACTATTGCCAACAACGGCTTTAACGATTGGTCGGCTGCTTCTGGTAACATGGTCAGCTTTACCAAAGGCTCCAATACATCTGTAGCCCGCTCGGCCTATGACGGCAAAAACGTTATTGCCTGGGGCAGGACTTCAGGTAGTGCGCTGGGTGTAACTTATATCCGCTACAATACTTCAACTGGTCTTGTGGTTGATGTTGACACCATCATGAACAAAAAGTTCACCTGGAGCTGGTCAAACTCCGACACTTGCGCCGACTCTGCAACTTATGATGCCGAAAATATCTTGACGCATGAGTTAGGCCACTGGACCGGGCTTGACGACATGTACGACGCCGCCAACTACCAAAACGCGACCATGTACGGCTACGGCCCCAAGGGCGAAGTTAAGAAGAACACGCTTTCGACTGGCGACAAAGCCGGCGTCTTTGACATATACAACAATTAGCCGTTACTCAATCGGTTATTGGGCTAGCTAGCTCCTGTGAACGCTGTCGAGCAGCATCTATCGCTGCTAGAGTAGCCTGTTCGAAGCCCCAACCCTCGTACACTTGGCGCGCAGCTGCGGTAGTACCGCCTCTGGAGGTAACACGACTCGCCAACTCGACAGGCGCAACACCACTATCTAAAATGTGGGCCGTACTGACCAGTGTTTTTACTGCTATTTGCCTGGCATCACCTGTAGAAAAACCTTGGCCCTGTAATGCCTGTTCAATGTAACCGGTCAATAACGAAAAGTATGCCAGGCCTGAACCAGCCGTGGCAGTAAAGATATTCATTTTGTTCTCGTCGTCTAGTCGCCAGCTCGAGCCCCAAATGTCTAGCACGCTTTTTAGCGTAGTTTCGTCGGCAGTGTCGAGTCCCTCTGCACAATAAGCAGTCGAGCTCTCGCCGTTAAGCAACCCCAAATTAGGCATTGTACGGACTATTCGGTCGGTTTGTAAAGCTACACCCAGTGCTTTTAAGGTAATACCGGCCATTATCGAAATAACCAGTTGTTTTTTACCTATGTAAGGCTGCAAGGCTTCAGCCAACTCGGCAAACGACTGTGGTTTGACGGCTAGAATCGCAATGTTGGCTGTCTCAACCTCGGCCAGGGCGCCAGGTGTGTGATCTATACCCACGACATCAAATTCATCGCCCATTAGCTGGTGTATGGCTTTGCCCATTGTACCCATGCCTATAACTGCTACTTTTCGCTTGCCATCTTCTTCTGTATCTAAAATCTTTTCCATCATTAACTCCTTATAAACAGCAGACTAACGGGCATAAAAATAGCCCCTTTGCCGGGGCTGTCTGTGTTTAGTTGTTACGTTATTTGGAAAAATTAAAACCCCGGCTGTCAAAGTGGCAGCGGGCTTGGCAATACAAATAAATTCTTGCGGGAGTAGTAACTCACAGGGCAGACTATAATGTATATGCTAGAGTCTGTCAATAAATTCTGCTGAATCACCCCTACTATGCTGTTTCAACGGTCTGGGTGCCCAGGGTGCAGCCGGAGCAGCCCACCAAGGGCTGCCCCGCGCGGAATGTGCCATTGAAACAGCATAGTAGGGGTGATTCAGCACTCATTGGAAATGCTATAGTATAAACAACGATGCATAAACGGTATAAATATGCGCTTTTGGTCGTACTGGCGTTGGGGGTTGTGGCGCTGGTTGCGTTCTTTGTGCAGAGCGTTAACGCTGCGGTTCTTACTCCCAAGGGTGTGATAGCACAGCAAGAACGCGACCTTATTATGTTTGCTTCGATCTTAGCCTTGACGGTAGTTATTCCTGTGTTTGCTTTAACGTTTGGCATTGCCTGGCGCTATCGCGAGGGCAACACCAAGGCTAAATACACACCGGATTGGGATCATCATCGGGTTATCGAAGCTATTTGGTGGCTAATTCCATTGACGCTCATCACAATTCTTTCGGTCGTAACATGGAAAACTAGTCACGATCTAGACCCCTTTAAGCCATTAGTTTCAGACCAAAAGCCAATCACGATTCAAGTTGTTGCCTTGCAGTGGAAGTGGCTGTTTATTTACCCCGAGCAAAATATTGCCATGGTCAATTTTGTGCAATTTCCTAAAAATACGCCGATCGATTTCGAGATTACATCTGACGCGCCGATGAATTCGTTTTGGATACCGCAACTTGGCGGGCAGATTTATGCCATGAGTGGTATGTCGACCCACCTGCATTTAATGGCTAGTGAAGCTGGAGATTTTTATGGCTCGTCGGCCAATATTAGCGGTGCGGGCTTTGCTGGCATGCATTTTGTGGCTAGGGCGAGTAGTGACGATGAGTTTACACAGTGGGTTGGTTCGATTAGCAGAGATTCGTTGTCATTGAACGCGGGCGAATATACCAACTTAGCTAAACCTAGCCGAGATAATCCACCTGTTTTTTATTCGGCAGTCGAAGACGGCCTGTATAATCAAGTTATTATGAAGTACATGGCGCCGCACGGGGATCGGCTGTAATGGAAGCATTTACCAATTTCGTCTTTGGTAATCTGACGCTCGACGCCTTTAAGCACGACATTATTATTACCGGTGCCCAAGTGACCTTTCTACTAGGCGGTCTAGGTGTTGTGGCGTTACTGTTTTATTTTAAGCGCTGGAAATGGCTATGGAAAGAATGGCTGACAACGCTCGACCCAAAGAAAATTGGGGTGATGTATATTGTTGTAGCATTTTTAATGTTACTGCGCGGCCTGGCCGATGCGGCTATGATGCGCGCCCAACAGGCGCTGTCGTCTGGTGACGCTCATGGCTTTTTAACCTCTGATCACTTCCAACAGGTCTTTACGGCCCACGGCACAATTATGATTTTCTTTGTGGCTATGGGCTTATTGTTTGGGTTATTAAACCTAGTGGTTCCGATGCAGATTGGTGCGCGTGATGTCGCTTTCCCCTTTATGAACGCAGTGAGTTTTTGGTTGTTTGCCGTTGGTATGGTTCTAATAAATCTGTCGTTGGTTGTGGGCGAAGTCGCGGCGACGGGTTGGCTGGCTTATCCGCCGCTATCCGAACTAGCATACAGCCCGGGTGTTGGCGTGGATTATTGGATTTGGAGTTTGCAGATTGCTGGTGTGGGTAGTTTGCTATCGGGTATTAACTTTATGGTCACGATTCTTAAACTACGTCGTGTCGGCATGACGCTAATGAAAATGCCAATATTTATATGGAGCGTAATGGGTAGCCTGGTGTTGATAATTTTTGCCTTCCCGATTCTTACAGCCACACTGGCGATGTTAGCACTTGATCGCTTACTTGGAATGCATTTCTTTACGGCCGATGTAGGTGGCAACCCGATGATGTATGTTAACCTGATTTGGGCTTGGGGCCATCCAGAAGTTTACATTTTAATTTTGCCGGCCTTTGGTGTGTTTTCCGAAGTTGTGGCAGCTTTCTCGCAAAAGCGGTTATTTGGCTATACGTCGATGGTTTGGGCCATAGCTGCCATCACTTTCTTATCGTTTATTGTTTGGTTACACCACTTCTTTACTATGGGTGCCGGAGCTGATGTTAATGCCTTCTTTGGAATTATGACGATGGTTATTGCCGTACCAACTGGTGTAAAGGTCTTTAACTGGCTGTTTACGATGTATCGCGGCCGTGTAAGATTTACAACGCCGATGTTGTGGTTCTTAGGATTTGTAGTGACTTTTACGCTTGGCGGTGTGGCCGGTGTGTTGATGGCTGTACCGGCAATCGACTTTCAGGTCCATAACAGCTTGTTCCTGGTGGCCCACTTCCACACGATGATTATTGGCGGTGTGGTGTTTGGCTTTTTTGCCGGTGTCACCTATTGGTTCCCGAAGTTCATGGGCTTTAGGCTCAACGAACGGCTGGGCCGCTATGCTTTCTGGTGCTGGCTGGTCGGCTTTTTAATGGCCTTTACCCCACTCTACATCCTTGGCTTGATGGGCGCGACTCGGCGGCTCGACCATTACGATGCATCGCTTGGCTGGCAAGGTTTGTTTATTGTGGCTGGTGTGGGTGTCATGATAATTTTGTTGGGCGTCGGCTTCCAGATTCTACAAGTTATTGTCAGTGTTGTGCAGCGCAAAAAGAACCTAGACACGACTGGCGACCCGTGGAATGGTCGAACTTTGGAGTGGTCCACGGCTTCCCCTCCACCATTTTACAACTACGCTACCACTCCAGCAGTCAGCGCACGCGACGCGTTTTGGGATATGAAGCAGTCTAAAACCAAGCCAGTTACTGAGTACGAAGACATCGAAATACCAAAAAACACCCCGCTAGGCTTGTTTATAGGCGGCTTTGCCTTTTGTGTTGGCTTTGGTCTGATCTGGCATATGTGGTGGCTAGCTCTTATTGGGTTCCTGGGCGTTATCACTTGCATTATTATTCGTACGTCAAATGACCATACAGACATGATTATTCCTGCGGCCGAAGTTTCTCGTCTCGAAGTAAAAGCTGGTAGAGGGGTCTTATTATGAGCGATGTAGCCGTTGCCGAACAAGCTAACGAACAGCGCCTAGAGTCCAAAACTGTACTTGGTTTTTGGGTTTATCTAATGACAGACTGTATATTGTTTGCCAGTCTATTCGCTACATTTGCCGTACTGCGTAACAATACCTTTGGCGGACCATCCGGCGGTGAATTATTTAGTCCACCCTTTGTCTTAGCCGAAACACTCATCCTGTTAACTAGTAGTTTTACGTGTGGTCTGGCTATACTGGCCGCTCGCCGCGGCGCGAAAGGTCAGGTGCTGGCCTGGTTTACAGTTACATTTCTCTTGGGGCTCGCCTTCTTAACACTGGAGATTAGCGAATTCAGCCACTTGACTCAAGAGGGCAATGGTTGGCAGCGTAGCGGCTTCCTATCCTCGTTCTTCACACTAGTTGGTACTCACGGGTTACACATTGCGACTGGTTTGTTATGGATGCTGGTACTGCTTGTACAAGTCATGCGCAGCGGTCTGCAACCGGGTAATATCCGGCGGCTGACACTGTTAAGTCTATTCTGGCACTTCCTGGACGTGGTCTGGATCTTCATATTTACAATTGTCTACATGGTGGGGGCATTATGAAACCTCTAGCATCCTATGTAACCGGTTTTGTACTATCGCTGGTGCTGACAGGTGTAGCCTACGTGTCGGTTGTCTATCACCTATTTTCTATCGAGGTATTATTGCCGCTGATTATTGGCTTGGCAGTCATACAATTTGTGGTTCAGGTAATATTTTTCTTGCATCTTGGGCGCGAACGCAAACCGCGTTGGCAACTTGTAACCTTCCTGTTTATGCTGCTAGTGCTGTTTATTTTGGTTATTGGTTCACTGTGGATTATGAACAACCTGAACTACCACGCGTCATCTCCAACAGACATAATGAATGACGAGGGTATCCATAGGTAGGTCTGGTTTAGTTAGTACTTATTACTGGCTAACCAAGCCGGGTATTATTTATGGCAATTCGATTACCGTGGCCGGCGGATTTTTTTTGGCAGCGCATGGACAAATTGATCTTTTACTATTGCTGGCCACTTTGGTTGGCGTGGCGTTGGTAATTGCCTCGGGTTGCGTGCTCAATAATTACATTGACCGGGGTATTGATAGCAAGATGTCGCGAACTAAGAATCGTGCCTTGGTAAAAGGAACTTTGCCAGGCTTAAATGCTATTGTCTATGCTGCCTTACTTGGGTTAGTTGGTTTTGCAATCTTATGGTACTTCACAAACTTTTTGACAGTCGCTGTCGGTTTGATCGGGCTGATCGACTATGTGGTTTTGTATGGTATCAGCAAAAGATACTCTGTTTACGGAACGATCGTTGGCAGTATATCTGGCGCTACACCTGTGGTGGCTGGTTACACGGCAGTAACTAATACAGTTGACGCTGGCGCCATAATTCTGTTTTTGATTTTGGTATTTTGGCAAATGCCGCATTTTTACGCTATTGCTGTTCGTCGGCTTGATGACTACAAATCTGCCGGACTACCGGTTCTGCCAATTGTAAGCGGTCTGCAACTAACAAAAGTGAATATTGCTATCTATATTATTGCCTTCATGGGTGCCGTCACAATGTTGACTATTCTGGGTTATGCCGGTTACACCTATTTGGCAGTAATGATTGGGTTTAGTCTGGCCTGGCTAAGACTAGCAGTACAGGGTTTTAAAACCGGGGATGATCGCAAGTGGGCGGCACAAGTCTTTGGGTTCTCGCTATTGGTACTGCTGGCGTTTAGTGTGATGATTTCGGTTTCGTGGTTCTTGCCATAAGCATAAATGTTATACTAGAGTTCATGGCGTTACTTATTCATATACTTATAGCGGTAGCGAGCATTGTTTCTACAACTTATCTGTATTTTAGACCATCAAAAAAGAAGTTTTATGTTGCCTATTCGCTGGTTGGGTTAACCCTGGCGAGCGGCACCTATTTGATGGTCATGAAACCGGCCCACATGGTTCAAGCTTGTGTGACGGGTCTGGTTTATCTGGCCGTAGTTGTTGTTGGCATAGCTCTGGCGCACAAGAAACTGGCCAGCGAAAAACTCACCTAGATAACGATTTTGCTACGATGGTCATATAAGTGGAGTGACTCCGAGATGGCAACATTAAACGATCCGACGCCGGTTAAGATGAAACTCAACATAAGTCTCGATTACAGAACACTAACAGTCATTCTGGTGGTGGTGATTGCCGGTATGCTGGCGCTATGGCAGCCATGGAACGATCCAAGGTCTAGTACCCGGACCATCGAAGTAACCGGTCAAGCCAAATTATCGGCCGTGCCCGACGAGTTTGTTTTTTACCCAAGTTATGCGTTTAGGAACAGTGACAAAGCAGCCGCTTTGGCGGCGCTTACCAAAAAGAGTGACGAGCTGGTTTCGAAGCTGAAAGCACTTGGTGTTGCCGATAATAAAATAAAAACCAACTCTGCCGGTTACAGCTATCCGTTATATGACAAAGTTAGCGGTAGTGCAACTTACTCTTTACAGCTAACTGTGACAGTGGATAACAAGGACCTAGCGCAAAAAGTTCAGGATTATTTAGTCAGTACTTCTCCGTCTGGTGCAGTTTCGCCGCAAGCCAATTTTAGTGATGCTAAGCGTAAAGAACTAGAAAACAAGGCTCGTGATGAAGCTACTAAGGATGCCCGCTCTAAAGCCGAGCAGTCGGCTAAGAACTTAGGTTTTAGCCTAGGATCAGTCAAAACCGTCAACGATGGCACTGGTTTTGGAGGCATACCCTATCCGGCTATAGGTGTGCAACAAGATGTGGCCGAATCCAAGCAGCTGCAAATACAGCCAGGTGAGAACGATCTAACTTACACAGTTACGGTCAGCTACTTTATTAGATAGAATTACTCGACCACTGTTTGTGCGATAATAGCGATTATGGATAGTCAAACCGGCTTACGGATGCCTAAAGGTAGCAGTAAGTGGCGCCTCCCCATGCTTATTGCAACTGTCCTTTTAGTTCTGGGCGGTGTTGTGGCCGGTGTGTGGTGGTTTATGTATAGCGCTACCCCAGAACCTCGGCAACAGGCACAGTCCGAGCAGGTTGCGCCTCCGGCCCCGATTGGTTTGCAAAGTAACATTTTGTTCATGGGTGATGTGTACTGGGGGCGTTATATGAACGAGTGGTCCCTGGCCAGCCCACTCAAAGAGGCCTATCCTTTCTCGCGTTTGAACGAGTTTAGGCGCAGCCAGTATGACGCCTGGGTTGCTAATCTGGAATGCCCTGCTGTCACTGGCGCTCATCCAACCGCAGCCGCCGAAGAAGCCACACTTAATTTTAATTGCCCGCCCAGTTATGTGCCAGAAGCAGCTAAATGGTTCACAGTATTTTCTAATGCCAATAATCATAGCGACAACCAGCATGGTCAAACTGGGCTGGACGAGACCCGGGCCCATTTAGATGCCGCTGGTATTCAGTATTTTGGTAATTTCGATCCGACGGCTATTACCAAATTGTGCGAGGTAGTTGCCCTGCCAGTTCAAGTGCGAATAAGTGATGGCAGTAAACAGCAAGCCAAGTTGCCTTTTGCTATGTGTGGCTACCATGGTGTATTCCGCGTGCCGCAGGCTGATTCACTGGCTGTTATGCAGCAATATTCCAAGTACATGCCAGTTATTGTTTACCCGCATATGGGGACAGAATATAAGTCGACAGTAGATAGTCTACGCAGGGGTTTGTATCATTCGATGATCGATAACGGTGCTGATATCGTATTTGGCAATCATCCGCATTGGGTCCAGCCATCTGAAGCCTACAAAGGTCACCCAATCTTTTATTCGATGGGCAATTTTATCTTCGATCAGCAGCTTAAGCCCGAGACCACTCGCTCTGCTGCCATCGATGTGACACTGTCACTGGCAGATAACGCTGTAAGCAGTAATCAGCTAGTTGCCTGGACAAAACTCGGCGAAAGCTGTGTCAAATTTGAAGACGATTGCCTGAACCAAGCCAAACAGCAGGACCTGCAACGGCTACCGCTCACCTTTCAGCTAAAAATTATCGGAGTAGATATTAGCGACAAAATAACCCGCCCGGCATCAGGTGCTATAACCGCAGCCATTAAACAACGCCTTAATTGGACAACTACTACCCAACAACTAACAGCACCATTTAGCGGCTATTGATGTTTATGAGCCAAAAATCCACGAAAGGTTTGGTAGGTGTTTTTGCCAACCAAAAATGGATAGCCATTGAGAGTCTTGTTAAACACGTAGTTATGTAA
The DNA here is from genome assembly GCA_964405095.1 of uncultured Candidatus Saccharibacteria bacterium. GTDB lineage: Bacteria > Patescibacteriota > Saccharimonadia > Saccharimonadales > EFPC-124 > CAYOML01. Next base: position 3,870 of record CAYOML010000001.1, on the reverse strand, counting down.
TGTCTCGCCCCTGGCCTCGTGGTTTTTTATCAGCCGGCTGACCTTATAGACTGGTAGCGCGGTCGGTTGTAGGTTGCGTGGTATTTGCAACTCAGCGATACTCTCAGCTAACTGACGGGCCAGTTTGTCAGATCGTAAACCAGTGCCAAATTCCAGCGACATCGCCTTGGTTGGTAACTGGCCAATCAGCGAATCCTTGGAGATATTAGGTGGCATTACCACAACTTGCTGCACGCCCAACCGGTGGGCAAGGCTTGTCAGCTTGGGTGAGCTGGTGGCTACAATTGCCACCTTCCCAACTTCGCCGTGTGAGGTATGCAAATCTAATACTATATCTGGCCGCGCAGCTGCAATGTCGGCTAGTAGACGCTGCGCGATGGTGGTCTCGCGCGATGGCTTGGCTTGTGCCCCGAAACTACGATTTAAATCGTTATCCAGATAACGGGTGTGCTTAGCAATGGCCTCGGGGTGGGCAATATGCGTGAACACCCGTGCGGCTCCCAACGCCTGCAGCTGGGCAATGATTTTAAGGCCAAACAGCTCCTCGCCGTGCAGGCAGGCTACAACGTAGATTTTCATAGTTACTCCGCTCCCAGTACGCTTGCGGTAATAACCAGGCTTGGCGTGTCTACAAATTTAGTACCTTCGCTGTCGGTGGTAGGGGTTGGGTTGTACTGCAAACGTCCGTGTGCTCTTACAACCTGATCGGGATCCCCAGAGGCTTTAAGCGAGGCAATCGCCAGTGTCTCGGCTGCGGTGTGCCCGCCAACGCGCGGTGTGACATCTATAACGGTTAACAGGCGCGACCCATTGTGCGTAACGCCATCAACCACATCGACGCTGGCGCGACCCATATGCACAACCTGCTTGGCATAGAGATCGAGAGCTTTGTTCGCGAGTTTACGCACAGCTGAAGGGATGTCATGCCGGTCTGCGGCGGCTTCTAAATTGGGTTTATTGGCATGGCGCGCAAGCAAAATCTCGCCGCCGCCAAACACCTCGTGCCCCTCGTGGTTTACTACGTCTTCGTACCCATAGTAGTCGTAGGTGCCGTGTTGTTTGAGGTCGATTCGTCCGGCTGAGTAACGGTTAAAGATTTGTTCCAGGTCGGGCATTAATACCAGGCCACCGTGCTGTAAGTCGTCGTAGCCACGTACTATTGAGGTGACTTCTTCGATAGTTTCGGCTACCTGCTGGCCACTGCCGTTGGAGTGGCGCGGGTCTTTAATACGTACTTTGTTTCCATCTTCCAGCACCTGGCTAGCATAGCGCAAGGCTTCATCGACTGAGTAGGCGGCGATACCTTCGGTAAACTCATTACCGGTGTACAGAGCTGTTTTATAGCCGTCTCGCAGGTCATCAACAATACAACCATAAATAATGGCCTCATCTTCATCGCCAAACACGCGTTCGCCCGGGGTAATTGCGCGCGGGCAAAGTTGGACGTTGGTATCGTCAACAATAGTCTTAAGTACATCTGATATTTTCGCTGCCCGTTGTGCCACGTAGGTGTGGTATGGTTCGGGCATTGGCGATTCGGGTGAATGAGTGATCATAGTGATCTCCTTTAGAATTAAAAAAGCTCCCTGAGATGGGAGCCGCTGAGAATTAGTAGATAGCAAAAGTTAACAAGGCTCCCATAAGAGTGTTTGTTGCCACGGCGAACCAATTACGGCCAAAATACGCATATTATTTACCTTTAAACACCTTGAAATGGCCGCTTGCTAGTTCTTTGGAGCCACGTGTAACAGTGGCAACACCGACGCCCAAGTCTTTAGCGATTTGCAATTGAGGGATACCCTTAACTAGCCGTTTTACAATCTGTACGCGTTTGGTTAGTTCGTCGCGCTCTTTTTGGGTTGTTACGGCCATCAAAAAATCCTCCAACAACACGCGGTTGCGAATAGATTCTATAATGTCGATAAATTCTTTAAGATCTGACATACCAGTATACTAGCACGCTAGTATGAGATGATCAAGCCAATTATTTAAAAACTTGTACTACGAGCTAAGGCTACATTTGGTTGACGGCAATAATGTTGCCCTCAGTATCTTTGAACCAGGCCGACTTTGCGCTACCGTAGTCCATAATGTGGTCAACGGTTTTGAGGCCGGGCATGTCGTAGTCTTCAAATACTACACCTTTGGCGCCTAACTCTTTAATCGTGGCGGCTACGTCACTAACATTAAAACCGGCTACAGTGTGTTCGGCTTTCGTGCCTTCGGCGCGGTGATATACAACTAAGGCTGTTTTGTCCCCTGCCTCGAAAATCATTGGGTCATCCATGGGCATAGGCATGAGCTTGAGACCCAATTTGTTTTGATAAAAATCTTTGGCCCTGGCCATGTCCATTGCTGGCAGCACGGCTGACACTGGTGAATCGGTTAACATGTATCCCCCATTTCTTTAAGCTATATTCTAATTATACTCCCAAACAAAAAACCGCCGGGGTTAACGGCGGTTCAGGCTTGTGGTGGATAGGATCTACGCATGTTCTGTAATGGCCACCAGAGTCCAGTTACATTGAGCGTCGTCGGAGCGCAACCGGTAAGTAGTGTTGCCGTCAGTCATGTCAAAAATACGCATGATTTGGTCACCCTTTTTGATCAAGTACTGTAAGCCGCTCATAAAGGTGTAAGTGCTGCCACGATACTCCATGCGCTTTGGTTGAGTGGCAAAGTCGCGGTTGTTGCGGAAGGCTAGCGCGGTGATGTTAACATTCTCGTTGATTGCTGTGCGTGTCATGGTGGTTTCTCCTGTTTATGAGTAGTAAAAACAGCCAGTAATTTTTAAATCTGGCGAACGGGTTTAAACAGGATCTTCTACGGCAAAGGTCGTCTAACCGTCCAGTGACAACCCGAATATCCGCGGAAGAAATGTAGCCGAACTCGCCATGACAGCGTAGCTTGGCGCGATGTACCACCCGGGCGGGGTGATAAGAAGCTTTAAAGAAAACTGTTAAAGCCTGTATGTAAGAAGTTGGGTATGCCCACCAGCACACACATGACTATACATAGTATAGCAAGTTGGGTATGCGCCGGAAGACTTGTTTTTCTGGTGCTCTAATGCTGTTGTATATTCAGGCTAACCATATTAAGGTATGTTCACATGGATGTTGATTTGAGAGTGGATCTAGCAATCGGACTGGGCGGTATGGCTTTTGGTGCTCTAACTGTACTGTCGATAGCTGCAATATGGTATAAGCTCACAATCAAAAAACGTGACCGGGCGGTTTTGTCGGCCCTATTGGTAAATATCGAGGAAAATCAGGCCACGTCCCGAGAGAATATCAATGCCATCAACAGCGAGCTTGGTTACCTTCAACACAACAAAACACTCACTGCCCCACTCTTGATGCTAGATGATGGCGTATGGCAACTTATAAAATTGCAACTGCCGCGTCGGATTGCCAGCGATCAGCACATGATTCGCCGGATCAGTTATTTGTATAAAAGTATGGCTGCTGCGAATGTGCAGACTAATAGCCGCGAGGCATACCGCATAGCCAATAACGGCAAAAAAGATTTTATTACTCGAATGGAGCAATACGATTTTGCTTTGCAAAAAACTCTCGAGGAGTTATGGGAGAATTTATTGATTATGGAAGAAGATATACGCGACACAATCCGGTTTCCTCAGACACTATTTAGGTTTTTGAGAAAACTTATATCTGGTTTGTAGACAAGGGATACTGCACCACCCCCACATGTTTACTCCAACGGCATATTCCGCACGGGGGCATCCCCTTAACGGGGCTGCTCCGGCTGCACTCGGCATCCGGACTGTTGGAGTAAGCATGTGGGGGTGGTGCAGGCTGGACTTATTACGACATCTGTGATATATTTATGCAAATAGCTCGCGCTGGTAAG